>CAVPSB010000049.1:0-245214 GCA_963708025.1 uncultured Candidatus Rokubacteria bacterium | reverse complement strand
ACCCTGACCGGGCGGCTGGTCACGGCGGCGCAGACGCTGGCGGCGCCGCGGACGCTGGTCGGCCTCGGCGGCGAGGGCGGCCGGGTCGCGGCGGGCCTCCAGCTGAGCCGGGTCCGGTAGCGGCGCGTCGGGCCGTCGCCTCCTCCGGGGCCCCCCGGCCTCCTTCCTCTCGGTGGTGTTCCCTCGACCCCGGGTTCGTTCACGCCCCAGGACCGTCTCGCCGTCACCGCCAGGAACGGGGTAAGATCTCGCCGGGAGCGGTGGGACGGACGGCCCGCCGAGAAGGGGGATCCGCACATGGATGCGCGCGACCTGGTCATGCTTCGCTACGACGCCGTCCACGACGGCTTCGTCGAGGAGCTCTTCTCGGGGGTGACCGACGGCCAGCTCCGGCAGCGGCCGCACGGCGTCAACTCGATCGTCTGGCTGGTGTGGCACGCCGCGCGCGTCGAGGACGCGGCGGTGAGCCGGCTGGTCGCCGATCGCCCGCAGGTGCTCGACGAGGGGGACTGGAACGGGCGCCTGGGCCTCCGGCGACGCGACGTGGGCCCGGGCATGACCGGGCATGATGTCGAGGCCCTGAGCGCCGACATCGACGCGGCCGCGCTCCGCGGCTACCGGCGCGCGGTGTCCGAGCGGACGAAGAGCGTCGTGGCGGCGCTGCCGCCGGCGGCCTGGGACGAGGTGGTCGTGCCCGAGCGCGTCCGGCGCGAGGTCGCGGGGGAGGGCCTGCTGATCGACGCCGGGCGATGGGTCGAGGAGTTCTGGGCTCAGGGGCGGACCCGCGGCTGGTACGTGCTGCAGGTGGGTTTGCTCCACCCGTACGGGCACTACTTCGACGCGATGGTGACGCGCGGACTGCTGGGTGTCACGAGGTGACGCCCCGGGGAAAGGAAGCCGCGACATGAGTGATCCGGGCGTGAAGAACCCGCGGCGCGAGCAGACGATCGCCCCCGCCGGGCACTTCGCCGCCGAGCTGCGGGCGGGGGAGGTGCTCCGCATCGTGGACCTCGAAGGTCAGCAGGTGGCCGACCTGATCTGCTTCCCGCTGGCCGACCTCGAGGAGCGACTCTCGATCGTCAACACCATCAGCCTGAACCGGTGGGTGTACCCGAGGGTCGGGACGGTGCTCTGGTCCGACCGGGCGCGCGCGATGATGACGATCATCGCCGACACGTGCGGCGTGCACGACTTCCTGGCCGGGGCGTGCAGCCGCTTCACCAACGAGCGGCGCTACGGCGTGAAGGACACCCGGAACTGCCGGGACAACCTGGCCGAGGCCATCAAGCCCTGGGGGATCGCCGCCAAGGACGTCCCGTTCAACATGAACGTGTTCATGAACTGCCCGATCGGGCCGGACGGGAACTGGTCCATCCAGGTCCCCCGGAGCAAGGCCGGCGACTCCATCGACTTCCGCGCGGAGATGGACGTCCTGGTCGCCTTCTCGAACTGCCCGCAGATCTACAACGCCTGCAACGCCTTCCGGCTGAAGCCGCTCCAGGCGGTGATCTACCCCTACACGGCGCACTGACCGACTGCGGTCAGCCGAACGGAAGGCACACGGCCTCCTGGTCACTCGGGAGGCTGTGGTGTCTCACCCGTCCGATCTCGGTCCGGTGCTGGCCGGCAGCGCGGGCAGAACCATGGTGACAATACCGCGGCATACAGTACCGATACCACATGTGCGCGCAGCGGGTCTTGCAGGAGACCCTCAATGAATCGCCAGCTTGCCGAAATCTCCGCTTGGCAAGGTTGGTGCTCGAGGTCCCGGCCGTGAGCTCCAGCATCCGGAGATCTACGCGCGTCGCCACGGCCCGCTGCCGTGTGGGCGAGGCCTCGAAGGGACAAAGGGAAGACGGCAGACCAGCAGTACACCTTCATCGTCACGCTGACCGGCATGGGCCTGGCGACGGCCCGCATCGGCTTCGTGCCATCCTACCAGTCGATCGGCCTCGCCGCGGCCTTCATTCTCTTCGGCCTGCGCCTGATCCAGGGGCTCTGCCTGGGCGGGGAGTACGGAGGCGCCATCACGTACGTCGCCGAGCACATCGAGGACGAGCATCGCGGGTACTACACCGGATGGCTGCAGACGTCGCCCACCCTCGGCATCGTCGTGTCGCTGGCGACGATCATCGGGATCCGGACCTACCTGGGCGTCGAGGCCTTCAACGACTGGGGCTGGCGGCTGCCGTTCATCATCTCGCTCCTCCTGGTCGCCATCGCCATCTGGATCCGGCTCTCGCTCGGCGAGACGCCGATCTTCCAGGACATGAAAGCCCGGGGCCGGACCACGACCAACCCGTGGCACGAAGCCTTCATGAGCAACAACTTCAAGTACGTGGCGATCGCCAGCGTGGTCGTGCTGGGACAGGGCTGCGTATGGTACAGCGGCCAGTTCTGGGCGCTCTACTTCCTCCAGACGGTGAAGAAGCTCGACGTGCTGACCTCCAGCTACATCGTGGGCATCGCGCTGCTGATCGCCACCCCGACGCTGATCTTCTGGGGCTGGCTGTCGGACAAGGTCGGCCGCAAGCCGATCATCCTGGGCGGCATGGCGCTGGCCTCACTCACGTACTACCCGCTCTACTCCGCCCTGGGCGTCTACGCCGATCCGAAGGCCGTCAACTACCCGATGTCGATTCTCATCGTCGTGATCCTCGTCAACTACGTGGGCATGACCTACGGGCCGATCGGGGCGTTCCTGGCCGAGTTCTTCCCCAGCCGCATCCGCTACACGTCGGTGTCGGTGCCCTACCACATCGGCAACGGCTGGGGTGGCGGGCTGGTCCCGATCGTCACGACCTCGATGTACCTCTCGACCGGGAGCGTCGGCTACGCGTTGCTCTACCCCATCATCGTGCCGGCCGTCATGTTCCTGATCGCGATCTTCGTGATGCCGGAGACGCGGAAACACAGCATCTGGGAGGAGGGCGCCATCGAGGCGGCCCGCGCCCGCGGGTAGGGAGGTCCGGCCAAGCGGCAACGAGGGGGGCCCGGGCCCCCCTCGTTCGTCTCCGGACGGGCACCTTCTGAGTTGGAACCTCAGGCCTCCCGGTACCAGGAGGCGAGGCGCCAGAGGTCCGAGTCCCAGGGGGAGCTGTCGGCGTTCCGCAGCTTGCTGGAGACGGCGGACACCCCGCTCCGCCAGAGCAGCGGGACGACGACCGCGTTCTGGATCACCAGGTCGTTCATGCGGATGAACAGGGCGGACCGCTTCACCGGGTCGAGCTCCGTCTCGGCCGCCCGCCAGAGCCGGTCGTACTCCTCGCTGCGCCACCGGACGACGTTCTGGCCCTGCCACTTGTTCGCCTTCGACGCGATGTCCCAGGAGACGAACCGCTCCATGAAGGCCTGGGCGTCCGGGCGCGTCGGGGCCGGTGGTGTACATCTGGATGTCGGCGTTGAACTGGCGGTACGTGTCGGGGTTCCCGGGGTCCGAGGAGAAGTACACGGACGCCACGACCGACTTCAGCTCGACCTCGAAGCCGGCCCGGGTCAGGGCCTGCTTGACGATGGCCTGGGTCTTCTGCCGGGGCGCGTTGACCGAGGTCTGGTAGAGGACCTTCAGGCGCTTGCCGTCCTTGCTCCGGACGCCGTCGGCGCCGCGCTTCCAGCCGGCGGCGTCGAGGATCTGGTTCGCCTTGTCCGGGTTGAACTCCCACCGCGTGTTGGTGGAGCGGACGCGCGGCGGGGCGTTGAGGAAGTTCGCGGTGGCCTGGCCGAGCCGCCCGTAGATCTGCTCCTGGACGGAGCCCCGGTCGACCAAGAGCTGCACCGCGCCGCGCACCGCCGGGTCGGTGAGGAATGGATGGGCCGACTTCACGCTGGAGCGCTCGCCGTCCACCTCTCGCCACGGGTCCGCCTGGTTGAGCTGGATGTGCTCGACGCTCGACCCCGGGGCGACGTTCACCCGGCCCTTGCCGCCCTGCTCCATCCGCTGCAGGATCTCGTCCTCCACCTGCATGTTCCAGGCGTAGTCGAACTCCCCGGTCTGGATCACGGCGCGGGCGGCCGAGACCGCGTCGCCGCCGCCCTTCATCTCGAGCTGGTCGAAGAACGGCCGGTTCGGGACGTGGTAGGCCGGGTTGATCTCGGCCCGGACGACGTCGCCGGGCTTGAAGTCGACCAGCCGGTAGGGGCCGGTCCCGACCGGCTTCAGGTTGGTCGGGGCCTCGCGCGACTTGGCGCCCTTGTACGCCTCGAAGAGGTGCTT
Organism: uncultured Candidatus Rokubacteria bacterium; assembly: GCA_963708025.1. Lineage (GTDB taxonomy): Bacteria > Methylomirabilota > Methylomirabilia > Rokubacteriales > DASRDR01 > CAVPSB01. The sequence goes on along the minus strand of CAVPSB010000049.1, from coordinate 241,001 downwards.
GGGGATGATCATCCCCCGGTTGCCGCAAAACGGCTCTGACCAGAAGGGCTTCGGCTTCGCGAAGGCGATCCGCACCGTGTGGCTGTCGAGCTTCTCGACGCGCTCGATATCCCGGTAGGAGCCGATCGTGGTTCCCGCCGTGGCGGGATCGGCGGCGTACTCCCAGTTGAAGACGACGTCATCAGCCGTGAAGGGCCGGCCGTCGTGCCAGAGGACCCCGTGCTTGAGCTTCCACGTGACGGAGCGGCCGTCCTTCGCGACGGCGCCGTTCTGGAGGCTGGGGACCTCCTCGGCCAGGACCGGGACGAGGTTTCCGTCGGGGTCGAAGGCCGCCAGCGGCTCGTAGAAGAGCCGCGAGCCGTCCTGGTCCTTGGTGCCGATGGCGAAGTGGGGGTTCAGGAGCGTCGGGGCCTGCCACCAGAGCAGCCGGAGCGGGCCCCCGCCGCCCCGCTGGGTCGGCGTGAAGGCCGGCCGGGTCTGGGCCCGGGCGGTCCCGACCCCAGCCCCCGACCAATCCAGCATCTGGGCCGCCATCGGAGCGGTGAGCCCCAGGCCGACCATCATCTGCGTGAACCGGCGGCGGCTCAGCGTGCCGGTCCTGAACCTGCCCGATCCACTCGCGGAGCTCGCGCTCATCCATGGTCGCCTCCACGGCAGGTTGACGCCTGGTCTCCCTGCGCTCGCCCGAGGGGTTGGAGGAGGGCAGGAGCTGCCAGCGCTCGGCTTCCGGCAGCGCCCGCGTCTTCGTGTCAGGGAGCATAGCCGACCCGGCGTGGCCCGCGCCAGGTGGAGGGTAGGGAGGGGCCAGGGCGGCGCCGGCCGCGCCGGCGCCGAGCGCGGCGAGGCCGATCGAGGTCGGCAGCCGCCGAAGTTGCGTCCCCATCGCCCTGCGGTCGCGGTACACTGGGCCCGTGAACGACCGACGGTACCGGCAGCGGGGCTATCAGGACACCGGACGTGGTGACGCCGGGGCGAAGCCCGAGCGGTCAGGCTCGCCGGGGCCGCCCGGCGGGCCCGTCCTCGGCCCGCTTTCGGTGTGGCGCTGCGCCGAGTGCGGGACGCGGCTCGCGCCGGGGGCGGGCCCGACCGGCGCCTGCCCGACGTGCGGCGCGGCCCTTCGCGCCTGTAGGCAGTGCGGCCACTTCGATCCCGGCCGCCGCTTCGAGTGCGCCCGGCCGATCCCCGAGCGGATCGTCGACAAGGCGGGGGCCAACGACTGCCCGGAGTTCACGCGCCGGGTGACGGTCGAGCGCGACGCCTCGCCAGCTCCGTGCGCCCCGCCGACGCCCGCCGCGCGCTCGACGACCTCTTCCGCAAGCCGCCCCGCTAGATCCGTTCGGGGGGGCATCGCTCTTGACAGGGGCGCGGCGGCGGGCGCATCCTCGGATTTGCCGAGGGTCGGAGCGTCGACCTGATCGCTCGCTGACCGGTCCCGATCCGACCGAGCGCTCGCGCAGAGAGTTCCACCCGATGCTCAGCCATCAGCCGGTCCCCATCCAGCCCGGCGAGGCGAGCCGGGAGAACCGCACGACCGGCGGGCCGGGGCCAGCCGACCCCGCGCCCGGGAGGCTCCATGACTGACCAGCGTCTCCGCAGCGTCGCCGAGGAGTTGGCCGCCGGGCGCATCGGCCGGCGAGAGTTCCTGCGCCGGGCGGCCGCCATCACCGGGAGCGCCGCCGCCGGGCTCCACGTGCTTCGCTCCATGGCGTCCGCCCAGCCCAAGGCCAAGCTCCGCGTGTGGCTGTTCAAGAGCTTCGTCACCGCGGCCAACGACGTCCTCACCCGGCACGTCGAGGCGTGGGCCAAGGAGCGGTCCGTCGAGGTCGAGCTGGACTGGGCGACCTTCGGCGACCGGGAGCAGAAGTTCGTGGCGGCGATCGAAGCCGGGAATCCGCCGGACCTCGCCGAGATGAACCTCTACGGGCCCATGCGCTACAAGGCGGCCCTGCGCGACGTGAGCAAGGTCGCGACCGAGATCGCGGCCGCCCGGGGCGGGCTGCTCCCGTTCGCCGAGCGGTTGATGCAGTTCGACGGCAAGTTCCTCGCCGTCGCCCGCTACTCGATGACCACGGTGTTCTTCATCCGCAAGGACGTCATGGAGGCCAAGGGGCTCAAGCCGCCCAAGGTCTACGACCCGGACGTCGTGGAGTTCGCCCGGAAGACCCAGGATCCGTCGCAGGACCTGTGGGGCTTCGGCCAGACGCTGAACCGCTCCGACGACGGCGACGGGTTCATGCAGAACATCCTCTGGGACTACGGCGGGGGCGTCTGGGACAAGGACGGGAAGCCGGCCCTGGCCAGCAGCCTCCTCAAGCCGAACCTGGCGGCCCTCCAGTTCGCCGTCAACACGATCCAGAAGCACAAGATCCAGCCGCCGGGGGTCATGGGCTGGACCGACGTGTCGAACAACGAGGCCTACATGGCCGGGAAGCTCGTCACGACCAACAACGGGGCGAGCCTCTACTACGCCATGGTGAACCGCAAGCACGAGCTGACGCCGAAGACCCTCCTGGTCCTCACCCCGGGCGGTCCCGCCGGGAGCTTCGTCGGATCGAGCTGCTACAACTGGGCGGTCTTCCAGAAGACCCAGCGGGCCGACCTCTGCGAGGACCTGATCCGCTGGGTGGAGGACGAGAAGCGCTTCGCCGAGTACGTCAACGCCTCCACCGGGCAGGCCGGCCCCGTCTACAAGGGACGGGTGGACAATCCCTACTGGAAGTCCGACCCGAACTTCGACGCGATCCTCCAGAACATCCTCCGCTGCGTGAACATCGGCTACCCGGGGCCCATGACGCCGGCGGCCGCCGAGGTGCAGGGCCAGAAGATCCTCACCGACATGGCCGGTCGCGTCGTGGTGGGCGGGCTCACGGCCGAGCAGGCCCTCAAGGAGGCGCACGCGCGGGTGGAGGAGATCCACAAGATCCGCAGCCGGGCCTAGGTCCTTCGGGGAGTCTCGGAAGACCCCCCCGACCCCCCGTCGTGGCGGCGGCGAAGCCGCCGCTCGGAGGCTGTCCATGGCCCACATGGCACGACACTCGACACGACATAGTCGGACGGACGCCTGATTTAGGGGAGCGGGCGCGCCTCCCATGCCCACGACCGCGATCGAGCTTCGCCCGAAGGAGGCCGCGCTCCGGATCCCGGGCCGACCGGGGCGGGCCGGGCTCGCGCGCGTGCTCGGGCCCGACTACCGCCTCGGCTTCCTGTTCGTCCTGCCGATCGTCCTCCTCGTCCTCGCGCTGGTCGCCTATCCCTTCGGCTATGCCGTCTACCTCAGCCTCACCCGCAAGTACGTGGGCATGCCGCCCGTGTTCATCGGGTTCGAGAACTACGTCCGCCTCACCTTCGACGGGTTCTTCCGGCGCGCCGTCGCCAACAGCTTCACCTTCACGTTCGCCTCGGTCGCCGTCAAGCTGGTCCTGGGCATGGGCATGGCGCTCGTGCTCAGCTCGCACATCCGCTGGCGGGGCTTCTGGACGGGCGTGCTGCTGATCCCGTGGGTGGCGCCCACCGTGGTCTCCGCGCTGAACTTCCTGTGGATCTACGACTACAGCCTGGGGGTCCTCAACTATCTCCTGGTCAAGGTCTTCCGCATCCTGCCGACCGGCGTGGGCTGGCTCAGCGAGCCGGGCACGGCCATGGCGTCGGTGATCGCGGTGAACGTGTGGCGCGGCTTCCCGTTCTTCGGGGTCAGCTTCCTGGCCGGCATGAAGGCCATCCCCGGAGAGCTCTACGAGGCGGCGGCGGTGGACGGCGCCACCGCCCGCCAGCGGTTCCGGCACGTCACCCTCCCCGGCATCCGGAACATCGTCATCATCGTCGTGCTGCTCTCGACGATCTGGACCTTCAACGACTTCGCCATCATCTACATCCTGACCAAGGGGGGGCCGGGCGGGGCCACCCAGGTGCTGCCGGTGCTGACCTACGAGATCGCGTTCGGGGCCCAGCGCCTGGGGGAGGCCATCGCGGTCGCGCTCTACATGCTGCCGGCGCTGGCCCTCGTCATCATCGTGCTGGCGCGCTACATGCAGCGGAGCCGGGCCCGGTGACGCCGGAGAGGACGCGATGAGCGCCGGCGGGCGGGGGAGGCGGGCGGTCGCGATCGGGCGCCTGCAGTCGGCGGCCACCTACGCGTTCCTGCTCGCGCTGGTCCTGATCGTCGTCTTCCCGTTCTACTGGATGACGATCACGTCCTTCAAGAGCGAGACCCAGATGCGGAGCGTGGTCTCGATGTTCTGGCCGAGCCCCTTCGCCGGGGACAACTACGAGCACCTCCTCGGCAAGACCGAGTTCCTGGGCTGGTACCGGAACAGCATCGTCGTCTCCGTGAGCAGCACGTTCCTGGCCACCGCGGTGGGCACCCTCGGCGCCTACGCGCTGGCCCGTCTCCGCTTCCGCGGACGGGCGGTCATGGCCAGCGCGGTCCTCATCACCTACCTGGTGCCGCCCTCGATCCTGTTCATCCCGCTCTACGCCCAGATCCGGAACCTGGGGCTGGCCGACAGCCTGGCCGGTCTGATCGTCACCTATCCGAGCTTCACGGTGCCCTTCGTGACCTGGCTGCTCATGGGGTACTTCGAGTCGATCCCCGAGGAGCTCGAGGAGTCGGCCATGATCGACGGCGCCACCCGGTTCGGCGCCTTCTGGCGGATCGTGCTCCCGCTGGCCGCCCCCGGCCTGCTGGCCGCCGCGCTCTACGCCTTCACCCAGGCCTGGAACGAGTTCCTCTACGCGCTGGTGTTCATCACCAACGTGAAGCTCCGGACGCTCCCGGTCGGGCTCTCCTCCTTCATCACCGGCGACGTCTACGGCTGGGGCTACCTGATGGCCGGCGCCGTGCTCACGACCCTGCCGGTCATCGCCGCCTACATCTACCTCCAGAAGTACATGGTGGAGGGGCTCACCGCCGGCAGCGTCAAGGGCTAGTGGGCGGGGCCGATGAGCGTCGCATCGCGTCGCTGTTCGGACGGCCTTCGGCCTTTGGGGTCGTCGCCGATCCTCGGCGTACGAGGAGTACGCCTGCGGTCGGCGACTCCCTGCGTCCTAGCGCTGCTCGCTCCTCGGCCCCGCCCACGAGAACTTGACTCATCGGCGATTGACTTAGGCGCTTGAAGGAACCTAGCCGGGTCCACCCGGACGGGCAAGCAGGATGTGAGACTCGGGGTCGGGCCCCCGGTGCGTCGGGGGGAGGGCGAGCGCCTCCAGGCTGGCGGAGCGGGGATCAGCTCCGGGTCGGCGCCCGGAGACCTACCGAGGACGAGTGCCGGTGCGGTCGGCGGCCGAGAGCTCGGCCGGGGGCGGGGACGCGGGCCGGGGTGACGGACGACGCTCGGCGAGCGAGCCGGGGCGCGCGGCGCCGCTGCCGAACGCCTGGAACAGGCCCCGGAGAATCCAGAGCGTGGTCACGCCCAGCAGGATCGCTGCGACCACGTCCAGGAGGGTTTCCGCGAGCCATGGGTCCATCGAGACCTCCCCCGATCAAACGCACTGTGAGTGCCGTTGAGGGTACCGCGCCTGGCCCGCCAAACGCAAGGTATGGAGGGAGCTCTGGCGGGGGGCCCCCGGTGCCCCTGGCGCACCCCGGCCGGTCTGACAGGGACGACGGGGCATCGCCTCGAAGTGCCCGATCTTGCAGCGCCCCGCCGATCAGACCTCCAGGACGACCTTGATGACGCCGGGACCGCCCCGGGCGAGGCGGTAGGCCTCGTCGAACCGTTCGAGGGGGAGCACGGCTGGTTGACGCTGGCCGGCCCAGGCCGTAGAGTCCCGGGCAGCAGGCGATTCGCCGGAATCCAACGCGCGAGACCAGGGGTCGCCAGGGGAGGCCAGGGTGTCGGACCATCGCGAGCAGATCCTCGACCAGTTCACCCGGCAGGCGGTGCCGTTCGCCACCGCCGCCGGGATCAACAACGAAGAGGCGCTGCGGCTCATGGTCACGTTCGTCGGCGCCGGGCCAGAGGACACCGTGCTCGACGTGGCGTGCGGGCCCGGTCTCGTCGTCTGCGCGTTCGCCCGGGTCGTGCGGCACGCGACCGGCATCGACCTGACGCCGGCCATGCTGGACCGGGCCCGGGCCACCCAGCAGGAGCGGGGGCTGACGAACGTCACCTGGCGCCTCGGCGACGTCCTGCCGCTGCCGTACCCCGACGGCGCCTTCTCGATCGTGACCAGCCGCTTCGCCTTCCACCATTTCCAGGACCCGCGCGCGGTCCTGTCCGAGATGCGGCGGGTGTGCGCACCGGGCGGTCGGGTGCTGGTCGTGGACACCGAGGCCTCCCCCGATCCGGCGAAGGCGGCCGAGTTCAACCGGATGGAGATCCTCCGCGACCCATCTCACGTCCGCGCCATGCCCCTGACCGAGCTGACCGCGCTGTTCCGGGACACGGCGTTCCCGCCTCCGCGCCGGACGACGTACCGCCTGGAGAGCGAGCTGGAGGAGCTGCTGGGGCGCTCGTTCCCGAAGCCAGGGGACGCCGACCGCATCCGCGAGATCTTCGCCGCGTCGCTCGAGGACGACCGGCTGGGCATCCCGCTCCAGCGCGACGGCGACCGGATCCGCTACGCCTACCCGGTCGCCGTGCTGGCCGCCGACCGGTAGGGCCGGAGGACCGGCATGAGGGGCCGCGGCCTCGTCGGTCTCGAAGCGAGCCTCGCCGCCATCGCGCTCGTCGCCTCCTGCTCGTCGGCGCGCCAGCGCGAGGGGAGCCAGGGGGTGCGGCCGATCGGCGGTCCCCGGAGACGGTCACGACGAGCCCGCCGGCACCCCCGGCCGCCTCGTACCTCATCGTCAACACCCCGACCGGACCGATCGTCGTGCCCCGCGAGATGGCCGGCGAGATCGCCCGGCAGCACGGCGGCGACGAGCGGGACATCTACGAGCCGGGGGCGTACCGGGGCCAGCGGCACTCGAACGATCCGATCGGGCGATAGGCCCGACCCGGTACACCGTGTGACGCCCCGGCCCGCCCGCTGCTCCTGCGGGCGTCGCTCTGCCACACCCCGCGGAGCCCGTTCGTCAACGGCGGCGCCCTCCAGGCGGTCTCGGACGGCGGCCTGGTGGTCCAGGAGGGTCGCATCGTGGCGGCCGGGGGCTTCGGCGAGACGCGGGCGGCGGCGCCGGCCGCGGAGGTCGTGGACCTCCGCCCGGGCTTCCTGCTCCCCGGCTTCGTCGATGCCCACGTCCACTATCCCCAGGTGCGCGTGATCGGCGGCATGGGCTTCCGCCTGCTCGACTGGCTCGCCGCCCACGCGCTCCCCGAGGAGGCCCGGCTCGCCGACCCCGGCCACGCGCGGGCCGTCGCCGGCGAGTTCCTCGCCGGCCTGCTCCGGAACGGCACCACGACCGCCCTGGTGTTCGGGGCCCACTTCCCGGCCGCCCAGTCGATCCTGTTCGAGACGGCGGCGGCCCTCGGCCTCCGGGTCGCCAGCGGGCTCGTCCTCGCGGACCGCGCGCTCCGGCCCGAGCTGCACCTGGCGGCCGACCGGGCCTACGAGGCGAGCCTCGCGCTGATCCGCCGCTGGCACGGCCACGGCCGGCTCCGGTACGCGGTGACGCCGCGCTTCGCGGTGAGCGCGTCGGAGGCGTTGCTGGAGGCTGCCGGGGCGCTGCTGCGCGCGGCGCCCGACCTGCTCGTCCAGACCCACCTCAACGAGACCCCCGACGAGGTCCAGGAGGTCCACGCCCGCTTCCAGTGGGCGCCGGACTACCTCGCAGTCTACGAGCGGTCCGGACTCGTCGGGCCCCGCTCCGTCTTCGCCCACGACCTCCACCCCACCGAGGGCGAGCTGGCGCGCCTGGCGGCCGCCGGCGCGAGCGTCGCCCACTGTCCGTCGAGCAACGCGTTCCTCGGGAGCGGGCTCTTCCCGCTGCGCCGGCACCGGGCCCATGGCGTGCGGGTCGCGCTCGGCTCGGACGTGGGCGGCGGGACCGGGTTCAGCCTCCTGAAGGAGGGGCTCTGGGCCTACGCGACCCAGATGCTCCGCCCGGACGGCGACGTCCTGGCGCCGGCCCACCTCCTCTACCTCGCGACGCGCGCGGGGGCCGAGGCGCTCGGCCTCGAGGGCGAGATCGGCGACTTCACGCCGGGGAAGCGCGCGGACGCCGTCCTGCTCACCCCGCCGGCCGGCAGCACGCTGGCGACGGTGCTGGCCCACGCCGCCTCGCCGGAGGCGGCCCTCGGCGCCCTCTTCACCCTGGGCGGCGAGCGTGACGTGGCGGGCGTCTACATCGACGGCCGCTCGGCCCTCCCGTCGTCCGGGCCTTTCGATCCGAGGTAGCAGTGATGCACGCTTGGTCAGCCGTGGGCCGGAAGGACCGCCGCCGGCCGGCGGGTGATCGCCTCGATCGCGAGGAGGATCGCCTCCGGCGTGGCGGGGGAGGCGAGCGGCACCTCGCCGCCGCCACCGAAGGCGGCGACGGCGTCGCGGATCGCCTCGCGGACGGAGATGGCCAGCATGAGCGGCGGCTCGCCCACCGCCTTGCTGCCGTGGATGACGCCCGCCTGCGCCGCCCGGGGCAGGAGGCGGACGTGGAAGGCGGCCGGCACGTCGCTGATGAGCGGGATCTTGTAGGTGCTCGGCCCGTGGGTCAGGAGCCGGCCCTCCTGGTCCCAGACCAGCTCCTCCGTGGTCAGCCAGCCCATGCCCTGGACGAAGCCGCCCTCGATCTGGCCGCGGTCCACCGCGGGTTGAGCGACTCGCCGACGTCGTGGAGGATGTCCACCCGCAGCACGCGGTGCTCGCCGGTGAGCCCGTCGACCTCGACCTCGCTCACCGCGGCGCCGCAGGCGTAGTAGTGGAACGGCCGGCCGCGGCCCCGGGCGCCGGTCGTAGTGGATGCCCGGCGTCCCGTAGAAGCCGGTGGCCGACAGGCTGATCCGCTCCTGCTAGGCCCGGTGCGCCACCTCGCCGAACGCGACCGCCGTCCCGGGGTCGGCCGCCCGCCGACACCCGGCCGTCGGCGAAGACCAGCTCGCCGGCGTCGACGGGACGGCCGAGGCGTGAGGCCAGGAGCGCCGCCGCGACGGGGGCCAGGCGGGCCTTGAGCGTCTCGCAGGCCGCCCGGACCGCCGCGCCGTTGAGGTCCGACCCGCTGGAGGCGGCGGTGGCGGAGGTGTTGGGCACCTTGTCGGTGCTGGTCGGCATGAGGCGCACGCGCTCGAGCGGCACGCCGAGCTCTCGGCCGCGACCTGCCACACCTTCGTGTGGAGGCCCTGGCCCATCTCGGTGCCGCCGTGGTTCACCTGGACGGTGCCGTCCTGGTAGACGAGGACCAGGGCGCCGGCCTGGTTGAGGTGAGTCAGGGTGAAGGAGATGCCGAACTTGACCGGGGTGATCGCGAGGCCGCGCTTGACGTGCCGCCTCCCCGCGTTGGCGCCGGCGATCGCCGCCCGGCGCGGCTCGAGCTCGCTCGACGTCACCAGGTCGCTCCAGATGCGGGCGAGCCGGTTGTCCCCGATCTCCTGGCCGTAGTGCGTCGTGTTCGTCTCGCCCTGGCCGCGGTAGAGGTTCCGCTCGCGCACGGCCTCCGGCGGGAGGCCGAGCGTCCGGGCGACGCGGTCCACGATCTCCTCGATGACCACCATGCCCTGCGGTCCGCCGAAGCCGCGGAAGGCGGTGTGGGAGGTGGTGTTGGTCTTCGCGACCCGGCCGCGGACCTCGAGGTGCGGGATGTAGTAGGCGTTGTCGAGGTGGAACAGGGCGCGCATGAGCACGGCCTCGGAGAGGTCGAGGCTGAAGCCGCCGTCGGCGATCAGCTCGATCGCGACGGCCAGCAGCTCGCCCTCGGCGTCGAACCCGACGCGGAAGCGCGCGAGGAAGGGGTGCCGCTTGCCGGTGAGCATCATGTCCTGGTCGCGGTTGAGCCGCACGCGCACCGGGCGTCGCGTCGTCCAGGCGCCGAGCGCCGCGACCGCGGCGAACGGGTTGGCCTGGACCTCCTTGCCGCCGAAGGCGCCGCCCATGCGGAGGCTCCGCACGATCACCTGGTGGCGGGCGAGCCCGAGGACGCGGGCGACGATCTCCTGGGTGTCCGTCGGGTGCTGGGTCGAGGAGTGCACGAGCAGCTCGCCCTGCTCGTCGAAGTCGGCGAGGGCGACGTGGGGCTCCAGGTAGAAGTGGTCCTGACCGCCCAGCCGGAGCTCTCCGCTCAGGACGCGCTCGGTCTCGCCGAGGGCGCGCTCCGGGTCCCCCCGGCGGATGACGAGGGTCTCGGTGTGGTAGCTCTCGCGGGCGATGGCCTCGTCCAGGGTGAGGATTCCCGGAAGGGGCGTGTAGCCGACCGCGACGCGCCCGGCGCCGAGGCGCGCCGCCGCCTCCGACTCGCCGAGGGCCCAGGCGACGGCCTGGCCGTGATAGACGACCTCGGCCGGGAAGAGGGGCTCGTCGCGCCGCACCGGCCCCACGTCGTTCTCCCCCGGCACCTCACGGGCGGTCAGGACGGCGACGACGCCCGGTGTCGCACGCGCCGCGTCGCCGTCGATCGCCACGACCCGGGCCCGCGCGTGGGAGGCCATCACCGGCCAGCCGTGGAGCAGCCCCGGCGGCTCCGGCAGGTCCCCGGTGTAGCGCGCCTGACCGGTCACGTGGCCCACGGCGCTCTCGTGGGGCAGGGGGCGGCCCACCACGCCGGGGCTCACGCCCCGGCCTCCGCCCGCGTGTCCTCGAAGAACCGCTCGAGGAGGTTCGCCACCAGGAGCCGCCGGTACCCGGCGCTCCCGCGAAGGTCGCTGATCGGCTGGAACTCCTCGGCCAGGGCGCGGCGCCCAGCCTCGACCGTCGCTGGATCCCAGGCCCGGCCCTCGAGGGCCGCCTCGGCGCCTCGCGCCAGCGCGGGAGTCTTCGCGACGCCGCCGTAGCCCAGTCGCGCCCGGACGACGCGGCCTCGCGGGTCGAGGTGGAGCGCGAAAGCGGCCGCCACCGTGCTGATGTCCGCCCGCGGGCTCTTCGCGACCTTGTAGGCGCGGGTCACGCAACGGACGGCGCCGGGCGCGGGGACCCGCGGGATCCGCACCGAGACCAGCAGCTCGCCCGGCAGGAGGGCCGTCCACCGGTACTCGGTGAAGAAGTCGGAGAGGGGAAGCCGCCGTTCGCCGAGCGGCCCGGCCAGCCGCACCTCGGCGTCCAGCGCGAGGAGGACCGGCGCCAGGTCGCCGATGGGCGAGGCGGTCGCCAGGTTCCCGCCCAGCGTGGCGCGGTTCCGGATCTGCCGCGACGCGAAGAGCGTGAGCATCTGACCGAGGGCGGGCAGGGCGCCGCCCACTTCCTCCTCGATCCGGCTCAGCGTCGCGCCGGCACCGAGCTCCCAGCCGTCCCCGTCGTGCCGGATCGCCTGGAGCTCGCTGACCGCGTCGAGGGCGATCAGGACGGGGAAGCGGCGGAAGCGCTTGGTGACCTCGAGGGCCAGGTCGGTGGCGCCGGCCACGAACTGAGCCTCGGGGTGTGCCTCCAGCAGGGCGATGACCTCGGCGAGCCGGCCGGGGCGATCGAACCGCCCGCCGGCGGCGGCGTAGCTGACCGGCGCCGGCACGGGTCCCGGGCGGCAAAGCCGCTCGAGAAAGGGATCGTCCGGGGCCGGGGCGCCGAGCGAGCGCGCGGCGGCGCGAATCGGCAGGTACCCCGTGCACCGGCAGAGGTTCCCGACGAGCGCCTCGTCGTCGGCGCCGTCCCGTCCCGGCCGGTAGTGCTCGGCGAAGAGGCTCATCACGAAGCCGGGGGTGCAGTAGCCGCACTGGGAGCCCCCGTGGGCGACCATCGCGGCCTGGACCGGGTGGAGCGCGCCCGCGGGCGCGATCCCCTCGGCCGTCCACACCTCGAGACCGGCGGCCATCGGGAGGAGCAGGAGGCAGCTCACCACGGCCCGGCACCGCGCGACGCCGTCCGGCCCCGCCTCGACGAGGGCCACCGTGCAGGCTCCGCAGTCGCCCTCGGCGCAGCCCTCCTTGACGCTGGTCCACCCCTGGGCGCGGAGGAACTGGAGCAGCGTGGTCGTGGGGGACACGCCGGCCACCCGCGCCGGCTGCCCGTTGATCGTCAGGCCGAAGGCCGCGTCGTCCATGCCGTCTCCCGGTGCACCCGATCTTAGCACCGGGAGCGGGCCGGTCCGGCCAATCCAGGCGGGTGCCCCGGTGGCCAGGTGGCCACGATCGGTCGGACAGGGAGTGGCTCGGGACGACGCCGGATGATGCGCACGGCGTCACCCGCGGTTGGGCCGTGGCGGAGCCGGAAGCGCCGCTTCACCGCGACGGCGCGTGCAGGGTCGCGAGGACCGAGGGCAGGGCGGCCAGAAGCTCGCGGAGGCACTCGCGCACCCGGGCGATGTTCCCGTCCGCCTTCTCGGGGACTCCACCTCGCGACACCTGGGCGATGAACTCCTCCCGGCTGGTCGTCATCAGCAGCGACGCGTTGATCTCCAGCTGGAGCGCGTGGACCCCGCGCGTCCGGGGCTGACCGAACGTGGCCACGATGTTGCCACCGGTGTAGCCACTGACGTTCTCGTGCACCTCGAAGCCGTGGCGGGTGAAGCTCGCGGCCACGGTCGTCACGAGCTGAGGCGCGCACGTCGCGTCGTGGCGCGTGCCGATGATCACCTGGTGATCTTTCATCCGGCGCGGGCTCCCGGTGTGGCCATCGAGGAGCAGCGCGTAGCCGTGGGCCTGACGGAGCTCGGCGAGCAGGCGCTCCAGGGCCGTGTAGTAGGGATCGTAGAGGGTCTGCAATCGCGCCTCGAGGTCGGCCAGCCCGAGCGGGCGCGTGAAGATGGGCGCGTCCCGCATCGTGTGGGTGCGCACCACGCCGCGCCGCGAACGCACCTCGCCGTCCCGGTGCTCGAAGTCGTCGCGGCGGCGGTTGACGTCGACGAAGATGCGCGAGAAGGGGGTGGCGAGCACGGTGGCCCCCTGCTCGTGAAGGTCGGCGTAGAGATCGCCCACGAAGGTGTCGGCGAACCCGTAGGCGAAGGTCTCGAACCACGGCTCGGTGTAGTCGTCGCGGGTGACCTGGGGCAACGGCTGCGTGCCGTAGTGGGGCACGCTGACCAGTACCGGCATGCGCCTTCCCGGCGCGGGCTGTCTGACGATCGGGAACGAGGGCTCCAACGGGGCCGAGCATAGCCGGGGGCGGCGCGGAACTCAACGGCCGGGGTGCGCTATCATAGCGACGCGATGGGACCCCGGCGGCGTCTCCTCGGGGTAGTGCTCGGGATCCTGGCCCTGCCGCTCGCCATCTCCGATGGACGACGGTGGCGCCCGGCCGTATCGTTCCGATCGTGATCGTCCAGCTGATCGACGGGACGTTCGAGCTGTTCCGCTACTTCCTCTCGCCGGCGGCCGCCTTCGACCGGAGCGCTCCCGAGGAGCTGAGGGCCGTGCGCGGCGTCGTCGGGTCGGTGCTCGGCATGCTCGAGGGCGGCGCCACCCATCTGGGGGTGGCCACGGATCACGTCATCGAATCGTTTCGCAACGCGCTCTGGCCGGGCTACAAGACCGGGGAGGGCATCGACCCGCTGCTCTACGCCCAGTTCCAGCCGCTGGAGAAGGCGCTGAGCGCACTCGGCGTGGTCGTCTGGCCCATGGTCGAGTTCGAGGCCGACGATGCGCTGGCCGCGGCGGCGGCGATGGCCGCGGCCGATGCGCGGGTCGACCAGGTCGTCGTGTGCTCGCCGGACAAGGATCTGGCGCAGTGCGTGCGGGGCGACCGGATCGTCCAGCTGGATCGGCGCACGCGCGAGCTGCGCAACGAGTCGGCGGTGCGGCAGAAGTTCGGCGTCCGGCCGGCCTCGATTCCCGATTGGCTGGCCCTGGTGGGGGATAGCGCGGACGGCTACCCCGGGCTGCCCGGCTGGGGTACCCGGTCCGCGGCGACCGTGCTCGCCCGGTATCACCACCTGGAGCACATTCCGGAGCTGGCCACCGGGTGGGACGTGTCCGTGCGCGGAGCACAGCGGCTGGCCACGACGCTCGCGGAGCAACGCGACCGCGCGCTGCTGTTCCGGGAGCTGGCCACGCTGCGTGCCGATGCGCCCATCGGCGCCGACGTGGACGCGCTTCGCTGGACGGGACCGCGCGCGGACTTCGGGACCTGGTCAGAGCGACTCGGCACGCCGCAGCTTCACGAGCGCGCCGTGAGGCTGGCAGCAGGCCGCGCCGCCATCATGCCAGCCGAGGTTCCCCCGGGGAATCCCACGGATCTCCCAGGGGGTCCTCTCGCCTGACGGGCCTGCGTCCCGGGGTGCGGCGGGGGCCGCCAGCCGTGGCCCGCCGCGTGGTGCCCCGCTCTTGGCCAGCCGCCGTGCTGCTGTCGATCCAGTGCACGTCCTCGTTGACCTCAGCGTCACCGTCACCACCCGCCCCTCGAGACGGACGTGACCTGTCAGGGGAGAGAGGGAGTTATGTCGCGTGTGCCGCTTTCGCGGACAGAGGCGCCCCGCGATAGCGTCGGGGAGCGATGTCGATCTTCCTGCCGTCGAGTGGCGGCCCGGTTGGAGACAGCGGGCAGTTGCGGCAGAGCGCGTAAGATGCTCGCCGACCTGCAATGAGATCCTCGACGACGCGGACATGCCGCTCGGAGAACCACAGCGCTTCCAGCGAGCTTTGATTGACATTGCCGAGCTCGAAGGCCCCGGAGGTATCCTCGCAGCAGTTACACATCTCGCCATCGTGCTGGATTATCATCCGGATCAGCGGCCGATGGCATGCCCCATTGGCGTAGGTGAGGTCGGGAATCGCCATCCGGGCGTCGGACGGCACCAGCGCCTTGGGGACCCCGATGCTCTGGGCCGACTGGGCGCCAAGAATCCCGATCGCGCTGAACTTGAGGTTGGCACCGGCCAAGCGGTGTCGCCAGTACCGCTTGAGGCCCTCCAGTTCCTCGTTCGTCCTGTAGTCGTAGAGGCCCACCACGACCAGCCCGTAAACGTCCTTGACCTGCTCGCAGAGCTCGTCGTCGTGCTTCAAGGCGTCACCATTGGTGTGCAGATAGGGCTTCATGCCTCGTCCGCGCGCCGCTTCGGCGAGCATGATGTTTCGCTTGTCGAGCAAGGGCTCAGAGTAGTGGTGAAAGCCGACGCGCTCCTGGAACCCGAGCGCCTGCGCTTGGTCGAGGAGGTCCAGAATTGTCTCGGTGGGCATCCGATTGAAGACGGACTTCGCATCCGCGTTGAGGTACTTTCCGGACCGGTCATAGGTGCGGGGGCAAAACCAGCAGGACCGGTTACAGTTCGACTGCGACTCGATCTGCAGGCGCTCGAACAGGGGAATCCTTCCCCTACGTGTGGAGGCCATTAGGTCTCCTCCCCGAAAGCCGTCGCCTCGGTCAGGATTTCTCCGACGCGAGGGGCAATCGATCGCAGATCACGTCCGAGCTCCAGCGAATAGACAGGAACGCGCTCGACCAGCGCCGCCAGGTTGGCGAAACTGCCCATCCCGCGGCTCGGTATCTGCAGGAGCGAGCTGGGTCCGAGTGCGAGCAAGGCCTCCCCCTTCGAAGCACGTCGAACCCGCGATTCCGAAGCATCGCCTAGACGCGGGAGCACCAGTACCCGAATCGGGACGACGCGTCTGAGCCGCTCGGGAAACACCTGCGACAGGATGACGACCGACTTGTCGTCCCGGGCCGGGATGCCGAGCGTGGCGTGAGGGACCAGCTGAGGGAAGCGCGCCAGGTGATCGTTCGTCACGAATGCCGCATTGTAGAGACTGTAGCCCAGAAACGACCCGTCTGGCTGCCGACGCTCCAAGCCGACGAAGTCTTCACCCAAATAGTCGAATCCAGCACAGACACACGCCAACGCGCATGTTGACTTCCCGTCACCGCTCTTCCCCGCAAAGAGAATCCCATGGCTGTCACGGGCGACGAGGCCGGCGTGGATCACTTGGACGCCGCGATCGTTGTGCCATTCCAGCAAAGGCCTGGCCAGCGGTTTTCCCAGTTCGTAGGTCAGCACCTGGTCACTCCATCGCATCTGCCCCACGATGCGCGATGACCGCCGATCCAGGCAGCTGACCGTGTTCGGCGACTTTTGCCAGATGAATCGACCCTCAGACGAGATTGCTGGCCCAGATGTCCACTCCGAGTCGCCTGGCGGTGAGCTCACTGGGCATCGCAGACCCGTCTCGGCCTCGTCCCAGAGGTCAATGGAGAGCCGGTGACCGGTGGGACGATTCGTCTGTAAGTGCGAGAACGGCCGCGTGATCTGCGCGGCGAGGCGGCGTCCGACGACGCGCAGGCGCACATGGTGACCGCCGAAGATGTAGAAGAACTCGCTGAGGCTATCGGGGTTGGTCTCCAGCGCGCCGTCGAAAGTGTCGCGCATCATCAGCCATCCCCGGGATGCAACGGACTCCGGCAGCGAGATCCGCATCGCTACGCCTCGGTTGCGGGAAGCTGGGTGGAGGCGACCATCGGACCGACGGTATGTCTGTTCGTGCCGCGTGTCAGCGCTCGGTAGAGGGATGCATAGGCAGCGACGCACTGTTCCCAGCTGAACTCCTCGATCGCCCGGCGGCGTGCTGTCCGGCCTAGCTCGGCGGCGGTCTCGAGGTGAGTCAGGAGAAACGCGAGCGCGTCGGCAAGTGCCTCCGCGTCGTCCGGGTCGACTAGGAAACCGGTCTTCTGATCTTCGACGACTTCCGGCAGGCCTCCAACCCGGGTTGCCACCACCGGGCGGCCCATCAACGCTGCTTCCAACGCGACGAGGGAAAACCCTTCGCGCCGAGACGGGATCACGACCGCCGTCGCGCTGTTGATCAGGTAGGGGACCTCGGCTGGCGTCACGGAACCGCGAAAGTCGACAAGACTCGTGAGGCCAAGGCTGGCGGTCTGGCGTTCCAGCGCCGGACGCGCCGGACCATCCCCCGCGACGATCAGGCGCACGCGCGGAATGCGCCCCACGACCGAAGCGAAGGCCGACAAAGCCAGATCAAAGCCCTTGCTGGATACGAGTTCACCGAGACACAGGAGTGTCGGTGGCTCGGTTGGCAAGGGTTCCGGGAAGAGACGGGGTGCTTTGCGAGCGTTGCAGATGACGGACGAGCGCGGAAGGATCTCCGGCACCAGCTCACGTGCTTGGGCAAGGACAGCGGCCGAGACGCCGGTCACCCAATCGGCCGAGCGCAGGGTCTTCTGCAGGAGGGTGTCGCCGCTCGTAACCTCTAGGGATCTCTCGCCGTGCAACGTGACCAACAGTGGTGCCGGGTACGCGGTCGCGGTGTCGAGGTGAAACAGGGCGCTGGCGCCGAAAGAGATGACGTGGATGAGGTCGGGCGCAAAGCTCCGCTTGAGCCTGCTGACCTCGTGGCGTGCCGCGAGGAGTCGGTCGATGTTGCCGTCCGCGAACGCCGTGAGGAACGGGATACGACACACCGATATTCCCTTGAATCGTGCCTCGCTGGGTAGATCGGCGGGGTCCTGCCGGGTAAGCACGAGCGCTTCGATGCCGCGCTGCCCCAACGCTTCGATGAGATCGGCGCTCAGCACTTCAGCGCCCCCAACGTACGGCGAAAAAAGATCGGACCAGTACAACACTCGCATCGTTCAGCCGATTGCCTCCCCCGCCTCGAGCACGGGTGGCGACGGGCCCATAGGTCAATGGTGGCTCGCCTAGGTGTTCCTCGGCTCGTTGACGCCCGGGAATGCGTACGGCGCGGCGGCCCTGTTGAGGCGACGCCGCCGGTCCAGCGACGCTTTCACGATCAGCAGGTACTCTTCCCAGCTCGCAGTCGCCGACAGGCGGCTCCGATTGGTCTGGTGCAATCGGCGATAGGTCAACAGATCGGGTAACAACTCCATGACGGCGCCGCGTTCAGCCGCGCGCAAGAACCACTCGGTGTCTCCCGCATGCGGCAAGGCGACATCGAATCCGCCGGCCGATTCGAATACGGCTCGACGGGCGAGAAGCGTCGATGTCAGGTACCCGGGCAACGCTTGCATCAGCCGATCATGCTGCAACCGAATCGCCTCCCGGCGCAGCTCTGGGACCCAAAAGTTCTGTATGTGGGTGACGCAGAGATCGAGCTCGGATCGCGCCTGAAAGGAGGCCATCTGCCGCGCGAGTTTCTCCCGATGCCAGAGGTCGTCGGCGTCGAGAAACGCGACAAACTCGCCTTGCGCGACGCTCAACCCCAGGTTGCGAGCCGCCGCTGGTCCCGCATTGCGTTGCCACACGTAACGAATCTCGCCGGCATGGGCCGCCACCACACCGGCCGTCCCATCCGTGGAGCCGTCGTCGGCGACAATGATCTCCACCGGCCGATAGGTCTGCGCCAGGATGCTGTCCAACGCCTCGCGCAGAAACCGCTCGCCGTTGAAGACGGGAACGACGCAGCTGATCAGAGGCAGCACGACAGACTATTCTCTCGTCACCTGGCCGTTGGGCTAACGAGGTGGCTCGTCGCCCGGCTCGTTCCACGCGATGCCCATGAGCTGGGGGGCGGGGGGATCCAGCGCGAGCAAGTCTCCCATGTCGCGATACACGTCGAGCCGGGGCGCTTCGTACGGAAGTGTCGCTTGCGGCGGTGTGTCCGCGATCGCGCGAGCCGGCGGCCCATCGTGGGTCGCCGCGATCAGATCCTCGCGGAGCAAGTCGGCCGCCAGCCGCTGGACGTCGGCCTCGGCCTGCTCGCGTGAAACGTCGTAACGTGCGGTGATCGACAACACGACTTCGTCGAGGCTCCGTCGCGCCTCCAATAGCTCCCAGACGCGCCCACCGACATCGACCATGCTGTAGTACATCCCGGTGGACATGTTGATCAGGATCGCCTCGCCGTCGAAGACCCTGGAGGCAACCTGCGCACACGGGTGAAAGCGCTGATCCAGCGTCAGCATGCGACACCTCCCGGCCTGGTTTCGGTCATTGGTAAGCCCGCCCCAAACGGGGCGGCGACCCCCGTCTCTTCGCGCACTCGCCGTTGGTAGTCGCGCCACGCCTTCAGGATCGGGAAGAAGGTGTCGAGGTCGTGAGCAGTGCTCCGCTTCCCGGAGAGGTTCTCGCGGTGAAGGCGGCGATACATCAGGAGGTCGGTCAACATCTCGATGCGGGCGCCGTGTTCAGCAGCGTGAAAGAGCCAGATGAGGTTCTGGGGCCCCCGACGACCGTCGTCGACGAAATGGCCGAACTTCTGAAAAGCGGCGCGGCGGGCCAGCAAGGTACAGATCGAGTACGCGGATGACGCTGGGGAAAATGCGCGCTTCCGGTAGTATTCTGCTTCGGCCGTACATTCTGGACTCCAGAAGTTCTCGAAGTGAGTAAAGCAGAGATCGAGCCCCGGGCGATCCTGGAATCGGGCGACTTGCCGCGCGAGCTTGTCTGGATGCCAGAGGTCGTCCGCATCCAGGAAGGCGACGAAATCGCCACGCGCGGCGCGAAGCCCGAGGTTGCGCGCGGCTGTCTCACCAGCATTCGGTTGCCACAGATACGTGACCCGCTCGCCGTAGGCGGCAACGACAGCCGCTGTTCCGTCAGTTGAGCCGTCGTCGGCGACGATGATGTCCAGTGGGCTGTGAGTCTGCTGGAGGATGCTGTCCAGCGTCTCGTCTAGATAGCGTTCACCATTGAACACGGGGACGATGCAGCTTATCACCGCGCGCAGGTCCGCGGTCGGAGGCGACGTGAGCACTCTGTGTTGCGGACTGGTCATCGTTTCCTCTGGGGCCTTCGCACGGTACGGCTCGTCGCCGCAGCATCTGTCCCGGGAGGAAAAATCTTTGCACATCGCCGGAGACCTTGATGCCGGAGTCGAGCCATCAAGCACTGTTTCCCGCGAGGAGTCAAGGCCCCCGGTGGCTGAGCGGGACGCTGGCTGCTAGTGCCATTCCAACTGCATGAGCCAAAATGGGCAAGCGATTCTTGAAGCACGGACTTGCCGCATTCCTCGAAAGCATTGGCTGGAGCAAGTTGGAACGGCACTAGACGGCGTGCCCCTGGGTCGATTACCTCGTAGATCGGGCGGGAGCGCCGACTCGGAACGGGACCGCCGTCACCGGTGTGCCGTTCTCCAGCGGCTCGACCTGATCTGCCGCCCCGGTCGGCGTGCCCATGATGGCGACGACCACCTAGCACGCTACGCTTGCGGCTCGTCGTTTTCGCCACCCCACGACGAAGAGAACCGCGCTGGCCACCAGGAGCACCAGCGCCATGATTCCCCAGATTGTGGACCTGGCCCGTTGGTCCGGGACCCGGTTGGTGTCGGGCGACTCCGGCAGGTACTCGACGACGATGGAATCGCCTTCCTTGAGTGTTCCCCAGGTCCCGGGAAGGACGTCGGATCGGCCCTCGAGCGTCCGTCCCTCCTTCGTCGTGAATCGGTAACTCACGGAGCGCCGGGCCGGGGAGCCTCGGCTTCCGCTGGTCGAGCTGGTGCCGGGCGAGTAGGTCTTCTGGAGCACAGCAGGCACGCCCAGCGGAGGAAAGGCCAGAGGGACCGTTTTGCTGTCGGCGTTTGCGCGGCCCCGGCCACGCTCTGGTCCACGGTCTCACCCGTGGCCGTACGAACCGGCTCACGCCAGTCGATGACGACCTTCTTGCGGTCCAGCCGGTCCACCCGTACGGCCACCACCACCCCGGGGGCGAGTCGCGGCAGCAGATCGGGATCGACCGCCTGCTTGACCTCGACCGGGTAGACGCCGGCAGCCTCCACGCTGAGGCCGAACCTCACGATGGGGTAGGTTCGGTTGTAGCGCCACCGGGTCGGCTGCAGCAACGTGATGGTGGCGGCGCCCGGGGTCCCGTTCCTCAGCACCTCCTCGTCGCCGGTAAAAGAGCCGAAGAAGCGCACCAGCGCGGGGACTCCCAGGAGGGCGGCCGCGGTGGCGATGACGACCGCAACGATGGCCTCCCGCCGCATCGTGGGCGCGACGACGGCGATCGCCGTGAAGACCACGGCGAAGGCCAGCAGCAGGCCGGTCGCCACCCTGCCCCAGAGCCTCATGGTTGCCAGGCCATTTTCAATTCGGCGTGAGCGTCGCCGTCGCCTCACCGTTGTTGGAGGGCCAGATGTGGGTGGCGGAGATGGTGACGGCTCGGTCAGGATGACGGATGATAGCACGTCGTGCCCGGCCGAGTGCCACAGCCGTGTCGATTTCGGGACGTGCCGAGCTCGGCGCAAGTCGCTATAATCCCGGCCAGTGGACCACGTCGTGTGGGACCGGCGGTTCGGGGACCTGGTGGACGGGGCGAGTCTCCGCCAGGTCGGGGACGGCTTCGGCTTCCCCGAGGGCCCCGTCATGCTGCCGGACGGCTACCTGGTCTTCAGCGACATCGCCAACGACGCCCTCATCCGCTTCACCCGGCCGGGCCGTACCGGCATCTTCCGCCAGCCTTCCGGCGGCGCCAACGGCAACACGCTCGATCCACGCGGCCGGCTGGTGACCTGCGAGGCCGGCCGGCGCCGGGTGACCCGCACGGAGCCCGACGGCACGATCACGGTCCTGGCCGCCCACCACGAGGGCAAGCGCCTGAACGCCCCGAACGACGTCGTGGTCCGCTCCGACGGCGCCGTGTACTTCACGGACCCGATCTTCCTGGGCCCCGACGAGCCGCTCCTGGCGCCGTCCTACATGGCGCTCGACTCCTGCGGCGTGTTCCGGATCGCGCCGGACGGCGGGCTGACGCGGCTGACGACCGAGCTGTCGCGCCCGAACGGTCTCGCGTTCTCGCCCGACGAGTCCCGGCTGTACGTCGTGGACTCGGCCGACAACTCGGTTTCCGCCTTCGACGTGGCGGCCGACGGGTCGCTCCGGAACCGCCGGCAGTGGCTCGTCATGCGCCACGAGGCCGAGGGCGTGGGCGACGGCATGAAGGTGGACACGGCGGGCCACGCCTACGTCACCGGGCCGGGCGGGGTGTGGGTGGTGGCGGCCGACGGGACGCCGCTCGGGATCCTGCGCCTCCCCGTGGTGGCGACGAACCTGGCCTTCTACGGCTACGACGCGAAGATCCTCTTCATCACCGCCCCGCCGGCCCTGTTCGTGGTCCGGCTCGCGCTGCCGGGCCTCTCGGTGCTCGATCGCATCCGCTGAGAGGCCGTGAAGGAATGGGGTCCTCCGGCTCCCCCCTCCCCCCAGCCAAAGGCCGAAGGCCGTCGAACGGTGGGGGAGGGGGGTCGGGGGGGTGGGCGGGAGGTCCCGAGAAACGCCGTGACGGAATCGACCTGGAGTGGCGAGCGACGGCAGACCCGGAGGGGGGGTCCGGGGCGTCCGGAGGGACGCGGCGCACGGAGGGCCGCAGGGCCGAGGCGCCGCGGCGAGCTGGAGGAGCGCGTAGCTCCCCCCGGCCCGACTGAGCCCCTCTGAATCACCCTGGAGGGTGGATCCCGGCGTGCTCGGCTGGATCGTAGTGCTCGTGGGCGCGGTGCTCGGCGTGCCGGCGGCCATGTACCTGATGCAGGACAGCCTGCTGTTCTTCCCCCAGCCCGTGATCGGGCCACCCCCGGCGTCGCTCCTGGCCCGACCCGTCGAGGAACTCGTCTTCGACACGGCCGACGGCCTGCGTCTCCGCGGCTGGCTCGTGGGGACGGCTCCCGGGCCGGCCCCGCTCGTCGTCTACTACGGCGGCAACGCCGAGGAGGTCTCGTGGCAGGCCCGGGGGCCAGGCTGGCCCGCCGACTGGTCGCTGGCCCTCGTCAACTATCGTGGTTACGGCGCCAGCGAGGGCAAGCCGTCCGAGCGGAGCCTCTTCGCCGACGCGCTCGTCGTGTTCGACGCGCTCGCCAGGCGGCCCGACGTGGACACCTCGCGCATCGTGCTCTTCGGCCGGAGCCTCGGCAGCGCGGTGGCCACCCACGTCGCCGCCGAGCGTCCGGTGGCGGGCGCGATCCTCGTCTCCCCCTTCGAGAGCATGATCGAGGTGGGCCGACGTCACTACCCGTGGCTGCCGGTCGGGCTCCTCCTCCGCCACCCGTTCGACGCGCGCTCCCGCGCGCCCGCGATCAGGGTCCCCATGCTCACGATCGTCGGGGAGCGCGACGGGATCATCCCCCCGGCGCATTCGAAACGCCTGTTCGACGCCTGGAGCGGACCCAGGCGCTGGGTCGCCATCCCCGGCGCCGATCACAACGACGTCGGCGGGACCCCGGAGTTCTGGGCCGCGGTGACGGCTTCCTGCGCGAGGACCTCCCGCCCACCCCCCAACCCCCTCCCCCACCCACCGGGGGGAGGGGGAGTCCGAGCCGCGAATCTCCTTGCGGTCACTCAGCCGGAATCTGCTCTCGGGACGGCGCCCATCCGGTGGAGCCGCCGGAGCCGCCGGTGGAGGGGAGGGTGCATCCCCATCAGGAGCCCCTCGCGCTCCCAGAAGGTGTTGCGGCGGGCCGCGTCCTCGCGGGCGCGAGAGCCTGCCTGGCTCCGCACGAGCTCGCCGCCCAGGCTGGCCGCTTGCGCAGCGGCGTCGAGCCACGTGCCCGGGGACGAGGCGCCCGGGGCCCGCCCCTGCCTCTCCGCCTGGCGCTTCTCGACCCAGCGGGCCATCTCCTGCTCCCGACATTGCTGCTCGCGGCCCGCGGCGGCCTCGGGACCGACGACGAACAGGTGGGCCAGCGGCTCACCGCCGGGGATGACCGCCCCGCACTCGGCGAGCCGGGCGAGGGCCCCGTAGAGGCCGGTGGGGTTGCGCGTGAGCTGAACGGCCGTCGCGTCGGCCAGGTAGCGGCGGCTCCGCCAGAGCAGCGCCATCGGCGCGCTCGCGAAGAGGAGCAGGAAGCCGGTCGCCGCCTGGGCGAACAGGATGAGCGCGAGGAAGGGCGGGCACGCGACGACCAGGAGGCGGCCCACGCGGCCGAAGTAGTCGCGGCCGAGCCGCTCCCCGGCTTGCCGTCGCTCGCCTGCATGAGGGCGCGGTGCTCGGCGAGGAGCCCGATCAGCACCCGCGCCCGCTCCGCGCGCGCCTCGCCGTGCCCGCCGGCCCCGAACGGGAAGGCGAGCCAGGCCCGCGCGATCCGGCGCGAGAAGCGGGCGAACGGAGCGAGCACCACCACGATCATCAGCTCCAGGACGTAGAGGAGCGAGTGGATCTGGGCCGCGCCCCGCAGGTCGCCGTTGCCGATCGAGCCGACCAGGTGGGCGAGCAGCCCCTGGGTCGCGTCGCGGTCGAACTCGTCGAGCACCCGCCGCCCGACGACCACGTAGCTCTCCGCCGGGTCCCAGCCCGCCGCCGCCGCGTTGGCGACCGCGCCGTCGAGGAGGCGCACCCGAGGCGCCGGGATGCCGGCGGCGATCGCCATCTCCTCGACGACGTTGACGAGCTGGCGTTCCTCCAGGTCGCCGGGGGCGGCCGCGCGCGCGCCCATTTCCAGGAGCGTCTCGCCGACGCCCGCGGCCAGCCAGACCGACCGCACCGCGAGCCACGCGCCGATCGGGAGCAGGAGGGCGGCGCCCCAGAGCAGCACCGGGTGGTCCCCGAGCCACGGCAGGACGGTCCCCGCGATGCTCCCCAGGAGCGCGCCCCCGACCCAGAACAGGGCATCGCTGAGCACGCCGGTCCCGGGCGTCAGCAGGGCGAGGAAGCCCAGCAGGAAAAAGACGAGGGCGGGGACGAACGTCACCGCGAACAGGACGAGCGCCACGTTGACGATGAAGCCGAAGGCGGCGAGCAAGCCGCCCGCGCCGACCACGAGCGCGCAGGCGGCGGTCAGCTTCCAGGTGGCGCGGCGGTTGCGGGCCTGGAACTCGACGAAGGTGGTGCGGTCGGCCGGGCTGACCTGGCTCATCGGGCCGTGTCCCCTCCACCCTCTCCCTCCCCGACGGGGAGGGAGAGGGAGTCGGCGACGTGAGCGACTACGCCTTGTCCAGCCAGACCCCGTGCATGTTGATCAGGTTGGCCGGCACCACCTGGAAGCCCTTCACGTACTTGTGGAAGACCTTCTGCTCGTTGGCGTGGAAGATGGTGGCGGCCGGCGCCTCCTCGACGATCTGCTTCACCGCCTGGTCGTAGTACGACTTCCGCTTCTTCTGGTCGGCTTCCTGCCGCGCCGCCTCCACCAGCCGATCGAACTCCGGGTTGTTCCAGCGGCCGGCGTTCCAGGTCTCCTTGGAGTGGAGCTCGGGGAAGATCGTCTCGTCCGGGTCGAGGTCGGCGTCCCACTGGAGCAGCACCATGTCGAACGCGCGCTCCTGGAGCCACTTCCGCCGCCAGGTCGGGAAGTCCGAGGCCTCGATCTTCACCTTGATGTTGATCTTGGCGAGCTGGGCCTGGATGGCCTCGGCCGTGCGCGGGTAGGTGCCGGTGTTCGGGGTGATCAGGAGCGCCTCGACGCCGCTCTTGTGCTTCGACCGGGCCAGGTACGCCTGGGCCGCCTCGAGGTCGTAGTACTGGCCGTTCTTGCCGGTCGAGAACGCCGGGTCGTAGAAGCCGGTCATGGGCGGCGAGATCGGCCCGTGAGCCACGATCGCCTCGCCGAACTGGACCTTGTCGACGATCTCCTTCCGGTCGATCGCGAACGCCGCCGCCTTGCGGAGGCTGAAGTCGCTGAACGGCTCGCGGGTCAGGTTGAAGTGGACGCAGCGCCAGTTGCCGCCGGTGACGGTGTAGGCGGCCAGCTTCGCGTCGGCGCGGACCTGGGCCATGAACTGGGGCGACACGTTGGCGACCCCGTCCACCTCGCCGGTCTGGAGCGCGGCCACCAGGGTGGACGGCTCGATGATGATCTTGATCAGCACGCGATCGAGGTAGGGCAGCTTCCCGCCCGACGCGTCGGTCTCCCAGTAGTTGGGGTTCTTCTCGAGCAGGATGGAGTCGCCCTCCTTCCACTCGACGAACTTGAAGGGCCCGGTCCCGACCGGCTTCCGGCCGAACCCCTTGCCCAGCTCCTTGACGGCCTTGGGGCTGACGATCGTGCCGGCCCGGCCGGTCGAGCCCGTCAGCGCCACGCGGAGGAAGGGGAAGGGCTGGCGGAACGTCAGCTTGACGGTGTGGGAGTCCGGGGTGTCGACGGCCTCGAGCAGATCGAGCTTCCAGGCGTGGATCGGCGACTGCTGCTTGTCCTTGACCCGCTCCAGGTTCCACTTCACCTCGGCGGCCGTGCACGGCTCGCCGTTGTGGAAGGTCACCCCCTTGTTGAGCCGGAAGATGTGGACCCGGTCCCCCTGGATCTCCCACTCCCGCGCCAGCTCCGGCTTGAAGTCCACGCTCTTGCCGTCGTAGGTGGTCTTCAGGAGGCCGTTGTAGATGTTGTTGTGGATCGAGCAGGCGACGATGCTGGTGGTGTTGTGGGGGTCGAGCGTGTCGATGTTCTCGTCCACGCCGACCTTGATCATCCCGCCCACCTTCGGCTTCTGCGCCCAGGCCGGCGCGGCCCAGCCGGCCGGGACCACCCCGGCCGCGGCGACCGCCGACCAGCCCAGCGCGCGCAGGACCGAGCGCCGGGTCACCTCGTCGCGGCACAGCGCGTTGACCACTTCGAACCCGTCACGGCTCTTCATGGGTACCCTCCTTTAGGTGTAGAGATGGCACGCGACCGCGTGGCCGAGCTCCGCCTCCGCGAGGCGGGGGTCCTCGACCCGGCAGCGGTCGAAGCGCCGGGGGCAGCGGCTCGCGAACCGGCATCCCGGCGGGAGGTCGAGCGGGCTCGGCAGCTCGCCCTCCAGGATGCGGCCCGGCTGGTCGAACATCGAGACGGTCCCGTCGCCGATGGTCGGGATCGCGCCGAGGAGCGCCTGGGTGTAGGGGTGGAGCGGCCGCTTGAACAGCTCGGCGGTCGTCGCGACCTCCACCAGCCGGCCCAGGTACATCACGGCGACCCGGTGGCTCAGGAAGCGGACCACGCCGAGGTCGTGGGAGACGAAGAGGTAGGCCAGGTGCAGCCGCTCGCGCAGCTCCACCAGGAGGTTGAGGATCTGGGCGCGCACCGAGACGTCCAGCGCCGACACCGCCTCGTCGGCCACCACGAGCCGCGGCCCCACCGCGAGCGCGCGGGCGATGCCGACCCGCTGGCGCTGGCCGCCGGACAGCTCGTGGGGGTACCGCCCGGCGTGCTCGCCCTGGAGGCCCACCATCTCGAGCAGGCCGCGGACGCGGGCGCCGAGCTCGGCGCGGGTGGCCAGGTGGTGGACCCGGAGCGGCTCGCCGACGATGCGCTCGACGGTCATCCGCGGGTTCAGGGAGCTGTAGGGGTCCTGGAAGACGATCTGGGCCTGCCGGCGGAACGGCAGGAGGTCCCGGGGCCGGAGCGCCGTGATGTCCTGGCCCTCGAAGAGGATGCGCCCCGCCGTGGGCTCGATCGCCCGGAGGGTCAGCCGGGCGGTCGTGGTCTTGCCGCACCCCGACTCGCCGACCAGCCCCAGGGTCTCGCCGGCCTCGACGGCGAAGCTGACCCCGTCCACGGCCCGCAGGAGGCGGGGCGGGCGCCCGGTGAGGCGCCCCAGGAGGCCGTCCCGCAGCGGGAAGTGCTTCGCGAGGTCGCGGACCTCGAGGAGCGGCGGCATCAGGCGCCCACCAGGTGACAGGCCGCCACGTGAGCCGGCCCCACCGCCCGGGGCCGCGGCTCCTCGGCGGCGCAGCGCGGCTCGGCCTGCGGGCAGCGGGGGTGGAACCGGCAGCCGGTGGGAATGGCGCGGAGGCCTGGCATCACCCCGGCGATGGCCCCCAGCCGGTCGCCCCCCTCGAGCCGGGGCAGGCAGTCGATCAGCGCCCGGGTGTAGGGGTGCGCGGCGGCGCGGAAGACGGTGGCGACCGGCGCCTCCTCGACGACGCGTCCCGCGTACATGACCACCACCCGGTGGCACATCTGGGAGATGATCCCGAGGTCGTGGGACACGAGCAGCACCGCGACGCCCATCTCCCGCGCCAGGGTTCGGAGGAGCGCCAGGACCTGGGCCTGGATGGTGACGTCCAGCGCCGTGGTGGGCTCGTCGGCGATGAGGAGGCTCGGGACGCAGGACATGCCCATGCCGATCATCGCACGCTGGGCCATGCCGCCGCTGAACTGGTGCGGGTAGTCCCGGGCCCGCGCGGCGGCCGAGGGGATGCCGACCCGGGCCAGCGTCTCCACCACCCGCCGCCGCAGCGTCTTTCGGGACTCGGGCAGGTGAAGCGTCATCGCTTCCAGCACCTGGTCGCCCACCCGGAACACGGGGTTCAGCGACCCGCCCGCGTTCTGGAACACCATCGCGATGTCTTTCCCGCGGATCCGCGCCAGGGCCGCCTCGTCCAGCGCGAGCAGGTCCCGGCCCCGGAAGCGGACCTCGCCCGTGATCCGCCCCGGCGGGCAGGGGACGAGGCGCAGGATCGCCTCGGAGGTGAGCGACTTGCCGGCGCCCGACTCGCCCACCAGCCCCACGATCTCCCCCGGACGCACCGCGAAGCTCACGCCGTCCACCGCCCGGAGCACTCCGCGCTCGGTCGTGAACTCGACGGTGAGGTCGCGGACCTCCAGGATCGGCTCGCCCGACGCGTGCCTGCTCACCGGCCAATCCGCGGACGAGCCAGGGCCGTAGGTCCGAGCATGGCACCGGGCCGAGACCCGAGCAGCCCCCACAGGCCGAAGGCCGTCCGAAGGACGCAGGGAGGAGGCGGCCGGAAGCGTATGCCGCATACGCTGAGGACCGCCTCCGACCGAGGACGACGGGATGCGACGGGTCTCGGCCCGGTGCCGCTCATCGGCGGAGGCGGGGGTCCAGCGTGTCCCGCAGCCCGTCGCCGAGCAGGTTCAGCCCGACCACGGTGACGGTGAGGACCAGGCCCGGAATCGTCGAGACGTGGGGCGCCATGACGATGAAGTTGCGACCCTCGGCGATCATGGAGCCCCACACCGGAGTCGGCGGGGGCGGGCCGAGGCCCAGGAACGACAGCCCGGCCTCGGTGATGATCGCCCCGGACACGTACAGGGCGGCCTGAACGATGATGGGTGCCGTCACGTTGGGCAGGACGTGCCGGAGGATGATGGCCGGGGTCCGGACCCCCGCCAGCCGCGCCGCCTCGATGTAGGGCTCCTCGCGAACCGCCAGCACGTCTCCGCGCGTGACGCGGGCGAACGGCGCCACCAGGCCCACCGCCACCGCGACGATCACGTTCGCTACCCCGAAGCCGAGCACGGTCATGGTGGCGATGGCCAGGAAGATCACCGGGAACGCGAACAGGCCGTCCATCACCCGCATCACGATCGCGTCGAGCCGTCCCCCGTAGTAGCCGGCGACGAGGCCCAGACCCACGCCGACGACCATGGCGGCGGCCACCGCCACCACGCCCACCACCAGCGCGATGCGCGCCCCGTGGAGGATCCGGCTCAGGATGTCGCGTCCGAAGCCGTCGGTCCCCGCCCAGTGCCGGACCGACGGGCCCTCCAGCGCCCGGCCCACGCCCTGGGCCACCGGGTCGTAGGGCGCTAGTCCGTCGGCGAAGATGGCCATCGCCACCATCGCCAGGAAGACCGCCAGCCCGAACACGGCCCCCCGGTTCCGCGCGAAGCGGCGCCACCAGCGGCGTACCCCGCTCCCGGCCTCCTCGCGGGCGGCCGCGGCCGTCGGCGTCCAGGGCGGGCTCGCGCCTTCGAGCGTCGCCACGGCCGCGCTCAGGTCACCCGGATCCGCGGGTTCAGGAAAGCGTAGAGCACGTCCACCACCAGGTTGACGGCCACCACGAACACGACGCCGGTCAGGATGGCCGCCTGCACGAGCTGGTAGTCGCGGTTCAGGATGGCGCCCACCGTGAGCCGCCCCATGCCGGGAATGGCGAACACGGTCTCGGTCAGCACGGCCCCGCCCAGCAGCGTGCCGAACTGAAGGCCCACGACCGTGACGACCGGGATCAGCGCGTTGGCCAGGGCGTGCCGGTAGACCAGGGCCGCCCGCCGGACGCCCTTGGCCCGGGCGGCCTTGATGTAATCCTGGCCGAGGACTTCCAGGAGGCTCGAGCGGATGATGCGGGCGACGAAGCCCGAGAAGAAGGTGCCCAGCGTGATCGCCGGGAGGGCGAGCTTCCACGCGGCCTCGCGGACGTCCACCCAGGGGTGGGCGTAGCCCATGGCCGGGAACCACCCCAGGTAGACGCTGAAGATCCAGATGAGCACGATGCCCTTCCAGAAGCTCGGCATCGAGTACATGAAGATGGCGAACCCCATGGACCCGTAGTCCCAGGGCCCGTCCTTCCGCATCGCGGCGACGATGCCCGACGGCACCGCGATCAGGAGCCCCACCAGCACCGAGGCGAGCACCAGGGACAGCGTCGGCAGGAAGGCGTCGTGGACCAGGACCCGGACGTCCTCGTGGAGGACGTGCGAGTACCCGAGGTCGCCGCGGGCGACGTCGCCAAGCCACATCGCGTACTGGACGGGGACCGGGCGGTCGAGGCCGAGCCTCTCCCGCAGCTCCCGGTACGCCTGGTCGGTGTACTCGTTTCCAAGCATCGTCATGACCGGGTCGCCGGGGATCAGCCGGATCAGGAAGAAGACGATGAGCGAGACCGTGACCAGGACGGCGAGCGTCTGCCCGAGGCGGCGAAAGAGGAAGCGGAACACCGGCGCTCCCTCGGCGAGTGGTTACCGGCGCCGGCCGCGGCTCATGGGCCCAGCGCACTCCCGAGCCCGCCCGGCCACGGATCGTCGTCGAGACGGACGGAAGGTGTCTGCTCGCCTAGAGAACGAGTCAACAATGCAGGATCGCAGGCCGCTCGAACGCCCCATTCGCTGCGAGGGATCCCTCGCCCAGGCGCCGCCAGCATAGCCCACTCGGGCCCCATGCGCCAGCCGCCGTATCAAGCCGTATCAATCCATCTAAGCTCGACCTCGCCGTGGTGTGTGACAACTGCGCCGACCCCCGCATCTCCGGGGCGCGAGACGTCGTTGAACCTCCGACCGACGTCGCGTGATCGTGTCGAGCTGAACGCAGGCGGCTGCGCTTGCTATGGAGGGTTTACCCCTAATTGTTACGAGCTCTGCACATCAGCGCGCTGACGCCCGCCGATCGATGTCTTACAGTGCCCCCCTCGCAGTGTTGGGGCAACGGCGCGATGTTGCCACTGGGCACGCTCCTTGCTCCTCACCCAGATGCGGGCGCTCGCGCGCTGACCTCCCCGCGCGGTCGCCCAGGGAATCCGATCGCGCCGGTCGCCTGTGCGCGAACCTTTGTCCACCGGGTATTCGGAAAGCGCAAAGAGGGTAGGCTTCGTGTTCACTGGGGTCTCACGCCGTCCCGTCGTCAGCATCGTCATCCCTGCCTACAACGTGGCCCCGTACATCGGCGAGACCCTCGCCTCCGTCGTGGGCCAGACCTACCCCGAGTACGAAGCGAGCTCCCGGTCGTTGACGGTGCGGTGCTCGGGTATGTTCTGGCCGACTCGATTGCGGCGGAGTTCGGCTGGCAGATCCTGGAGCGCTTCTTTCAGCGGACCGTCTATTCCGAGCTCGAGGTCCACGAGGACGCGCAGGGTCGATCACTCTGGAGGGGATCGACGCGGCTCACACCCTCGGCTCCGGACAGCCAAGACATGTTACGGCGGGACATCCACGCGCGGGTGGGGTGGACGGTATTCCTGCAGGAACTGTGGCACCGTTGACACTGGCCGCTGGAGCGTTTCTACGACCCGAACGCCACCGACGAGCCCGCGCCGACGCGCAAGGTCGACACTGACTGGGTGGCGATCGAGGTCACCGGAGAGCTTCCCTGCGTCCACGTCGCCGGCTCGGAGCTCAACGTCGTGGCCATGGTGGGCGGAGTCGCGATCGGAGCTGTCCGTCTGCCCGCCGAGCAGGGAGTCATCGGCGCCCAGCCGCTCCGGGCTGCGCTCACCCGGGGCAGCGGCTTCGAGCTCTGCCGGGCCGCGGTTCGGGAAGGACTGCTCGGACGACCCTTCGCGGACGGTGGGTCGGTTAGGGACTGCCTCGCCGCCGCCGCTGCCGGGGCTCAATGTTCGGCCCCCGTCAAGCTGGTGGAAGAAGGTGATTCGCGGCTCAGCGGATCGGGCGCTCGCGACTCGGCCCTCTTTCTCGGTCAGCAGGCGGTCATCGTCGGCAGGCGGATTCCCGGCGCGATCGACACCAGCGTGTCCCGGCGTGCGCTCCTGCCCTCCGCGGCCATGTTTGACGTCCTCGACGCCGCTTCGGTCGGGCGGGAAGCCGTTGTGGCGCTGGCGCCGGAGGGCGTCCGACCCACGCGGCTCGTTTACGCTCCTCACCTGATCTCCCAGACACCCGAGCCTACGCGCAGATCCGGAACTCCTGCTGGCGCTTCCCATTCTGTTGCTCGTCTTCATTCTGGACGACCGATCCATGACGCCGGCGATGCTCATGCTGCCCGTTCCGATCGCGCTCCAGTTTTTCCTGACGTTGGGCCTGGCCTACCTCGCCGCGACTCTCTATGTGACGTTTCGCGACACTCAATACATCCTGGCCGGGTTCCTCCAGCTTCTCCTGTTCCTCACGCCCGTCTTCTACGAGGCGAGTCGCGTGCCGGCGCGGCATGAAGCCGTGTACCATCTGAACCCGATGCTCTACCTGCTCGACGCCTATCGTGCGATCCTCGTCCGCGGCGAGTTCCCCGATGGTGCTTCTCTTCTGGCACTCGCGGTGCTATCCGGAGCTCTCCTCGCCGTGGGATCACGGACCTTCGCGCGTGCGAGCCACGACTTCGTGGACGAGCTCTAGAATGGCCATGGCCATCGGGTTCCAGGGTCTTGGCAAGCAGTTTCGCCGCTATCATCCGGACCGGCCTGGGACGCTTCGCGACGTCTTCTTGCGGGGATTGGGCCACCTGCGGCCGACAGAGCGATTCAATGAAGTCGCCGATCATTACGAAATCGGCGCGGAGGCTGAGTCGCGAGGGCGACTGCCGGTCGGGCCGCCGCCAACCGTGGAGGCTCTGAAGAGCGTTGCGGTGAGCGGAGCCTCCGCGAGTCACCGCGCGCGCAGGCGGGGGTCGAACGGGTCGCCGAGGCGTCTCCGATGAGGTCGAATCGGCTGACTACCCCTCGTCACAGGATGTGCAAAACGCTTCACAGCGGGGATCGCTGCGGTGACTGCGTGACTCCGCTGATCGCCAGTTCAGCGCGCTGGCCCGAGTCTGGCATAGTCTGCTACACTTCGGGCATTATCCCCACACTATCGGGGGACCGCCTCTTGTGGAGCGCAGTCCACCTCGTGATGGGCACAGATGTGGCACATGAGGAGAGGATTCACCGCCCGCTGGAGACGGCCCCCCTGGGGCCTGGCCGATCCCATCCAGTCCCTGGTGATCGAGCTGTGCCGGCACGTCCCGGAGCCCCGTGTCAACGCAGCTGGCCTCCGCGGCCTCGCTCGGTCAGGGGATCGCGAGCGTTTCCTGGATTTCGCACGGCGTCATGGCGTGCTGGGACTGGTCCTCGTGGCGCTGGAGCGTCCGGCCGTTCAAGAGATGCTGTCCTCCGAGACGCGCGACGAGCTGGCCCACCCCCTCGCGCGCCTGCGCCGCCGCGCCGGCCTGTGGCTGGTCGAGCGCGATCGCGTG
The DNA here is from genome assembly GCA_963708025.1 of uncultured Candidatus Rokubacteria bacterium. Classification (GTDB taxonomy): domain Bacteria; phylum Methylomirabilota; class Methylomirabilia; order Rokubacteriales; family DASRDR01; genus CAVPSB01. The sequence goes on along the minus strand of CAVPSB010000049.1, from coordinate 207,602 downwards.
CTCAGCGTTCTCCACCGCCGCGGGCTCGATCCCGTCATGCTCAAGGGGGGAGCGCTGTGTACGACTCTCTATGGCGAGCCCGTGGAGCGGGGGTTCGGCGACCTGGACCTCCTCCTGCCTGCCGACCAGCTGGAGAGGGGTGTCTCGGCCCTCCTCGACTCCGGATACGAGAATCGGTACAGCGAGGCACAGCTCCAGGGTTACATGGACCACCATTTTCATGTACGCGTGAGACACTCTCGTGGCTTCATCGTGGAGGTGCACTTCGGGCTGACCGCCCCGGGTTCCGCGATGCGGCTCGTCACCGAGGACTTTCTCGCCTGGGCCGAGTTCCACTCCGGCAAACCGGACTTCCGCCTTCCCTGTCCAGAGCACCAGTTGCTCCACGTGGTCAGCCAGAACACCCAGGGCGGCTTCGATCGCCTCGTCAGATTCGTGGACATCGACCGGATCATCAGGGCGAACCCACGGTTTCGGTGGGACCTGGTCGAAGACAGCGCGCGTCGGGGCGGGCTCCTGAACGGGCTGGCCCTGTCGCTGCAGCTAACTCGGAGGATTTTCGAGACCGATGTTCCGCATCACGTGCTCAGGCGCATCCGGCCAGATCTCTTGACCTGCTTCCACCTGGGGGTCCTCAGACCGGAGCCGTCTCTCCTCGACCAGCGCTTTCAGAAAGCCGCGGCTGGACGCCTCCTCGCCCTGTGGATCCAACCGAGCGGACGGGAACGGGCCAGATATCTGCGCCAGTTGGTGACGGGCAGCCAGGACCCCCTGCGCTGGCTCTGGGAGGAGTTGCGTGTCTCGGTCTCGCGTCGGTCCCGCCTGTCCGCGCCAATCGAGTTCGCCAAGCTGGCCGCCTATCAGTGCGGGCTCTACCTGGCCGGCTTGGCTGTGTCCACGACGCGGCGGGGCCGGGCGGAGTGGCGATTCTGGTCGCCCTGACGACCCGACCATGAGAAATCCGGCGAGACAGTTCATCGGCCACCTCTTCCGATGGGAGAAGCGCCTCCTCGCACGGTTCGTGCCGGCACCGCCCAGCCGCGTCGGCGGCGGTGATCCTCCTGATCAGGGAGGTTCTGCTCCGTGTCCAGCGAATGGAGAGTGGTGAACATGGACAGCGACGCAGCGGGAGGATCTCCATGCGCGTGATCTACTGGACGGCACTGTACGCCCCGTACATCGGCGGCGTCGAGGTACGGTCGCCGCAGCTGCTCCGCGGGCTGCGTCGCTGCGGCCACGAGCCGTGCGTCGTCACCTCGCATGGTCATCTCGATCTACCGGATCTCGCGGAGCACGAGGGAGTACCGGTGCATCGCTTTCGCTTCCAGACCGCGATCGCGACTAGAGACCTCGAGGAGATCGTGCGGGCACGGCGGGGACTGGCCGCGCTCAAGCGAGAGCTCCGCCCCGATCTCGTGCACCTCAACATCACCGACCCGAGCTTCCTCTTCCACTATCAGACCGCCGACGCGTGGCCGGCACCGCTGCTCGTCACTCTTCCTGTCTTCGTGCCCGCCGCCGCCGCGATGGGCGACTCGCTCTTCGGCCGCGCGTTGCGCGATGCGGCATGGGTCACGGCCCCCTCCATGGCGGTGCTCGACGAGGCGCGGCAGCTCGTGCCCGAGATCCAGCCTCGCTCATCCGTCGTGCACAACGGGCTGGACGTGCCCGCTCTTCGCCCAAGCGCGCTCCCACTGGATCCGCCGCGCATTCTGGCCATCGGGCGTCTGGTGGAAGAGAAGGGGTTCGACACCGCGCTCACCGCATTCGCGAAAGTGCGCGCGAGGTTCCACCGCGCGCGGTTGGTGCTGGCCGGTGATGGAGTGGCGCGAGCCGCGCTCGAGCGGCAGGCGGCGGAACTCGGGATCGCCTATGCCGTGGACTTTCTGGGATGGGTTGCCCCCGCAGACGTTCCGCAGCTCATCAACGCCTCGACGATGGTGCTGCAGCCCTCCCGGTGGAAGGAAGCATTCGGACTCGTGGCACTGCAGGGCGCCCAGATGGCGCGTCCCGTGATCGCGAGTCGCGTTGGTGGGGTGCCGGAGGTGGTGGTGCACGGGGATACCGGGCTGCTGGTCGAGAAGGAAGACCCCGGTGCACTCGCCGACGCGATACTGTACTTGTTGGAGAATCCCGACGTGGCAGCGCGGATGGGCATCGTGGGCCGCCAGCGCGCGCTGGAGGAATTCACGATCGAGCGTCACGTCTCCCAATTCGACATTCTGTACCAGCAGGTCGCCAAGGAGAATGCACATGCTGTCACCGCGTAGCCGCCTGGTACCGAACGAGGAGGAGTGCGCCGCGAAGGTGATCGACGGCGAAGCCGTCATCATCAATCTGTCCAACGGCACGTACTACAGCATGGACAAGGTGGGTGGATTCATCTGGTCGCTGGTCGCCGAGGGACGGCCCTTCGAGGAGATTGTGGACGGCGTCGTCGCGCGGTACGAGGTCACTGGCCAGCGCGCGCTCGAGGACGCGCAACGACTCCTCGACGAGCTCATCGCCGAGAAGCTGGTGACGCCGGCCGTCGGCGACGCCGCGGCGCCCACGACCGGCGCGTCGCCTGGCGCGAAGCAGCCGTACCAGGAGCCGCGCCTCAACAGCTACCGCGACATGGCCGACCTCCTCGCGCTCGACCCGCCGATGCCGGGCCTCAAGGAGGTCCCATGGCAGGAGTCGGCACCGCCGGCACCGCGGTCGGGCCTCTAGTGGCGAAGCGCGGCGTGCAGTCTCGTCACTCGGCGGACGGGCACGAATCGCATACGCACGCAGCGCGCAGCGGCGGACACGCTTGGTCGCCATGAGAGCATGGTGCCGGTTCGAGCGTTGGTCCTTCCCAGGATCGTCGGCCGCGGCGGGCGCACACCTGAGCCCCGTATCGCGCGCCGAAGCGCTCCGCACGCTGGTGCCCAGCTCGCTGCTCATGCTCCCGTTCATGCCGGCACGACGAGGCTTCGACGCGCTCGTGTGCCTCGTGGAGCGGGTGCCATCACATCGGCTCGAGATGGGGAGCGACCTCGAGACCATCCCCGCCCGCGTGAACGAGCTCCTCGACTCGCTCGCGGTCGATGCGCCGTGAGCCGCATTCTTTTCTGGTGTGACGCGTTCTGGCCGAACATCGGTGGGGTCGAGGTGCTCGGCGCCCGCCTGGTCACCGCGCTGCGCGACCGGGGGCACCAGATTCTGGTGGTCACCCGACGCGACGAGCTGGAGCTCGCCGCCGAGTCCAGCTTCGAGGGCGTTCCGGTGCGCCGCTTCGATTTCCTGCAGGTGGCGGAGAGCCGCGACGCGCTGCGCTGGTTCGAGCTGCGGCGGACGGTGGCGCAGCTCAAGCGCGGCTTTGCGCCGGAGGTCGTACACGTTTACCATGCGACCTTCGATACCGTTCTGCATCTCGAGACACGCGACGCGCACCCGGCGGCCACGCTGTGCACATTGCATGGCGCCTTCCCCGACCACGTGCTCACCCCCAACTCCGTGCTGCGGCGCCTGCTGCGCGATGCCGAATGGGTGACGGCGTGCTCCGCCGCGACGCTCGAGCGCATACGCCGGCAGGCGCCCGAGATCGCTGACCGCTGCTCCGTGATCCTCAACGGACTGGAGGCCACGGCGCACGCGCCCACGCCTCCGCCGCTCGAGGCGCCACGCCTACTCTGCGTCGGACGCCTGGCCACGAAGGAGAAGGGCTTCGACCTCGCGCTGTCGGCGCTGGCCCGGATCGCGCCGCGCTATCCGCTGCTTCGCCTCACCATCGCCGGCGACGGCGAGGAGCGCGCGAGGCTGGAGCGTCAGGCGCACGCCCTCGGCATCGCCGATCGCGTGGACTTCCTGGGGTGGGTGAACCCCGCGCAGATCCCGGCGGTGATTGCGCAGTCCACCATGGTGCTGATGCCCTCACGCGTGGAGGAGGGGTTCGGCCTCGCCGTGCTGCAGGCGGGGCAACTCGAGCGCCCGGTCATCGCCGCACGCGTGGGTGGGCTCCCCGAGGTGGTCGTCGACGGCGAGACGGGACTGCTCATCGAGCCCGAAGACATCGGCGCCCTCTTACGAGCCATCGCGAGGCTGCTGGACGATCCGCGGTGCGCCGCGGCGATGGGCAGGGCCGCTCGGCAGCGAGCCCTAGCTGCCTTTGGCTGGGAGCAGCACGTGGACGCGTACGACGAGCTGATCCGCGGGCTCGCCGAGCGCGGGCGCGCGCAACGGAGCTTGGCATGAGCGCGACAGGCTCGGAGGGCGCCATGAATCCTCTCATCAGCTGCATCGTGCCCACGTACAACGGGGAGCGCTACATCCAGGAAGCGATCGACAGCATCCTCGCGCAGACGTATCGCCCGATCGAGATCGTCGTCATCGACGACGGGTCGACCGACGGTACCAGGGCGCTGGTGGAGCAATATGGGACGCAGGTGCGCTACTATTGGGAGTCCAATATGGGGCCGCCGGCCGCGCGAAACGCCGGGCTGCGTGAGGCGCGCGGAGAGATGGTGGCCTTCTTGGACGGCGACGATCTCTGGCATCCGGAAAAGCTGGAGCGACAGATGGCGCGCTTCGCCGCCCGCCCGGAGCTGGATTACTGTCTCTCGTACGTGAAGCTCTTCTGGATCGCGGAGCTCAAGGAGGAGGAAGAGAAGTACAAGGACTCCGAGCGCGTGCAGCCGCCGGGCTACGCCACCACCACGCTCCTCGCGCGGCGCGCGGTGTTCGACCGCGTCGGAGGGTTCGACCCCCAGCTCTGGTTTGCCGACGCCGCCGACTGGTTCATGCGAGCCGCGGCCCTGGGTGCGGTAAGCGAGGTGCTGTCCGATGTGCTCACGTACCGCCGCATGCACCACACCAACCTCACCCGGCGGAAGACCGCGCAGGCGCGCGACGAGTGGCTGGCATTCCTGAAGTCGTCGCTCGACCGGCGCCGTACCGAGGCGCTTGCCGATTCCTCCGCCGAGAAGAAGACATGAGCGTGGGCGGCGCCCTGGAGCACTCGTCGGGCAGTCCCCTTGGCCACCCGGGCGCGTTCCGCGTGCCTGGGGCGCCGCTCGCCCGCTCGCGGCTGGCGAGCGCGCTCGGCATCGTCCTCCCGCGGGCCGACCAGACGTGGCTGCTGCGCGCCTGCCTGCTGTCTGCCGAGCCGGGGCGGGACGCGTGGCGCCAGTGGCAGCGCTACCACGCGGATGTGAAGGCCGCCGTGGCGGACGACGCGGGGGGAGCGAAGCAGATCCTCCCGCTCCTCTTCACCGCGCTTCGCCGCAATGCGGCGGAGGTGGATCCGGCGCTGCGTCCATACCTCACGACCTCGTACGCCCGCGAGGCGATGCGCAACGACGCCTATCGCGCAATCTGCCGCGCCGCGCTCGAGGCGCTGGGCGCGAGTGGAGTGTCCGTGCTCGTGATCAAGGGCGCGGCACTGGCCGAGATCGTGTACGACCATCCGGCCCAACGGCACTGCCACGACATCGACCTCCTCGTCGCGCCCGATGACCTGGAGCGTGCTGTGCGGGCGCTCGGCACGGCCGGTTTCACGCCGGCCTCGGCCTCGCCAGACTACGGCCCCTCGGACATCCGGCTCGATCATCCCTCGGGACTTCCGCTCGAGCTGCACGCCAAGCTCTTCGCGCTGCCGTTCTACAGCCTTCCCGCGACCGAGGCATGGGAGCGCAGCCGGGCAACCACGATCGCCGGCGTGGCGGCGCGCGTACTCTCGCCTGAGCACGCCCTGGTGCACGTCTGCGGGCATGCCTCGTATTCCGCGAGTCGGGCGAGCCTGCGTTGGGTGTGCGATGCGTGGTTCATCATCGACCGGGAGTCGGACCTCGACTGGCACGAGGTGCTCGACATCGCCTGGCGCGCGCGACTCACGCTCCCGCTCTACGTGATGCTGCGCTATCTGAGCGACACCTTCGGCGCTCGGGTCCCCGGCGTCTTTCTTGACCGGCTCGCCGAGGCATTCGACCGCGCGCCGGCGGTGGAGCGCGACGTGGCTCTCTTCGCCGCGCGCAACGGGTCGCGCCAGCCTCTTCTCGCCCTGCTCCGCAGGATGCCGGGTGGCTGGCGAACGCAGGCGCGCGTGCTCCAGTGGCTCCTGTTCCCCTCGCGCGAGTATCTCCGCGGCGCCGCGCTCGGGCGTCCGAGCTCGGCGGGCGCACTCCGGTACTTCTCGAGGCCGATCGGGTACGCGGCGCATGCGCTGCGCTTTTCCATGAGCGCACCCATCCGGCGAGCACGGACCGGCGCCGGCGGATGAGGACCGATCTGGTCGCGCGGGCTGAGCCCGCCGGGACCGATTCGAAGCCCCGGCTTATTCGGCGCAGGATCGGCAGCCTGGTGAGACGAGCAATGACGAGGTGGCGAGGTCGCAGCGCATCGCGCCAGAAGGAGAGCTGATCGCGCCAGGCTCCGTTCTGTCGCGTTCATCACTCCCGCCGTGCTCGCCACGTCTGACACTTCTGTCTCTGCCGCCGATCTCAGGGTTTACGTGGGCACGTACACGAAGAAGGGGGGCAGCAAAGGCATTTACCTGTTTCGCCTGAACTCCGAAACCGGCGCTCTGACGGCCGGCGGCCTGGTTGCAGAAACGAAGAACCCGACGTTTCTTGCGCTTCATCCCAACCGGAGATTCCTCTATTCCGTCAACGAGACTGGAAGCGGCGGCGTGAGTGCCTACGCGATCGGGGCGGACGATGGACTCGCGCCGCTGAATTCGAAAGCGTCGCGCGGCGCTGAGGCATGTCATCTTGTCGTCGATGGCGCCGGGAAGTACGTGGTCGTCGCGAACTACGGCGGCGGTAGCGTGGCCGCGCTCCCGATTCACGACGACGGCACCCTCGGCGAGGCAACCGGGTTCGTGCAGCACACGGGTTCCGGCCCCAATGCGAGACGGCAGGAACGTCCCCACGCTCACAGCATCTACACGCAGGGAGGCTTCGTCTACGCTTGCGATCTCGGAACCGACCAGGTGCTCATCTACCGGCTCGATGCGCAGAAAGGGACACTCACTCCGAACGATCCAAGGATTCGCCAAGGTGCGGCCGGGTTCGGGCCCGCGCCATCTCGCTTTCCATGACGGCTTTGCTTACGTGATCAATGAGATGCTCAACACGATCACAGTCTTCGAGCACGACGCCACCACCGGGGCTCTCGAGCAAGTGCAGGAGATCACGACGCTCCCGGAAGGTTTTGCCGGGCAGAACACGACCGCGGAGATCTTTGTGCACCCAACCGGAAAAGTCCTCTACGGCTCGAACCGAGGCCACAACAGCATCGCGGTGTTCGCGATTGGCGCTGGTGGGCGGCTCACGTTCATCGAACACACCAGCACCCAGGGTCGAGGGCCGCGCAACTTCGCTCTCGATCTGTCCGGCCGCTGGCTGCTCGCGGCAAACCAGGAGACGGGCAACATCGTCGTCTTCAAGGTGGATGCGGCTTCCGGCAAGCTCACTCCGGCCGGCCAAGCCGCTGAGCTAGGTTCGCCGGTCTGTGTGACGTTCGGGCCGTAGCTGTCCGGCCGGACCGTGTTGAAAAGGACTGCCATGACTCCCGGCAAGCAGGTCAGGGTAAACGGGATCAGAACTGGCCTATGTCGAGCAAGGGCAGGGTCAGGCGGTCGTGCTGGTGCTCGGGGTGGTGGGCGACTAACGCGCCTGGGATGAGCGAGATGCCCGCCTTTTCGACACGCTATCGCGCTACCTGGCGGATCTCCGCCCGCGGATCGAGGAGGTCTCCGGATCCCCCGTCCATTACTGCTGGTTCTTCGGCCTTGGACGCTCAGGTCGGCGAATCCTACGGCACGGCCGTGAACAGTTATCCACTTATGCACCGTTGTCCACCAGCACGCTTTCGACGCGCCTAGTGCGGGTTCGAGGGCTACGCGGGTCGCGACGCCGCGGCCAATGCGGATCCGAAGGGCAGGTATGCGCGCGAGCAGATGCAGCCTGCCTTCGAGCGTCTCGATTGCCTCGCACCCGCATGGGGAGTGGCGAAATAAGCTCTTGACACCGGTCCACGCGGCGCAGATGTTAGGCGCGAGCCGACGGCATGCCGGTCTGATCGAGCTCACCGTCGCGCGGTTGGGGTCAGCCAATCTGCCTCGGAGGCGACCAGAACGCCATCCCCATGAGGAAAGGAGTCGCGATGCTCGAGCTGCAGGACAGAGATGTGCCGTCCGCCGTCCAGGTCGCCGAGAAGATGGTAGGTGACGTTGACGCGCTTGTCAGCTCGATGAAGGAGCTGATGGGCCAGCACGAAGTGCTGCGCGAACGCTTCGACCGGCTGGAGTGCGAGAACGAGGAGCTCCGGAGGAGTGAGGAGAGCTTGCGCCGAGAGAGCGGGGAAGCGGCTCAGGCCTTCACCGAGCTGCGCGCCTCTTACCAGGCGCTCCTCACCGAATCCGAAATCCGCCGCCACGCGCTGCAAGAGCTCCGCGAGCGGCATGACGCCCTCTTGCGAGAGCGAAGCCAGATGGCCGAGGAGCTCGAGGCCGTCATCCGTTCTTTGACCGCTGACCAAGAACCTGTGGGTGTCGGCACGCCGGCAGCGGAGCGATGACCCACACGCGCCCGCCGGGGACGATGGGCTGGGCGAGCCCGCACGGTCGTCAGCGGGCTCCGGCGGCGGCCCCAGGCCGGCCGGCGAGGACCCGAAAGCCCCCCGAGGCCGATCCCAACGGGTGGCCTCGCGTGTGAGGGGCTTCCCGGTGGCGCGGACATTCTTGGAAGTAGGAGGGTGTTCTCGCACTCCCGGGGCGTGCGCGAGCGCCGGGAGCTTTGGAGCGGCGCGAGGGGCTCCCGGAGGAGGCGGGGTTGTGCCAGCGGCCAGTGGGCCGCGGAGGGCGTGGAAGGAGCTGGCCACGCAGGATTCGGTAGCCGGCGGAGGGCAAGCGGGGGGCGAGAGGGGACGGCACAGTCACCCACGGAGATGGCCGGCCTCACGGTGCAGGGTCGTGAGCCAGACAGTGCCAAAGGTACCGGCGGTCGATCATACGTCGGCGGCAGCGGTCGGAATCGGAAGAGGAGAGCACATCATGAAGAAGGCACTCGCGCGGCTTGCGGCCCCGGTCTTCATCGTCCTTGCCCTGGCGTCCGTGTCCGCCGCGGCCGACATGGGCATCATCACGGGAGGCGAAAAAGGGACCTATTACCAGTTCGGCCTGAATCTCCAGAATCTCGTGAAGCAGAGCGGCATCAGCCTGAGCGTATACGCTTCGAAGGGGTCGATCGAGAACGTATACGCGGTCTACCAGAAGCCGCTGACACAGCTCGGGATCGTCCAGTCGGATGTCCTGGCCTTTGTCGGACGCGTGCAGTCCGACCCGGTGTTGAAGCGGATCGCCAAGAAGACCAAGATGGTGTTTCCGCTCTACAACGAGGAAGTTCATGTGCTCGCCCGCGGCACCGTCGCGGATTTCGACGATTTGGCCGACCGGCGGGTCGCCATCGGCCGCGAGGGAAGCGGGACATATCTGACGGCGCGACTCCTCTTCAACGTCTCGGAAGTATCACCCCGGGAGATGGTGCCCATCGACACCGGTGAGGCCCTGGCAGAGCTGAAGGCGGGACGCATCGACGCGATGTTCTATGTCGCGGGCTATCCGGTGAAACTGTTCAGCGAGGACGTCGGCGACTCCGACGGTCTGACCCTGATTCCCATCACGAACAAGAGCATCACCGAGTTCTACCCGAGGGCTGAGATTCCGGCGAACACCTATCGCTGGCAGACGCGCCCCGTGGAGACGGTGGCCGTGAAGGCGGTCCTCATCTCGTTCGATTTCAGGCGGAAGGACTGTGACAGCGTGGGCACGCTCGCCAAGACTGTCGCCGACAACATGGACTGGCTCAAAAAGAACGGCCATCCGAAGTGGAAGGCCGTCGATCTGGACTTCCCGCTGAAGGGATGGGAGCAGTACGACTGCGTCAGGAAGTATCTCCGAAAGCCGGTCGAGGCGTCGGCGGCGGCCAAGTCGTCGTCTGGAAGCAATCCCGTGATGGAGGCCATCAAGCAGATCCTGGGTGAGTGACGACGGGCTGGCCACGACCACCGGGAGGCTCTACCTCATGAAGCACCTCGAGATGGACCTCGACGTCGAGACGGAGCTGTCCTCTTTCGGTCTGCGCGTGAACCCCTTTCAGCCCAGCCCCGACCCGAAGTTTCTGTGGCTCGAGGGGGCGCGCAGAGAGACCCTGAGCAATCTGAAGTCCGGTATTCTCAAGAACGCGGGGTTGGCCGTCCTGACGGGCGACTTTGGTAGCGGGAAGACTACGCTGACGGATACCCTGCTCCGAGACCTAGGCGATGCAGTGATCGTAGTCAGGGTGTCGTATTCGAGCCTCGAGACGCTCGACTTCCTCCAAGCCATCGCCGACGCATGCGGCATCGGCGGGCCGGCCGACAGCCGTGAAGCCTTTCGTCAGCGCTTCGAGCAGTTTGTCGACGACGCCGGCTCCCGGGACAAGCGCGTCCTGCTCGTCGTCGACGAGGCGCAGAGTCTGAGCCGCGAGCTCATCTCAGAGATGCGCCATCTGGCGAACGTCGGCACGGATCGGTCAACCTGCCTGAACCTTCTGCTCGTAGGCGAGAATGAGCTGAACGCGATCCTGTCGGAGCCCGAAGACGGGGCCCTCGAGGAATGGATCGGGATCAGAGGCACCACCGCCCCGCTGACGGAGTCCGAAGTCAGGCAGTATGTTCAGCATCGCCTGAAGATGGCGGGCGCGGGCCGGAGCCTGTTCACGGCCGGGGCTATTCGTGAGGTCAGCGCGTTTTCGCAAGGCATTCCACGTCTGATCAACGTGATCGGAGATCTGGCTCTGATGAGTGGCTATCGGCGTGGCGCGAACACGATCAACGCCGAGATCGTCAGGGAGTGCGCCGGAAGGCTCGGACTACCTCTTCGGAACGGTGTGAAGGTGAGGAGCCGGGGAGCAGCCGTACCGGCTGCGAGCGCCGCGGAGGAAGAGCGAGCCGGCGGCCCTCGGACGGGGGTTGCCCTGGACGACGGCGCCGGCGGACCGTCGGATTCGCCGCCACTTCGGGGCGACGGTCTCGAGGCCGAGACGGTCACGAGCCCGGCAGCGGCCGTACCGGTTGCGAGCGCCGCGGAGGAAGAGCGAGCCGGCGGCCCTCGGACGGGGGTTGCCCTGGACGACGGCGCCGGCGGACCGTCGGATTCGCCGCCACTTCGGGGCGACGGTCTCGAGGCCGAGACGGTCACGAGCCCGGCAGCGGCCGTACCGGTTGCGAGCGCCGCGGACGAAGAGCGAGCCGGCGGCCCTCGACGGGGGTTGCCCTGGACGACGGCGCCGGCGGACCGTCGGATTCGCCGCCACTTCGGGGCGACGGTCTCGAGGCCGAGACGGTCACGAGCCCGGCAGCGGCGTACCGGTTGCGAGCGCCGCGGAGGAAGAGCGAGCCGGCGGCCCTCGGACGGGGGTTGCCCTGGACGACGGCGCCGGCGGACCGTCGGATTCGCCGCCACTTCGGGGCGACGGTCTCGAGGCCGAGACGGTCACGAGCCCGGCAGCGGCCGTACCGGTTGCGAGCGCCGCGGAGGAAGAGCGAGCCGGCGGCCCTCGGACGGGGGTTGCCCTGGACGACGGCGCCGGCGGACCGTCGGATTCGCCGCCACTTCGGGGCGACGGTCTCGAGGCCGAGACGGTCACGAGCCCGGCAGCGGCCGTACCGGTTGCGAGCGCCGCGGAGGAAGAGCGAGCCGGCGGCCCTCGGACGGGGGTTGCCCTGGACGACGGCGCCGGCGGACCGTCGGATTCGCCGCCACTTCGGGGCGACGGTCTCGAGGCCGAGACGGTCACGAGCCCGGCAGCGGCCGTACCGGTTGCGAGCGCCGTGGACGAAGAGGGAGCCCGAGCCCTGACGGGGGTCGCCCTGGACGACGCCGGCGGACCGTCGGATACGCCGCCACCTCGGGGAAACGGTCTCGAGACGGGCAGGAGCCAGGGAGAGGTCGCACCGGTTGCGAGCCCTGAGGGGGAAAAGCGAGCCGGAGCCCCGCCGACGACAAGGACTGCCCCCAATGGCGCCGGCGGACCTTTGCACTCGCAGCCAGCTCGAGCAGATCGTCGCGAGACGGTCAGGGGCTGGAGACAAGCCGCCCCGGTTCCGGACGCTGACGAGGAAGGGCGAGGGACCGCCCGCAAGATCGCGCAGTACGCTGTCCTGTTCGTCCTCCTGCTGGCCATGGCCGGCTACCTGTATCATTCGAGTCGCTCCACCGACCAGCGATCCAGTGCGGGTGCAACGACGAGGGAATCGAGCGAACCGCCGACCGACCGGCCGAGCGAGGGCGGCCGGTTGGACACGGCCGTCGAGTCATTCGTCCAGTCCGCTCAGGCGAGCCAGCCCGAGCCTGATACCGAGGTGGTGAGAATGCGGCAGCCGCCTGTCGGCGCGCTTCCGGCGGCCGCTGTCAACACGCCGTCGAAAGCGCCGCCGAAGGTGGTTGCCTCCGATGAGAAGCGAGAGGTGACCGGGCCGCTCCCCGGTCCGGCATCGATCACTAGCATCGTCCCGGCCGAGAGAGCGGAATCAATGGACCCTGGCGGGATCATCGACTGGCTCCTGAACGAGTATGCCCCTCGAAGGCCATGACCGGAGCAGCCGGTCAGAGTGACGAGCAACGGCTCGACCTCGAGGCCCCGTCATTCGGGAACGCCAGGGGTCTCCACGGTCGCGATGGCGGGGGCGTGGCCTCGTTCGAGAATCTGGTCCGCGCCGGCACGAAGTAGTCGTGCCCGCCGCGGGAGGAGCGCCCGCGGGGGCGACTCCTGGCCCAGATCGGTGCAGGCGCGGCCGTCATCGCGATGCTCAGCCTGGCCCTCGCCCTGACCATGGCGCGGCGGATCGGGAGCGGCATTCATCAGTGTCCCCCTCCCGAGTTGCTCCGCACTGACCTCTACTGAATCACCTCAGCCGCCCGCAACAGCAGCGACTGGGAGCTCGTCCCGAGGGCCTTCGCCGTCTTGAGTTGATGGCAGGGCAGACGTCGTGGGCAGCTCGATAGGCAGCTCGCCCGGGTCGGTGCGCCGAAGGATCTTGTCTCCTCGTCTGGCAGTGCCGAAGCGCCTTGTCGTCGCTTCTATAGCACCGTTGAGGGGCTCGATGGCCATCTCATTTCAGCATTCGTGCATAGAATTTCCGGAGGCCGATTGCCAGACTCCTCTCCGGAATGCTCAGCGCGCAACGTGACCGCCGGTGAGTGTGTCGCCTTTCAGGCGGGGACACCCTTCTGACAACCGAGCCCACTGCTGGCGGGGCCGCCCGAGGCGTGAAATCGGCCGCCGAGCAGTGGCACGATCCGGGTGCCGTTACGAGGTGGCAGCGATTGGCACGAAGCTCGCATGCAATGGTCGCTGTACCTCACGCGTGAGCACACGATGGCACGTCGCGCCTTTGCAGCTGAACCCCGGCGATCTGGCCACGCCGGATTGTCATAACGCCGTCAGCGAGGGTCGGAATAGCGGAGATCGCGCCTGCGCGGGCCACGTCGGGTCTCCCTGTGACCATGGGCCTTGCGACTCACGGAGGGCCGCATGCGGCTGACCGACGGAATGGCTGAGTTCCTCGAGCAGCGACTGCGAGCGGTCGGGGTTGACCGTCGAGGCTTCCTGAGAACGGTCGCGGCTCTTACTGCGGTGGCGGGCCCCGGGACCTTCAGCGGCCGGCGGGCGGCGGCGGCCCCGAAGTTGGTCCCAGGGGAGCGGCTGGCGAAGGACCAGGTCCTGCGCACCGGCGGTGGCGGCTACTTCGATCGGGAGCCTTCGAGTCACGATTTCGGCAAGGACAGCTTCGGTGGTGGTCACCTCGCGCTGTTCGCCGGACTCCTGCAGTTCGATGTGGACTTCGTTCCAGTGCCGGATCTGGCGACGAAGGTGGAGTCCAATTCGGACGGCTCCGTGTGGACGTTCTACATGCGGAGGGACTCCGGGTGGTCGAACGGGGCGCCCTGTACCGCGCACGACTTCGTCTGGTCCTGGCGACGCGTCCTCGACCCTGGGACGGGATCCCCCTACGCCGCTTTCTTCTACGACATCCGGAACGGTGAGGCCTTCAACAAGGGTCGCGTTCCGGATCCTCTACAGCTCGGGCTGCGCGCGCGGGACGACTACACGTTGGAAGTCACCCTCGAGGGGCCACGCGCCTACTTCCCGGCCCTGACGGCCTTCAGCACGGCGCTCCCTGCCTATCGTCCGGGCGTCGAGAAGTACGGGGACACGTGGACGGAGCCTGAGAACATCGTCAGTAACGGGCCGTTCAAGCTGGAGTCCTGGACTCACGGCCAGCAGCTCGTCCTCGTGAAGAATCCCCGTTACCACGGGGTCCAGGATATCCATCTCGAGCGGGTCATCGTCCCGATCATCCCGACGAGCGCCGGGTTCCTCCCCTACGAGAACGACGAGGTGGACTTCACGCTCGTTCCTCCCGGCGACCTGCGCCGTGCCATGGCGGACCCGTTGGTGGGGAAGCAGGTCTTCCGGTATCCGCGGCCGCAGACCTGGTACCTGACTCCCCAGGTCACCAGGCCTCCCTTCGACAGCCTGAGCGTGCGACGGGCGGTGTCCCATGCCATCGATCGCGAGGCGGTCGCCAAGGTGTCACAGGGCTTCGCGACCCCGGCGCACTCGATGATCCCTCCGGGGGTCCCCGGTCACATCGTCCACGCCGACATCCAGCGGATCCAGCGCTTCGACCCGAGGGCGGCCCTGCTGGCGCTCAAGGGGACGCCGTTCGAAGGCGGAAGGAACTGGCCCAAGGTCGTGATCTCCATGCGCGCGCAGGGCGACGGCGCCAAGCCGATGGCGGAAGCCGTCCAGGCGATGCTCCTCGAGCACCTCAACCTGAAGACCGAGCTGGCCGTGCTCGAACCGCAGGTCTTCTACCAGCGGCTCTGGAAGCACGAGTTCCAGGCCGTCTGGATCCGCTGGTCCATCGACTACCCCGACCCTCACAACGAGTACTTCGACACGTTCTACGGCAAGGGCACCACGGGACGGCGGCAGGCGTGGGCCAACGAGGAGTTGGATCGGACGGTGGAGGCCGCCCGCGGGGAGCTCGATCACCGGAAACGCATGGATCTGTACAGGAAGGCCGAGGAGATCCTGCAGAGGGACGTTGGCTACGTCCCGGTGGTGTGGGGGACCCCGTACGCCGCCCTCAAGCCATGGGTCCGCGGAGTCAAGCGAAATCGGGCTGGGGACGTGGTCATCGACACGAACATCTACTCGAGGATGCTCACCCACCTCTACGTCGTCGAGCGGTCCTGACCCGACCGGCCGGATCGGGCGCCCGGGAGCCATCCGCGTGACTTACTTCCTGGCCAAGTGTGAGCATCTCACCGGCATCCAGAAGCTGCTCGACTCGGCGGGAGGGCGCCTAGCCGGCGACGTGCGCCCCGTCGCTTACGAACGCCTGCTCGGCCGGATGACCAAGGATTTCTGGTGGAGGAGAGCCAAGGAGTCCTACTGGACCCTGGCGCGCCACGGCTGGTCGCCACGTTCGACGCGAGGTACCCCCGGCACTCGGGTCGCTGGCCGCCCGCCTCGGCCGGTACGCGAGCGCGAGGTGGGCGCTCCCGCTCGGCATCTACATCTTTGCCGATGTCGACAGTCTCACGCCCGAGGAGACCCGGCGTGCCGCGTTCGTGTGGCGGACCCTCGCCGAGTCGGATCCGGGTCGCCGCCTGCTGAACCACCCGACCCGCTCGATGCGCCGCTACGAGTTGCTGCGCAACCTCTACGAGCGCGGCATCAACACGTTCAACGCCTATCGCGTGACCGAAGGGCGGTGGCCGGAACGATACCCGGTCTTCCTCCGGCTCGAGAGCGACCACGGGGGGCCGATCACGCCACTGCTCAGGAGCCGGCACGAGCTCGTGGACGCGATCTGCGCCTTCGAGCGCACGGATGACCGGCGGGAAGAACTCCTCGTCGTGGAGTTCTGCGATACCGTGGACGCACGGGGAATCTATCGGAAGCACGGAGCGTTCATCGTGGGTGATCGGATCGTCCCGAAGAGTCTGCAGTTCAGCCGGTGCTGGGTCCAGAAGAGCCCGGACCTGAAAGATCCGGAGCTGCTGCGCGAGGAGGCCCAGTACGTCGAGCACAATCCTCACGAGGACACGCTCAGGGAGATCTTCGCCCTGGCCCGGATTCAGTATGGGCGCATGGACTATGCGATCCTGGACGGCCGGGTTCAGGTGTGGGAGATCAACACCAACCCGACGATCGTGGGCGGCGGAGCCGGGCCTGACCCTCGGGCGGCGGTCAGGAGGTTGGTCCTGACGCGCATGGTGGCGGCATTCGAGACGCTCTCGAACTGCTCCGTCACCGGGGCCCGAGCCGAGTCCAAGAGGCGTGCTGGCCCGTTAGCGCCCTCGAACCTCCAAGACTTGAAGCGCCAGCCCCGACAGCACGGCGGCCGTTCATAGCTCCTTCAGACCCGTCGCAATCCCGAAGGTCGACACAGCGCCTTATGCCTGGGGGGCATCGTCGGGAGTCGAAGTCCCATCGGCGTCTGGGGCTCCCGATCGACGCAAGTCGAGCAGCGGCGGCAGATTCGGAGACCAGTCGAGGCGCTCGAGTCGTGTGATTCTCGCCATGCTTCCAAGGATCGTCTGGATTCGAAGCACGGCCGCCCTTGCCTTCTCGATCCTGGTGAGTGTGTCCGGATCGTCCGAACTCTGCCCTTTCAGCATCTCGAGCTGGCCGGCGACGATCGCGAGCGGGTTGTTGATCTCATGAGCGGCGGCGTTCGCCAGCTGAGCGACTGACCGGAGCGCCTCCGCCTGCCGCGCGAGGTGCTCGGCGCGCTTCAGCGCCGTGATGTCCTGCGCATGGCCCAGGACATAGGGTGGGCGCCCCGGCTCCTCGTACCGCACGTTGCTGTAGGCCCAGAGACGCTCCTCGCCGGCCCGGGTGACGACTCGCATCACGCCCTCATCCGCCGGCGCCTGGCGGATCCGCTCGAGGTACTGAGGAAACAGAGGCTGGACGGACGGGGCCAGGATCTCGCGCAAGTTTCTCCCGACCAGCTCCGCCGCCGTGTAGCCGAGCAGCCGCGCCGCGGCCGGGTTCACGGACAGCACGGTGCCATCGAGATCGTGGATGCAGATGAGCCCTCGGCTCGAATCGACGAGGTCCCGGTACCGCCGCTCACTCTCCCGGAGAGCCTGCTCGACTCGCTGGCGCTCGTCTACTTCCACCTGCAGCGCGTGAACGGTCTCGCTCAGGTCCCGGGTTCGTTGTTGCACCTGGGTCTCCAGATCATCACGCGCCCGACGCAGCGCCGCTTCCACCTGCTGCCGCTGACCGTCGGTCTGGTGCAGCACGCGGGCGCTCCGCCACACGATCACCACGAACACCGTCAGCGTGGAGAGGGCCAGCAGTCCCCACCCCGCCTGAAAGGTCCAGAGGCCCGCGCGCTCGCCGAGCAAGCGTAGCCAACCGAGAACGAGCGGCAGACCGAGGGCGGCCGGGAGAAGACGGCGGGCCACCACGCCACCGGCGGTCTGGCTCGTCGCGATCGCCATCATTCCACGGTCGGGCCGTGCGCACAGCACGGCGCCGCTGACGACGACGAACACTCCGGCCGTAAGCAGCGGCATTTCCGTGTACGCCGAGGCAGGGCTGTAGAGGTGGCTGAGGCCTTGAGCCCGATAGGCATTGCCCACCAGGTTGAGCACGCCGAGATACCCAACCGCGATGGCCAGCCATTGGCCGAGGGCGCCCGCTCGAGCGAGGTCGAGTGTCATCTCCGCGAGCCCGAGCAGGACGAAGCCGAGAGCCGTCAAGGGAGCCATCCGGCCCGGGTGGCTGGCTCCCGGTGCGCCCACCGCGTCGCGGAAGAGCCACTCGTCGATGTGGAGGTCCCAGCCGAACGCGTACTCGGCGAGAGTCAGGACGCCGACCAGCACGACAAGCGCGGCGCACCCGCGAGCGATGGCGTGCCTCCACGTCCTCCGGTCACGCCATAGCCCCAGGGGCACGGCCGAGAGCACGAAGGCCATCGCCGTGTTGGCCTTCATGGCGACCGAGCCTGGCAGCGGGTTCCTCAGGGTGGGTATGTCGAGCGCCCAACCCAGGAGCACCAGGCAGCCGAGAAGGGCGACGGCCCTGCCGATGAGCTGGGAGGCCGTCTCCAGGACAGCGACACGCCGACTCTCGATCATTGGATCCATTTGCCGGAGGGTACCACCGGTCGGCCCGGCTACTCCAGGCGGGCGCCCTGGTCGATCCAGCGCGCGAGGAGCGCGCGCTCGTCGGTCGTCATCCCGGTCTTGTTCGCGAGCGGCATCGTCTGGGAGACGACGGCGCGGAGCTTGATCCGCTCGGCGAACGCCGGGATGCGGTCGGGGACGTCGAAGCTCACGCCGCCGGGAGCGAGCCCGAAGCTCCGGTCGGAGGGGAACGCCGAGTGGCAGCCCAGGCAGCGCTGGTTGAGGACGACCCGGACGGCGGCGAACGAGACCCGCTCGCCGGCCGCCGCCCCGGGGTGGGACGCTGCCGGGGCCGTCATGACGACCAGCGCCGCCAGCGCGGCCGCCGCCGGCGCCAGCGCCCAGCGCCCCGAGCGGTCCCAGGCGATCATGGCGTGCCGGATCCCGGCCCCCAGCACGAGGAGGAGGGCGAGCGCGACCCAGTTCAGCTCGTGTCCGTACAGGCTTGGGTAATGGTTGCTGAGCATGAGGATGACGACCGGGAATGTCATGTAGCTGTTATGGACCGAGCGGACCTTGGCACGGGCGCCGAGTGTGAAGTCCGGCATCCGGCCCGCCCGGCTCGCCGCGATCATCTCCCGCTGGGCGGGCAGGATCCGCATCCAGACATTCGCCGTCATCAGGGTGCCGAGGATCGCGCCGACGTGGACGAAGGTCGCGCGGCCGCTCATGACGCGGCCGAGGCCGAAGGCGATCGCCACCAGGACGGTGCACGACAGGACCGCGGCGAGCGTCGGGTGCCGGCCGACCGGCGAGTTCCAGAGGAGGTCGTAGCCGAGCCAGGCGGCGGCGAGGAGCCCGAGGGCGAGGGCGGTCCCGGTGCCGGCGCCGAGGCGCGCGCCGCCCGACTCGACCAGGGCGCCGCCGCCGCTCAGGTAGTAGGCGACGCCGAGCAGGCTGACACCGCTGACCAGGGTCAGCAGGGCTTCCCACTTGAACCAGTGCAGGGTTGCCGGCATTGCGTTCGGGCCGGGCTTGAGCTTCTCCACGAGGTAGAACCCGCCGCTGTGGACCATCCACAGCTCGCCTTCGAGACCCTCGCGCGGCTTCGCGGGCGGCTCGAGCGCGCTGTCGAGCCACATGAAGTGGAGCGAGGTGCCGATCCAGGCCATGGCGGCGATCACGTGGAACCAGCGGAGCGCGAGGTTGAGCCACTCGGTGACGGTCGGGTCCATTCCTCACCTCTTCAGGTGACTGGCGTCGTTCTCGGTTCTGTGGCGTATCAAAGTCGTAGCCGATGAGTCAAGTTCGCGGGGGCGGGGGCGGGGTCGAGGAGCGAGCAGCGCCCACAGGCCGAAGGCCGTCCAATGGACGCAGGGAGGCGCCGACCGCAGGCGTACTCCGAGTACGCCGAGGATCGGCCACGACCCCATAGGCCGAAGGCCGTCCGAACGACAACCATAGGTCGGGACGGACGCCCACAGGCCGAAGGCCGTCCGATCGCCGAAGGCCGAGCGCGTCCCGACCGAGATCGACGTTGCGACGCTCATCGGCCCCGCCCGCTCATCGGCGTTCTTCGCGGGCGTAAGGGAGCCCCAGCGCCGAAGGCACGCCGAGGCGCCGGCGCGCGTGGGCAGTCGAGGCGAGCGCCAGCACGGTCAGGGTGGCCAGGTAGGGAAGCATGAGCAGCAGATGGCCGGGCACGGGGGAGCCGGCCGCCTGCAAGCGGAACTGGAGGGCGTCCACCCCGCCGAAGAGGACCGCGCCGAAGAACGCTCGCACGGGGTTCCAGCCGGCGAAGATCACGAGCGCCAGCGCGATCCAGCCGCGGCCCGCGCTCATCTGGGAGACCCAGAGGTGCGTGTAGCCGACCGACAGGTACGCCCCGCCGAGACCGGCCAGCATCCCGCCGACGAGCGTCGCCCCGTACCGGGTGGCGGCGACCGAGACCCCCATCGCGTCCGCCGTCTCCGGGCTCTCGCCCACCGCGCGGAGATGGAGCCCGACGCGGGTGTGGTAGAGCACGTACCAGAGCGCGGGCACGAGCAGGTACCCGGCGTACACGATGGCGTCGTGGCGGAAGAGCGCCGGGCCGAGCACGGGTAGGTCGGCGAGGAGGGGCACCGGCAGGGGCGCCAGCCCCTCGACGGTCTGGCCGACGAAGCGCCGGCCGAAGAGGTCGGTCACGCCCGTCGCGAGGAACACGAGCGCCAGCCCGGACACGACCTGGTTGGCGCGGAGGGTGACGCTCGAGACGGCGTGCACGAGGGCCAGGAGCCCGCCGGCGGCCGCGGCGGCCAGGAGGCCGCCCACCACGCTGCCCGAGCCGAGCGTGACCGCGAAGCCGGTGAGCGCGCCCACCAGCATCAGCCCCTCCAGCCCCAGGTTGAGCACGCCGGCCCGCTCGGTCACGATCTCGCCGAGCGCCGGTAGGAGGAGCGCCGTGCCGGCGCGGACCGCCGCGGTGACGATGGAGGTCACCAGGAGGATGTCCACTCGGGCTCCCGGCTCACCGCTCCGGCGGGACCGGCGCTTCCGGCGCCATCTCCTTCGGCGCCGGGACGGCAGGGTCCCCGACCGGGAGGGCGGCGGCCGGCCGCCACGTGACCCGGTACCGGGTGAAGAGGTCGCCGGCGAGGAAGGCGAGCAGGAGCAGGCCCTGGAACATGAACACGACCGAGACCGGGAGCTGCCGCATGATCTGGAGCACCTCGCCCCCGGAGAAGAGCCCGCCGAGGAGAACGGCGGCGAGCCCGATGCCCACCGGGTGGAGCCGCCCGAGCCAGGCGACGATGATCGCCGTGTAGCCGTAGCCCGGCGAGAGGGCGGGGATCAGCCGGTGCTGGAGCCCCGCCACCTCCACCAGGCCGGCCAGGCCGGCCAGCCCGCCGCTCAGCGCCACCGCGACGAGCGTCGTGCGGGCCACGTCGAGGCCGGCGTACCGGGCGGCGGTGGGGTTGCTCCCGATGACGCGGATCGCGAATCCCAGGCGGCTTCGCTCCTGGAGGATGTAGACCAGCGCGAGCGCCGCCAGCGCGAGCGCCAGGCCCGCGTTGACGCGGAGGTCGCTGAAGCGCGGCAGGCGCGCCGAGGGCGAGATCACCGCGGTCATCGGGAAGTTGGAGGAGGCCGGGTCCTTCCAGGGGCCATAGACGAGGTAGCCGACGAGGGCGATCGCGACGTAGTTGAGGAGGAGGCTCGAGACGATCTCGTTGACCTGGCGGCCGAGCTTGAGCAGCGCGGGCACGAGCCCCCAGGCGGCGCCGGCGAGCAGGGCGGCGGCCGCCATGCACGGCAGGCGCAGCCACGCCGTCTCCACCGGCAGCGGCCAGGCGGCGACCGCGGTCGCGGCCGCGGCGCCCAGGTAGAGCTGGCCCTCGGCGCCGATGTTCCAGAAGCCCATCCGGAACGCCAGCCCGAGCCCGAGCCCACAGAGGAGGAGCGGCGTCGCCTTGACGAGGGTCTCGGAGAACCCGTATCGGGTTGCGAAGGCCTCCCCGAGCATCTCCGCGTAGGCGGGAAGCGGCGGGACGCCGGCCGCGGCGAGCAGGAGCGCGCCGACCCCGAGGGCGCAGGCGAGCGAGGCGAGCCACACCAGCCCCAGGTGCCGGGCCGACGCCGCCAGCCGGGGCTGGACCCGGATCATTCGAGACCCCCCCCACCCCCGACCCCTCCCCACCTGCCGGGGGGAGGGGAGCCGGCCCCCGACAGATCCACGCTGCCCGAGCCAGGCGATTGCCTCATGGGAGCTCGGACGCTGGCTCGGCGCGGGTGCCGGCCATCAGGAGGCCGAGCTGCTCGCGGGAGGCCGACGCCGCGGCGAGCACCCCCATCAGCTCGCCGCCGAACATCACCGCGACCCGGTCCGAGAGCAGGAGCAGCTCGTCCAGGTCCTCGGAGACGAGCAGGATGGCCCGGCCGGCGCGGGCCGCCGCGCGGAGCGCGTCGTGCACGAAGCGGGTGGCGCCCACGTCCAGCCCCCGGGTTGGGGACTCGGCGACCAGCGCGTGCCCGGGCAGGGTCAGCTCGCGCGCCAGCAGCACCTTTTGCAGGTTACCGCCCGAGAGGACGCCGACCGGGGCGTCGGGCCCGGCGCCGGTGATCCGGAACTCCGCCATGAGTCGGGTGGCCTCGCGTCGAACGGCGCCGCGGTCCTGCCACAGCGCAGAGCCGAAGCGCGGCTGCCGGAACGATTTCAGCGCCAGGTTCTGGGCGACGGAGAGGTCGGGCGCCATCCCGACCCGGCGACGATCGCCGGGCAGGTAGCCCAGACCGCGCTCGATCCGCGCCCGGACCGGCAGCGTGGTGATGTCGCGCCCGTCGAGCGTGATGCGACCCCGGATCACCGCGCGCATGCCGGCCAGCGCCTCGGCCAGCTCGCGCTGGCCGTTGCCGGCGACCCCGGCGATCCCGACCGTCTCGCCGGCGTGGACCGCCAGGGTCACCCCCCGAACGGCGGGCCGGCCGTGATCGCCCGCGACCCAGAGCCCCTCGCACGCCAGCGCGGGCGGCCCGGACGCCGCCGGCGCGGTCGGCGGCGCCGCGCGCGGGGACTCGGCGTCCTCGAGGTCGCCGCCGATCATCAGCGCGGCGAGCCGGCGGGGATCCGTCTCGGCGGGCCGGAGCGTGGCCACTCGCCGTCCCCGGCGCATCACCGAGATCCGGTCGGCCACCGACATCACCTCGTCGAGCTTGTGGGAGATGAAGACGACCGCCCGGCCCTGGGCCGCCATGGCCCGGAGCGTCACGAAGAGCGCGCGCGCCTCCTGTGGGGTCAGGGCGGCGGTGGGCTCGTCGAGGATCAGCACCCGAACGCCGCGGTAGAGCATCTTCACGATCTCGACGCGCTGCTGCTGGCCGACCGAGAGCTGCCACACCGGGGCGTCAACGTCGACGGGCAGATCGAACTGCCGGGCGACCTCCGCCACGTGGACTCGATGGTCGCGGATCCGCAGGCGCCACCCCGGGCGCCGCCCGGCGGCCAGGCCGAGGAGCACGTTCTCGGCGACGGTGAAGGACGGCACCAGGCGGAAGTGCTGGTGCACCATGCCGATGCCGTGGCGGTAGGCGTCTCGGGGCGAGCGAAGCTCGACGACCCGCCCGTCCACCCGGATGGTCCCCGCATCCGGCTGGTACAACCCCACCAGGATGCTGGTCAGCGTCGTCTTGCCGGCGCCGTTCTCGCCGAGCAGCGCGTGGACCTCGCCGTCCCGGACCTCCAGGTCCACGCCGTCGTTGGCGCGGACCCCGGGAAAGGACTTGCGGATCCCGCTGAGAGCGACGGCGGGGGCCGCCCCGGTCACTTCTTGGGGAGGCTGCCCACCACGCCTTCCACGAAGAAGCTCATCGACAGCATCTCGGGGTCGGTCATGCGGCGGCCGGTCTCGACGACGACCCTGCCCTCCTGGTCCTTGATCGGCCCGGTGAAGACGTCCCAGCGCTTGGCGATGATCTCGGCCTTCTTCTCCTCGACCAGCTTCCGCACATCGGCCGGGACCGCCGGGTTGAAGGGCGCCAGGTCCACGACGCCCGAGTCCAGCCCGGGCCAGAGCTGGGCGCTCGTCCAGGTGCCCTGGTTCACCTGCTTGACGATCTCCGTGTAGATCTTCTCCCAGTGCCAGATCGGCGCGGTCAGGTGGGCCTTCGGCGCGAAGGCGCGCATGTCCGAGTTGTAGCCGACGGAGTACCGCCCCCGCTTCTCGGCCGCCTGCTGGGGTCCCGGGGTGTCCTGGTGCTGGGCGATGACGTCGGCGTTGATGTCGAGCAGGCTCTCGGCCGCCTCTCGCTCCTTGGGCGGGTCGTACCACGTGTTCGTCCAGACGACGTGGACCCGGGCCGCCGGGTTGGCCGCGCGCACCCCGAGGGTGAAGGCGTCGATCCCCCGGATCACCTCGGGGATGGGGTGGGCCGCGACGTACCCGATGATGTTGCTCCGGGTCATCTTCCCCGCGACGAGCCCCGACAGGTAGCGGGCCTGGTACATGCGCCCGAAGTAGGTCCCCATGTTCGGGGCGGTCTTGAAGCCCGAGCAGTGCATGAAGACGGCCTCGGGGTGACGCTGGGCGACCGCCAGGGTGGGGTCCATGTAGCCGAAGCTCGTCGTGAAGATCAGGTTGAAGCCCTGGCGGACGTAGCGCTCGATCACCTGCTCGGCCTGCGCGCCCTCGGGCACGCCCTCCGAGTAGGCCGTGGAGAGGACGTCGCCCATCGCCTTCTCGGTCGCCTTCCGGGCCTGGTCGTGGGCGAAGGTCCAGCCGCCGTCGCCCACCGGCGACACGTAGATGAAGGCCGCCCGGACCTTCGGCTGCGGCTTCATCGCCGGCTGGGCCTGGGCGCCCACGTCCGCCGAGCCGCCGAGCAGCCCGAGGAGGAGCGCCGCCAGGAGACCTCCGAGCTTCCCGCCTCGCCGTGTCATGACGCGATCCTCCCTGCGGTCGTTCGATGGTGAGCCCGTCCCGGCACGGTGCCGACCCACGAATCCCGTGTCGTGGTGGCCGCCGGACGTCCTCGATCTCGCGTGTGCTCACACGATAGCGCAGACCGCGAAGGCGCGGCAAGGCGGTCGCGGAGTGGCGGTGGCGGGGCCTCGTCGGACGCGATGATCCCCTCGGAGCGCGAGGGTGTCCTCGCGATTCGATCCGGCGCGCGGAGACGTTGGGGGCGCGGTCAGGTCGGCGGCCCCTGCGCGACGGGGAGCGTGCACTGGGTCAAGAGCCCGGTCAGGCGGCGGGAGGTATCCGGAACCTCCCCGTTCCCCTCGCCCTGGCGCTTGAACCACTGGATGACGAATGGGACGGGCAGCGGGACTGCCTGGCCGGTCAGGGCAGGGCACGCTGCGCTGGCGGCGAAGGCCTCCGGGTTTTCCACCCGGGTACCGGCGTGCGACGAAGATGACGACCTCGGGGAGATCCAGGCGAACCAGGACGGAGAGTGCCAGCACCAGTCCAAGCATGGTCTCCTCCCTTCCTTACCCGACCTCCTTCCCCATCCACCCCGACCAACGGTCGGCGAGGCGCGTTGTCACCCGAGCGGCTCGTTCACGCCGGCAGGTCGGGCAGACCTGCGCCTGTCCAGTGCCGGCAAGGAGAAGCATGTCCGGTGCCACCGGGAGCCCCTTGCGGGGAAGTGTCGAATAAGACAGTCGGAGGCAGCGCCTCCCGGCGATGATTTGGAGTGAGCCGCGCGACCGAGATGGTCGCGCGTGGCTATCCTCCAACCGGCCGCGCGCCCCGGCCGACGGTGTGGGACCGAGGCCTTCCGTCCACCCACCCTGGAGGAGCCCGGGATGCCGGTCTGGCGCCGCTCCGGGTCGCCGGTCGCGCGCCGCGCGATGCGGTCGCCGCGGTCACTCAGACGTCAGGGTTTACCCCATTCAGGGTTTACCCTCCGAGATCGCTTGACAAGCGGACGCATGGCCTCTAGTATCCCGGCCAAGCTCGCTCCGATGTCCAGGCCGGTCCTCAACACGATGTCCTCGCGAGGGCGATCATGATTCCTGCCGCGTTCGACTACCACGTCCCCACCTCGATCGCCGAGGCGACGGCCCTGCTCGCCCGGCTCGGTGACGACGCGAAGGTCCTCTCCGGAGGGCAGAGCCTCATCCCGATGATGAAGCTCCGGCTGGCGACGCCGGCGCACCTGGTGGACATCAACCGGATCCCGGGGCTGGCGTCCCTCGCCGAGGCCGACGGGGTCTTGAAGATCGGGGCCCTGACCCGGGAGTCGGACCTGGAGGAGTCGGATCTGGTGCGAACGCGGTATCCGATCCTCCTCGACACCTGCCGGGTCATCGCCGATCCCCTGGTGCGGAACCTGGCCACGGTGGGCGGCAACCTCGCCCACGGCGATCCCGCCAACGATCACCCCGCCACCATGCTGGCCCTCGGGGCCGAGGTGGTGGCGGTCGGCGCCGGGTGGGGAGCGGCGGATCCCGATCGGCGGCTTCTTCACCGGTCCGTTCGCGACGGCGCTGGCTCCCGCGGAGATCCTGGTCGAGATCCGGGTGCCGGTCCCGGCGGCGCGGAGCGGCGGCGCCTACCTCGAACTGGAGCGGAAGGTCGGCGACTTCGCGACGGCCGGGGTGGCGGTCCAGCTTGGCCTCGGTGCCGGGGGGCGCCTGCGAGAAGGCCGGCATCGGCCTGACCAACGTCGGCCCGACGCCCATCCAGGCCAGGCGGGCCGAGGCCTTCCTGGCCGGCAAGACGCTCGACGCCGCGGTCGTCCAGCAGGCCGCCCGGCTCGCCGCCGAGGAGGCGCAGCCCACCGCCGACCTGCGGGGGCCGGCCGAGTACAAGCGGGACCTCGTGCGGGTGCTGACCGCCCGGGCGCTCAGGCTCGCGCTCGAGCGGGCGGGCGGGAATCGAACGTAGGGAGCGGCGTCGCCCTCAGGCCGACGGCCGTCGAACGGTCCGTAGGCCGAAGCCGCCGCGACCAGATGGAGATCAAGGCCATGCGCGTCCAGCTCACGATCAACGGGGCGAAGCACGAGGTCGACGTGGAGCCGCGGCTCCTGCTGGTCCACCTGATCCGCGAAGTGTCTCCGGCTGACCGGGACCCACATCGGCTGCGACACGACCCACTGCGGGGCGTGCACCGTCCTCCTCGACGGCCGGCCGGTGAAGTCGTGCACGGTGTTCGCCGTCCAGGCCCACGGCCGCGAGCTGATGACGGTCGAGGGGCTCGAGCAGGACGGGAAGCTCCACCCGGTCCAGGACGGCTTCATGCAGGAGCACGGCCTCCAGTGCGGCTACTGCACCCCGGGCATGCTCATGACGAGCTACGCCTTCCTCCGGAAGCACAAGGAGCCGAGCGAGGACGAGATCCGCACGGCGATCTCGGGGAACCTCTGCCGCTGTACCGGGTACGTCAACATCGTCAAGGCGATCCAGCATGCCGCGGCGGCGCTGCGGCAGGGAGGCGCGTGATGGCACCCCGCACGTCGCCGGAAGTGTCCGGGATGGGGCACTCGATGAAGCGCAAGGAGGACCCGCGCTTCATCCGGGGGAAGGGGACGTACGTCAACGACGTCCAGCTCCCGGGGATGCTCTACCTCGACATCGTCCGGAGCCCCTTCGCCCACGCCCGGATCAAGAAGATCGACTCCACGCGCGCCCTCGCGACGCCCGGGGTCCTCGCCGTCATCACCGGCCAGGACCTGGCCAAGTACAACCTCCACTGGATGCCGACTCTGATGTCGGACACCCAGATGGTGCTGCCGGTCGAGAAGGTCATGTACCAGGCCCAGGAGGTGGCGGCCGTCCTGGCCACCAGTCGCTACGCGGCGGCCGACGGCGTCGAACGCGGTGGAGGTCGAGTACGAGCCGCTGCCGGTCGTGGTCGATCCCCACAAGGCCCTCGAGCCCGGCGCCCCGGTGCTGCGCACCGACAAGAAGGACAAGAAGGACAACCACATCTGGCACTGGGAGTGGGGCGACCGGGCCGCCACCGACCGGGCGTTCAAGGACGCGGCGGTCACGGTGACCCAGGACATCTACCTCCCGCGGATCCACGTCGCCTCCATCGAGACGTGCGGCTGCGTCGCCAGCTTCGACAAGGTCAGCGGGAAGCTCACGGTGTGGATGACCACGCAGGCGCCCCACGCGATCCGCACGGTGTTCGCCCTGGTCGCCGGCCACGTCGGCCTCGAGGAGCACAAGATCCGGATCATCTCCCCCGACATCGGCGGCGGCTTCGGCGGCAAGGTCCCCGTGTACCCGGGCTACGTGATCGCCGTCGCCGCCTCGGTCCTGACCGG
Source organism: uncultured Candidatus Rokubacteria bacterium (assembly GCA_963708025.1). GTDB lineage: Bacteria > Methylomirabilota > Methylomirabilia > Rokubacteriales > DASRDR01 > CAVPSB01. Next base: position 179,688 of record CAVPSB010000049.1, on the reverse strand, counting down.
CGCCCCGGTCAAGTGGATCGAGGACCGGATGGAGAACCTCCAGGCCGACTCCTTCGCCCGCGACTACCACATGAAGGCCGAGCTGGCCGCGACCAAGGATGGCCGGCTGACCGCGCTCCGCATCAAGACGCTGGCCGACCACGGCTACACCGACGCGGCGGCGAACCCGTCGAAATTCCCGGCGGGGCTCTTCCACATCTGCACCGGCTCCTATGACCTCAAGGCGGCCCACGTGGAGGTGGACGGCGTCTACACGAACAAGCCGCCGGGGGGGATCGCCTACCGCTGCTCCTTCCGGGTGACCGAGGCCGTCCACGCCATCGAGCGGATGACGGACCTCATGGCCCACCAGCTCGGGATGGACGCGGCCGAGCTCCGGCTCAAGAACTTCATCAAGCCCGAGCAGTTCCCCTACAAGTCGGCGCTCGGCTGGGAGTACGACAGCGGCGACTACGGCGCCGCCCTCCGGAAGGCCATGGAGCGGATCGACTACGCCGGGGCCCGTCGCGAGCAGGCGGAGAAGCGCCAGCGGGGCGAGCTGATGGGGATCGGCATCTCGAGCTTCACCGAGATCGTCGGGGCGGGGCCGTCGAAGCACTTCGACATCCTCGGCCTCAAGATGTTCGACAGCTGCGAGATCCGGGTCCATCCCACCGGCAAGGCGATCGCGCGCTTCGGCACCAAGTCCCAGGGCCAGGGGCACGAGACCACGTACGCTCAGATCCTGGCCGAGGAGCTCGGCATCCCGGCCAAGGACATCCAGGTCGAGGAGGGCGACACCGACACCGCGCCCTACGGCCTCGGCACCTACGCCAGCCGCTCCACGCCCGTCGGCGGCGCCGCCGCGGCGATGGCGGCGCGCAAGGTCCGGGACAAGGCCCGGAAGATCGCCGCCCACCTCCTGGAGGCGGCCGAGGAGGACCTGGTCTGGGAGCCGGGGAAATTCTCGGTCAAGGGCGCCCCCGGCCGCTCGAAGACCATCCAGGAGATCGCCTTCGCCGCCTACACCAACCATCCGCAGGGGATGGAAGCGGGGCTGGAGGCCGTCTCCTACTACGACCCGCCCAACCTGACCTACCCCTTCGGGAGCTACATCTGCATCGTGGACATCGACCGGGGGACTGGCGAGGTCAAGATCCGGCGCTTCGTGGCGGTGGACGACTGCGGCAACATCATCAACCCAATGATCGTGGAAGGGCAGATCCACGGCGGGCTGACCATGGGGCTGGCCCCCGCGCTCTACGAGGAGATCTCCTACGACGAGCAGGGGAACATCCGGGGCGGCAGCTTCGTGGACTACCTGGTGCCGACGGCCGTCGAGACGCCGAAGTGGGAGACCGACAAGACCTGCACGCCGTCCCCGCACCACCCGCTGGGCGCCAAGGGGGTGGGCGAGTCGGCCACGGTAGGGGCGCCGGCGGCCATCGCTAACGCGGTGGTGGACGCCCTGTGGCACCTCGGCGTGCGCCACGTCGACATCCCCATCACGCCGGCCAAGGTCTGGAAGCTCCTCCGCGACCACGGGGTCACCGAGTAGCCGCCAGGCGCGGAAGTTCCGCTTCGACGGGGAGACGCCGGCTGATTCGTGGCGGTGCGGCCCTGGAGTATACTTCAGGGGTCATGAGTGATCGCTTACCCATGCCGCCCCCCGGTTTCGATGAGCTGCCCATCGATCAGCAGATCGACTACGTCCAGTCGTTGTGGGACCACATCGCGGCGAGCGTCGAGCAGGTGCCGCTCGCGGACTGGCAGCGCGAGCTCCTGGAAGCGCGCCTCGCGGCACATCGTGCCGCTCCCCACGAGGCTCGTCCGTGGGAGGAAGTTCTCGAACGTCTCCAGATGCGGCTGCGACAGCCTCGCTAGATGCGCCAGCTCCGGGTTCGCCCGGAGGCGGAGGCCGACGCCCTCGAGGCGGCGCTCTGGTACGAGGCCGAGCGGCCCGGTCTCGGCGCGGAGTTCCTCCAGGCCACGCGCACCGCCTTTAGGCGAATCGAAGAAGCGCCTCTTCAGTTCCCCGTCGTCTTCAGAGAAACTCGAAGAGCCATCCTGCACCGGTTTCCGTTTGGCGTGTTCTTCACGCTGGAGAACGACGTTCCCACGATAGTGGCGATCGTCCACCTCCACCGTCATCCGAGCTCTTGGGAAGGCCGGAACTGATGGATGGAGGAGAGTCCTGCCGGTGGGCGCCTTGCCTCGAGGAAGGGCGCGAAGCATTGCGTGACGCGCAATGATTCCGGCGTTCCGAGGCGCGTCGCGAGAGCGGTCCGGGCCGAGGGATCCGGGACGGGGGCTGTCAGCCGCGGCCGAGCGCGTGCCGGAGCTCGGCCATGACGTCAGGGCCGACGACGGGCTCGAGCTGCTCCCAGACGACGCGCGCGGCCCGCGCGAAGGCCTCCCGATCCGCCGGTGACAGCTCGATGAGCGTCACCCCCTCGCGGCGGATCTTCTCGAGCATCTCGGGCTCGACCGTCATGGTGGACTGGCGCTGCCAGGCGATGGCCTCGCGGGCCGCCTCCGCGACGATCGCCTGCAGGTCGGGGGACAGCTCGCGGAAGACCGCCTCGGAGAACAGGAGGACGGTCGGCGTGAAGCAGTGGGCGTCGAGGGTGACGTAAGGATGGTGGCGGCGAATCGCGGGCGAGTCCGCGATGATGACCAGCGTGTTGTCGGAAGCGTCGATCGCCCCGCGCTCCAGCTCCCGCCGGAACTCGGGCCGGGACAGGGCGCGAGGGGTGGCGCCGAGGGCATGCGCGAAGGCCTTGCCCACGCTCGACTCCTGGATCCGCATGACCATCCCGCGCAGGTCGCCCGGCTGCCGGATGGGCCGGCGGCTGGTGAAGTGGCGCGGGCCGTGTTCGAGGAATCCCAGGGGGAGGAGCCCGAGCGGGCGGAGGCGGTCGAGGAGCCTCATGCCGACCGGGCCGTCGACCACCCGGAAGAGCTCCTGGTAGCTTCCGAACGCGTAGGGGAGCGCGAGCGCCTGCAGCGCGGGGACGTAGTTGGAGAGGACGACGGCGGTGGAGAAGCTGCACGCCGCTTCCCCGCGCCGGAGCTGGGCGATCATGTCACGCTCGCCCAGGCTCTCGTCGACGATCCGCTCGACCCGGAGGCGCCCGCCCGACGCCGCCTCGATCCGATCCGCCATGCGCAGCAGCGCTCGCGGCGCCAGGGAGCCCTGCTCGAGGAGCACCAGCCGGAGCACGCGGGAGCGTCCGCGACGGACGAGCGCCGAGTGGCGGGCCTGGAGCCGGCCCCCCATCTCGTCGGCCAGCACCGTGAGGGTCTGGCTGGCCTGCGACACGGTGCTGGCCTGGCCGGCGGCGGCGTGGCTGGCCGCGGTCAGCGCCTCCATGGCCCGCGCGATGTCGCGCGTGGCCGAGGACTGCTGGGTGGCGGCCTGGGCGATCTGCGCGACGGCGTCCTGCATCTGTGCCACACGCTCGCGGATGGCCCCGAAGTGCTCGCCGCTGGCCGTGACCAGACGCACGCCGGCGTCGACCTCGGCGCCGACGCCCCGGACGGTGTCCACCGCCCGCCCGATCTCGTTCACGACGCCGGTCACCATGGCGGCGATCTCGCCGGTGGCGGTCTTGGTCCGGTTGGCCAGGTCCCGGACCTCGCCGGCCACCACCGCGAACGCGGCGCCGTGCTGGCCGGCGCGGGCGGCTTCCACGGCGGCGTTCAGGGCCAGCAGGTTCGTCTCGTTCGCGACCTGGCGGATGACGTTGACGACGGCGGCGATGCGCCCCTGGGTCTCCTCGAGCTTCTGGATGACGGCGGCCGACCGCTCGAGCGAGGCGGCAACGCGCCGGATGGCCGCGATCGCCTCGCGGGCCTGGCGGAAGCCGTCCTCCGTCGAGGCCACGCTCTGCTTGACGGAGTCAGACGCGTGGTCGGCGTGCCGGGCCACGTCGACGACCGACGCCGAGAGCTCCTCCACCGCCGCCGCGACCTCGCCGACTCGCGACGCCTGCCCCTGGGCGCCACCGGCGATGGCGTCGGCCAGGTCGGACAGCCGGTGCGCGGTCGAGGACAGCTCGGGCGTCGCCCGGCGCGCCAGCTCCAGGTTGCGCTGGAGCGCCCGGGACGAGCCCAGCCAGAGGAGTCCGGTCACCGTGCCGACGGTGCCGGCAGCGGCGAGGGCGGCGACGAGGGCCGGCGGCAGCCCCGCCAGCCACAAGACGCTCGCGAGGACCAGCAGGCCACCCGAGAGCGCCGTCGAGCGTCCAGGCCAGGGTGGCGCCCCTTCCACTCGGGACGTGGTCGCGGCCTGCGCCACCGTGGGAGGTCGCCGGGCGGCGCGCCGCCGGCCCGCTCACGACGTCGCCGCTTGCCCCCGAAGCGCGCGAGGTCGCCCGCGTCCGTGGAAACCATCGTGGTCCGGAAGTCTAGCAGGATGCCGTCGTCACTGTCCAATTTCGCCCGGCCGGCCACATTGACATCCGGCGCGGCCGGGCATACAAACGAGTGCGGACGTGCGACCCGCCGGCTGGGCGAGTGAGGAGTCCATGGCCCTGAAGATCGAGCAGACCGTCGTCCTGGAGGCGCCGCCGGAGCGCGTGTGGGCGCTCCTGACCGACCCGCGCGAGGTGGCGACCTGCCTCCCCGGCGCGGCGATCACGGAGCAGGTGGACGAGCGGACCTGGCGGGGAACCATGACCGTGAAGGTGGGACCCGTCACCACGAGTTACAAGGGCACCATCCGCTTCGACCGACTCGACCCCGACCGCTGGGAGGCGGGGATGGTGGGCAGCGGCCAAGACGTCAAGGGGCGGGGGGGCGCCGAGATGCGGATGCAGAGCCGCCTCCAGCCGACGAACGGCGGCACCGAGGTCCGGGTCGCCTCGGAGGTGAGCCTCAGGGGGCTCCTCGCCCAGCTGGGCCGGGGGATGATCGAGAGCGTGTCGACGCAGATCTTCCGCCAGTTCGCCGCCAACATGCAGCAGAAGCTGGCGGGGGCGCCGGCCCCGGACGCCCCGCAATCGCTCGATGCGCTCTCGCTCGGCGCCAAGGCGGTGGGCCAGGCCGTGAAGCGCTTCCTGGGCGGGGAGACGGACAAGGCGTGAGCGCCGACAGCCTGCTGGCGCAGGCCTTCGAGCTGTCCCGGCGGGGGGAGCCGTTCGCGCTGGCGACGGTCGTCCGCTGCGAGCGGCCCACCTCGGCGAAGGTCGGCGCCAAGGCCCTCGTCCGACCGGACGGCACGGTGGTGGGGTGGATCGGCGGGAGCTGCGCCGAGCCCCTCGTCGTGCGGGAGGCCCTGGCCGCCATGCGCGACGGCCAGCCCCGGCTGCTGGCCCTGGCCGGCGAGGGGACCCGGCCCCACGGAAGCCCGCGGGAGGGTGTGAGGGAGCACGCGATGCCCTGTCACAGCGGCGGCACGCTGGAGATCTACGTCGAGCCGGTGCTCCCGAAGCCGTCCCTCGTCCTGGTCGGGAGCGGCCCGGTCGTGGCGACCCTGGCCACGCTGGCCGTGGCGGTGGGCTTCGAGGTGACCGCGGTGGCGGGCGAGCCGGAGCTGGGGAGGGTGGCCCTGGCCCCGGAGACGGCGGTCGTCGTGGCGACCCACGGGCGCTTCGACGAGGCGGCCCTGGAGCGTATCTTGAGAACCGAGGCGTGCTACGTCAGCCTGGTCGCAAGCCCGAAGCGGGCCCGGGCGGTGGTCGAGACACTGACGGCGCGCGACGTTCCGACGGAGCGACTCAAGGCGCCCGCCGGCCTCGATCTCGGCGCGGTGACCCCCGAGGAGATCGCCGTCAGCATCCTGGCTGAGATCGTCCAGGCCCGGCGGACGCGCCAGCCCGAGCCGCCCCCGGCCGCGCTCGCTGCCGAACCGGCTCTCGGCGTGGATGCCCTCGACCCGATTTGCGGCATGACCGTCGAGATCGCCCAGGCCCGGTACGTGTCCGAGGTCGCGGGCCGGCGCGTCTACTTCTGCGGCGCCGGCTGCAAGCGCCGGTTCGACCAGGATCCCGCGACGTACGCCGCCCGCTGACCGGGACGGATGAGGGTGCCCACGCGCGAGGAGCAGTTCCGGAAGCTGTTCGGCTACCTGGGGGGCTTCCAGGGGACCTGGGTGGCGGCCATCGGGCGGAAGGCCGGGCTCTTCCAGGCGATCCACGACGCCGGAGCCGGCATGACGGCCGACGACCTGGCGAAGCGGCTCGGTTACGAGCCGCGGTACGTCCGCGTCTGGTGTCGCGCCGCCTACGCCTACGAGCTGCTCGACGTCGACCCGGCGGCCGGCTTCCGGCTGGCGCCTCACATGGCCAACCTGCTCCTCGATCCCCGTGATCCGCAGTACCTCGGCGGCCGCGTCGAGCTGAGCGTCGCCTTCGGCGAGGACTTCGCCGCGTTCCCGGCGCGCCTGGCCGACGGCAAGCCGTTCCCCCGGAAGGACCACGCCCCCGAGCTGGTCCGGGGGATCATGGAGAACACCAAGCCGGACTTCTCGATCATGACCGAGATCGTGCTCCCGCAGGCGCCGGCGCTGCTGGCCCGGCTCGAGCGGGGCGGGGCGATCCTGGACATCGGGTGCGGCGCGGCGTACGGGCTGATCCACATGAGTCGCCGCTTCCCCGCGGCCCGCGGTCTCGGGCTCGAGGTGGATCCGCCGATGCTCGACCTCGCCGCCCGCAACCTGGCCGAGGCGGGGGTCGGGGGCCGGGTGCGGGTGGCCGCCACCAGCGCCCTCGCCATGGAGTACGCGGACGAGTTCGACCTGGCGGTGATGAACATAGCGCTCCACGAGACCGGCGAGCGGCCGGAGTGGGAAGAGGTGCTGCGGCGCGTCCGCCGGGCGCTGGCGCCGGGCGGGGCGCTCCTGATCTCGGAGCTGCCCTACCCGGGCACGATCGAGGAGTACCGCGAGCAGCCGGCCTACCGGATGCTGGCCGGGATCCAGCACCACGAGGTGCTGGTTGGCTGCGGGATGATCACGATCCCCGAGCTGCGGACGCTCCTCGAGCAGGCCGGCTTCCCGGCTGCGCGGCGGATCGAGCAGCCGAACCCGACCCGGATCATGTACCTGGCCGAGAAGTAGGAGGCATCATGGGGCTCGCCAACCAGGTCGCCATCGTCGGCACCGGCACCATCAAGTTCGGGGAGAACTTCCACCAGTCGTACACGGACATGGTGTACGAGGCGGCCACCGCCGCCATGGCGGACGCGCAGGTGGAGCCCCGGGCGATCCAGGCGGGCTGGCTCGGAACCTACGAGCCGTTCCTCTACGGCTACGAGGGGAACGCCGGGACGTTCGTCGGGGACACCTTGAACCTGCCCCCGATCCCGATCACGCGGGTCGCCGCCTACTGCGCCTCCGGCATGGAGGCCGTGCGGAACGCCGCCCTGGCCGTCGCGTCCGGGGAGTACGACGTCGTCCTCGCGGTGGGGGCCGAGAAGATGCGTGAGGTGCCGTCGCGGGGCAGCCTGGTCGCCCAGGCCGTCGAGCGCGGCCACCCGGTCCTGTGCAAGGGGCGCACGGCGCCCGGGATGTTCGCCCTCCTGGCGACCCGCTACTTCAAGGAGTACGGGGTCGACGAGTCGGCGCTGGGGCCGGTTGCGGTGAAGAACCACTACCACGGGAGCCTCAACCCCAAGGCGCACTTCCAGAAACCGATCACCGCCGACCAGCACGCGAAGGCGCCGAAGGTCGCCGAGCCGCTCGGGCTCTTCGACTGCTGCCCCACGACCGACGGGGCCGCCGCCTGCATCCTGACCCGGGCGGACCTGGCGGCCCGGAGCGGCCGGCCGCACGTGCTCATCCGCGGCATCGCCTTCAGCGTCGCCGCCGGCTACTGGAACACCCAGTTCGACCCGTCGTGGAGCTTCACCTCGTTCAAGGCCACGCGCGAGGCGGCCCAGGCCGCGTACCGGATGGCCGGGATCACGGCGCCGGCGAAAGAGATCGACGTCGCCGAGTGCCACGACTGCTTCACGATCACCGAGATCATCAACTACGAGGACCTCGGCTTCGCCCGGCCGGGGGAGGGCCACCGGCTCGCCGCCGCCGGGGTGACCCGGCTCGGCGGCGACCTCCCGGTCAACACCTCGGGCGGCCTCAAGTCCTGCGGCCACCCGGTCGGCGCCTCCGGCGTGCGGATGATCAACAACGTCGCTGACCAGCTCCTGGGGCGGGCCGGCGCGATGCAGGTCAAGGGCGCCCGCACCGGCCTGGCCCACACGCTGGGCGGCCCGGGTGCGGTCGCCTGCGTGGCCGTCCTCGGTCAGCCGTAGTCCGATGACCGCACCCCGCGGACTCGACGGGCAACGAGTCGTGGATCTGGCTCGTGGTCGCAGGGCGGAGGACTCCGTGAACTCGGAGGGGAGGCGTGTCGAAGCGAGCTCGGTCCCCCCGCCTGGACCGGCCGGTGACGACGCGCGCGGCGCGGCCTGGATGGCGGGGCGTCGGAGGTGATGCGATGAGATCGAGACACGTGGTCTGGGTGGTCGCCGCGCTCGCGCTCGTGGGAGCGATGCTGAGGACGCCGGTGCCTGTCGCGGGTCAGACGGTCATGGGTGGCGATGAAGCCGCGAAGTACAACGCCCAGCCGCTGTCGGTGCCGCTGCCCCCGAGCCTGACCGAAGCCGAGGTCGAGTCGGCGCTGGTGTCGACGCTCGAGGGCCGCAAGTGGACGGTGACGGAACGCTCGCCGCAGCAGGTCGTCGGCACGCTCGTGCACCGCGGCTTCGACGCCAAGGTCATCCTGAAAGTCGAGGGGCCACTGGTCAAGATCCTGAACGACTCGCGCTACAAGTCGCCCCAAACCGGTCAGCTCGAGCCCGCGATTCCCAAGGGGTGGCTGAAAAACATCGAGAAGGACCTGCAGGCCTCCCTGTCGAAGAAGGCTGGACAGAAGTAGGAGCGGCTTGCCGGCGCCTGCTCGGCAGCCCCCGGGTCCGGTGGGAGAAGCCGCCCTCCGCGATAACCGCGAGGCGAGCGGGTGCGGGTCCTGGAACCCGACGCCGACCGGCGAATGTGGATCCTCGCGGCCGTGACCGCTCGCGGCCAACCAGAATGCCAGGTGGCCCAGACGTGACTCCCAGCTTGAACCGCTGGGGGGCGGTGATGCTCGTTGCCGCCGTGGTGGCGCCGTGGCCGGCGGCCGCCTGCGAGCCGAGTGGACGCGAGCCGGCCGGCCTGCGGGTCGGCGTGGTCTTCTCCGGGGGTGGGGCCAAGGCGGCGTACGAGGCGGGGGTGGCCCTCGCCCTCCACGACCGGGGTGTGGTCCCGGCGGCCGTGGCCGGCACCTCGTCCGGCGCGCTCAACGCGGTCCTGGTGGCGACTGGCGAGGCGCCGCGCCTGGCCGGCCTCTGGCGCAGCCTCCGCCGGGAGGACGTCTTCGCCTATCCGGCGGCGACGGTCTTCGGCGGCCTGCTGCCCGGCTGGCTCGGGCTCGCCTATCTCCGTAAGGCCCGGGCCGTCCTCGACCCGGCGCCGCTCCGCCGGACGATCGAGCGCCACCTGGACCTGGGGCGGCTCCGGGCGGCCCCGGTCCGTCTCCTGGTCCTGGCCGCCGACCTCACCTCGGGACAGGCGCGCCGCTTCGACAACGAGAGCCTCACCGTCGAGGCGCTCCTGGCGAGCTCGACGATCCCGGCGGTCTTTCCCGCCGTGCCGCACGCGGGGGGCGTCCTCGTGGACGGCGGCATCGTCCAGCGGGCCCCGACCCTCGAGCTGCTGGACGCGCATCCGCTGGACCGGCTGCTCGTCGTGCTGGGCTACGAGGGCCAGCGCCTCGCCGGCGACACCGTTCAGCCCGTCCTCGAGCGCGCGTTCGAGATCGCGCTGGCCCGGGAGATCCTCCGCGACGTCGAGCTGGCCGGCTTCCGGCACCCGGGGGTGGAGATCCGCGTGCTGCGGCCCTCCGAGCCGCTCGCGCTCCGGCCCTTCGACTTCGACGGTGAGCGGCTCGGACGGCTGGTCGACCTCGGCCGCCGCGACGGGCTCGCCTGCCTGGAGGCGCTCGGCTATCGAAACTGAGGGCCTGTGAAGGAATGGGGTTCTCCGGCTCCCCCTCCCCCCAGCCAAAGGCCGAAGGCCGTCCAAGGACCGGGTGGGCGGGAGGTCCCGAACTGAGCCCGTCCGCGAAATTCTTGCAGAGCCCCGGCCCCTACATCTGGTAGCCTCGATGGCGAGCCTCCACCATGGATGACCTGATCGACAGGGCCGCCGACCTCACCGTGACGGCCGGTCCCGTCGTCGTCTTCACCGGGGCGGGCGTCTCCACCGAGTCGGGGATCCCCGACTTCCGCGGCCCGGGCGGGCTATGGACCCGGCACGATCCCGACGACTTCTCGTACCGGAGCTTCATGCGCTCGGACGAGGGGCGGCGGAAGTACTGGGCGGTCGGCCGCGAGCTGTACGCGACCGTCAGCGCGGCCCGACCCAACCCCGCCCACCACGCGATCGCCGCGCTCGACGCGCTCGGCCTGCTGGACTGCGTGATCACGCAGAACATCGACAACCTCCACCAGCGCGCCGGCACGCCGGCCGAGAAAGTCATCGAGCTGCACGGCAACGCCACGCGCGTCCGCTGTCTCGGCTGCGCCGCCCCGTACGCCCGCGACGAGATTCAGGCGCGGCTGGAGTCGGGGGAGCCGGTGCCGGACTGTCGCACCTGCGGCGGGATCCTCAAGCCGCACACGATCCTGTTCGGCGAGCCGATGCCGGCCCGCGAGACGCAGCTCGCCGAGGAACGGGCCCGGCGCGCCGGCTGCGTCCTGGTGGTCGGGTCGTCGCTGGTTGTCTACCCGGCCGCGTACATGCCGATCTACGCGAAGGAGGCCGGCGCCCGGCTCGTCATCGTCAACCTCACCCCCACGCACCTCGACCACCTCGCCGACGTCGTCATCCCCGGCAAGGCCGGGGACGTCATGGCCGGTCTCGTCGGCGCGCTCCGCGCGCGGGCGGCACGCTGAGAGGCCGTGACGTACTCGTCGATTCGGCGCCGGCCGGGGCGATGGCTCGACGTGAGCAGCTTCGCGCTGGGGGTGCTGGCCGAGGCGCTGGCCCAGTTGCGAGCCGAGAAGCAGCGGCGAGCGCTTCGGTCCGCTCACGGTGGGCTCGCCGGGGATGTCCCGGCCACTTCGGCCACGGCGCCGGTCCGGATCGATCCGGCCCGACCGCGGCCCCGGTCCAGGCCGGCCGGCTCGCCCCGGCCGCGACGCCGCCCGACGCGCCGAAAGTCCGATCCCCCATCGACCCCGTAGAAAGGGAGGTACCGTGGGAGTCCTGATCACCGCGATGCTCCTCGGTGTGGCGCTGCTGGCTCCGGCCGCCCTCGCCCAGACGGCAGGCCCGGGCATTCCCCCCTCGGCGCTCGACGGCGACGTGAAGCCCGCCGCGCCCAAGGCGAAGTCGGCGAAGCCGGCCGCGAAGAAGGCGCCGGCGCAGACGGCCGAGCGCAAGGCCGGCGTCCACAAGACGGCCGCCACCCACAAGGCGGCCCCGGCGCACAAGGCCGCCGGCCCTCAGAAGACGGGCCACAAGACGGTGGCGAAATCCAAGGCCCCGGCCCGCAAGGCCCCGGCCAAGCACGTGGTGCTGGGGGAAGCGATCCTCGTCTGAGCCGCCGGCGACCGCCGCTCGTCGCGGGGCTCGCGGGCCTGGTTGACGGGCAGCCCCGCGCTCGCGGGGTCGATGGCGTCTATCAACTCTTTGAACGGGGCCTTGTTCTGTGGGATGCAGGCCAGGAACCGGTGAAGACCTAGCGTACCCAAGGTTCGTGCGAGCGCGCGGCCGCCGCGCTCAGGGCGGAGTGCGGGCGCCGTCAGGCCGAGACGCCGTCCGCGCGGCTTGGACGAGCGCGCCCGCCGGTCCCGCGCGCCGAGCCGACCGGTGGAAGATCGCCGCGAGCTACGCAATCAAGACGGGCGTGGGTGCAAACTCTTTCATCTTGACGGCGTGTCGGCAGACGTTCACGATGACTTCGCCCCACGTGTCGTCCTGACGGACGTCAGCGGGACGCATCCAGGAAGAGCCACCTCCTGCCGGACGGAGGATTTATGCAGGAAGAGCGGAAACCGCAGTTCATCGAGCCCGAACTGGTCAAGTACGAGGAGAAGCTCGCGGAGATCACCGGCCAACCGATCGGGTACGGGGACATAGACGCTCGTCCCCGTCTAGCACTGACCCCGTAGAATCTGGAAGAAATTCACCGTCGCGCAGCGCGGCTCAGCCGGAGCGCGTCCCTCGACGTCGCTACGGCCACGGCCAGAGCTTCAGCCTTGAGTTTCGCGCCGCCCGCCAGGTCCCCAAGCGGCGGGAACTTATGGGGCTGTCGGCAGGCAGGATTTGCTACGCCCGGCCGAGGGCGCGCTTGACCGTGGTGGCATGGGTGTGGAGCGCGCGCGCCACCGCACGGAGCGTGAGTCCCTGCCCCAGCAGCGCCCGGGCCCGGGCAGAGTCCACATGATGGAGCCGGGGCCGCCCGAGCCGCCGACCCAGAACCTTCGCATGGCGCACGCCGGCCACGACCCGCTCCCGAATCAACTCCCGCTCGAACTCCGCAATGGCAGCCAAGACGTGAAACAGCAGCCGCCCGGACGGCGTCGTGGTATCAATCGCCTCGTCGTGCACGACCAGATGAACGCCAAGCGCCTCCGGCTCCTGGGCGACCATCACCAGGTGCCGAACACTGCGGGCGAGCCGGTCTAGCTTCACGCACGCGACCACCTCAGCCTTGTGGGTGCGGACGGCTGCCATCAGCGCATCGAGCGCGGGGCGTCGTTCCTTCGCACCGGAGATGCCATGGTCCACGTCCGCCACCGCCTGCCAGCCCTGCGCCTCCGCGAACGCGCGGTTTTGGATCGTCGACAAGGAGGACATCGGTGACGCCCTGCACCGGACCCAGGCCGCCATGCGGGAGTCCACGAGGCGGGCGATGGTCCCGTTGGCGAAGGCGACCGAGGGCAGGGAGGAGTGAGGACCCGCACAAAATCCCGCACAATGGGCCCTTCAGCGCCGCGCTAGACCTCCCGCTCGTACCGGAACTCACTGGTATTGTTCACGTCTCCGGCCAGCGTGCGCTCGCCGGTCTTGGCGAAGCCCATCCGCTCGTAGAGGGCGTGGGCGCGGTCGAAGCGGGTATCCGACCACAGGACGAGGTGAGGGATGCCGGCGCGGCGGCACCAGTCGAGCACGACCTCGACCAGGGAGCGCCCCAGGCCGCGGCCGCGGAGGTGGGCCTCCAGGTAGAGCCGATGCAGCTCCGCCGTCCCGCCGTCGAGCCGCTCCACGGCCACCGAGCCGACGACGGCGGCGCCCAGGCGGGCCACGAAGAAGGCGGCGCGGGGGGACGTGTAGTGCCGGTCGAAGGCCAGGAGGTCGGGCAGCTCGATCACCGGATCGAAGACGAAGGCGTACTCCTCGAAGACCCGGCCGATGAGGCCGATCACGGCGGGGGCATCGGCCGCGGTGGCGGCCTCGATGACGAGCGTCGCGTCGTCCATGACGGCGGCCAGTCTACGGCTGGCCGGTGCCGCGGGCAAGCCGACCGTCGTCGCCGACCGTCGTCGTGACCCCGTGGCCAGCGCGGCCGGTGCCGCGGAATGCGTCGAGAAACAACCGATGTCGTGCCATGCTCCCCTCGTGCCGACGGGGCGGGAGTGGGTGCGGACCCGGTGTCGGGCCGGCCGGCGGGGCTGAATGGCACGGCTGCGCCTGACGCTGACGCGGCGGCTGGTGCTCGAGCGCGCCCGCGCCTTCGATCGGGCCGACGCCAGCTCGTCCGGCTGGCTCCGGGAGGAGCGCCGCCTCAAGGCGCGCCTGCGCCGGCGGCGGGTCCGCGGGCCGATGTATCTGACGCGCGCGGAGCTGGTCCGGCTCGGCGAGTGGAAGGCCGCGCGCATCCGACCGCTGATCGCGCGGAACACGCCGGCCGGAGTCCGCGGGCTCACGACCATCGCCTTCCTGGCCCGGGACGAGCGGCTGCGCATCCGACTCTTGCAGGGGCTGTCGGGGGTCGGTCTGCCCGTCGCTTCGGTGCTGCTGCACTTCGCCGGCCCGGCCCGGTACCCGGTCTACGACGTCCGGGTCCTGGCCGCGCTGCGACGCCTCGGTGTCGGCGATCGCTTCCCCCCGACGCCCGACGGCTGGATCGCGTACGTAGCCTGTCTTCGGCGACTCGCCCGGCGGCACCGCGTCTCGCTGCGCACGCTGGACAAGGCGTTGTGGCAGCTGGGCAAGGAGGCTATCCTCTGATGAGCCGCCGGAGGACGCTCACGCGCGGTCCCGAATAGCCCCGGAGGGGAGATGCCGATCCTGTACGAGCAGAAGGGCCGCGTCGTCACCATCACGATCAACCGGCCGGAGGCGATGAACGCGATCGACCCCGAGACGCACTACGAGCTGATCGACGCCTGGATCCGGTTCCGGGACGATCCCGAGGCGTGGGTGGCGATCCTGACTGGGGCCGGAGAGAAGGCGTTCTCGGCCGGGGCCGACCTGAAGCGCATGATCCCCCAGGCCATGGCGGCAGGCGGCCGCGTTCGCGGTCGCGGCCACAACGACTACGGCCTCGGCGGGATCACCCGCGGCCTGGAGATCTGGAAGCCGATGATCGCGGCCGTCAACGGCTACGCGTTGGCCGGCGGGCTCGAGCAGGTCCTGGCCTGCGACCTCCGGGTCGCGGCCGAGCACGCGACCTTCGGGCTGACCGAGGTGCGCTGGGCGATCATGCCGGGCGCGGGCGGGACCCAGCGGCTTCCCCGAGCGGTGCCGCTGGCGCGCGCCATGGAGCTGATCCTGACGGGTGAGACGATCTCGGCCCAGGAGGCGCACCGGATCGGCCTGGTGAACGCGGTGGTGCCGCTGGCCGAGGTGATCCCGACGGCCCATCGCTGGGCCCAGACGATCTGCGAGCGCGGGCCGCTGGCGGTCCGGGCCGCGAAGGAGGCGGTGCTGCGCGGGCTCTCGCTCCCGCTTGCGGACGGGCTGAGGCTCGAAGCCCTCCTCGCGGGCACGCTGCGGGGCACCGAGGACGCGGCCGAGGGCCCCCGGGCATTCGCCGAGAAGCGCAAGCCGGTTTTCAAGGCGCGTTGAAAGCCCGGGACGCGTGAGCGAGGAGAGACCCGGAGGGGGGACCGGGGCGCCCGGAGGGACGCGGCGCACCGATTGCCGGAGGCCCGAGGCGCCGCGGCGATCTGGATGAGCGCGCAGCTCCCCCCTGGCCCGAACATTCAGGTGGAGCTCGACGTCGAGGCGATGCGGCGCCGCCTGCGTCAGGCCCTCGAGGGTCGGTGCCGCCAGGTGGCCGAGCCGGACGACTGCCGGCCGGCCGCGGTCCTCTTGCTGCTCGTCTATCATGGCGACGAGCCGCACCTCGTCTTCACGAAGAAGACGGACACCGTGCCCCACCACAAGGGGCAGTTCGCCTTCCCGGGGGGTCTCGTCGAGACCTTCGACGGCTCGCGGGTCGAGACCGCGCTGCGCGAGGCCCGGGAGGAGGTCGGGCTGGACCCCGCGACCGTCGAGGTGCTGGGTCTCCTCGATGACGTCCCCACCGCGACGACGGGCTTCGTCATCACGCCCGTCATCGGCCTCTGCGCGACCGCACCGTCGCTGCGGGCGGACGGCCGCGAGATCGAGCGGATCCTCGAGATCCCGCTCCGCTGCCTGCTCGACCCGGCCGCCTACCGGGAGGAAGAGTGGGAGCGCGACGGCCGGCGCCGCCCGGTGGTCTTCGTGCGGTACGGCGACGACGTGATCTGGGGTGCGACCGCGCGGATCCTCAAGGAGTTCCTGAGCGTGGCGTTCGGGGCGGCCGGTGTGCCGGGACGGACTCCGTGACGTACGAGACGCTGCTGGTGGAGATCCGGGACGGCGTGGCGACGATCACGCTCAACCGGCCGGAGGCGCGGAACGCGCTCAACCGGACCCTCATCCAGGAGCTGGGTGATGCCCTGGACGCCCTGGATGCCGACGCCGAGGCGCGGGCCATCGTCCTCCGCGGCGCGGGTGACCGGGCGTTCTGCGCGGGGGCCGACCTCAAGGGGATGTTTCGCGAGGCGCCCATCCTGGAGGCGCGGGAGCAGTACGCCGGCCTGGCCCGGATCCTGGACGGCATTCCCCGCATGCGGACTCCGGTGATCGGGCAGGTGCACGGGTACGCACTGGCCGGCGGCTGCGGGCTGGCGGCGGCCTGCGACGTCGTGGTGGCGTCCGAGGACGCCATCTTCGGTCTCCCGGAGATCAAGCTCGGGCTCCTGCCGCTCATGGTCATGGCGCCGATCCTCCGCGCCGCCTCCCCGAAGCGGGTCCTCCAGCTCGTCCTGACCGGCGCCGAGCTGCCCGCCCGCGAGGCCGCGGCGATCGGGCTCGTGAGCCAGGTGGTGCCGCGGGCCGAGCTCGAGGCCACCGTGCAGGCGATGGCCCGGACCGTCGCCGGCTACAGTCCCGCGGTGGTGGCCATCGCCAAGGAAGCCTTCTACGCCGCGCTGGAGCTGGACCACGGGAAGGCGCTGCCGTACCTGCGGGATCTGCTGACCATCGTCGCCCGCTCGGAGGACGCCCAGGAGGGCGTGGCCGCCTTCCTGGCCAAGCGCCCCCCCCGCTGGACCGGCCGCTGAAGGCAACTCGGTCAAGCCCGCGCGAACACGGCGCTCGCCGAGGACGCCCAACCCCAATCGGCGAATGCGCGAAGGGGCATTTCCCCTCTCCCCCGCTTTGGGAGCGGGTCAGGGCGAGGGGGCAACCACGCACCCCTGGACACCCTCATCCCAACCCTCTCCCTGAAAGGGAGAGGGAGCGGAATAGGAGCGACTGCAGGGATCTTCGGGAGCGTGGTGGAATTGCCGATCAGGGCTGATAGGCCGGGACGGATGGAATGCCGGCGGGGGGCTACCGCGCCGAGAGCCGAGCAGCGCAAGGACGCAGGCCGGCGCCCACCGGAGGCGTACGCCCTGGTACGCCGAGGATGGGCGCCGAGCCGAGGACGCCGCGATGCGAAGGTTATCGGCGCGGTGGGGGGGGATGGGCGGCAGGCGATCCCCGTCTGACCTACCAGGGCCTGCCGCCCCCGAAGCGCGCTCACGCGAGCCCTGAAGTAGCAATCCGGTGGGCTGGCGCGGCTGCGGCGCGCCGTGCCCTCTCCGACTCTCAGGTCGGTGTCCGACTCCCCAGGGCCCGTCTGACGGTTATCACGCGCCGTCGAACCGTGTCAAGGGGGTCGGCCCGAGTCATGGGAAACCCCGATCCGGGGTTCGATGCCCACGCCCATCTGGCGGCCCCGGTTGGGGCCCGCCGGTGGCCGTCACGGCCACCAGAGATAGAGGAAGCGGGGTCCCGACGTGACCAGCCGGGCGAGGTCCGCCACCCCCGACTGGATCGGCGGCGCCTCGCCGCCGGAGTAGATCGTCGCCCGGTACTGGCGGGGCCGGTGGTAGGTCACTACCTTGGCTTCGCCGAGCCCGGCCGCTTCGCGGGCCAGCGCGATGGCCTCTTCCAGGTAGCCGATCTGATCGACGAGGCCGAGATTGAGCGCCTCCCCCGCGGTGTAGATGCGGCCGTCGGCGAAGCTCCGGACCCGGGCCTCGTCCAGCCGGCGCTCGCGAACGATCAGGGCGATGAAGCGGCCGTAGAGGCGATCGATGACCTCCTGGAAGATCGCCCGCTCATCGGGCGTGAGAGCTCGGAACGGGCTACCCATGTCCTTCCGGGGCCCCGAGGTGATGTAGCTCGCGTTCACGCCGATCTTCTCGAGCAGCCCGCTCGAGTTCACGGTGAGCATGAGCACGCCGATGGAGCCCGTGATGGAGGTCGGGTGGACGACGATCCGGTCGGCGGCGAGCGCCGCGTAGTAGCCGCCCGAGGCGGCGACGTCCATGACCGCCGCCACGACGGGGATCTTCCGGCGAGCCTTGAAGCGCTTGATCTCGTGGTAGAGGATGTCGGAGGCGGTGACCGTCCCGCCCGGGCTGTTGATGCGGAGGACCAGGGCCTTCACGTGGTCGTCATCGGCCGCCTTCTCGAACTCTTCCCGCACGCGCGCCAGCAGCGGCACCGCGGGCTTCGACTCGAAGGTGAAGATCGGCTCCTCCGCGAGCACGCCGGCCAGCTCGACGACGAGGATCTTGTCCCGTCCCTTGCCCTCCAGCGTGCTCTCTTTCAGCGGGCGAACGGGCGGGGTGAGGTCGATCGAGACGACGCTGCAGCCGGTCAGGACGGCGAGGGCGAGCGTGACGGCCGTGAGCCTGTGCATGGTCGGACGCTTCGAAGTATACGGGGCGGGCGGAAGCCGCGCAACCGCGCGCGCCGCCGCCCGGCCGGTCGTTGAAGAGGTTCCGGGCGGGCTGTATAGTGACGCCCGTGGCCGGACCGCTCGACGATCTTCGCATCATCGATCTTTCGCGCATCGTCGCCGGACCGCTCGCCACCCAGATCTTCAGCGACTACGGGGCGGAGGTCATCAAGGTCGAGCAGCCCGGGGTCGGCGACGACAGCCGCCAGTGGGCGCCGCCGCGCGCCCCCGACGGTCAGGCCTCGTACTTCTTCGCCGTGAACCGCGGGAAGTACAGCATCACGATCGACCTGAAGCACCCGCGGGGCCGCGCCCTCGTCGTCGAGCTGGCGCGCCGGGGCGACGTGCTCGTCGAGAACTTCACGCCTGGCACGATGGAGCGGCTGGGCCTGGGTGCCGCCGCGCTCCGGGCGGCGAACCCCCGGCTGATCTACTGCTCGATCTCGGGGTTCGGCGCGACCGGCCCTTACCGCGAGCGGGCCGGCTACGACGCGATCATGCAGGGGTTCACCGGGCTCATGTCGATCACGGGCGAGCCCGACGGGCCGCCGGTCAAGGTCGGTGTCGCCCTCATCGACGTCATCACCGCGCTCTACGCCCACGGCGCGATCCTGGCGGCCCTCCAGCACCGGGCCCGCACCGGCGAAGGGCAGTTCCTCGAGCTGTCGCTCATGGAGTGCGGCATCGCCGCGCTCATCAACGCCGCCACCGCGTATCTCGTCGGGGGCGAGGTGCAGGGTCGCTGGGGTCACGCGCACCCCTCGCTGGTGCCGTATCAGGCCTTCCGCGCCCGCGACGGCTACCTGCTGGTGGGCGCCGGCAACGAGCGGCTCTGGAAAGCCTTCTGCGAGGTCCTGGGGGTGCCCGAATGGGCCGACGATCCCCGCTACGACGGCAACGCGAAGCGCGTGGAGCGTCGGACCGAGCTGGTCCGGCTGATCGAGGAGCGGCTGGCCCCGCGCTCGCGGGACGAGTGGGTCGCCGCCTTCGCCGCGGCCGGGTTGCCGGCCGGTCCCATCAACGACATCGCCGAGGTCTTCGCCGATCCTCAGGTGCAGCACCGGGCCATGGCCGCGCTCGTGGAGCACCCCACCGCCGGGTCGATCCGGCTGCCCGGTGTCCCGGTGAAGTTCGGCGGCACCCCGGCGGCCATCCAGGGCCCGCCCCCTCGGCTGGGAGAGCACACCGACGAGGTGCTGCGCGGGGTGCTCGGGCTGGGAGACGCCGAGATCGCCGACCTGCGCGCCGCCGGCGCCATCGGCGAGCCCCACCTTGAGTGTCGTGTGAAGTGAGTGTCGTCTGCAATGAAGGATCGGTCCTTCGGCTCCCCCCTCCCCCCGCCAAGCCGAAGGCCGTCGAGGGTGGGGGAGGGGGGCCAGGCCGGAGGCCGTCAGGATCGGGCAGGTGAGAGGTTACGAACCATGCCATACGAGACGCTGCTCGTGGAGCGCGAGGACGGATTTGCGGTCGTGACCCTGAATCGACCGCCAGCCAACGCGATCTCGGCCCAGCTCGTGGTGGACCTCGAGGCGGCCGTGGCGGAGCTGGTCGCCGACGCCGCGGTTCGGGTCGTCATCGTCACGGGCGCCGGGGACCGGATCTTCTGCGGGGGGGCCGACCTCGGTAGCGCCTTCGGGGGCGCCGCCGACGACGTCGAGGCCTTCCTCCGGCGGGGGACCGGGCTCCTCCGCCGGATCGAGACGCTCCCCAAGCCCGTCATCGCGGCGATCCAGGGACATGCGACCGGCGGCGGCTGCGAGATCGCGATGGCCTGTCACCTCCGGGTGATGAAGGAGACCGCCCGGATCGGGCAGACCGAGTCGAACCTCGGCATCATCCCGGGCTACGGCGGCACCCAGCGGCTGCCTCGCCTCATCGGTCGGACCAAGGCCCTCGAGTACCTGCTCCTCGGCACCCAGATCCCGGCGTCCGAGGCGCTCGCCCTCGGTCTCGTGAACCGCCTGGCCAAGGAGGGCGAGACGCTCAACGAGGCGAAGGCCCTCGCCCGGACCCTGGCGAAACGCGCGCCGATCGCGACCCGCCTCATCCTCGAGTGCGTGGACCGCGGTCTCAACGGCCCGATCGAGCAGGGGATCGACACCGAGGTCCGCGCGTTCCTCGAGGTCCTCAAGACGGAGGACGCGGCGGAAGGCATCCAGGCCTTCTTCGCCAAGCGTCCCCCCGAGTTCCGGGGGGTCTGACCGCGCCCGATCACCCTCAGGCGGCGAGTGCCGCCTGGTAACAGGCCTCGGCGCAGCGCCGGCAGGCTTCGGCGCAGGCCTGAAGTCGCGGATCGCCGCCGAGCCGGTCGCAATACCGGGCCGACTCCTCGCACACCTCGGCGCAGATGGCGCCGGTCCGTCCGTGCAGCTCCCAGCCGCCCCGGAGCAGGCTGGCGCCCATCCGGCAGACGTCGGCGCAGGTGAAGAGCAGGCGGATCCCCTCCGGGTCGATCCGTGGTTCGCTCGCCTGCAGATACGTCACGGTCTCCATGCAGATGCGGTGCGTGTCGAGGCAAGCCGCGATGCACGCCTGGAGCTGATTCCTCGTCATCGAACCTCCGCGGTTCACGAGGCGAGCCGGGGGGCGTCCTGCGCCGGTCCAGCCGCCGCCCGGGGGGCGAGCTGGGTCACCACGAGCGTGGCGACCAGGCTCCGCTGCTCGTCCCGGACCTTGACGTTGACGATCAGCGTGCTTCGCCCCCGGTAGATGGTTTCGGCCTCGGCAGTCAGGATGCCGCGGCTCGCTTCGCGGAACAGGTTGACGGAGAGCTGCATCGTGACCGGCACGACGCCGGAGGCGGGCGACGCCGTCGGGGTCAGCGCCGAGGTGCCGGCCGCCGACGCCGCCGCGTTGGCCAGAGTGATGATCGCCCCCGGCGCCGCCCCCGGCGAGAGCCCGGGGTGCAGGGTCCGCTGGGCCAGGGCCTTGCCGTCTTGAACCCGCAGGAGGCGAGTGCCGTCGCTGTCGATGGACTCCGTCCGCTCAGGAATGCGAAGGCGGTCGTGATGCTCGTCGGGCATCGGGCAGGCTCCTCCGGTCACGATGGTTCCGGCCCCGCGCCTTCAGGTGGGCCGTCGGATGTCGCGCGCACTCCATACTCCTGCATCGTCCGTCTGCGGCGGAGGCCTGTCCATCGAGATGACCCCGTAGAGCGCCGCTCTGAGGCGCCGGCATCCCACCGCCCCTCCATGCTGCCCGACGAAGGTTGCGTACCCATCTCCGTTCTGCTACGTTTTGCGCGGGACGCGCCGCGTCATCGGCCGGGAGCGACCACCGACGGCCATCTGACGGAAGCATCGGGCTCCAACCGGGGGGACGCAATGGACCTGGGGATTGCGGGAAAGACCGCCCTGGTGACCGGGGGTGCCCGGAACCTGGGGCGCGCCGATTGCCTGAAGCTCGCGGAGGAAGGGTGCCGGGTGGCCGTGCTCGACCTCAACAAGGACGGCGCCGAGGAGACGGCGGCGGAGATCCGCGGCAAGGGCGGGCAGGCCCTCGGCGTCGAGTGCGACATCGCCGATCGGACGGGCGTGCAGGCCGCGGTGGCCCGGGTCCAGGGGGAGCTGGGGCCGGTGGATATCCTGGTGAACAACGCCTCGATCATCTGGACGCTCGCCCAGCTCAAGGACATGAAGGACGAGGACTGGGACCTGAACCTTCGGGTCAACCTCAGCGGCACCTACAACGTCACCAAGGCCGTCTTTCCCGGGATGCGGGAGCGCCGGTGGGGCCGGGTCGTCTGCATGGCGTCCATCGCCGGCCTGATGGGCGGCTTCGGCCAGACGGCGTACTCGACGACGAAGATGGGGGTCATCGGCTTCGCGCGCTCGGTGGCCCTGGAAGGCGCCCGCTACGGCGTGACCGCCAACGTGATCGCCCCCGGGATCATCGGGGAGCACACGAAGCTGTCACCGATGTACGATCGGATGGTGAAGCGGGTGGCGATGCAGCGGGAGGGTGATCCCGAGGACATTGCCAACGCCATCGCGTTTCTCTGCTCCGAGCGCGCCCGCTACATCACCGGCGCCGTGCTGACGGTGACGGGCGGGATGGACCTGTTCACGTTCTGAGCCTCGATTCCGAGGAGAGTGACTATGGCCACCGTGAAGGAGTCTTTCGACGCGATGCCGGGCCGGTTCAAGCCGGACCGCGCGCAGGGCGTCAACGCGACGATCCAGTACGACATCACGGGACAGGGCGGGGGCAGCTACCACGTCGACATCGCCGACGGGAAGTGCGCCATGCAGGAGGGGGCGGCGGCCACGCCGAACCTCACGCTGACGATGGCGGCCCCGGACTGGATCGACATGGTCTCCGGCAAGCTGAACGGTCAGATGGCGTTCATGTCCGGGAAGCTCAAGATCAAGGGAGACATGGGGCTGGCGATGAAGCTGGCCGGGATGTTCGGCATCTAGAGGGTCTGAAGGAATGGCGTCCTCCGGCTCCCCCCTCCCCCCGGTGGGTGGGGGAGGGGGGTTGGGGGGGTGGGGAGGTCCCGAACTGAGCGAGCGGCCCGGCCCGGAGCCCCGGGCGGGGCCGCCTCGGATCTCGCCGCCACCGGGGTCCCCGACGCCGGCCCCAGCCAAATGACCGAATCCTACTTCGACTGGGCGGGGCGGTTATTCGACCCCGCCCTGCTCCACGCCAAGCCGGAGGCGCTCCGGGGCATCCGGGTGCTCGATCTCTCGGTCATCATCTTCGGCCCGGCCACCGCGGATTTCCTGGGCGAGCTGGGCGCCGAGGTGATCAAGGTGGAGATGCCGGGCGGGGGCGACGTGACCCGGATCCTCGGCCACGCCGGCTGCTTCTGGAAGAACGTCTCGGTCGCCTTCTTCCCGCAGAACCACGGCAAGTACCATATCGGCGTCGACCTCCATCACGCCGAGGGTCAGGCGCTTATCCGGAAGCTCGCCGTTCGCTCCGACATCGTGATCGAGAACTTCAAGCCCGGCACCACCGAGGCGAAGTGGGGGCTCGGCTACCGGCAGCTCCGGGAGCTGAACCCGAAGCTCATCTACGTCTCCAACACCGGGTTCGGCCAGTGGGGGCCCTTTGCCGAGGGCCGGGCCTCGTACGACGGGCTGGCCCAGGCGGTCTCGGGGCTCACGGCGATCTCGGGCTTCGAGGGGGCGTTGCCGACCAAGATCGGGAACTACCTGGGCGACTGGTTCGGAGCCTGCCTGTCGGCGATGGGCGCCCTGGCCGCCCTCCGCTGGCGTGATCGGACGGGCGAGGGCCAGTTCGTCGAGATGGCGCAGTGCGAGGGGCTCGTCCGGGCGATGGACTGGACCTGGCTCTACGCGGGCCTCACCGGGCGCGACCGGCCGAAGACGGGCAACCGGGACCCGGTGCACGTGCCCTCCGGGATCTTCCGCTGCCGGGATGGCTACGCCGCGATCGTGGCCGGCGCCGACGGCGAGTTCGCCGGGCTGGTCCGAGCGCTCGGCCGACCCGAGCTGGCCGACGCCCCTCGCTTCCGAGCGGCCGCCGCCCGGCGGGTGCCGGACGCCGCCGACGAGCTCGATCGACTCATCCAGGGCTGGTGCGAGGGGCGCTCGCGGGCGGAGGTCGAGGCGGCGGCCCTGAGCCACGGCTTCGCAGCCGCGCCCGTGATGCACGGGGGCGACCAGTACGCGGACCCCCACTTCCGCGCGCGCGGCAGCGTGTGGGAGCTGGACGACGAGGTCTACGGTCGGGTCGTCGACTACGGGCCGGCGCCGAAGCTCTCGGCCACGCCAGCCCGCCACAAGTGGGCCGGCAAGCCGGTCGGCTGGCACAACGCGCACGTGCTCAAGGGGCTCCTCGGGCTGACCGACGCGGAGATCGCCGACCTCGAGCGCCGCGGCGTCATCGGCCGGTGGGCCGACCGGCGGGGGGCCAAGCCGCCGGACGAGTGGAAAGGCGGCGCCCCGACCCCATGAGCAACCCGGGCTCGGCGGAGCGGTCGTCGTCCTGGCAGGAGTGGATCCACCACGCGGAAGACCCCGCCCGCGTGTCCGAGAAGCCCGAGGCGCTCGACGGGCTGCTCGTCCTCGACTGCTCGGTCGGCCACTACGGCGGCCACGTCCTGGCCGGCTTCCTCGGCGAGCTGGGCGCCGAGGTGGTGAAGCTGGAGCCCCCGGAGGGCGACCCGGCCCGGGCGTGGGGCCCGGTCGACGCGAGCGTGGGGGGCGATGGCCTGGCGTTCCTCGCCGAGGGTCGGAACCGCGCGTACGCGACGCTGAACCTGGCCCACCCCGAGGGCCAGGCGCTGCTCCGGCGGCTCGCGACCCGCGCCGACGTTCTCATCGAAGGCTTTCCGCCGGGTCGGATGGACGCCTGGGGAATCGGCTACCGCCAGCTCCAGCCGCTCAACCCGCGCCTGGTGTACGTCGCCCTCTCGACCCACGGCCAGTTCGGCCCGCGGGCGGCCCAGGGTGGTCCCGAGTACGACCTCATCGACCAGGCCCTGTCGGGACTGGCGTTCCTGACGGGCGAGCCCGGCGACGACCGACCGGAAGCTCGACCGACCCGGGTCGGGAGCTGGATCAGCGCCTACGCCCAGGCGGCGTGGGCCGGGGCGGCGACGCTGGCCGCGCTCCACTGGCGCGATCAGCCGGGGGGCGCGGGCCAGATGATCGACGTGTCGGGGGCCGAGGCGCTCATGCGGTACCTCGAGTACACGCTGCTCCTCTACCACACCGCCCGCGACGTCCGGCAGCGCATGGGCGTCTACGACCTCGCGGTCTCCGTGTACACCTTCGTCCCGGTGAAGGACGGGTGGGCCTTCATCGCCGGCTACACCGACCCGAACTTCCATGCGATCTGCCGGATCATGGGGCGGCCGGAGCTGGCCCAGGACCCGCGCTTCAAGACGACGCTCGATCGAACGAAGCCCGAGAACCGCGCCGCGCTCCGGGAGGAGATCGCGCGGTGGTCGGTGAACCACACCGCGAGCGAGATCCTGGCCCGGGTGCTGGCCGACCCGGGCCCGGGGGTCGTGGTGTTCGGGCCCGTCAACCGGCCAAGCCAGACGCTGGCGGAGACGCACTGGTGGGAGCGCGGCTGCTTCGGCCGCGTCGAGGACCCCCTCTACGGACCCCTCCTCCTCGCCATGCCCGCCTGGCGCATGACCCGCACGCCGCCCCGCCTGAAGGTCCCGGGGCGTCCGGTCGGCTACCACAACGGCCAGGTCTACGCCCGGTACTGCGGCTTCGGCCCGGAGAGGCTGGCGGAGCTGCGGTCCAACGGTATCATCTAGACAGCCATGACGACCCCGACAGGGAGGGACCCGATGCTCGATGCGGCGCAGCAGGCGGAGACGTTCAAGGCGCTCTCCGACGAGTGGCTCCGGAACGTCAGGCGCTCCGCCAGGGCCATGGAGTTCATCACCGATCCCGCCGAGCCTCAGATCGGCGTCAGCCCGCGGGAGGAGGTCTACCGCCGGAACAAGGCGCGGCTCTACCGGTACGCGGGCCCGCGCACGCGCCGGGTCCCGCTCTTGTTCGTGCCCAACCTCGGGATCAGCCGGCCGACGATCTTCGACCTCCAGCCCGGGTCGTCCTTCGTGGAGTACATGAGCGGGCAGGGGTTCGACTTCTTCCTCCTGGACTGGGGCGTCTACGGCGAGGAAGACAACGGCCTCACCGTGGACGAGTGTGTCACGCGCATCCTGCCGCGGATGGTCAAGAAGACGCTCGAGGCCTCGGGCGTCTCCGGGCTGTCCATCGTCGGCTACTGCATGGGGGCGCCGCTCTCGGCCTGCTACGTCGCGCTGCACCCGGAGGCGCCGGTGAGGGCGTACGTGAACATGGCGGGCCCGATCGATTTCTCGCAGGCCGGGCTCTTCGCGCGCTGGCTCGACAAGCGGTTCTACGACGTGGACCGGGTCGTTGACACGGTGGGCGCGATCCCCGCCGACTGGGTCCGGGTCGGGTTCAAGCTGCTCCGGCCTACGATGGACCTCACCACCGCCCTCAACCTGTGGTGGAACCTCGACAACGACAAGTACGTGGACGGCTACAAGGCGCTCGGGCGATGGGCGAACGAGTACGTGCCGTTCCCGGGCGAGTTCTTCCGGCAGTGGGTGAAGGAGTTCTACCAGGAGAACCGATTGATCCGCAAGGAGCTGCGGCTCGGCGGGCGACTCGTGGACCTCCAGCAGATTCGCTGCCCGGTGTTCGTGGCGGCCGGCGCCGAGGACTACATCGCGCCGGCGCCGTGCGTCCGGGCCCTGCTCGACCACGTCGGGACCCAGGACAAGACGTACCTGGAGCTGCCGGGCGGTCACATTTCACTCATCGCCGGCCGCGCCGCCTTCCGGCACTGCTGGCCGCGCGTCTCCGAGTGGCTGGCGGAGCGCTCGGGTTGACGGCCGGTTGCGGCGGCCCGGTATGCCCATGCCCATGGGCATTGGGCATGGGCATTGCATTCTGATCGGGCACACGGGAGACAGGCGTATGGCGACCCAAGGCGCGACCCAGGAGCTGTTCGACCTCTGGCGCCGCTCTCTCGAGGAGGGGACCCAGGCGTGGCTCAAGGCAATGGGGCCCATGACCCAGGCCCCGCCCAGCTCGCCGCCCTTCGACTTCAGCCAGTTCTGGCGACCGCTCCTCACCCAGGGCATGGACGTCTGGCAGCAGGCGGCGGCGCAGGGGAAGGTGAGCCCCGAGTTCATGCAGCAGTGGAAGGCTTTCATGGACCAGTGGATCGAGGTCTGGTCCCGGGCGCTCGGCCAGGCGATGGCCAGCGAGGGGTTCGCCCAGGCCCTGGGTCGCTACATGGATCAGTTCCTGTCGATCCAGGCACCGGCGAAGAAGGCGATGGAGCAGTACAACGACGTGGCGCTCAAGGCACTCGGTCTGCCCTCCCGCGGGCAGGTCGTCGGCATCGCTGCGCAGGTGGTGAACCTCGAGGAGCGGATCGAGCGGGTCGAGGATCGTCTCGACGAGCTGAAGGCGCTCATCACGGCCACGCTGCGCGCGGTCACCGACCACGAAGAGGCGGCCCAGCGGCGCGCCGCCGGACCTAAGGAGGGAGCATGACCGGACGCACGATCGAGGAGCTGGCGGTCGGTGACACGGCCGAGCTGACACGCTCGGTGACGGCGGAGACGATTCGCGAGTTCGTCGAGGCGACCGGCGACGACAACCCGCTCCATTCGGACCCGGCCTTCGCCGCCACGACGCGCTTCGGCGAGGTCATCGCGCCCGGCATCCTCACCGGCGGGCTCCTCTCGGCGGTAATCGGCACGCGGCTGCCCGGCCCGGGCACCATCTATCTCTCGCAGACGTTCCGGTTCCTGCGCCCGGTCCGCATCGGGGACGCGATCACGGCGCGCGTGGAGGTGACCGAGGTGCTGCGGGAGCGGAACCGCGTGGCGCTCCGGACGGCCTGCGCCAACCAGGCCGGCGAGATCGTGGTCGAGGGCGAGGCCTGGGTGATGCCGTCCCGGGTGCACATCGACTACGCCGAGCCGCAGCCCGCCCGGGGCTGGGGTGGCGTCGCCTGCACGCCGGTCGCGCTGGCCGTCCACGCGATGTCGTTCTGGGCGACGAGCGGCCTGGCAGTCGCGACGAAGATGCTCGAGCTGTGGGAGCCCCGCCCCGTCCGCTCCTGACCACGGCGACGGGCACGGCCCTGGGACGGTCAGCGCTCGTGAACGAATGCCCGGGGACTGCAGTTCCGGCCGCGCATCGGCTTCTCGCAACCCTGTGGTGCTGGCCGCGCGGCCGTGGCGTTCCGCTACGAGCCGCGGATTCGCCGCGGCCTCCGCGGGAGGGAATCGGGGGGGTCTTCCGAGTCTCACCTCATCAATAGGCCGCCGTTCATCGAGAGCTCCTCGCCGGTGATGTAGTCGCCGTCGGAGGAGACCAGGTAGATCACGGCCCGCGCCACCTCTTCGGCCTTCCCGAAGCGGCGCAGGGGAATCTGGTCCAGGAGTCGCTGCTTCACCTTCTCGGGGATCGAGTCCACCATCTCGGTCTCGATGAAGCCGGGGGCGACGGCATTGACGGTGATGCCCTTGCCGGCCAGCTCCTTGGCCAGCGACTTGGTCATGGCGCTCACTCCCGCCTTCGACGCCGCGTAGTTCGCCTGGCCGAAGTTGCCGATCTGACCGATGACCGAGGTGATGTTCACGATCCGCCCGTAGTTCGCTTGAGCATGGAGTCCACGAAGACCTTGGTGCAGTTGAAGACGCCGTCGAGGTTGATCGCGAGCACCTTGCGCCAGGAGGCGTGGTCCATCTTGACGAAGGTCTTGTCGCTGCTGATGCCGGCGTTGTTCACGAGGATGTTGACGGTCCCGAAGGTGCCCAGGATCTCCTGGGCCATGCGGAAGGTGTCGGGGAAGTCGCTCACGTCCGCCCGCACGGCCAAGGCTCGGCGCCCCAGCTTCTCGATCTCCCGGACGACCTCCAGCGCCGCCCCCTCGCTCGCCAGATAGTTGACCACGACGTCGGCCCCCTCCCGGGCCAGCTCGAGGGCGATGGCCCGACCGATCCCGCGCGAGCCGCCCGTGACGAGAGCATTCCGGCCTTCCAGCTTCATGGGGGGACCTCCTTCGGTGCGGATGTTCCCTGATAGCACGCCCTCGGCCGCGGATCAATCGGGCATTGGCGGGCATTGGCAGGCATTGGCGGGCGTCGCCCAAATTCGGCGGACATCCGATCGGTCGTCGCGGCCCCGGGGCCTCAGCGCCATCCCGGCTTGCCCGACGCTTTGCCCCGATGACGCGGGGTGTTAGACTTGGCTTCCGGGCCGGGGGGGCCGACCGAGGCATGGACGAGCCAATCCTCATCAAGCGCTACGCCAACCGGAAGCTCTACGACCAGAGCCGCAGCCGTTACGTGACGCTGGAGGAGCTGGAGGAGCTCATCCGGCAGGGCCGGGAGATCCGGGTGGTGGACGCAGTGACCGGGGACGATCTCACCGCGCTCACGCTGGCCCAGATCATCCTGGACAATCAGCGCGAGCGCCGCTCGGCGCTACCGACCTCCTTCCTGCACCAGCTCATCAAGCACGGGGAGACGTGGCAGGAGTTCGTGCAGCAGTCGCTGCAAGCAAGCCTCTCCGGCATCGTGGCCAGCCAGCGCGAGGCCGAGCGGGTGTTGCGGGAGTGGGGGAGCCGGGCCGGATGGTGGCCTGCAGGGTCGGGGTCGGCGCAGCCCCCGGAGACGCCGGCGGCCAGCGAGCTGGACGATCTGCGCGCCGAGGTGGCCGCGCTCAAGGCCAAGCTGCGGGATCTCGAGTCGCGACCCCAGCGCTGAGACCCCTCGGAGGGGGCCTCGGCGGCCCCCTCCGAGGACTCGAGTCAGGCGAAGGGTCTTGGACCCTTTGGGGGCCCGGCCCGTTAGTTGCGGGCGTAGAGGTCCTTCATCCGGCTCACGTAGGAGGTGAGGGCCTCCTGGATCTCCTTGCCGGTCCGCTCGGCCGACGCCTGGAGGCGCTCCGCGCTGCGGGTCACGACCTGGGCGTTGGCCTCCATGAGCCGGAACGCCTTCTGGGTCCCGTCGATCGAGGTGAGGAGGCCCTTCTGGTACCAGGTGAAGGGATCGGTCCGCAGCTCCTCGGCGGTCGGGAAGGTCGGCGCCGTCGGGCCCACCGGCTGGTTCGCCCGCGCCGTCTCGACGGCGGCAGACTGCAGCTCGGCGTAGGCGCGCATGCTCTCCTTCGCGGTCGACACGGTGAGGTCGACGAACCCCTGGAGGACGCGCTGGTTCGTCTCGGCGAACGCGGCAAATGCGTCGAGCGCCTTGGTCTGGATCTGGGTGAACAGCTGGGACGCGGTGTCGGCGTGGGTCTCGGTCTGGGACTTCGCGGTGGCCATCTGGTGACTCCTCCTGTGGAGGGCGGTCGCGCCGCCGGGCTGGCGGGACGCCGCCGATGATCGGGATCGGGAACCGCTGAGCTTCATCACAGAGGACGATAACACGGTGCGTCATGACGGGCAAGCGATTTCTAACGCGATGCGTTATCCAAGGCGCTAGTATGGTGGTTAGTCACGACTGTACAGCTAGTTACACATGATCACCTCGGCTGCGGGGTGATGGGATGAGGAGGGATGCCGTGGCTCAGGAGACGCTCGCGCGGATGTTCTGGGAGCGGGTCGAGCGGCACGCGGACCGGCCGGCCCAGATGGTCAAGGTCGGTGGCGGCTGGAAGGAGGTTTCCTGGCGTGAGCTGGGTGACGAAGTCCGCGAGCTGGCCCTGGGGCTGCTCGCCCTCGGCCGGCAGCGGGGCGACCGGGTCGCGCTGCTCTCCCAGACGCGGGCGGAGTGGGTGCGTGCGGACTTCGCGATCTTCTCGGCCGGGGCGGTCACGATCCCCGTCTACCCGAGCTATCCCGTCGAGGGCCTGGCCTTCATCGTGAACGACTCCGAGGCCAAGACCCTCGTCGTGGAGGACGCGGCCCAGCTCGCCAAGGCGCTCGAGGCGGCGAAGGAGATGCCGGGGCTGCAGTCCATCGTGGTGATCCAGGGCGACGCGCCCGGAGCCGAGGTCCCGGCTGGCGGACGAAAGCTCCGACTGCTGGACTGGGCGGGCTTGCGCTCGCTCGGGCGCTCCGGACGGACGCAGCTCGAGCCCGCGCTGGCCGAACGGCTCGCCGCGGTCGCCCCGGACGACATCGCGACGATCGTCTACACCTCCGGCACCACCGGGCATCCCAAGGGCGTCGTCCAGACCCACGCCAACCACCTCGCCGCCCTCCGGGCGGCGGAGGAGGTAACCGAGGTCGGCGAGGGCGACGTCCATCTCCTCTTCCTGCCCCTCGCCCACTCCTTCGCCCGCTTCGAGAGCTTGCTCGGCGTGCACGAGGGGCTGGTGACGGCGTTCGCCGAGAGCCTCGAGAAGCTCTCGGAGAACCTGAAGGAGGTCCGGCCCCATTTCATCTGCAGCGTCCCGCGCGTCTTCGAGAAGGTCTACGCCAAGGTCCTGACGGGTGTGGAGGCCGGCCCCGGGCTGAAGAAGAAGATCTTCTACTGGGCGCTGGGCGTCGGCCGCGAGGTGAGCCGCCACGCCCGGGAGGGCCGGCCGCTGCCGCTCGGGCTCACCGCCCAGCACGCCATCGCCCACAAGCTCGTGTTCTCGAAGCTCCACGCGGCGCTCGGTGGCCGGCTCCGCTTCTGCTTCTCGGGCGGCGCCCCGCTGGCCCGCGAGATCGCCGAATTCTTCCACGCCGTCGGGATCCTGATCCTGGAGGGGTACGGGTTGACCGAGACCTGTCCCATCCTCACCGCCAACCGGGTGCGGCGCTATAAGTTCGGCACGGTCGGGATGGCTTTCCCCGGGGTCGAGCTCCGGATCGCCGACGACGGGGAGATCGTGGCCCGGGGCGGGAACATCGCGAAGGGGTACTACCGCCGGCCCGAGGAGACCGGCGAGGTCTTCAAGGCCGACGGCTGGTTCCACACCGGCGACATCGGTGAGATCGACGCCGAGGGCTTCCTCCGCATCACCGACCGGAAGAAGGACTTGATCAAGACGGCCGGGGGCAGCTACGTCGCCCCGCAGCACATCGAGAACCTCCTGAAGGGTGACCCCTTCGTCAGCCAGGCGATGGTCTACGGGGACCGCCGGCCCTACCCGATCGCCCTGATCACCCTGAACCCCGACGAGTTGGGCAAGTTCGCCCGGAACGCCGGGCTCGGCGACAAGCCGCTGGCCGAGATGGCCCGCAACCCGGCCGTGGTGGAGCGGATCCGCCGGACCGTGGATCAGGTCAACGACAAGCTCGCCTCGTACGCGCGGTTGAAGCGGTTCGCGGTGCTGCCGGCCGACTTCACGACGGAGAGCGGGGAGCTGACCCCGACACTGAAGGTGAAGCGGAAGGTGGTCAGCGCGAACTACACGGATCTCATCGAGTCTCTGTATCAGAGCTAGCGGCAGGGCCGATGAGCGTCGCATCGCGTCGTCGTTCGGACGGCCTTCGGCCTTTGGGGTCGTCGCCGATCCTCGGCGTACTAGGAGTACGCCTGCGGTCGGCGACTCCCTGCGTTCTTCGGACGGCCTTCGGCCTGTGGGCGCTGCTCGCTCCTCGGCCCTGCCGAGAACTCGACTCGTCTTCAGTCACTTTGGCGGTTCAGGGAGCCTAGGCGGAAACCGTGGGGGTCTTCGATCAGCTCCGGCTCGATGGCCGGGTCGCCCTGGTGACCGGGGCCAGCCGCGGGCTCGGCCGGGCGATGGCGCTGGCCCTGGCCGAGGCGGGAGCCGACCTCGCGCTGCTAGCCCGATCGCGCGGCGATCTCGAGGAGACCGCCGCCGCCGCGAAGGACCTCGGGCGCTCGGTCCTGGTGCGGCCAGCCGACATCGCGGTCCCCGCCGAGATCGAGGGGGCGGTGGGAGACATCCTCGACGCGCTCGGGAGGATCGACGTGCTCGTCAACAACTCCGGCACCGCGGTGGTCAAGCCGCTGGTGGAGACGACGCTCGAGGAATGGCGGGTCGTCCTCGACACGAACCTGACCGGCGTGTTCGCGCTGTGCCGGGCGGCCGGGCGGGCCATGATTGCCCGGCGGAGCGGCAAGGTGATCAACATCGCCTCCGTGCTCGGCGCCCACGGGCTGGCCGGCTACACCGCCTACAGCGCGTCCAAGGGCGGCCTGATCGCGCTGACGCGGACGCTGGCCGTCGAGTGGGCCCGCCACAACATCCAGGTGAACGCCATCGCGCCGGGCTGGTTCGTGACCCCGATGAACGCCCACGCCTTCGCCGACGAGAAGACCCGCGAGCGCCTCCTCCGCGAGGTCCCCGCCCGGCGCACCGGGCGGCCCGAAGAGCTGGGCCCGCTCGTGGTCTACCTGGCCTCGCCCGCCTCCGACTTCATGACCGGCGAGACCATCTTCATCGACGGAGGCCAGCTGGCCGGGTGAGAGCGTGTGAAGCGATCGGTCCCTCCGACCCCCCTCCCCCCCGCCACAGGCCG
Source organism: uncultured Candidatus Rokubacteria bacterium (assembly GCA_963708025.1). Lineage (GTDB taxonomy): Bacteria > Methylomirabilota > Methylomirabilia > Rokubacteriales > DASRDR01 > CAVPSB01. The sequence continues at coordinate 146,545 of CAVPSB010000049.1, read as the reverse complement.
AAGGCCGTCCAACGGGTGGGGGACGGGGGCCAAAGGCCGAAGGCCGTCGAAGGATCGGGTAGGCGGGAGGTCCCGAAAGTGAGCCCGACACCATGAGGGCCGCGGTCCTGCGCGCGCCACGGACGCTCCGCGTCGAGCAGGTCGAGCCGCCGGCTCCCGGGCCGGGCGAGGCCCTGGTGCGCGTGAGCGCGGCGGGGATCTGCGGCACCGACTTCCGCATCTGGACCGGCGACCGAGCGGTCCGGTACCCACTGACGCCGGGCCACGAGTTCGTCGGCGAGGTGGTCGGGGTGGGGGCGGGCGTTCGTGGCATCCGGGCCGGCGACCGGGTCGCGGTGGAGCCGAACTGGGGGTGCGGGAGCTGCGATCTCTGCCGGGACGGGCAGGGGAACGTGTGCCTCCAGCGGACGGCCGTCGGCATCGACCGCGACGGCGGCTTCGCCGAGCTGGTCGCGCTCCCCGAGCGCGCCTGCTGGCCGGCGCCGGCCGGTCTGGACGAGGACCGCCTGCTCCTCACCGAGCCGCTGGCCGTCGTCGTCCGCGCGGTTGGACGGGCGGCCCCGCGGGCCGGCGAGACCGCGGCGGTCGTCGGCGCCGGCACCCTCGGGCTGCTCGCCCTCCAGGTTCTCAGGTCGCGGGGCTGCCGGGTCCTCGTCGTCAGCCGGAGCGACCGCCGGCTGTCCCTGGCCCGCGCCCTGGGGGCGGAAGCGACGGTGGCGCTCGGGGCCGGCGACGCGGTGGCCGCCGCCCGCGCGCTGTCGGGCCGGGACGGCGTCGACCTGGTCGTCGAGACCGCGGGGACGGCGGCGGCCGTCGAGTTCACGCTGGGCGCGGTGGGATTCGTCCGGCCGGGCGGCCGGGTCGTGTTGACCGGGCTCCCGCACGAGCCGGCCCGGGTCGAGGTCTTCTGGCTCGTTCGCCGCGAGATCGACGTCCGGGGCTCGATGATCTACCAGGGAGAGTTCGCCGAGGCGCTCGCGCTGCTGGCCCGGGGTGCCGTCGACGTGACCCCGCTCCTCACGCATCGCTTTCCCCTGGAGGCCATCGAGGAAGCGCTCGAGACTCACCGGCGACCGGAGGCGATCAAGGTGGCGGTCTTTCCCGGAGGGGCCGGCGGGTGACCGTGCCGGAGCGGACGGTGACCCGCCCGGTGGTGGTGGAGGAGACCGACCAGCAGACGGCGGTGCCCCCGCCCTGGATCACGCTCCTCTGGAACTGCGACTGCCACACCTTCGAGCAGGTCGCCTCGCAGTGCGTGAAGGCGATCGGCTGCTCCCACGACGAGGGCATGGCCATCGCGTGGCGGGTCCACAACGAGGGCAAGGCCGCGGTCCGGGTAGGTCCCCGCCCGGAGTGCGAGCGGGTGGCGCGGATCCTGGCCGAGATCGGGCTCCAGGTCACGGTGACGGAAGCCTGAAGATCTTCGGAGGGGTCTCGGAAGACCCCCCCGATGCCCCCCCGCGGAGGCCGCGGCGAAGCCGCGGCGCGAAGCGGAACGCCATGGCCGCGTGGCCGGAGCCTGAGCGTTGCGAGAAGCCGATCGGCGGTGCGAATCGGACCCACCGGCATTTGCTCACGGGCCCTGACGTGACCGGGGCCTGCTGATCGGCCAGGGCCCCCGGGAAATGCTGGACCGGCGGCGGGCGTCCAAGGACGCGATGCGCGCGCGCTCGTGGCTTTCCCTCGCGCTGCTCGTCGCCCTCTCGGGGTGCACCGCCGCCCCGCCGGGCCCGACCCCCGGCGTCTCCACGCCGGCCGCCCCCGGGCCGGCGCCGGCTCGCCCGCCCGACGCCCTGCCGGCCTCCCCGCTGTCCGAGACGCAGCAGATCGTGCACGTGCTGGGCCGCCTCGGGTACGGCCCCCGGCCCGGGGACGCCGAGGCGGTGCGTCGCGTGGGGGTCGCGGCGTGGGTCGAGGCCCAGCTCCACCCGGCGGGGCTGGACGACCCGGCAGCCGAGGCGCGGGTGGCCGCGCTCCGCGTGCCGGCGATGAGCCCGCGGGCCCTCATGGACGCCTATCCGCTGCCGCAGGAGACCAAGCGCCAGGGCATGGAGCTGCGGCCGGAGCAGAGCCCCCAGGCGATGCTGGGCGAGCTGGGGCGGGCGCGTCTCTTGCGCGCCGTCTACAGCGAGCGCCAGCTCCTCGAGGTCCTGACCGACTTCTGGTTCAACCACTTCAACGTGTTCGCGGGGAAGGGGACGGTCCGCTACTACCTGCCGGAGTACGAGCGCGCGGCCATCCGCCCGCACGCCCTCGGCCGGTTCCGGGACCTCCTCGGCGCGGTGGCGCACCATCCCGCCATGCTCTACTACCTGGACGCGTGGCTCTCGACGGCGCCCGACCTGATGCTCGGGGAGCGGCGGGCCGGCCTCAACGAGAACTACGCGCGTGAGCTGCTGGAGCTCCACACGCTCGGCGTGGATGGCGGGTACACGGAGGCCGACGTGGTGGCGGTGGCGCGAGCCTTCACCGGGTGGACCATCGACCACCCCCGGCCCGGCCACCCGCGGTCGGGCGGCGGTTTCGTGTTCGCCCCCCGGGCCCACGATCGCGGGGCGAAGACCATCCTGGGCCGGACCTTCCCGGCGGGCGGCGGGCGCGAGGAGGGGGAGCGCGTCCTGGACCTGGTGGCGCGCCACCCGTCGACGGCCCGGTTCATCGCCACCAAGCTCGCCCGCCGGTTCGTGGCGGACCAGCCGCCGCCGGCCCTCGTCGAGCGCGCCGCCGCCGTCTTCCGGGAGAGCGACGGCGACATCATGGCCGTCGTGCGGACGATCGTGCTCTCCCCCGAGTTCTTCTCGGCGGCGGCCTACCGGGCCAAGATCAAGACCCCGCTCGAGTTCGCGGTGAGCGCGCTCCGCGCCGTCGGCGCGGAGACCGACGGGGGCCCGCCCGTCCAGCGCGCGCTGGCGGGCATGGGCCAGCCGCTCTACGGGGCCCAGGCGCCGACCGGCTACGCGGATCGGGCCGAGGTCTGGACGAGCCCCGGCGGCCTCCTGGCGCGCCTGAACTTCGCCCGGGCCCTGGCCGCCGACCGGCTCCCCGGCACCTCGGTCAACCTGGCGCCGCTCTTCGCGGGCGGCGGCGACGCCGCGGGGATCGCCGACCGGCTGATCGAGCGACTGCTGGGTGGCGACCTCTCCGCCGAGAGCCGCGCCGTGATCCAGGAGGCGCTGGCCCAGCCGGCGGTCATGCGGGCCACGCTCGACGATCCGGTGACCGCGCCCGACGTGGCGAAGATCGCGGCGCTGGTGCTGGGCTCTCCCGAGTTCCAGCGGCGGTAGCCATGCTGACCCGGCGCGAGTTCGCCAAGCAGGGAGCGGTGGCGCTCGTGACTTTCGGGCTTGGCGGGCTTGGCGGGACTGGCGGGCTTGGTGGGCTCCCGCCCCGCTTCCTCCTGCGGACGGCGGCGGCGGCGCCGCCCGAGCGCCAGCGGCGGGTCCTCGTCGCGATCTTCCAGCGCGGCGCCGCCGACGGGCTGAACATCGTGATCCCGCACGGCGACCCCGACTACGCCCGGGCCCGCCCGCGGATCGGGATCCCGGAGCCGGCGGGGGCCGCCGGGGACCGGGCCCTCGACCTCGACGGCTTCTTCGGGCTCCACCCGAGCCTGGCGCCGGTGCGTCCTCTCTGGGACCGGAAGGAGCTGGCGTGCGTCCACGCGGTCGGCTCGCCCGACACGACCCGCTCGCACTTCGACGCGCAGGACTTCATGGAGGCCGGAACGCCCGGGGTCAAGTCCACGGCCGACGGCTGGTTGAACCGCTGCCTCCAGCACGGGCCCGTCCCCGCGGAGAGCTCCGTGTTCCGCGGCGTCGCGCTGGCGCCGATCCTGCCGCGATCGCTCCAGGGCCCGGCGACCGCCCTGGCGCTGCCCGCGCTCGAGGCCTTCGATCTCCGCGGCTCGCCCCCCGACGTCCGGCAGGGGTTCGAGTCCCTCTACCGCCAGGCGGTGCAGGACTTCCTGGGCGGGACGGGGCAGGCGACCTTCGACGCCGTCAAGCGGCTGCGAGCGGCCCGGCCCACTGCGCGGCCGCCCGAGCACGGCGCGGTCTACCCGAAGGGTCGCTTCGGCGACGCGCTTCGCCAGACGGCCCAGCTCGTCAAGGCCGACGTCGGCCTCGAGGTGGCGTTCCTCGAGATCGGCGGCTGGGACCACCACGTCGCCGAGGGCGGGGCCCGGGGGCTGCTCGCGAATCGGCTCGACGAGCTGGCCCAGGGGCTCGCCGCGCTCTGGCAGGACCTCGGCGAGCGGCGGGCCGAGGTCGTGGTCCTGACCATGACCGAGTTCGGCCGCACGGTGCGGGAGAACGGGAACGCCGGCACCGACCACGGCCACGCGAGCGTGATGCTCGTCCTCGGCGGGCGCGTGCGGGGCGGGAAGGTCTACGGGCGCTGGCCCGGGCTGGCGCCCGAGCAGCTCTTCGAGGGGCGCGACCTCGCCCTCACCACGGACTTCCGCGACCTGTTCGCCGAGGTCGCCGTCCGCCACCTCGGCATCCCGTGGACGGCGGCCCTCTTCCCCGGCTACCGCCTCCGCCCCGAAGCCTTCCCCGGCGTCCTCCCGCCTGCCGCGTAGGGCGCGGCGTCAGGCCGGCGGCTTCTCGTGGCGGGCGGTCACGACCGTCTTGATGCCGCCCCGCACGCTCCAGTCGCCGACGACCTCCATCCGGCGGGGCGCGACGGTCTCGACCAGGTCGTTCAGGACCCGGTTGGTCACGTCCTCGTGGAAGGCGCCCTCGTTCCGGTACGCCCACATGTAGAGCTTGAGCGACTTGAGCTCGACGAGCCACTGGTCGGGGACGTAGCGGATGCGGAACGTGGCGAAGTCGGGCTGGCCGGTCAGCGGGCACACGCAGGTGAACTCGGGGACCGCCAGGTCCACCTCGTAGTCGCGGTCGGGGTGTCGGTTCGGCACCCGCTCGAGCTTCCCGGACGGTGCGCTCGGCATCGCGGGTCAGTATAGCATCGGGCCCCGGCGCCTCTTGCGGAGCCCGCCCGGGGCACGCTACGCTCCGGCCATCTCGCGGACGCGCCGGCCGGGCGATGGTGCCCGGGGTCGGGGTCGTCCGGTGGGGCCGACGAAGCGAGGTGCCCGGAGTGTCGACGAACGGAGAGACGGTGGAGCACGCTCGGCTCCGTGAGGCCCGCGAGCAGGGTGTCGCGTGGCGCCGCTGGGGGCCGTATCTCAGCGAGCGCCAGTGGGGGACGGTTCGCGAGGACTACAGCCCGCATGGCACCGCCTGGCCCGTCTACGGGGGGACGACCCGGTTCCAGGCCGATCCCCACTGGCGGGACTGCCTCCTGTTCTACGAGTACTTCCACGGTGACAACGGGGCCGGCGTGGGAGCCAGCCACCAGACGGGGTGGACGGGACTGGTCTCCGTGCTCTTGAGCGTGTTCGGCACCTGGACGGCCCGCGATGTCCTGGAGAGTATGCCGGCCGCCGGCCGGCGCCTCGGGCCCGAAGGCGCGTTGCCCGCTCGGTAGCCGGAGAGACCGGAGATGCTCTACCCGGGCTCCGAGCCTCGCTGGCCGATCCCCGGCGGTGCCGACCGGGACGTGATGGCCCTGGCGCGGCCGGGCGGCGCGGTTGCCCTCCCGGCCGTCTCGGGGTGGCGCGACCGCCGCCCGGCGCCGGGGGAGTGGCTCCTGTCCAGGACCGGCGACTTCTGGCTGGCCTGCGGCGGCGGGGGCGTGCTCCTGGCGGGCCTGGCCCTGGTGCTCCACTGGCACGGCGCTCGGGAGCTGGATGCGGCCGACCTGCTGCTGTCCGAGCTCCACCTCGGTGCCACTTACGATGCCGTCGCCCGAGGCCGGCTGTGGCGGCGCATGCCCCTCGACGTGGTGGGGGTCCCGGTCGGCATCATGGCCGCCACGTACGCTCTGATGCTCGGCGGCTACCCGATCCTGGTCACGACCGCGATCGTGTACCTGGCCGCCTGGCACCGCGGGCGTCAGAACCTGGGGATCGCGCGCTACTACCAGGCGCGCGTCGGCGGCCCGGTGTCGTCCTGGCACCGGTCGCTCTTCCGCGCCGCCATCTACCTGCCGATGGCCGCCGCCGTGGCCTTCTTCACCAGCACCTCACCGCTCCACGAGGGCGAGGAGTATCTCGGCCTGTCGCTCGAGCCCGGGGTCCTCTGGGCGCTCGGCAGCCTGGCCGTGGTGAGCGTCACCGCCTACCTGGCGTGCACGGCGGGACGCCGCGGGCGGGTGCATCCGGGCGAGCGGTGGCTCGTGGTGGCGAACGCCGTCGCCTTCGGGAGCGCCTACGTGCTGGGGGCCGGGACCGTGTCGTTCATCCTGGTGCTGGTCCTCCACCACGAGGTCCAGTACCTCTACTTCACCTACGCCATGGCCCGGCGCTCCGCCGGCGCCCGGCTCGGGGGCCTCGGCGCCGAGCTTCGCCTGCTCGCCTCCTTCGCGATCTGGCCGACCCTCGGGCTCGCCGGCTGGGCGGCGTGCAAGCTCTCGGAGCTTCCGTGGCTGACCCCCTTCCTGGTGGGCGGCCTCCTCTGCCACTACTGGCTCGACGGTCGCATCTGGACGGCCCGAGCCCGCCGCCTGGCCGGCGCGTAACCTTCTCCAGGCGCCCGCCGGTCGGAATCGCGCGCGGGTGCTAGAATCCGCCGCATGTGGTTCGCTCTGGCCCTGGCCTCCGCCTTCTTTCAGGTGCTCCGGAACATGACCATGAAGCAGCTCGGCCACCGGCTCGACGAGTACATCAACGTCTGGGGCCGCTTCACGTTCCTGCTCCCGTTCACGCTGGCCATGGCCTGGTGGTTCGTCTGGCGCGTCCGGGGCTGGCCCCACCCCCAGCCCGGCTTCGTCGTGGCCTGCCTGGCCTTCGGCGTCTGCCAGGCGATCGCGACGCTCGCCCTGTCGAAAGCCCTCAAGCTCGGCGACATCTCCATCGTCACCGCGCTCTGGAAGGTGAGCCTCATCGTGCTCCTGGTGATGGGCTACTTCACCCTCCGCGAGCGGCCGAGCCTCCTCGGCCTCGCCGGGGTCCTCCTCAGCACGGCCGGCGTCTACCTGCTCAACGTCCGGCGCGCGCGCCTGTCCCCGCTGGCGCCCCTGATCGCCCTGGTGGCCGACCCCGGCCAGCGCTGGACGCTGGTGGCCGCCGTCTTCTACGCCCCCTCCGTCCTGACCATCAAGCAGGCCGCGCTCCTGTCGGACCCCTACACCGGAAGCCTCGGCTGCTACCTGGCGGCCAGCCTCGTGGTCACCCCGCTCGTCCTCCACACCTCGGGCCGACACTTCCGGCAGATCCCGGCCAACTGGAAGGCCTTCGTCGGCCTGGGGCTCTTCGCGGCGCTCACGACGGTCTGCCAGACCATCGCCTACACGCTGACGCTCTCGAGCTACGTCGAGGCGGTGAAGCAGGTGGAGATCCTCTTCGCGCTGGCGATCGGCGCCCTCGTCTTCGGCGAGCGCCAGCGCGTCCGCGAGATCTCGCTGGGCGCCGGCGTGATGCTGGCGGGGATGATCCTCCTCAGCCTGGCCGGCGTTCGGTAGGCCGAGCCGATGCAGCCGGGCTCGCCCGGATCGCCCGGCGCGCCCCCTAGACCCAGGCGCGCGCCGTGGCGCCGAAGCGGGCCAGGTCGTCGATGTGCTGACGCAGGATCCGGACGACGATCTCGGCGTCGATGCGGGCGTACTCGTGGACGATCACGTTCCGGAACCCGACGATCCGCACCATCGTGTCTCGCTCGGGCCCGGGGAGCATTCCCGCCTCGGCGAGGACGTCGAAGGCCTCCGAGTAGGTGGCCGGGACTCGTAGACCGCGGTCCGCGATGACGTGGTTCGCGACGTCGGCACACACCTCGATCGCCATCTGAAGCGTCCGCTCGACGATCCGCTGGGTCTTCCAGTCGCCGCGGTAGTCCTGGAGGCTGATCCCCCGGTACTCAGCGACCTGACTCAGGTAGAGATCGAGGTCGGCCAGCTTGCGCAGGAGCAGGTCCCGGTCAACCACGCCGGCCCCGCCTCTCGAGGAGCCTGTGCTCGAAGACTCGAAAGTCGGCGAACTCTCGCAGCGCGAGAGACTCGAACCGGTGGCGGAGGAAGGGATCGCGGTCGAGGATCACCTGCCGGCTCGTCAGGACACGTCCCACCAGGGCGGTGGGCGCGGAGTTGAGGACGACCAGATCCACGGCATCGGTGGCGAGATGACGGGTCACCGCGTCGATCGCCTGCAACCGCGCCGCGACCAGATCCGCGGCCGGGTCCAGGTACACCGCCACGTTGACGTCGCTGAGAGGCGTCACGCGCCCAGCCGCCGCGCCGCCGAAGAGATACGCGAAGACGACGACCGGGCAGCCCGCGAGAGCCTCACCAAGCGTGCTCAGACGTCGAGAGATGTCCGGTGGCAGCGGGTTTCCACGAATCATCGCGCTCATCATACACGGGCGTGCGGGCCCGGTGTCGGCAGCTGCATCCCAGGCACTCCAGCTTGGCGCCGTCGGTCACGGTTGCCTCGCTTCCGTGCGCTCACGGCGTCCTCTGGGCCGCGGGTCAGCTGGTCGTGCGTTACAAAGGGTCGTCCGTCAGGGGCGGGTCGGCCAGGCGGCTTGCCGGACGGCGTCGAGCTTCGCCGCCGGCACGCGCTCGAAGAGCAGCACCTCGCTCCCGCGCCGCTCCACTCCGAAGGCCTGACCGCCGGCCTGCCAGGGCGGGTCCGTCGCGGTCGGGAGCCCGTGCTTTCGCGCGAGGAGCCGCGCGTAGGCGTCGGTGAAGGCGGCCGCGGCGGCGTCGCTCTCCCAGGCGGAGAGGCCGACCAGCACCGTCGTGCCCCCCGCGTCCTCCCAGAGGCCGTAGCGGTCGCCTCGCCAGCCGGCCGCCGAGGCCGCGTCGCCAAGGAACTCGGCGAGGATTCCCTGGAGCCCGAACTCGCCCGCCTCGTCCTCGAAGATGCGCCGGGCGCCGCCGAGCGCTGGGCCGAGGTCCGGCAGCGCCACTGCGACGGGATCCTCCCGGCGGTCGAGGTAGCGCTCCGGATGCAGGATCTGGGTCGTGGAGCGCGGGGGATCGGTGTAGAGCCGCGACAGCTCGGCCCAGCCGTGACGCCGGCGGAACTGATGGACGAAGCCGAGGCCGTAGGCGTAGGGGAAGGTCAGCAGGTGCTTGAGGAACCGCGGCGCCCGGCCGAAGACCGGTCCGGTGGCCGAGGTGAGGATCGCGCGCTGCATGGCCAGGACGTCGGGGAGCTGGCCGAGGTCGCCGCCCTGACGCCGCAGCGTGCGATCGAAGGTGAGGGCGACCGCCTCGCCCTCGACGAGGGCCTGCCGGGCGAGCGCCTGGTCCCCTTTGCCCGGCCCCGCGGTCAGGAAGCGGTCGAGGCCGATCTGCCGGTCCTGAAGGAGGTGCACCAGCTCGTGGGTCAGGGCGCCTCGCTGCTCGTCGCGGGGGAGCCAGTTCGCCAGGACCATCACCTTGCCGACCGGATCGTAGTAGGCGGCCGCCTGCTCGAGGACGAGATCGGTGAGGAAGCCGCCGAGATCGAAGTCGGGCGGGATCAGGCCCCAGGCGACCATCGCGCGCCGCTCGGCGTCCAGCCGCGGCGCCGCGTACTTCCGTCGCATCTCGCCCAGGATGAACCGTCGGCGCTCGTCGCGCGTGCGGATCACGACCCGCGGGGGCGGCCCGGCGGAGGGAAGACCGCGGAGCCGGGCCAGGTCCCGGAGGATCGCCGGCGCCTCGGCGGCCAGCTCGCGGACGCCCAAGGGCTGCGCGGCGCTGAGGGCGGCGCCGGCCAGCAGGAGGGCGAGACCAGCCGCGAGAGCCAGACGGCGCCGCCTCACGGCGATGTCCGGGGCCGCCCCGGCTCGGGGGTGACCGCGACCGCGGCCGGCGCCGGGCCCGGCTCGGGGCGAAGGCTGGCCAGCGCGATCCCGCCGGCGACCAGGACCGCCGAGGCGGCGAGCGTCCACGTGATCGGCTCGGCCAGCCAGAAGGCGGTCGCCGCCACGCCGAAGAGCGGCGTCGTCAGCGAGAAGGCGGCCACCGCGCTCGGCCGGTAGACCTTGAGCACCCACATCAGCGCGATGAAGTTGAAGCCGGCCACGAGGATGCCCTGGTAGAAGAGGGATCCGGCGAGCCGCGCCGTGTAGTGGAAGGTCTGCGGCTCGAACCAGAGCGAGAGGAGCACACAGAGCGGCGTCCCGATGACGACCTGGGCGAGGAGGGGCTTGGCGGGGTGGATGGACTGGAGCTGGCGGCTCAGGATCACCTGGCGGAGCCCGAGGAGCAGCGCGCTCACGGAGAGCGTGAGGTCGCCGGCCAGGACACGGGGGTCCGTGACGCGCAGCGTGGCGAGCTGGTCCCAGAAGAGGAGAAGGATCCCGCCGTAACCCAGGAGGACGCCGCCCAGCTTGGCCGCGGTGAGCCGGTCGCCCGGTACCAGGAAGTGTGCGATCACCACGACGTGGACCGGGTAGGCGTTGAGCAGCACGGCGGCGTGGCCGGCGGTGGAGAGCCAGGTGCCCACGTTGAGGAGCCCGAGCTGGATCGCGAACAGGAGTCCGAGGCCGAGGAGCGGCGGCAGCTCGTCGGGTCGCGGCCGGAACGGCGCCCGGATCCACCAGCCCCAGGCGAGGACACAGATCCCGCCCAAAACGAAGCGCATCCAGCCGAGCGCGAGCGGGGGGGCGTCGAGGAGACCGACCTTGATCGCGACCGTGTTGCCGCCCCAGAGCGCCGAGAGCAAGAGGACCAGGCCGATGGCCGGCGCGTCGAGCTCGCGCGGTCGGCTCACCGGGCGCGGACGTCCGCGGGCATGGCGTCTTCACTGTAGCAGAGGCACGGATCGCGGGCCACCGCGCCGCCGGGCCCGGTGTCCGGGAGATCCCATTTGACAACGTGTGGACCCCGGTATATCTGGAGAAGAGACGACGGGGCCGAGCGACTCGCTGGAACATGACGACATGATGACGAGCGGCCCCGATGCCGGTCTCGCCCGCGAATCGATTCGACGCGCCGGCTCCGCCGCGACCGCGGCGGCGCCGGCTCGGGATGAGGTGCACGCCCATGACTCACGCCGCCACGGACGCCAAGGCCCGCCCTGCTGACCCGACGAGCCCAGCCACCGTCATCCCGACCCTGGAAGCCCTGGCGGCGACCACGCTGCTCCGTCAGGAGTTCCCCGACCTGAGGATCCGGTTCGTCAACGTGGTGGACCTCTTCAAGCTCCAGCCGGCCGGGGAGCACCAGCACGGCCTGAGCGACCGCGACTTCGACAGCCTGTTCACGCGGGACAAGCCGGTCGTCTTCAACTTCCACGGCTATCCCACGCTGATCCACCGGCTGACCTACCGTCGCGCCAACCACGCCAACATCCACGTCCGCGGCTACAAGGAGAAGGGGCCCTTCTGGAGCACCGGTCATGCCTCCGGAGCGCGATCTGATCGCCGTCGTCAACGCCGGCTCCGCCACGCTCAAGTTCTCGATCCTGAGAGGTGAGCAGGCGGCCTGCAAGGGCCTGATCGATCGCCTCGGCCCCTCGCAGGCCGCAGCGCCTCATGCCAGGATCCGGGACGCGGAGGGGGCCGACCTCTACGACGGCTCGATCCCGGCCCGGGATCACGGACAGGCCCTGGAATGGCTCTTCGAGTGGCTGGACACGGCCCAGCCCCTGCTCCGGCCTCGGGCGATCGGTCACCGCGTCGTGCATGGCGGCGACTCGCTCGTCGCGCCCGCCCGGGTCACGGCCGAGCTGCTGGAACGGCTGGAGGCGCTCGTCCCGCTGGCGCCGCTGCACCAGCCGCACAACCTGGCCCCCATCCGTTTCCTGGCCCGGCGATTCCCCGACCTGCCCCAAGTCGTCTGCTTCGATACGGCCTTCCATGCCACGCAGTCCCGCATCGAGCGGCTGTACGGCCTCCCGCGCTCCAGCTTCGACCAGGGCATCAAGCGCTACGGCTTCCACGGCCTCTCCTACGAGTACGTCGCCACGCGGCTGCCGGACGTCAACGGGCGGGCGGCCTCCGGCCGGACCGTGGTCTGCCACCTGGGCAACGGCGCCAGCCTGTGCGCGATGCGGGCCGGGCGCAGCGTGGCGACCACCATGGGCTTCACCGCGCTGGAGGGCTTGCCCATGGGCACCCGGTGCGGATCCATCGACCCCGGCGTCCTGCTGCACCTCCTGGATCACGGGAAGATGACCGTCGAAGGACTGACCGAGCTGCTCTACCACCGCTCGGGGCTGCTGGGGATCTCCGGCGTCAGCGCCGACATGCGCGACCTGCTGAGCAGTCGCGAGGCCGGCGCCGTCGAGGCCGTCGAGTACTTCTGCTACCGCGTGGCGCGGGAGCTGGGGTCGCTGACCGCCGCGCTCGGCGGACTCGACGCCGTCGTGTTCACGGGCGGGATCGGCGAGCACGCGGCGCCGGTGCGGGCGCGCGTCGCCGAGCTGGCGGGCTGGCTCGGGATCCGGATCGATCCGGATGCCAACGCGGCCAGCCAGACCGTGCTGCACACAGAGGACAGCGCCGTTCACGTGCTCGTCGTTCCCACCAACGAGGAGCTGATGATCGCCCGGCACACCCGCGGACTGCTCACCGTCACGTCCTGACGATCCGCGCGACCCGGATCGGGTCCGGCGGCGGGGTCCCGCGCTGGACAACCCGGTTGGCCTCGCGTACGCTGCAGGACGCCATGAAACTGGGCATCATCGGGTTTCCTCAGACCGGCAAGACCACCCTGTTCAACCTGCTGACCGGCGCCGACGCCGCCGTGCGGCGGGTCTCCCGCGGCGAGCTCCACGTCGGCGTGGCCCGGGTGCCAGACGACCGGGTGACGCGGCTGGCGGCGCTCTTCAAGCCGGAGCGGGTGGTGTTCGCCGCCGTGGACGTCGTCAACCTGGCGGGCTTCGACCGTGGCCAGCGGTCCGGTCTGGACGTGGGCGACCTCCGCAATGCCGACGCCCTGCTCCACGTCGTGCGCGCCTTCCCGTCGCCGGCGCTGGCCGAGCCTCCGGACCCGGCCCGGGACGTCACGGCGCTCGAGGAGGAGCTGATCCTCGCCGACCTCGAGGTCGTCGAACGCCGCCTCGAGAAGCTGGGCAAGGGGCTCAAGCGGAAGCCGACGGACGTCGAGCAGCGCCAGGAGGCGGTGCTGGCCCGGCTCAAGGGCCCGCTGGAGGAGGGCGTGTCCCTGCGCGCCCAGTCGCTGTCGGCCGACGACCTCCTGCTCGTTCGCGGCTTCCAGCTCCTCTCGCTGAAGCCGGTCCTCCACTGCCTGAACCTGGCCGAGGCCGACGTGCCGCGGCGCGACGAGTGGCTGGCGACGCTCGCCAAGGTGGCGACACGGCCGGGGACGATGATCGGCTGGGTCTCGGCGGTGGTCGAGGCCGAGGTGGCGGCGCTGCCGCCCGACGAGCAGACGGCGTTCCTCGACGCGCTCGGGCTCCCGGAGCCGGCGCTCCACCGCGTGATCCGCGACGCCTACGCGCTCCTCGGGCTCGCAAGCTTCTTCACCGTCGGGGAGGACGAGGTCCGGGCCTGGACGATCCCGGCTGGCGCGACGGCGCTCGAGGCCGCCGGCGCCGTCCACTCCGACATCGCCCGCGGCTTCATCCGGGCGGAGGTCATCGGCTGGCAGGAGCTGCTCGAGGCCGGGTCGCTGGCGGAGGCCCGCAAGCGGGCGACGCTGCGCTTGGAAGGCAAGGAGTATCCCGTCAAGGACGGGGAGATGTGCCACTTTCGCTTCAACGTCGCGCGATGACGACGTGGCGCCGCCGGCCGTTTCACCAGGAGGGACGATGAGCCCGACCGCGCTGACCCGCGAGCAGGCCACCGAGGTGCGCGACCGCTTCGGCACGCCGTGCTACGTCTACGATCGCACCGGCCTCGAGGCGGCCGCCCGCCGCGCCCTGGCCTTCCCGGCGCCCTTCGGGCTCACGCTGCGCTACGCGATGAAAGCCAACCCGAGCCACGGCGTGCTGGCCGTGTTCCGCGATCTCGGCCTCCACATCGACGCCTCCAGCGACCCCGAGGTCGAGCGTGCCCTCCGGGCGGGGTTCCCGCCCCAGACGATCCAGCTCACTTCCCAGATGCCCTCGCGCCGGCTGACCGAGCACCTCGCCCGCGGCGTGCGATTCAACGCCTGCTCGCTCCACCAGCTCGAGGAGTTCGGCCGCCTCGCCCCCGGCCAGGAGGTCTCGGTCCGGATGAACCCCGGCCTCGGCAGCGGGTCCACCAACCGCACCAACACCGGCGGTCCCGCCTCGAGCTTCGGCGTCTGGCACGAGTATCTGGGTGACGTGAAGACGATCGCCGAACGGTCCGGCGTGCGGATCACGGGGCTCCACAGTCACATCGGGTCGGGAACGGACCCCGAGGTGTGGAAGCGCGTGACGCGCATGACGCTCGACCTCGCCGCCAAGCTTCCCGAAGTGGCGGTGGTGAACCTGGGTGGCGGCTTCAAGGTCGGCCGGATGCCGGGGGAGCCGACCGTGGATCTGGCCGACGTGGGCGAGCACGTGCGGCAGGAGTTGCTCGCGTTCCGCGACCGCGACGGGCGGGCCCTCCGGCTGGAGATCGAGCCCGGGACCTATCTGGTCGCCACCGCCGGCTTCGTGGTCGCGACGTGCGTCAACGTGGTCGACACCGGGCGCGACGGCTATTCCTTCGCCAAGCTCGACACCGGGATGCCCGAGGTGACGCGCCCGTCCCTCTACGGCGCCCAGCACCCGATCCACGTCCTGGCCGAGGGCCGCGGGAAGGCCGACGTCGTCTTCGTCGGCCCGTGCTGCGAGTCGGGCGACATCCTGACCCCGGCCCCCGGCGACCCCGAAGCCCTGGCCCCGCGCCGGGTCCCGCGCCCGGAGATCGGCGACCTCGTGGTCGTGGGCGGGGCCGGCGCCTACTGCGCGGCGATGTCCACGGTCAACTACAACTCGTACCCCCAGGCGCCCGAGGTCATGCTGGAGCCGGACGGGACCCTCCGGCTGCTTCGCCGGCGCCAGTCCCTGGAGCAGGTCTGGGCCAACGAGGTCTAGATCCTTCGGGGGTGTCTCGGAAGACCCCCCCGATTCCCCCCCTCGGTTGCGCCGGCGAAGCCGGCGCTCGGACGCGGCTCGAGGCCGAGCACGGCAAGCGACGGCCTACCGATACCCGACACGCTTCTGTCGAGGCCGCCGGTGGGCTATCATCCGGAGCCGGCCGGGAAGTTCATCGAATCCACGAAGATGTCCTGGAAGTCCGGGTGGGCGGCGAGGGAGACGTGCTCGATCCGCCGGGCCAGGCCCTCGGCCCGCGCCCGCTCCGGCTCCGAGAGCAGAGCGAGCTGGGCCCCGAGCGCGGCGGCGTTGCCCACGTAGCGGATGCGCTCGAGCGGCAGCGGCGGGATGAGCCCGATCCGGACCGCGCTGCGCGCCGACAGGTAGTTGCCGAAGCCGCCGGCCAGCATTAGCTCGGCCAGCTCTCCCTCGCCGAGCCCGAGGACGTGCTGGAGCATCCGGATGCCCCCGGCGATGGCGCCCTTGGCGAGCTGGACCTGGCGGATGTCCTCCTGGGAGAGGACGATCTCGCCCTCCCCTGCCGCCTGGCCCCGGGGTACCAGGATCAGGACCCGCTCCTCGCCGCGCAGCTCGACCGCCGCCCGCAGGCCCGGCGGCAGCGCCTCCCGAGCCTCCACGCGGATCAGCCCGGTCCAGTCGATCAGGCCGGCGTCGAGGGCCGTCGCGACCGCGTCGATGAGCCCGGATCCCGCGATGCCCTGCGGCGCCGCCTCACCGATGACGTGCCAGCGGAGGGTGCCGTCCTCGAGCCACACGCGGTCGATGGCTCCCAGCGCGCCCCGCATGCCGTGGCGGATCTGCGCGCCTTCCAGCGCCGGGCCGGCCGGCGCCGAGCAGGCGAAGAGCCGGTCGCGCGTGCCCATGATCACCTCGCCGTTGGTCCCGATGTCCACGGCGGCCCGGGCGACCGGGCTGTCGTAGATCCGCGTGGCCAGGGCGACGGCGACGGCGTCGGCGCCCACGAAGCCCGCGACGATCGGGAGGAAGCACACGCGCGCCTCCGGGTTCACCTTGAGGTGGAGCGTGCGGGCGGGGAGGATCACCGGATGCCGGAGCACCGGGGCATAGGGCGCGAGGCCGACGTGGGTCGGGTCGATCCCGAGGAGCACGTGGTGCATGCACGTGTTGCCCACCACGGTGACCTTGTAGACCCACTGGGGGAGGACGCCGGCGCGATCGAGGACCTCGTCGATCTGCTGGTTGAGGAGGCCGAGGATCCGGGACTGGAGCTTCCGGAGGTTGGCCGGGTTCCACTGGGCGAAGGCGATCCGGCTCATCAGGTCGCCGCCGAACACCGCCTGGGGGTTGAGGCTCGAGACGGAGGCCATGACCTCGCCGGAGGCCAGCTCGAGCAGGGCGGTGACGACGCTCGTCGTGCCGACATCCACCGCTAGCCCGAACGCCATCGCCGTCGTGTCTCCCCGCTCGACGCCGAGGGGCGCATCGAGGAAGCTGACCACCGTCACCTCGCCCTTGGCCTCGCGCAGGGTCGCGGGCAGCGTGCGGACCACCTCCAGGGGCATCGTCTCGGGGGCCATCCCCGCGATCCGGCAGAGCTGCTCGAGATCCGAGGTCTGGTGGCGCTCTTCGCGAGGCAGCTCGACGCGGAGGTGGCGCTTGCGGACGCCGGAGTCCAGGGTGACCCGGGTCAGGGCGCCCGGGTCGCGGGCGGTGTCCAGGATCTGGAACGCGCGCTCCTCCAGTGCCGGCGCGACCTGCACGGTGACGGGCTCGGTCGCGAGCGCCTGGCAGGCGAGGCGGTATCCCTCGCGGACGAGGTCGGCGCCGAGCTGCAGCTCGTCGCTGATGGTGGGCGGCGGCACGGTGCCCGCGACGAACTTGACCCGGCAGGACGTGCACCGACCGCGCCCGCCGCAGGTGGCGGTGATGTCGACGTGGTGAGCGTGGGCGGCACGGAGCAGCGGCGTTCCCGGCTCGGCCGGCACGGTCCGGTCGTCCGGGAGGAAGGTGACCGGGACGGTCGCCACGAGCGCCATTGTATAGTAGCGGGCGAAGGAGACTGCACGGCGTGGGGACGGCAGGGTAGGTCGGTGGGAGAGGGCCTGCCTGTTGGCCGCGTGACGGCGGTGTGGCGCGGCGGCGGCGAGATCCGCGAGCGCCTCGATCTTCCGCCCGGGGAGCTCGGCGAGACCCTCGTCGTCACCGGCCTCCCGCTGGCGGAGCTGGTGGCCGGGACGCGACTCCGGGTCGGCGAGGCGGTGGTGGAGCTGGTGGGAGCCGAGCTGCCGGTCGCCGCCGGTGGCATCGTCGACTCCGACGAGGTGGGCGCCCCGCGCGCGGCGCGTGTCGTCGAGGGGGGCGCCATCCGGCCGGGTACCCCGGTGACCATCGAGGCGGTGCCGGTTCCGCTCGAGGACGCCCTCGATCTCCATCCGTTCACGCCGTCGGAGATCACCGACGTCATCGGCGAGTACCTGGCGCGGGCTCACGCGGCCGGGCTCCACGAGGTTCGCCTGATCCACGGCCGGGGGCGCGGGGTGCAGCGGGAGGCAGTGCGCCGCCTGCTGGCGGCCTCCTCCCTGGTCGTCGCGTTCGGGGACGCGCCCGCCGAGCGTGGCGGCTGGGGGGCGACCATCGCGCGGCTCCGGCGGTGAGAGCGTGTGAAGGAATGGGGTTCTCCGGCTCCCCCCTCCCCCCCAGTGGGTGGGGGAGGGGGGTTGGGGGGGTAGGCGGGAGGTCCCGAACCGAGAGCGTGAAGAAAGCGTCGGTAGGGGAGGGGGGCCGAAGGCCGTCGCCAAAGGCCGAAGGCCGTCCGAAGGATCGGGTGGGCGGGAGGTCCCGAACTGAGAGCGTGTGAAGGAATGGGTCGTCCGACTCCCCCCTCCCCCCAGTGGGTGGGGGAGGGGGGTTGGGGGGGTGGGCGGGAGGTCCCGAACTGAGGGCCGGGCTCCTCGCGGCGATCCTCTTCGTGGTCTTCGCCGCCAGCGCGCTCAACCTGGCCCTCGGCGGATTCTGGGTCGCGACCCTCGTCGCGATCCTCGCGTGGCGGCGTCGCACGCGCGGGGCGGCATGGCTCGTCCTCGGGCTCGTCGTGGCCGCGGGGGCATGCTCGGAGCGGCTCGGCTGGCTGCGGGAGCCGCCGGCGGCGAGCTATGACGTGGACGAGTGGGCCTGGCTCCGGAGCCGGCTCGCCCCGCTCACCGAACCGGAGCGACCGGTGCCGCCCCAGGCGGCGGCGCGGGTGCGGCTGGCCGCGCTCCGCGCCGAAGAGCTGGAGCCGACCAACCGGGAGCTGGAGCAGCGGGCCGGGGCCGCGATCGCGGCGGCCCGGCAGATCGCCCGGTGGCGCGGGCGGGCGCCGGGAGAGGTCACCGCGGCGGAGGAGGCGGCGCGCCGGCTGGCCCTGACGCTCACCGCGCCGGAGTTCCGCGACCTGGACGGGCGGCGGGCCCGGCTGATCGAGTGGCTGGCGGCCGTCGACGCGAAGCTGGCGTCGAGCGCCGACGCGACCGAGGTCGCCGCGGTGAGCCGCGCGCTCGAGCCCGCCGCGCTGGCCGGCGTATCGCTGCACGCGGTGCGGGAGGACCTCGGGCGGGCGGAGGCGGCGCTGGTCGTCGCGGTCCGCGCGGTCACCGGCGCCACGATCGCGGTGAGCGGGACCGCCCGGCTGACCTACGACGAGGAACGCGGGCATGTGATCGCCGAGCGACGCTTCGAGATCGAGGCGACTCGCCCCCTGCGTCTGGTCCGGCTCGACGTCGCGGCCCTCCGGCGGGTCGCCACCGAGGCGGGCGTGGCGCAGACACTGATCTACACGGCGGATGCGGCAGGATCCCAGGGGACGGGGGGTGGGTCCGAGATCGTCATGGGCGACGGCGGCGCGATGCGGATCGTGATCGACGACCGCCGGACGCAGGCGGCCCGCCCGGTCGCCCTCCGGCCGGCGCTCCGGCCCATCCCGTTCCATCGACTGGATGTCGGCGCCGCCGGGGATCGACCGGTGACGCTCCTCGCGACCGTGGCGCTCGACGAGCCGGCAGGACCGGGCGTGACCCTCGCCCTTCCGGCCGCCCCCGGACGCCTGGAGGGCGTGGCGCTGCCGTCCGGGGCCTTTCACTACGCGAGCCGGCCCGGCGTCGTCGTGGTCGAGGAGGGCCGGGAGGTGTGGCGGCCGGCCGGTCCGGCCGCGGCGCCGGGCGGGCTCCGGATCGAGCTGGCCCCGGCGAGCGTCTTCGTGCGGAACGCCGCCGCCGCCCGGCTGCGGCCGTATCTCTACACTCCGAACGTCGCGGCCACGCTCGCCGTGGTGGCGCTGGCCTCGCTCGCGGTGGCGCTCCTGCCGCGGCGGCGAGCTTCACCGCCGGCGCCCGGGAGGATCTGACCATGCGACTGCCGCTCGGAGAGGTTGAGGCCCTGATGGCGGCCCGGGGGTCCGGAGTCTCCCTCGAGGAGGCCCTCGAGGTCTTCGAGGTCTTTGCCAGCGGCTCCTTGACCGACGAGGTCTACATCCTGGACGACGTGTCGGGAAAGCGGATCGCCATCGCCCCGAAGGCATTCAAGGAGCGCTACCGGAAGCCGGCCTGAGAGGGGAGCCGACTACGCGGGGTCGGGCTCCATCCGGTAGCGGAAGTTACAGCAGGGCGCCCCCTCCACGATGGTCCGGCTCCGGATCAGCTTCATGCGCCTCCGCCCTTCTTCTCGACGTCGGTGAGCTGCCGGTAGAGGAAGTCCACCTCGACGGGCGTCAGATCGAACTCCCGCGAGGCCCGCTCGATCAGCTCGGAACGCTTCGCCGTGGGCTCGTCCACCTGCCGGTCGAGGATCCACTTGAGCGCGCGCTTGATCCTCGGCTCACCCAGTCCCATCTCGGACTCCCCGTGGGTCGACCACCGCGGTGCCCTGGCCGAGCAGCGTGAGGAGCGCCTCCAGGCTCGGGAGGACGAAGTCGGCGGCTGAGAAGTCCTCGTGACTCGTGGCCGGGCAGGGCACCGCGGCGACCAGCATGCCGGCCGCCTTGGCGGCCAGGACGCCGTTCCGGGAGTCCTCCACGACCAGACACTGCTCGGGCTCGACCTCGAGCCGGCGCGCCGCCATCAGGAAGCCGTCCGGCGCCGGCTTGCCCCGGGCCACCTCGTCACCGGAGACCACCGCCCCGAACGCCCGGTCCAGGCCGACCCGCTCGAGGACGGCCTGGATGACGGGCCGGCGCGAGGCGGTGGCGAGCGCCAGCGGGAGCCCCGCCTGGCGCAGCGTGAGCGGAACGACCGGGACGCCCGGCCGCAGGCGCCCTTCGGTCCGGATCATCGTGATGAAGTGCGCAGTCTTCGCCTCGACGAGCGCCGCCGTCGTGTCCGGCAGATTGAAGAGGATGCGCAGGAGTCGGAGCAGGTCCGCGTCGGTCGCGCCGAAGAAGCTCTGGTTGTCGCGCTCGGTGTAGGAGGCCCCGCGGGTCCCCAGGGCCGCCTGCGTGGCCCGGAGGTGGAGGGGTTCGGAATCCACGAGGACCCCGTCCATGTCGAAGATCACCGCGGCGATTCCCGTCATGGAACCCGTCGTCCACCAGGTCGGTGGCGCCCCGCGTCAATCAAGTCAGAACATCTTGAACCGCGCAGAGATAGCACCGATGCCCTCCGAACGACTCTGAGATTGATTGAAGCCAGGCTAACCCTGCAGCGTTCCGGCCGCCCATCACTCTACTACCGGGGGGCCCCGCAGCCCACCTTTTTTCGCCCCGAGACGTGGGCCCTTGCGACTGAGCGGAGGGCTGGGCTCTAATGGCCCTGTCCTGCCCGGCGAGCGTGGCGGCGGCGGGACCGTTCGACGACATCGGGAGGCTCTCCTGCAGATTCCGCTCGACCGGGCGAGCGACGTTCCGCTCTTCCTCCAGATCAAGCGTCACGTCGAGCGGCTCATCGCCGGCCAGGTGCTCCATCCGGGAACCAAGCTCCCGGCAACCCGCGAGCTGGCCGGCGCGCTCGACCTGAACCGCGCCACGGTGGCCACGGCCTACGACATGCTGGTGGCCGAGGGCTGGGTCCGAGCCCACGTGGGGCAGGGCACCTTCGTGGCCGAGCGCCCGGCGGCGGCCGGGCGATCCTCCGAGCCGGCGCGGGCCCCCGCGGGGCCCGTCGTGGACTGGGAGGCCGCCCTCTCGCGGGGCGCGCGGCGGCTCGCCGCCGAGGCGCGGCGGCGCGACGGCTTCGACCCGGCGGCGGCCTCCGCCGCGGGCGTCGTGTCATTCGTCGGGGCGAGCCCGGATCCGACTCTGTTTCCTACCGAGGCCTTCCGGCGCGCGCTGAACCGGGTCGTCCAGCGCGAGGGTCGGATGCTGCTGCAATATCACCCGGTCGCCGGCTACCCACCGCTTCGCCGCTACCTGGCGACCTGGCTCCTGCGCCACGGGATCGAGGCGTCCGACGAGGAGCTGCTCGTGGTGAACGGATCGCAGCAAGGCCTCGACCTCATCGCCCGGGTACTGCTGGATCCTGGTGACCCGGTGCTGCTCGAGCAGCCGACCTACCCGGGAGCCATCCAGACGTTCGAGGCCGCCCAGGCCGAGATCGTACCGGTCCCGGTCGGCCCCGCGGGTCTGCGCGTGGACCTGATCGAGCCGCTCATCGAGCGGCACCGGCCGAAGCTTCTCTACTGCCAGCCGACCGGCCAGAACCCGACCGGGGTGTCCCTCGATCCGGCGGCGCGCCACGCGCTCGTCGAGCTGGCGGCGCGCCATCGGCTTCCGATCGTCGAGGATGGCTTCGGCGGCCCGGCCGACGCCGAGGCCGGGCGACAGCCGCTCCGGGCGCTGGACCGCCGCGGCCTGCTGATCCACCTCGGCACCTTTTCCAAGATCCTGTTTCCCGGGCTGCGTCTGGGCTGGATGGTGGTGCCCCGCGCACTGGTCGAGCCGCTCGCCGCCACCAAGCAGCTCGCCGATCTCTCGACGGGCGCGCTCCTCCAGGCGGCAATCGTCGAGTTCAGCGAGCGGCGGCGCCTGGAGCGTCACGCGCGGACCGTCCGCGCCGAGTACGCGCGCCGGCGCGTCGCGCTCCTGGCCGCGCTCGAGCGACACATGCCGGCCGGGGTGGCGTGGACGACGCCGGACGAGAGCGCGTTCTCGCTCCTGGTCACTTTGCCCGAGGGGCTGGAAGCCCGGGCACTCCTGCCGCGCGCCGTCGACCGAGGCGTAGTGTACCTGCCCGGCCAGTACTTCTACGTCGCCGGCCAGGGCGGCCGCGCCCTGCGGCTGTCCTTCGCCGCCCTGCCGGCGGCACGGATCGAGGAAGGGGTGCGGCGGCTCGGCGAGGTCGTGCGGGAGGCCCTCCGTCGGCGGCGGCGGGCCCCGGCGGCCACGCGACCCGCGCTGCCACTGGTCTGAGTGGCTGTGGGGGAATCGCCGGGGATGCCCGAGCATTGGGCAACCCGGAGGGGGGGCCCGGGGCGTCCGGAGGGACGCGGCGCACCGAGGGCCGCAGGACCGAGGCGCCGCGGCGAGGTGGAGGAGCGCGTAGCTCCCCCCCGGCCCGACTGAGTGGCTGTGACCGATCGCGACACGAAGGAGAGACTCATGTCCAAGGAAAAGTCAGGGGCGCGCTTCGCGACGCGGGCCGCCCGGGCGGTTCCCATCCCCGCGTCGGTATCGCGGCCGCTGTCCCCGCCGATCTACCTCGCCAACGTCTACACGTTCGAGAATCTCCCGGAGGTGGAGGCGGTCTGGGAAGGCCAGCGCCCCGGCTACGTCTACGGGCGATTCGGCACCCCGAACCACACCATGCTGGAGGCGACGCTGGCCGGGCTGGAGGAGGCCGAGGCCGCCCTGGTGACCGCGTCCGGCATGGGCGCGCTGACGGCGATGCTGCTGGCCACGCTCGGGCCGGGCGACCATCTGGTGGCCGGGCGGGACCTCTACGGCTCGACGACGGCCCTCCTTCGCGAGCAGGCGCCCCGCTGGGGCATCGCGGTCTCGTTCACGGACGGCTCGGAGGCGGCGGCCGTGGAGGCGGCCCTGACGCCGGCGACGCGGGCGATCTTCGTCGAGGCCGTGTCGAACCCGCTGCTCCGACTGGCCGATCTCCCGGGGCTGGCCGAGGTGGCGCGCCGCCGGGGCCTCCACCTCCTCGTCGACGCGACTTTCTCCACGCCAGCACTCCTGCGACCGATCGAGCACGGCGCCGCGGTGGTGCACCACAGCGCGACCAAGTACCTGAGCGGGCACGGCGACGTCACCGCCGGGGTGCTGGCCGGATCGGCGCCACTGATCGCCGGCGCCCGGGCCCAGGCGGTTCGAATCGGGCTCAACCTGGGCCCGTTCGATGCCTGGCTCACGCTCCGCGGCGTGCGCACGCTCGCCCTCCGGATGGAGCGGCACTCCGCCAACGCGCTCGCCCTGGCGCGATTCCTGGCCGGCCGTGACGAGGTTCGCCGCGTCCACTACCCGGGCCTCCCCACGCATCCCCAGCACGCCCTGGCCGCCAAGCTGTTCCCGGCCGGCTTCGGCGGGATGCTGGCCTTCGAGTTGCGGGGCGGCGCCCCGGCCGTGGAGCGCTTCTTCCGAGCGCTTCGCCTCATCGAGTTCGCGCCGAGCTTCGGGGATGTGACGACGACCTGGAGCTATCCGAGCCGGACCTCCCACCGCCCGCTCTCAGCCGAGGAGCAGGCCAAGCTCGGGATCGACCCGGGGCTTGTGCGGATGTCGGTGGGGATCGAAGATGTAGAGGATCTGCGCGAAGCCCTCGAGAGCGCACTCGGCGCCACCGGAGACTGAGCGTGTGTCAAGGAATGGAGTCCTCCGGCTCCCCCTCCCCCCCGGTGGGTGGGGGAGGGGGGCTGGGGGGGTGGGCGGGAGGTCTCGATCGTCCCGAACAAGCAGAGAACAACCAGAGGAGGATGGATGGCAGCCTCGGTACCAGACAACTTCAAGGACCTCTTCCAGAAGAAGGCCTTCGCGAACCTCGCCACCGTCATGCCGGACGGGAGCCCCCAGGTGACCCCGGTCTGGTTCGACTGGGACGGCAGTCACATCCGGATCAACTCGGCGAAGGGCCGCGTGAAGGACCGCAACATGCGGCGGACACCGAAGGTCGCGCTGGCGATCCTCGACCCCGACAACCCCTACCGGCACCTCGCGGTGCGAGGGCGCGTGGTGGAGATGACCGAGCAGGGGGCCGACGACCACATCGACGCGCTGGCCAAGAAGTACCTCGGACAGGACCGGTATCCGTACCGGCGCCCCGGCGAGGTGCGGGTGATCTACAAGATCCAGCCGGAGCGTGTCGCCGTGATGGGGTAACCCCGCGGCCGGATTGAGCCCGACAAAGTCGGTCTTGACAGGATCGGCGGGGCTGTCCTATGGTCTGACCAGCATACCTCGACGGAGGTCTGCGCTCGCAATCTGTCCCGGTGAGGTGAGGTAGGAGGCCCGGAATGGCGCACTTGATCTGTGAGGTGGTCTACCGCGGGATCTTCCAGAAGAACCTGGCGGCCCGCATCACCCGGGGGATCGTCCTCTCGGCCCGGAAGGCGGGGCGGTGGGGCATCGCCTTCGGCCGCTACGGGGACAGCCCGCAGCGCAACGGCGTCCCGGCCAAGGACTTCGCCATCGTCGCCGATACCAAGGAAGAGCTCGAGCAGCACATGGCCCGCTACGAGCCCAAGGAGCTCCACGTCACCATCTGCGTGGACGACACCCTGGCCAAGGGGGTGGAATCCTGGGCCTGGTATGGCCTCCAGCCGATCAACCGCCTGCTCCACCCGAATGGCCACCTGCTGGTGATCTCGACCCAGCGGCCGGCCGACCTCCTCCGGGACATCCACAAGAAGGACTCCGTCTACAACCTGTGGATCCTGCAGGGCAAGGCGTCATTCTCGGGTCTGTGGGTCTACAAGGAGGACCACACGGAGGTCCGGCTCCTGGGGGCCCTGGCGAAGATCGCCCCGCAGTTCCTCAGCGTCGAGGCGGTGGGCCAGGCGATCCGGGAGGCCGAGTGGGGGTCCGAGCTGAAGGTGGAATCCGCCAGCAAGGCCTACGAGCGGATCGAGGGCCGGCCGGTTCCGGTCACCGAGGGCAATCCAGAGACCCCCTACTCCTTCGAGCTGCCGCGCTGGTGGGAGATGCGCGAGGGCGTGTCCATCCCGTCGCTGCCGATCGGGAAGCCGATCGAGGGCGGCAAGGGGTACCGGCCGGAGCGGAGCCAGGTTTTCAAGAAGTTCTCCAGCCGCACGATGCGGCCGGTCATCGACTTCGAGACCTGCGTGAAATGCACGCTCTGCTGGCTCCAGTGCCCGGACAGCTGCTTCGACGTGATGCCCGACGGGCTCTACGACGCCAACATGGAGTCCTGCTGCGGGTGCGGCGTCTGCGAGGCGGTCTGCCCGGTGCACAACTGCATCACGATGGTGAACGAGGCGGTCTTCGAGGACAACGCGAGCCAGTGGGAGATGTGGCGGAAGGACAAGGATGCCTACCGGGTCTGGCTCCAGGAGAAGAGCCGGGACAAGGTCCACACCATCCGCTCTCACGGCTTCCGGTACCGCGGACAGTACGAGGAGGAGCTGGCGGGCGGCCCGCTGGAGCTGGGCGGCCTCCCGGTCACCGAGGGCATTCCGGGCGAGAACGCGGCGGAGAAGGGGCTGCCGCCCGGGGTCCACATGCACCAGTCGTCCACGTCGATCATCACGGGCGTCGCGGAAGCCCCGGGCGCATAGCTCGCCAGACCGAGGAGGAATCCAGATGGCAGTCGTGACCACCCCGGCGCCCGGCGCCGCGGTCCTGGAAGAGAAGGAGATGCTGATCTCCGGCAGCGAGGCCGTAGCCGAGGCCTTGACGCTCGCCGACATCGACGTCGTCACCGCCTACCCGATCCGGCCTTACGACACCGTCATGCAGGCGATCGCCAAGAAGATCGCCAACGGCAAGCTCACGGCCGAGTACATCGTCGCCGAGGGCGAGCACAGCCAGTTCGAGATCGTCAAGCATGCCTCCGCCGTCGGGGCTCGCGTGTTCTGCGGGTCTTCCGGGGTCGGCTGGGCCTACGCGATGGAGTGCCTGGTGGTGACGCCGGCGCTGCGGATCCCGATGGTGGCCCTTGTCGGCAACCGCGCCCTCGACGACCCCGGGGCCTTCGGCGTGGAGCACAACGACGCCCTGTTCGTCCGGGACCTCGGGTGGCTGCTCTGCTGGATCGACACCTCGCAGGAGGCCTTCGACACGACCCTGATCGCCTACCGGGTGGCCGAGGACCGGCGGGTCTTCCTGCCCATCGCCATCTCGGCCGACGGCGCCTTCCTCACCCACTCCCAGGCGCTGACCCGTGTGCCACCCCGGGAATGGGTGGACCAGTTCCTGCCCGCCTACAACCGCGGCGACCTCCAGCTCCACCCCGACAACCCGATCACGGTGGCGCCCCAGGTCAACGAGGACTGGGTCATCGAGATCCGCCGGCAGAACAACGCGGCCACCGAGCGCGCCTACACGGTGATCGAGGAGGCCTACGCCGACTTCCGCCGCGTCTTCGGCCGCGGGCCCGAGAATCCGTGGTTCGAGGAGTACATGACGGAGGATGCCGAGGTGATCCTCATCGGCATGGGGACGCTGTCCCTCCCCGTCAAGGTCGCGATCCGGAAGATGCGGGCCGACGGCAAGAAGGTCGGGCTGATCCGACTCCGCTGGTTCCGGCCGTTCCCGTATCGTCAGCTCGCGCATGCGCTCGCCAAGGCGAAGGCGATCGGGGTCATCGACCGCGACTACTCGTTCGGGTCCCCGTTCGGCTCCGGGGTCGTCGCGACCGAAGTCCGGGCCACGCTCTACAACGCCGAGCATCGACCCCCGCTCATCGGCTTCATCTGCGGGCTGGGCGGCCGCGAAGTCACCCTGAACGACGTGTACAAGGCGACCGACATCTGTTTCAAGGCGGCCGACGCCGGCCGGGCGGCCCAGCCGACCCACTGGCTCGGGGTGCGCGAGTAGGGGACAAGGAGACCAGCGATGGCCGAGACAACCACGTTCACGAACGCCACCCAGGTGCTCCAGCCCTTCAAGGGCGTCAAGAAGGTCACGCTCGAGGAGTACTTCAGCTCGGGTCACCGGACCTGCCAGGGCTGCGAGTCGGCCCTGGTCATGAAGCTGATGATCAAGGCGGCCGGCCCCCGGACGATCGTGCTGGGATCGACCGGCTGCATGTACGTCGCCAACACGACGTACTACTCCACCCCCTGGGTGGTGCCCTGGATGCACACGCAGCTCGGCTCCTCCGGCTCGGCGGCCCTCGGCACCGCCGCCGGCCTCAAGTCCCTCATGTCCAAGGGTAAGATGAAGACCGAGCCCATCAACGTCATCGCCTTCTGCGGCGACGGCGGCGGCGCCGACATGGGCCTGGCCGCCATCTCCGCGACCCTGACCCACAAGGAGTACAACTCGCTGATCCTCCTCTACGACAACGAGTCGTACGCCAACACCGACATCCAGCTGTCCGGCCTCACCCCGTACGGGGCTCACACGACCTTCAGCCCCCCGGGCGTGGTCAAGCGGCTCATCCACACCCGCTGGAAGAAGAACGTGGCCGGCATGCTGGCCGCCGGCCATCCGGAGTGCCGCTACGTCGCCACCGTGTGCGCGTCCTACGCGGTCGAGATGATGAACAAGGTCCGCAAGGCGCTGACCATCGGCGGCCCGACCTTCATCCACTCCCTCGACCCGTGCCCCAAGGGCTGGGACTACGACCCGATGCTCTCCCACGAGCTGGGCGAGCTGGCCATCGAGACGGGCATCTTCCCCCTGTACGAGGTGGAGGACGGCGTCGTCCGCTACTACGGGAAGACCAAGGCCATCGTGGAGGGCCGCCCGCGCAAGCCGGCCCGGGAGTACCTCCTGAAGCAGGGCCGCTTCGCC
This sequence comes from uncultured Candidatus Rokubacteria bacterium, assembly GCA_963708025.1. Lineage (GTDB taxonomy): Bacteria > Methylomirabilota > Methylomirabilia > Rokubacteriales > DASRDR01 > CAVPSB01. The sequence continues at coordinate 118,676 of CAVPSB010000049.1, read as the reverse complement.
CACTTCATCGAGGAGGACCTCGTCTACTTCCAGCGGAAGGTCGACGAGATGTGGGACAAGTGGGAGCTGCCCGGTGTCGTCGCCTTCAGGAAGGACGTCGAGGGCAAGCACTGAGAGTGTGTGAAGGAATGGGACCTCCGGCTCCCCCCTCCCCCCGGTGGGTGGGGGAGGGGGGCTGGGGGGGTGGGCGGGAGGTCCCAAACTGAGGGAACTTTCCGGCGGGACCGAGGTTACCCGAGGGAGGGGGACACTCTCCCCCTTCCTCCACTCTCCAACCGCGCCAACCGCGGGAGGTGTCGCGATGCGCAACGTGGCGCTCTGTCTCGGGATCGCGCTCCTCGTCTGTGTCGGGCTCACGGTCGCCGGAGGCTCGGCCCTGGCTTGGGAGCCCACGAAGCCGGTCGAGTTCATCGTGCCGGCGGGCACCGGCGGCGGCGCCGACCAGATGGCGCGGATCATCGCGCCGCTCGTCGACAAGTACAAGCTCTCGCCGCGGCCGCTCATCGTCGTCAACAAGCCGGGCGGCGCCGGAGCCGAAGGGTTCATCCACGTCAAGGCCAAGGAGGGCGATGCCCACACCATCATCATCACGCTCTCCAACCTCTTCACGACGCCCCTCCACACCGGGGTGCCGTTCAACTGGAAGGACCTGACCCCGGTGGCCCGGCTCGCGCTGGACGAGTTCATCCTGTGGGTGAACGCCGAGACGCCCTACAAGACGGCCAAGGAGTACGTTGACGCGGTGAAGGCCAAGGCCAGCACGTTCAAGATGGGGGGGACCGGCACCGCCCAGGAAGACCAGATCATCACGATCCAGCTCGAGCAGGCCCTCGGGCTCAAGTTCATCTACGTCCCCTTCAAGGGTGGCGGGGAGGTCTGCGCGAACCTGGTGGGGAAGCACATCGATTCGACGGTGAACAACCCCATCGAGTGCGCCGGACACTGGAAGGCGAATCGCGTCCGGCCGCTGGCAGTGTTCGACGGCGACCGGCTGTCGGCCAAGGGATGGGGTGACGTCCCGACGGTCAAGGAGGCGCTCGGGGCCAACATCGAGTACCTGATGCTGCGCGGGATCTTCGGGGCCCCGAAGATGCCGCCCGACGCGGTGGCGTTCTATCAGGGCCTGCTGAAGAAGGTCTACGAGACTCCCGAGTTCAAGGACTACCTCGAGCAGGGCGCGCTGAAGCCGTCCTGGCAGACGGGGCCGGAGTTCGTGCAGTGGCTGGAAGGGGCCGAGGGGCTCCACCGGGAGTTGATGACGAAGGGCGGGCTCCTCAAGTAGCCGCCCGCCGGCGGCGAGAGCGAAGCGGTCCGAGTCATCATGCGCCGGGCTGACGTCGTCTGCGCGATCGTCCTGCTCGCCGGGGCGATCGTGGTCATCGCCGAAGGGCTGCGTCTGGGGATCGGCTGGAGCACGGACGGCCCCCAGTCGGGCTTCTTCGTGTTCTACCTCGGCCTGGGCCTCGGGCTTTCCTCCGCCGTCGTCCTGGGGCAGGCGGCGCTCCAGCCCGACCTCCCCCTCTACCGGAAGCCGTTCCTGGCGCCGGGTCAGCTGGCGCCGGTGGCCAAGGTTGCGCTGCCGGCGGCGGGCATGGTGCTGCTGGTGTATCCCCTCGGGCTCTACGTCGCCGGAGGGCTCTACCTGGCCGCCTACATGCGCTGGCTCGGGCGGCACTCCTGGGGCCTGATTATCCTCCTGAGCGTTGGGATCCCCGTTGTCACCTTTCTGATCTTCGAGGTGTGGTTCCTGGTGCCGATGCCCAAGGGCCCCCTCGAAGCCTATTTCGGATACTGAGTGGCTGATCCTGGTTCTGTCCCCGCTTCCCGGAAGGGCGCGGGAACTGGGGCGTGATGGGGGGCATCGAGCACCTCCTCCTCGGCTTTCAGATCGCGATCACCCCGTTCAACCTCCTGATGGCGGTGATCGGGATCACTCTCGGCACGATCATCGGCGTGCTCCCGGGGCTGGGCGGCGCCAACGGCGTGGCCATCCTGCTGCCCCTGACCTTCACGATGCCCCCTACCTCGGCGATCATCCTGCTGACCTGCATCTACTGGGGCGCCCTCTTCGGCGGGGCGATCACCTCGATCCTGTTCAACATCCCGGGCGAGCCGTGGTCGGTGGCCACCACGCTCGACGGCTACCCGCTGGCCAAGCAGGGCCGGGGGGGCGAGGCCCTCACCGCGGCCTTCACGTCCTCGTTCGTGGGCGCGGCGTTCGCCATCGTCCTGGTCTCGTTCTTCGCCCTGCCGCTGGCCGAGCTGGCCCTCAAGTTCGGCCCGCCCGAGTTCTTCGCCATCCAGCTCCTGACCTTCTCCAGCTTCATCGGGCTGGGTGGCGGGAACCCCGTGAAGTCCCTCGTCTCGATCCTCATCGGCTTCATCCTGGCGGCGGTCGGGCTCGACGTCGTGACCGGCAAGCTGCGGATGACCTTCGGCTCCATCGAGCTGATGCGGGGCTTCTCGTTCATCGTCGCGGTCATCGGCCTCTTCGGGCTGGGTGAGATCCTCCTGACCGTCGAGGAGGGGCTCGAGTTCCGGGGCATCACGCCGCGGGTCCGGTTCCGCGAGATGCTGAAGACGTGGCGCGAGCTGGCGGGCTACTGGAAGACGTTCCTCCGGAGCGCGCTGATCGGGTTCTGGATGGGCTTCAAGCCGGGCGGCGCCACCCCGGCCTCGTTCATGAGCTACGGCTTCGCCCGGAGGTTCTCCCGGCACCCCGAGAAGTTCGGGACCGGCGTGCTGGAAGGGGTGGTCGCCCCCGAGACGGCCGCCCACGCGGCCGGCGTGGCGGCCATGCTCCCGATGATCACGCTCGGCATCCCGGGCTCGCCGACGGCGGCCGTCATGCTCGGGGGGCTCCTGATCTGGGGTCTCCAGCCGGGGCCCATGCTCTTCATCGAGAAGCCGGACTTCGTCTGGGGCCTCATCGCCAGCATGTACACGGGCAACGTCATCGGCGTGGTGATGGTCCTGGCCTTCGTCCCCGCCTTCGCCGCCATCCTGAGGCTGCCGTTCGCGATCCTGACGCCGCTCATCGTCTTCGTGTGCGCGATCGGGGCCTACGCGGTGAGCAACAGCATGCTCGACGTCTGGTACATGCTCGGCTTCGGCCTGCTGGGCTACGTGTTCAAGAAGCTCGACTACCCGCTGGCGCCGCTGGTCCTGGCCCTCGTCCTCGGCGACCTGGCCGAGAGCGCGCTCCGTCAGAGCCTGATCATGTCGCAGGGCTCGCTGCTCATCTTCTTTCAGAGCCCGATCTCGGCCGCCATCACCCTGGTGGCGCTCGTGCTGTTCGCGCTGCCCGTGCTGGGGCCGGTGGTGCGCCGGCTCCGGGCCCTGCCGGGGTCCGTCGTCTCCTCCGAACGACATTGAGGCGGAGCCCTCCGGTGGCGCGGCATGCCGATCATCGGGGCGTGCCGCCACCCCGTCCGCCGAGCCGGCCCCGTCGCCGTGAACGTGTCACGCGTTGGCCCGGCGTAGCCCGATGAACTTCGCCGAGCTGGCCGACCCCGAGTTCTGGGCCCGCTGGATCGCCATCGTCATCCTCGACCTCACGCTGGCCGGCGACAACGCGCTGGTCATCGCGCTCGCCGTCCGGAACCTGCCGAAGCGCCAGCAATGGCAGGGCCGCCTCTGGGGCACCTTCGGCGCCGTGGCCCTCCGGATCCTGTTCATCGGCATCATCACGTTCCTGCTGCGGATTCCGCTCCTCCAGGCGGTGGGGGGCGGGCTGCTGCTCTGGATCGCGGTGAAGCTGGTCACCCAGGAGGCCGGTGACCACACCGTGCGCCACGGGACCTCACTGTTCGAGGCCATCTGGATCATCATCGTGGCCGACGTGATCATGAGCCTGGACAACGTCCTGGCCGTCGCCGCCGCCGCCCACGGCGACATGCTGCTCGTCGTCTTCGGAGTCGGGCTCTCGATCCCGATCGTGATCTGGGGCAGCGGTATCCTCGCCCGGCTGATGGGCCGGTTCACCTGGATCGTGGACCTGGGCGCCGGGATCCTCGGCTGGGTGGCCGGCGAGATGATCCTCAAGGACCACGTCCTCCGGCGCTGGATGGGCGAGGGGGCGGCCGACGCCCTGCACTGGGTGCTCCCGGCCACCCTCGGGGTCGCGGTGGTCCTCGCCGGGCGCCTGTGGGTCGCCCGGCGAACGGCGGCTCGCCATCGTCCGGCCGCGTCGCGGAAGTAGCCCGGCCGCGTTTGCGCCGCGCCGGCCGGCGCCGGTATACTCCCTCACGTCATGAGCTGGCCGAGCGTCGAGCCCGTCAAGTCCACCCGCATCTACGCGGAGATCGTCCGGCAGATCCGCGGCCTGATCGCCGACGGTCAGCTCAAGTCGGGCGATCGCCTCCCGCCCGAGCGCGACCTCGCCGAGCGCTTCCGGGTGAGCCGGACGTCGGTCCGGGAAGCCTTGCGGGCGCTGGAGAGCACCGGGCTGGTCGAGATCCGGGCCGGCGAGGGAGCCTTCGTCCGCAGCATCTCGGTCGAATCGCTCGTCGAGCCGCTGGCCCTGGTCATCCTGAACCAGCGTGAGGGGATCGCCGACCTCTACGAGGCGCGGCGCCTCCTGGAGCCGCCCATCGCCGGGCTGGCGGCGCGCCGGGCGACCCACGAGGAGGCGCTCGAGCTGGGACGCATCCTGGACGAGCAGGCCCGGGAGATCGCGGCGGGCCGGACGGGGCTGGCACAGGACGCCGCGTTCCACACCGCCATCGCCCACTCCGCCCACAACCGGGCGATCACCCGCATCGTGACGGCCCTCATGGACCTGCTCACCCAGACGCGAGAGGAATCGCTCCACATCCCCGGCCGGCCGGAGCGCTCCCACCAGGATCACCGGCAAGTCCTCGCCGCCATTCAGGCCCGTGACGAGGAAGCCGCGCGGCGGGCCATGCTCGCGCATCTGATCGCCGTCGAGCAGCTCGTCGTCGGACGCGAGACGCCGGTCGAGGGCGTGGAGGGCGAAGCCCGGGGCGACGAGGCCCCGGTCTCGTCGCGAGCGCGCCGCTCCCGCCGTCCCCGGCCCCCGCGCTGAGAACATCGGGGGGTCTTGGAAGACGCCCACGAGTCCCCCCTCGGAGGCCGCGACTATTTTTCGGCCTTTGGGCCGGGGCGCGGAGCGGAACGCCACGGCCGCGTGGCCAGAGCCCGAGGGTTGCGAGAAGCCGACGGGCGGTGGGAATGGGAGCCGCCGGATCGGCTCGCCCTCGAGCCGTCGCGCCTCGCCTCGGTCTCCCTACTCGTCGGACTGGTTCAGCGGGCACCGTAGAACCGGCTTTGCCTTGACAGAACAGCGCCTTAACTGATACGTTGGAAAGACTTTTCTGCCAATCTGGGTGGAGAGCCGAGACCATGAGGAAGCTTGTCTACTTTTTCGGAGGCGGGCGGGCCGAAGGTTCGAGCCAGCTCAGGAACCTCCTCGGCGGCAAGGGGTGCGAGCTGGCCGAGATGACGAACCTGGGAATCCGGGTCCCGCCCGGGCTCACCATCACGACCGAGGCGTGGACGGAGTACGAGCGCCTCGGACGTCGCGACCCCGACGGCCTGTGGGACGAGGTGCAGGAGCATCTCGGACGCCTCGAGAGTCTGGTCGGCCTCCGGCTCGGCGATCCCGACCGCCCGCTCCTCGTTTCCGTCCGTTCCGGCGCGCGGGTCTCGATGCCGGGCATGATGGAAACGGTCCTGAACCTCGGCCTGAACGACAAGACCGTCGAGGGGCTCGCCCAGCGGACCGGAAACGAGCGCTTCGCCTGGGACTGCTATCGCCGCTTCCTCACGATGTTCGGCGACGTCGTCCTCGGGATCAACCGCCGTCTCTTCGACGACCTGCTCGACGCGGCGAAGGTGCGAATGGGAGCCGCGTCCGACGCCGAGCTGCCAGCGCCTGCGCTGCGCGGGCTCGTCTCCGCCTACAAGGGCCTCTACGAGGAGGCCGGCGAGCCCTTCCCGCAAGAGCCGCAGCTGCAGCTCAACCTGGCGATTCGCGCGGTCTTTGGCTCCTGGTTCTCGAAGAAGGCCGAGGACTACCGCCGGATCCACGGAATCCCGAACGACTGGGGGACCGCGGTCACCGTCCAGACGATGGTCTTCGGCAATCTCGGGGACAGTTCGGGGACCGGCGTCGCGTTCACCCGGGATCCCTCGACCGGGGAGCGGCGGTTCTTCGGCGAGTTCCTGGTCAACGCGCAGGGCGAGGACGTGGTGGCCGGCATCCGGACCCCCCAGCCGATCGCCAACCTGCGTGACCGGATGCCGGGCGTGTACCAGGAGCTGGAGGCGACGTACCAGACGCTCGAGCGCCACTACCGGGACATGCTCGACATCGAGTTCACGATCCAGGAAGGGACGCTGTACATCCTGCAGACCCGGCGCGGGAAGCGGACGGCGGCGGCCGCGGTGCGGATCGCCGTGGAGATGGTGAAAGAAGGGCTGATCGATCGGGACCTGGCCCTGCTGAGGGTCGACCCTGGGCAACTCGACCAGCTCCTGCACCCCGGCTTCGACCTCAAGGCCAAGGCTCGTGCCATCGAGGGCGGGCGGCTGATCGCGAAGGGTCTCCCGGCCGCCCCCGGGGCCTGCGTCGGCAAGGTCGTCTTCACGGCCGACGACGCCGAGGAGTGGGCGGACCGCGGCGTGAAGGTGATCCTGGTCCGGGCCGAGACCTCGCCGGAGGACGTGGCCGGGATGTATGCGGCCGGCGGCATCCTGACGTCACGAGGCGGCCTCACCTCCCACGCGGCGGTCGTTGGTCGCGGCATGGGGAAATGCTGCGTGGTCGGCTGTGGTGACATCACGGTGGACGAGGAGGCGCACGAGTTTCGTCGCGGGGACCTCCGGGTCCGCCAGGGGGACGTGATCGCCCTCGACGGCGAAACCGGCGAGGTGATCCTGGGCGAGCTGCCGACCAAGCCGTCGGAGATCGTGCAGGTCCAGCTCACCAAGTCGCTCCGGCCCGAGGAATCGCCGCTCTTCGGCTACTGGAGCACGATCCTCGGTTGGGCGGACGAGGTGCGGACCCTCGGGGTGCGGGCCAACGCGGACACGCCGGGCGACTCGGCCACCGCGCTGGCTTTCGGCGCCCAGGGGATCGGCCTCTGTCGCACCGAGCACATGTTCTTCAAGCCGGAGGAGCGGATTCCCATCGTCCGCAACATGATCCAGGCCCGGGACCGGGAGACCCGGCAGCGGGCGCTCGACCAGCTCCTCCCGATGCAGCGCGAGGACTTCGTCGGCATCTTCCGGACGATGGCCGGGCGTCCGGTGACGATCCGCCTGCTGGATCCGCCCCTCCACGAGTTCCTGCCCAAGGAGGCCAAGCTGCTGGAAGAGCTGGGCGACCTGCGGGAGCGGCGCCCCGGGCTGGAGCACGTTGACCAGAGCGTCCGGACGCAGCTCGCGCTGGACCCCGGCTTCCAGCGCGTCATGGCCAGGGCTCCACTCGAGACCGAGCTGGCGCGTGTGCAGACGCGGATCGATGAGCTGAAGGAGGATCTGGTCAGCGTGCGGAGCCTCCAGGAGGCCAATCCGATGCTCGGGAACCGGGGCTGCCGGATGGGCATCACCTACCCCGAGATCTACGAGATGCAGGTCCGGGCCATCTTCGAGGCGGCCGCCGCGCTCGTGACGCAGGGCGTTCCGGTGGAGCCCGAGGTCATGATCCCGCTGACGGGCACGGTGGGCGAGATGCGATTGACGCGGGAGTTGACCGAGCGGACGGCCGAGGCGGTCCTCGCCGAGACGGGGGTGCGGGTCCCGTATACCACCGGGACGATGATCGAGGTGCCGCGGGCGGTCCTGGTCGCCGACCAGATCGCCCACGAGGCGGCCTTCTTCTCGTTCGGGACCAACGATCTCACCCAGCTGACCTACGGCTACAGTCGCGACGACGTGGGCAAGTTCCTCCCGCTCTATCTGGAGAAGGAGCTGTTGCCACGCGATCCGTTCCGGGTCCTCGACCAGGAGGGCGTCGGCGAGCTGGTCCGGATCGGCATCGAGCGCGGGCGGCGCACACGGCCCGATCTGAAGGTCGGGATCTGCGGTGAGCACGGAGGCGAGCCGTCTTCCGTGGAGTTCTGTCACCGGGCGGGTATGACGTACGTTTCGTGCTCCCCGTATCAGATCCCGACCGCCCGGCTGGCAGCGGCCCAGGCCCGCATCAAGGAGCGGGGCGCCCATGGATAGCCGAGCGCCGAGCTTCGAGGGTGTCTATCCCCCGGTCCTGACCCCCTTCCGCGACGACCACGTGGCCCACGACAAGCTGGCCGCGAACCTTCGCCGTCTCGACGAGTACCCGCTGGCCGGCTACGTGGTGCTGGGCTCGACCGGCGAGTTCCCGCTCCTCTCCGAGGCCGAAAAGGAGCGGGTCATCGCGACGGCCCGGGCCGAGATCCCGCGGTCCCGGCAGCTGGTCGCGGGCACCGGGGGAGAGTTCGACCGGCGCCGCGATCCGGCTGTCCCGCCGCGCGGCCGAGCTGGGGGCGGACGCGGTGATCATCATCACCCCGAGCTACTACAAGGGGATGATGAAGCCGCCGGCCCTCATCCGGCACTACCGGGCGGTCGCGGACGCCTCGCCGGTCCCGGTGCTCCTCTACAACTTCCCGGCCAACACCGGGATCAACCTGGAGCCCGACCTCGTCGCCAGGCTGGCCGAGCACCCGAACATCCGCGGGATCAAGGACAGCTCGGGCAACGTTCCCCAGGCGGCCGAGATGATGCGGCTGACCCCGAAGACGTTCCAGGTCCTGGTCGGCTCGCCGATCGCCTTCCTGCCGGCGCTCCTGCTGGGCGCGGCCGGCGGGATCCTGGCGGTGGCCAACGTGGCGCCCCGCGAGTGCTGCGAGATCTGGCGCCTGGCCCGGGCCGGCCAGTGGGGCGAGGCGCGCGAGATCGTCTACCGGCTGAGCCCGCTGGCGACCGGCATCAGCGGGCGGTACGGGATCGGGGGCCTGAAGGCCGCCCAGGATCTCCTGGGGTACTACGGCGGTCTGCCCCGCATGCCGCTGCCCGTTCCCGACGGGGACGCGATCGAGGAGATCACGGAGATCCTGGCCACGGCGGGGCTCCTGTAGGTGGCGGACGTCATCCGCCTTCATTCGGAGCAGAGGTAGGAGCGAGACATGAAATTCAGCGGCGCCCGGATCGTTCTCGAGTCGCTCAAGCGTGAAGGCGTGGACGTGGTGTTCGGCCTCCCCGGCGGAGCCGTCCTGCCCATCTACGACGCGCTCTACGACTTCCCGGGGCCCCTGCGCCACGTCCTGTGCCGCCAGGAGGCCGCCGCCGGCCACGCCGCCGAGGGCTACGCCCGCGTCTCGGGCAAGGTCGGCGTGTGCATGGTGACGTCGGGCCCGGCGGCCACGAACCTGGTGACCGCCCTCCAGGACGCCTACATGGACTCGATGCCGATCGTCGCCTTCACCGGCCAGGTCCCCACCCACCTGATCGGGAACGACGCCTTCCAGGAGGCGGACAACGTCGGCATCACGCGGCCGTGCACCAAGCACAACTTCCTGGTGAAGGACACCAAGGACATCGCCCCGGTCATCAAGGAGGCCTTCTACGTCGCCGCCACCGGCCGACCGGGGCCGGTCCACGTCGACCTGCCGAAGGACATCCTGATCAAGCAGGCCGAATTCGAGTACCCCGAGTCCGTCCACCTCCGCTCGTACAACCCGACGTACGAGGGGCACGCGGGTCAGATCCGCAAAGCCGCCCGGGCGATCATGCGGGCGAAGCGCCCCGTCCTCTACGTCGGCGGGGGCGTCATCGCCTCGGACGCCGCCCCCGAGCTGGCCGAGGTCGCCCAGCTCACGCGGGTCCCGGTCACCACGACCGTCATGGCGATGGGCGCCTTCCCCTCCGACCACCCGCTCTCGATGGGGATGCTCGGCATGCACGGGGGCTACGCCCCCAACATGGCGGTCTACAACTCCGACGTGCTCATCGCGGTGGGCGCCCGCTTCGACGATCGCGTGACCGGCAAGGTCGAGTTCTTCGCCCCCCAGGCGGAGATCGTCCACATCGACATCGACCCGTCCTCGATCTCGAAGAACATCAAGGTCCACATCCCGATCGTGGGAGACTGCCGGCGCGTACTGGCCAAGCTGAAGGAGCACCTCCTCGAGGAGGGGGCCGCCGAGCCGAGCGCCGCGGTGCGGGAAGCGCGGGATTCGTGGCTCAAGCAGATCCTGGCCTGGCAGACGAAGCATCCGTTCCGCTACGACTGGGACGACGAGCTGATCAAGCCCCAGTACGTCGTCGAGGAGGTGTCGAACCTCACGCGCGGCGAGGCGATCATCGTGACCGGGGTGGGTCAGCACCAGATGTGGGCCGCCCAGCACTATCGCTTCCGCCACCCACGCCACTGGCTGACCTCGGGTGGCCTGGGCACCATGGGCTACGGGCTGCCGGCGGCGATGGGGGCCCAGGTCGGCCGGCCCGACCGGCTGGTCGTCCTGATCGACGGCGACGGCAGCTTCGTCATGAACTCCCAGGAGCTGGCCACGGTGGTCGAGAACCAGCTCCCGATCAAGACCGTGATCATCAACAACGGCGGCCACGGGATGGTCCGCCAGTGGCAGGACATCATCTACGGCGGCCGGTTCTGCTCGATCGACCTGTCGGCCAGCCCGGACTTCGTCAAGCTGGCCGAGGCGTACGGGGCGGTCGGCATCCGGGCCTCCAAGCCGAACGAGGTGGTGCCGGCGCTGGAGAAGGCCTTTGCCACGCCGGGGCCGGTGGTGGTCGACGTCATGGTGGACAAGGACGAGTACTGCTTCCCGATGGTGCCGGCGGGCGGCGCCAACAAAGACATGTTGCTGGAGAAGCCGAACAAGGAAGCGAAGGCCAAGGCCGCCAAGTCCCAGACCGGCTTTTGAGCGCCGTGCCGCCGTCGCACCGATACGCCTGTCGCATCCGCGTCGTCCTCGGTCGTCGCCCATCCTCGGCGTATGCGGCATACGCCTGCGGTGGGCGACTCCCTGCGTCCTAGGGCTGCTCGGGTCTCGGCCCGGCGCGGGCGCAGGCGATCCACGAAGACAGGAAGGGATGTAGAGTGCAGAACGGGAACGAAGTCAGCAAGCATACGATCGCGGTGCTGGTCGAAAACAAGTTCGGGGTGCTGTCGCGGGTCGCCGGCCTCTTCAGCGCCCGCGGGTACAACATCGAGTCGCTCTCGGTCGGCGAGACCCTGGACCCCACGGTGTCGCGCATGACGCTGGTGGTGCGGGGCGACCAGTTCGTGATCGAGCAGGTCGTCAAGCAGCTCCACAAGCTGATCGACGTCATCAAGGTCAGCGACCTGACCCAGGACAGCCACGTCGAGCGGGAGCTGGTGCTCATGCGGGTCAACGCCGAGCCGCAGCACCGGGCCGAGATCCTGCGGACCGCCGACATCTTCCGCGCCAAGGTCGTCGACGTGACGCCGACGACGTTCACGCTCGAGGTGACCGGGGACGAGACGAAGCTGGACGCGATCATCGAGCTGCTGCGGCCCATGGGAATCCAGGAGCTGGTGCGGACCGGCAAGGTAGCGATCGCCCGCGCCTCGAAGACTGCGAAGAGACACCCGGAGGAGAAGCTCGGCAAGGGCCCCGAGGGCGGCCGGCGCCGCCGGGAAGCGATGAACCAGCTCGACGAGCAGAGCCGCGATCCCCGGGTCGTCGGCTTCGCGGACTAGAAGGAGGCGCACGGATGCCCGCCCGGATCTACTACGATCAGGACGCGGATCTCTCGCTGCTCAAGGGCAGGAAGATCGCCATCGTCGGGTACGGCAGCCAGGGCCACGCCCACGCGCTGAACCTCAAGGACTCGGGCCTGGACGTGGTGGTCGCGCTCTACAAGGGCTCCAAGAGCTGGGCCAAGGCCGAGAAGGATGGGCTCCGGGTCGCCAGCGTCGCCGACGCCGCCCAGATGGCGGATGTCGTGATGATCCTGCTGCCCGACCAGACCCATCGGGCCGTCTTCGAGGAGTCGATCCGGGGCGCCCTCACCAAGGGCAAGATGCTGATGGTGGCGCACGGCTTCTCGATCCACTTCAACCAGATCGTCCCGCCGCCGGACGTCGACGTCTCGATGATCGCCCCCAAGGCGCCCGGCCACATCATGCGGGACCTCTTCACCCAGGGCCCGGGGGTGCCGGCCCTCATCGCCGTGCACCAGGACGTCTCCGGCAAGGCCCGCGAGCTCGCGCTCGCCTACGGCAGGGGCGTGGGGTGCACCCGGGCCGGCGTCATCGAAACCACCTTCAAGGAAGAGACGGAGACCGACCTGTTCGGCGAGCAGACGGTGCTCTGTGGCGGCGTGTCCGCGCTGATCAAGGCCGGCTTCGAGACCCTCGTCGCCGCCGGGTATCAGCCCGAGGTGGCGTACTTCGAGTGCATGCACGAGATGAAGCTGATCGTGGACCTCTTCTACCAGGGCGGCCTGGCCTACATGCGCTACTCGGTCTCGGACACCGCCGAGTACGGCGACTACACCCGGGGTCCCCGCATCGTCACCGACGAGACCCGGGCCGAGATGCGGAAGATCCTCCGGGAGATCCAGTCCGGGCAGTTCGCCCGCGAGTGGGTCCTGGAGAACCAGGCCAACCGGGCCGGCTTCCTGGCCATGCGCCGGGTGGAGGCGGACCACCAGATCGAAGAGGTGGGCCAGCGGCTCCGCTCGATGATGAGCTGGATCAAGCCGCCCCGGATGTAGGAGGTACCGGAAGGGCCGATGCCGGAAGCCGCGCGCGCCGCCGCCCGCTCCCCGCGTCCCGGGTCCCCGGCCCCGAAGCTGCCGATCGCCGCCGACGGCTGGCCATTCATCCTGGTACCCCTCGCGCTGGCGCTGGGGATGGCGGGGCTCGGCTGGCGCAAGACGGCGGTCCTTCCCGCCGGGCTGGCCGCTTTCATGGCGTTCTTCTTCCGTGACCCGGATCGCACGCCGCCGGCGACGGCGGGGGCGGTCCTGGCCCCGGCCGACGGGCGGGTGACCGAGGTGCGCGCGGGGGTCGAGGATGCGTTCGTGGGGCCGGCCCGGCGGGTCGTGATCTTCCTCTCGCCGCTCGACGTCCACGTGAACCGGGTGGCGATCAGCGGGCGGGTGGCCAGCGTCGAGCGCTGCCCGGGCGGGTTCGCGGCGGCCTACCGGCCGGAGGCCGAGGGAAACCACAGCGTGCGGGTCGCCCTGGAGGGCGAGACGGGCCGGGTGGTCATGCGCCAGGTCGTGGGCGTCCTGGCGCGGCGGATCGTCTGCCGGGTCGAGCCGGGCGACGTCGTCGAGGCCGGGGAGCGGTTCGGCCTGATCAGGTTCGGGTCCCGGATGGATGTCGTGATGCCCGAGCGGGCCCGGGTCACCGTGCGGGTCGGTGACCGGGTCCGGGCCGGCGAGACCGTCCTGGCGGTCCTCGAGTGAGATTCCGAGTCCGACGCGCGACCGACCCCCAGGCGATCGCGACCGACCCCCAGGCGATCGCGACCGGCCCCCAGGTGGGGGGGTCCAGGGGGGGAGTGGTTGGGACTCCCCCCCTGCCGGAAGTACCCGAATGAGGCGGCGTCCGGTCGGACTGCGGCGGCGGCGCTGGTCGGAGCTGCGGGAGCGCCGGCGGCAGACCATCTTCCTGCTGCCTGGCCTCCTGACGACCGGCAACCTGCTGTGCGGCTTCTACGCGATCGTGCTCACGCACGAGGGCCGGCACGAGTGGGCGGCGCTCGCCCTGTTCGTGGCGATGGTGATGGACGTCCTCGACGGCAAGGTCGCCCGCCTCACGCGCACGACCACGCAGTTCGGCGTGGAGTTCGACTCGCTCGCCGACGTGGTCTCGTTCGGCGTCGCGCCGGGCTTCCTGCTGTACTCGTGGGCCCTGGCGCCTCTCGGGCGGGTGGGGGCCGGGGCGGCTTTCCTCTACGTGATCTGCGGGGCCCTCCGGCTGGCGCGCTTCAACGTGCTCACCGGCGTCACCGACCGGCGCTACTTCATCGGCCTCCCGATTCCCGGCGCGGCCGGGACGGTGGCCTCCATGGTGCTGTTCTTGGGCGTCGTGGAGTTTGGGCGGGCCGAGCTGTTCGCGCTCGCCTGCGCCACCTATCTCCTGGCGTTCCTGATGGTCTCGAACATCCGTTACTACTCCTTCAAGGGGCCGGCCCTCGCCCGGCGCCACGCATTCGGAGTCCTGCTGGTGGTCGTCCTGGCCGTGCTCATCGTGGCCGCCCACCCCCAGCTGTTCCTCTTCCTCGCCTTCACGGCCTACGCGCTGTCGGGGCCTGTCCGGCGGCTCCTCCTGAGAAGGCGAGAGCCGGCGCCACCGCGCGTCCTCCGCGAGGCCACCCCGGGCGCGAGCCCCGGTGGTGAGGCGTCATAGTGCCCGAATACCAAGGAGAGCCGACCATGTCCGACGCACGCTCCATCGCTGGCGACCGGGTGATCATCTTCGACACCACCCTCCGAGACGGCGAGCAGGCCCCGGGGTTCTCGATGAACGTCGTCGAGAAGCTGGAGATGGCCCGCCAGCTGGCGCGGCTCGGGGTCGACGTCATCGAGGCCGGGTTCCCCATCTCATCCGAGGAGGACTTCGAGGCGGTCAGCGAGGTGGCGAAGACCGTCGGCCAGCTCGAGCACGCGCCGTCGATCTGCGGCCTCAGCCGGGTCGGGCTCGGCGACATCGACCGGTGCTGGGAAGCGGTGAAGCACGCGACGAGGCCGCGCATCCACACCTTCGTCGCCACCTCGGACATCCACCTGAAGTACAAGCTCCGGAAGTCACGGGCCGAGGTCCTCAAGGCGGCCGTCGAGGCCGTCAAGCACGCCCGGGGGTACTGCGACGACGTCGAGTTCTCTCCCGAGGACGCCTCCCGGTCGGATTTCGACTACATGTGTGAGGTGCTGGAGGCGGTGATCGACGCCGGCGCCCGCACGATCAACATCCCGGACACCGTCGGTTACGCGATGCCCCGCGAGTGGGGGGAGCGGATCGCCCGGATCCGGGAGCGGGTGAAGAACAGCCACCGGGCCGTCATCTCGGTGCACTGCCACAACGACCTCGGGCAGGCGGTGGCCAACTCCCTGGTCGCCATCCAGAACGGGGCGCGGCAGGTGGAGTGCACCGTCAACGGCATCGGCGAGCGCGCCGGAAACGCCTCCCTCGAGGAGATCGTGATGGCGCTCCGCACCCGCCAGGACTTCTTCGGCATCGACACCCTGGTCCGGACCGAGGAGATCTACCGCAGCTCCAAGCTCCTGTCGCACATCACCGGCGTCCACGTCCAGCCGAACAAGGCCGTGGTGGGCGAGAACGCCTTCGCCCACGAGGCGGGCATCCACCAGGACGGCGTGCTGAAGGAGAAGCTTACCTACGAGATCATGCGGCCGGAGGACATCGGCCGGAGCTCGAACAAGCTGGTTCTCGGCAAGCACTCCGGCCGCCACGCGTTCAAGATCCGCCTCAAGGACCTCGGGGTGGACCTCGAAGGGGCCGAGCTGGACAAAGCGTTCCGGCGCTTCAAGGACCTCGCCGACAAGAAGAAGGAGGTCTACGACGAGGACCTGCTGGCGATCGTGAGCGACGAGCTGACCCAGGTCGCCGAGACGTTCACGCTGGACTACCTCCACTTCGTCTCCGGCACCGGCCTGATCCCCTCGGCTACCGTCCGGCTGCAACGGGAGGGCCAGACCTTCCAGGACTCCGGCACGGGAGACGGGCCGGTGGAGGCCACGTACAACGCGATCGAGGCCATCACCGGGACCAAGGGCCGCCTTCTCGACTACAACCTGCGGGCCGTCACCCAGGGCCGGGACGCGATGGGCGAGGTCTCGGTCAAGGTGGACTTCGACGGCACCATCGTGTCCGGGAAGGGCTCCTCCACCGACGTCATCGAGGCCAGCGCCCGCGCGTACCTCCACGCGATCAACCGGCTGGTGCGACCGGCGGCGGCGACCCAGGTGAAGGAGGTCGGTCCCTAGCATGGCCAGCCACCGGATCGCGGTCCTCCCCGGCGACGGGATCGGGGTCGAGGTCATCCGGGAAGCGGTGCGCGTGCTCCAGGCGGTCGGCAAGGGCGCCGGGGTCGGGTTCGAGCTGGAGGAGGGCATCATCGGGGGGGCGGCCATCGACGCCCTCGGCACCCCGCTCCCCGACGCCACCCTCCGCCTCTGCCGGGAGAGCCAGGCGATCCTGTTCGGCGCGGTCGGCGGGCCGAAGTGGGATCACCTGCGTCCGGGCGAGCGCCCCGAGGCCGGCATCCTCCGGATCCGGAAGGCCCTCGACCTCTACGCCAACCTGCGGCCGGCGCGCCTGTACCCGATGCTGGTGGACAGCTCGCCCCTCAAGCGGGAGGTCGTCGAGGGGGCCGACCTGATGGTCATCCGCGAGCTGACCGGGGGCCTCTACTTCGGCGAGCCGCGGGGGATCGAGGGGAGCGGCCCCGGCCGGCGCGGCGTGAACACGATGGTCTACACCGTGGCCGAGATCGAGCGGATCGCCCACCTCGCCTTCCAGGTGGCGCGGGGCCGGCGGCGGCGACTGACCTCGGTGGACAAGTCGAACGTGCTGGTCGTGTCCCAGCTCTGGCGCGAGGTGGTCGGCGAGGTCGGCAAGGCCTATCCGGACGTGGCCCTCGATCACCTCCTGGTGGACAACTGCGCGATGGCCCTGGTGGCCGAGCCGCGACGCTTCGACACGATCGTGACCGAGAACACCTTCGGCGACATCCTGTCGGACGAGGCGGCGATCATCGCGGGGTCGATGGGGATGCTGCCGTCGGCGAGCCTCGGTGGGACGCATCGGGCTCTACGAGCCCATCCACGGCACGGCGCCCGACATCGCCGGGAAGGGAATCGCCAACCCGCTGGCGGCGATCCTCTCGGTGGGGATGCTCCTCCGCCATTCGCTCGGCCTACCCCAGGAGGCCGAGCGGGTCGAGCAGGCCGTGGAGCGGACGCTGGCCGCGGGCTACCGGACCCGGGACATCCACGCGCCGGGGACCACCCTCGTGGGCACCACGCAGATGGGCGACCGGGTGATCCGCGAGCTGGAAGCCCTCTACTCCTAACGGGGCGGGGGCGATGAGCGTCGCAACCTTCATCTCGGGGGGAACGCGCTCGGCCTGCGTCGATCGGACGGCCTTCGGCCTGGGGGCGTCCGTCCCGACCAATGGTCGTCCTCGGTCGTCGCCGACCCTCGGCGTACTCCCGATGCCGGTGATCGTCGAGGGGTAGGACGACTGCGTGGTGGGACGGATTCGCCAGGACCTCTCCCTCGACCGGGCCCTCAACATCTGGGTCGTGGGCGACCAGCTCCACAAAGGGGCGGCGACGAACGCCGTCCAGATCGCCGAGCTGCTGATCGGCTCGCCACGCGTGTGACCTCCTTCACGCGCTCTCCCGTCCGGGGGAGGAGCCCTGGCTGAAGGCCCGGTGCCGGACCCTGGCCCGACGCCCCTCGCGCTCCTGCTGGCCTACGACGGCGCCGCCTACCACGGCTGGCAGGTGCAGGCCGACACCCGGACGGTTCAGGGGGTCGTCGGCGACGCCCTGACACCGCTGGCCGGTGGGCCCGTGCGGCTGACGGGGGCCAGCCGCACCGACGCCGGGGTGCACGCGCTCGGCCAGGTCGCGAGCGTCCACGCCGAGAAGGCGCTGGCGCCGGCGGTCGTTCAGGCCGCGCTCAACGCGACGCTGCCTCGCGACATCCGCGTCCTGGCCGCCCGGGCCGCCCCCCGAGGCTTCGACGCCCGGCGCTCGGCGCGCCTCAAGCGCTACGGCTACCTGATCGGCCGGGGGCCGGTCGCCTCGCCGTTCCTGCGCGGCTACACGTGCCACCGTTCCCGGCCCCTGGACCTCGCCGCGATGGCGGCCGCCCTGCAGACATTTCGGGGCAAGCACGACTTCTCGGCCTTCCAGGCCGCGGCCGGTCGGGATCGATCGCCCGTCTGCCGCGTGTACGCGCTGCGCCTGGTGGCGCGAGGCGACCTGGTGGGCGTCTTCGTCTCGGCGGACGCGTTCCTCCACCACATGGTGCGGAACCTCGTCGGCACGCTGCTCGAGGTCGGGGAGGGCCGCCGGCCGGTCGAACTGGGTCGCCGACGTCCTGGCCGGGCGCGATCGGCGGCGGGCCGGGCCGACGGCGCCGGCCCACGGGCTGCATCTCCTCAGCGTGCGCTACCCCGTCCCGCTCTTCCCCGGCGGCGGCCGGCCGCGGAGATGAGCGCGAGGGGAGCGATGGGGCCGCCCGAAGTGACTTCCGCGGGTCAGCCGCCGCGCAGTCTCGGGTCGAGGACGTCCCGCAGCGCATCGCCCAGCATGTTGAAGCCGAAGACCGCCAGCGAGATGGCGGCGCCGGGCCAGATCGCCATCCACGGCGCCCGCAGCATGTAGGTCCGACCGGAGCCCGCCAGCATGGCTCCCCACGACGGGTAGGGCGGGGGAACGCCGAAGCCGAGGAACGAGAGCGCCGACTCGGCGAGGATCACGCCGCCCAGCCCGATGGTGGCCAGGATGATGACGGTCGGGACGACGCCCGGCAGGATGTAGCGGAGGACGATCCGACCGTGCCCGCAGCCGATGGCCCGGCCGGCCTCGACGTAGGAGTGCTGGGCGACGGCGATGGTCGCGCCGCGGATGACCCGCGAGCTGGTCGCCGTGACGATGATGGACAGCGACAGGATCACGTTGGTCAGCCCGGGTCCCAGGACCGCCATCACCGACAGCACGATCACCAGGTAGGGGAACGACATCCACGCGTCCACCACGCGCTGGACGAGGAGATCGTAGACCCCGCCGAAGTACCCGCTGGAGACGCCGATCGCGGTGGCGCACACGGTCCCGAGCGCGATGGTGGCGAAGCCCACCGTCACCGAGACGCGCGCGCCGTAGACGATGCGGCTCCAGAGGTCGCGGCTCAGGTTGTCGGTTCCCAGCCAGTGGGAGAGGCCGGGCGGCTTCATCCGCGCGCCCCGGATCATCTCGTCGTAGCCGTAGGGGGCGATCCACTCGGCGCCGGCCGCCATGACGAGCATCGCCACGACGATCGCCCCGCCGAGGGCCCCCAGGGGCTTCTTTCGGACGAACCAGCCGACGAGGCGGAGCGTGCGGCCGACCAGGCCCGGCAGCGTCGGTGCCGGGTCGGCGAGCCTAGTGCCGTTCCAACTTGTTTCGGCCGATGCCTTCGAGGGATGCGGCAGATCCGTGCGCTTCAAGAATCGCATGCCTATCTTGGCTCATGTAGTTGGAACGGCACTAGTAGCGGATGCGGGGGTCGAGGACGGCATAGACGGCGTCGACGACGAGGTTGATCAGGACGATCAGCGAGACGACGACCAGGTTGACGCCCTGGATGACCGGGTAGTCGCGCTGGTTGATGGCGTCGAAGAGGAAGCGGCTCACGCCGGGGAGGCCGAAGATCGTCTCGATGATGACCGTGCCGCCGAGAACCTGCGCGATCTGGATGCCCAGCACGGTGATGACCGGGATGACCGCATTCCGGAGACTGTGCTTGAGGACGACCACGCGCTCACGCAGGCCTTTCGCCCACGCGGTCCGGACGTAGTCCTGGCGGAGGACCTCGAGCAGCATGCCCCGGATCAGGCGCATCAGGGCCGCCGCGGACGCCAGGCCCAGGATGAGGGCGGGCAGCAGGAGCTGGCCGAGATTGGTGAGGGGGGCTTGCGAGAACTCGACGAAGCCGCTGACGGGCCGCCAGCCCCACCAGATCGCCGGCAGCACGATCACCAGCGTCGCCAGCCAGAAGCTGGGAATCGAGAGCCCCAGGACCGCGGTGCTGCGGGCGGCGTAGTCCTGGAGGGTGTCCTGGCGGGTCGCGGAGACGACGCCGACCGGGACCGCGATCAGGACCGCGAACACGGTGGCCAGGAGCGAGAGCTCGAGAGTCAGGGGCAGCCTCCGGGCCAGCTCCTCGACGACGGGGCGCTTGGTCCAGAGCGACTCTCCCAGGTCGCCGCGCAGCACGCGCCCGAGCCACTCGACGTACTGGACGGGGAGCGGCCGGTCGAGGCCGAGCCTGGCCCGCAGCTCGGCGAGGTCGCGGGCGTACGCCTTCTCCTCGAGCATGAGGGCGACGACGTCGCCCGGGATCAGCCGCGGCAGCGCGAAGACGACGAGCGACGCGATCAGCAGCGACGGGATCGCGACCATGAGCCGTCGGGCGAGATACCGCCTCAGCAGGTCGGCCTCGCATGCTCCATGACGTCGCCGACTACTCATGTCGACTCGCGTGATCGTCGAAGCGCTCCGAGCGGCGGCTTGGCCGCCGCAACCGAGGGAGGGATCGGGGGTCTTCCGAGACCCCCCGAGGAAGCTAGCGGTCCAGCCAGGCTCGCCACGAGTCGCCCGCCGTAGTCGTAGCCGACGTTCGGCCCGTAGTTCTTCAGGGCGCCGTCCCACACCGCGATGTAGATCCCGGAGGGCGTCGTCACGTAGTACTGCTGCTTGGCCAGGTGGCGCTGGATCTCGTGGACGACCTCCCGGCGCTTGGGGAGGTCGATCGTTCGTCGCTGCCGGACGAGCAGATCGGACAGGACCGGGTCGCTGATGTGGCTCTGGTTGCGGGGCTCCCCGGGGTAGTACTGGCCGTACAGGAAGCTGTCCGGCTCCAGGAACGGCGTCTGGGGCCCGTAGGTCATCGAGTCGAACTTCCCGTAGAAGCAGGTCGTGATGTAGGCGCCGTATTCCTTCTGGTCGAGCTTGGCATCGATGCCGACGTCCTTCAGGTACTTCAGGACCAGCTGCATGCCGTCGATCAGGATCGTGGAGCCGTACGTCGTGAAGCAGGCGCTGGCCGGGAAGCCGTTCGGATAGCCGGCGGCCGCCAGCAGCCGCTTGGCCTCGGCGGGATCGTACTTGAAGTACTTCACGCCCTCGCCGAGCTGGCCGACGGGCAAGGCCCAGTCCTTGAGCGCGGCCGGCACCGCGGCGTTGAAGACCCCGACGCCCTCGAAGGTGGCGTCGATGATGCCTTGACGGTCGATGGCGTGGGAGATCGCCTGGCGGACGCGGACGTCGCTGAAGGGCTTCTGGTCCGTCCGCATGGAGATGTGCGACATGACGTTGGAAGGGAACTCCGCCGTCTGGAGCCCCGGCCGCTTCTGCTTGAGCGGATCCCGGATCTGGACCCAGTCGGTCCGGTTGATGGTGCCGGCGGCGTCCGCCCAGCCGAGGTCGTACTTGCCGGCGAGGAAGGAGGCGATGCGCGAGGCGTTGTCCTCGTCGACCGTGATCTCGATGCGGTCGATGTGGGGCAGGCCGGCCAGGAAGTACTGGGGGTGGCGCACGAGGGTGAGGCCCTGGTTCGGCCGGTAGCTGTCGAGCATCCAGGGGCCGGTGCCGACGAAAGACTCCGGCTTCTTGAGGTCGCCGAACCGGTCCGCGCTGTCCTTGGCGACGATGGCCACGACCATGGGGCTGGCCAGCGTGTCGAGGAACCAGGCGTACGGCTGCTTCAGCGTGAACTTCACCGTGTACTGGTCGATCGCCTCGACCCGGTCCACGGCGCTCAGCATGTGCGCGTTGCCGTGACCCTTGGTGCTGAGGAATCGATCGATGGTGTAGACGACGTCGTCGGCGACCAGCTCGCGACCGTTCACCGGCGGCTTGGGGTGCCAGCGCACGCCGCGCCGGAGCTTGAAGACGTACGTCGTCTCGTTCGGCTGGCTCCAGGACTCCGCGAGGTCGGGCTCGACGGCGAACGTCCCGGGCTGAACGGAGGGTCCCGTTCGATGCCGCAGGAGCCGGCTGTGGGTGTAGGTCATCAGCGTGTGGAGCTTGTAGGAGAGCCCGCCGGCAGCGTGCAGGTCGAAGTGGGGCGGGTCCCACATCCGGACCGAGAGCGTCCCGCCACGCTTGGGGGTCTGGGCGTCCGTCACTGACGGAACGAAGCCACCGACCGCGGCGGCGCCGAGCTTGAGCAGGTCGCGACGGCTGAGCCTCATGGGTTCACCTCCTCGCGTCCGGTCAGGTGACGAGAGTCCGGAGCTGCTTGCGCAGGATCTTGCCGATCGGACTCTTCGGGAGCGCCTCGACGAAGCGCACCTGCTTCGGGCACTTGAACTTGGCCAGGCGTTCCTGGCAGAAGGCGATCAACGCCTCGGGGGTCGCGGTGGCGCCGGCGCGCAAGACGACGAACGCGCATCCCTCCTCGCCCATGAGAGGATCGGGCATGCCGACCACGGCGGCCTCGGCCACCCCGGGGTGGGCGTAGAGCACGTCCTCGACTTCGCGGGGGTACACGTTCAGCCCGCCGCGGATGATGAGGTCCTTCTTCCTTTCCAGGATGTAGAGGAAGCCGTCGTCGTCGAGGCGTCCCACGTCGCCGGTGTGGAGCCAGCCGTTCCGGAGGGTGCCGGCAGTCTCCTCCGCCATCCGGTAGTAGCCGAGCATCACGTTGGGGCCCCGGACGCCGATCTCACCGGCTTCGCCGATCGGCAGGGCGCGGTCCGCGTCGTCGAGGATCCGCACCTCGACCCCGGGCAGCGGCTGGCCGACCGACCCGAGCTTCCGGACGCCCGAGTAGCGATGGGTGGCGACGACGGGGGAGGCCTCGGTCAGCCCGTACCCTTCGAGGAGCCGGCCGCCGAACCTCGTCTCGAACGGCTCCACCAGCTCGACCGGCAAGGGCGCCGCCCCCGAGCCCCACACGCGCATCGACGAGGTGTCGAAGCGGCTCGGCGTCCGGGTAGTTCAGCAGGTACACGAACATGGTCGGCACGCCGGACATGGCCTGCACGCGGTACTGCTGGATGGCGGTGAGGACGGCCTCCGGGGTGAACCAGCGGAGCAGGACGGCCCGGGTGCCGAGGACGTTCCCCGCGTTCATCAGGGTGAGCCCGTACGAGTGGGACAGCGGGAGGGCGGCCAGGGCCCACTGGCGGCGGTCCAGCTCGTACACGCTGGCGGCGGCGCGCGCGTTCGAGGCGAGGTTCGCGTGGGAGAGCGCCACGCCCTTGGGCTGCCCGGTGGTTCCCGCGGTGTACAGGATCACGGCCAGGTCGTGGTCGTCGCGGTCGATCGCGGTGAACGCGTCGGACTCCCGGGCCACCAGCTCCTCGTACGCCGGCGCGCCGGCCGCCTCGCCGCCCACCAGGATCCGGGCGCCGGGCCACCCCTCGGCCTTCCCGGCGAGGTCGGGCGAGGTGATCAGGAGGCGGGCCTCGGCGTGGGCGAGGATGTGGCGGACCTCCTCCGGGCTCAGGAGGAAGATCACCGGCACCACCACGGCCCCGATCTCGAGGATGGCGCGGTAGGCCTCCAGCACCTCGGGACAGTTCGGCAGCATCACCACGACGCGGTCGCCCGGAGCGACGCCGAGCCGGCCGAGGGCGTGGGCGAGCCGATTGGCCGCCCGCTGCTGGTCGACGTTCGTCAGCTCCCGGCCCTCGAAGACGAGCGCCGGGTACTCGCCGTACCGCCGGAGACTCTCCTCGCCGAGCGTGGCCAGATTCACCCGATCCCCCTCAGCGAGTGAGGATGCAGGAAGGCCGGCCAGTCCGATTTCCTCTGCCCATTGGATTCTCGCAACCCGCTGGTTCTCGGCCGCGCGGCCGCGGCGTTCCACTTCGAGCCGCGGCCCACAGGCCGACGGCCGTCCAACAGTCGCGGCCTCCGAGGGGGGGCTCGGGGGGGTCTTCCGAGACCCCCCCGAAGGATCAGAGCCAGCCCGAGCGCTTGAACTGGTAGTACAGGAAGCCGCACGCCCCCAGCATCACTCCCATCACCACCGGGTAGCCGAACGGCGTCTCCAGCTCGGGCATCCACTTGAAGTTCATGCCGTAGACCCCGGCGATCATCGTCGGCACCGCGAAGATCGCGGCCCAGCCGGCCAGCTTCTTCATGGCGTCGTTCTGGGAGACCGAGATGAGGGAGAGGTTGGCCTCCAGCGCGCTGGTCAGGAGCTCCCGCAGATTGTCCACGATCTCGTTGATGCGGATCACGTGGTCGTACACGTCCCGGAAGTACGGCCGGGTGTCGTCTGGGATGAGGTCGAGATCGAAGCGCATCAGGCGGTTGCAGACGTCCACCAGCGGCGATACCGCGCGCTTGACCTCCAGGAGGTCGCGCTTCAGCTCGTAGATCCGCCGGGTGGTCTCGCGGCTGAACTCCTCCCCGAAGATCTGGTCTTCGAGCGACTCCAGCTCGTCCTCGAACGTGTCGACGATGGGGAAGTAGTGATCGACGACGAAGTCCAGGAGCGCGTAAAGGACGAAGCCCGGCCCCTTGCTCAGGAGCCGGGGTGTCGCCTCGCAGCGGGCCCGCACGTCGGCGTAGGACAGCGAGGCCCCGTGGCGCACCGACACCACGTACCGGGGGCCGACGAAGAGATGCGTCTCGCCGAACTCGATGCGCCGCTGCTCGCGGTTCATCTGGGCGGTGCGGAGGACGACGAAGAGGGACTCGTCGTACCGCTCGAGCTTCGGCCGCTGGTGGGCCCGGTGGGCATCCTCGATCGCGAGGTCGTGGAGCCCGAACGCCTGCTGGACCTGCTTCAGGAGGTCCTCGGTCGGCTCGTGGAGGCCGATCCAGACGAAGCGGTCCTCCTCCTGGAGGACGTGTCCGATCTTCTCGATCTCGAGGTCGGCGACCCGGCGCCCGCCGGCATAAGCCGCGCAGTTGACCACCATGGTCACGGCCGGGCTCCCATGGCTGCCCAGCCTAGTGCCCAGGCTGCGAGGCGGTCAAGCGATTTCGACAGCGGGTCGGCGGACTGCCGGGGTGTCGGCGAGCCCTGGTATAATCGGGGCCCGCCGATGGCTGACGAGCATCGTCCCGACCCTGGCCAGGACCTGGTCTTCCGGCGCGGGAAGCTGCGGAAGCGCGACGACCCCGCCATCGACCTGTTCCGCGAGGCCCTCGACCACCTCGAGGACGTCGGACGCGTCAAGGGCGTCGTCGTCGAGCTGGGCCGGCTCTACGACCCCGTCAGCAACGGAGCGATCCTGAGCCCCGCCACCGGTCGGCGCGTGGTCGAGCGGCTGGAGGCCGGCCGGCCGGAAGAGGCGCGCCAGCTCCTCGAGGAGTCACTGCGGGCCTACGCCCGCCCGCCCGCCCCCGATCGCCCCTCTGTCGGGGAAACCCCGAGTCCCTGACCCGATCCAGCCCCTCCTGGAGGCTCCAGCGCCTGGAATTTAGGCGTTATGGCAGTTACTTGACACGGCGGTCAGACCACACTACCATGCGGCAACCGTCGATCCACGCCCCCGCCATCACGGAGGTGTCGGCCATGGCGCAGAGTCTCACCGATTGGCTGCAGCAGACTCGCTTCTTGGTGGTCGAGGTCGACAAGGCGCAGGGCCGCGTGCGCGTCCGGGGCGCCGAGGACCGGTGCTCGGAGCTGTCCTGTCAGGAGCGCACGCTCGTCGTGACCGAAGAGGGGACGACGACCGACCTCGACGCGCTCAACCCCGGTGACATCATCAAGGTGGAATCCCCCGCGGGGCGCCCCGAGAGGCTGATCGTGGTGCGCCGCGCGTGGGAAGAGTGGGCCAGCCCCGAGCTCTGAGCCCCGTGCTGGCACACGCCGCCTCCCGCTCGAAGGCCCGCGGGCACGACGGCCGGACACCCGTCCCTGGCCGACCCATCCTGGTTTCTGAACCCGGTGAGCCCGGAGGAGTGTCGCCATGAGCCTGTCTCGACGCGACTTCTTCAAGTGGTCCGGCGCGAGTGCGGCCGGTGTCGCCGTCGGCGCCCGGGGGATCGATCTGGCCCCCGTCGAGGCGGCCGCCACCTCGATCCGGCTGAAGGAAGCGAAGGCGTTTCCTGGCGTCTGTCCCTATTGCGCGGTGGGCTGCGCCCAGCTCATCTACGTCAAGGACAACAAGATCGTCGACATCGAAGGCGATCCTGACACCCCGCACACCGAGGGGGCGCTCTGTCCCAAGGGCTCCTCGACTTACCAGCTCTCGCTGAACGAGCGCCGGATCAGCAAGTGCCTGTACCGGGCGGCAGGGAGCGATCGGTGGGAGGAGAAGCCCCTCGACTGGATGATGGACCAGATCGCCCAGCGGATGAAGAAGGCCCGGGACGCGTCGTTCGTCGAGACCGCGAAGGTCGCCGACAAGGAGGTCACCGTCAACCGCTGCGAGGGGATCGCCTGGCTCGGCTCCTCGGTGCTGGACAACGAGGAGAACTACCTGATCGCCAAGCTCTCCCGCGGCCTCGGGCTGGTGAATCTCGAGAACTCCGCCCGCCTGTGCCACTCGGCGACGGTGCCCGCGCTTGGCGCGACCTTCGGCCGCGGCGCGATGACGACCAACCTGATCGACGTCGTGAATGCCGACGTCATCATGCCCACGTCCAACTGGGCGGAGTGTCACCCGGTCAGCTACAAGTGGGTCATGAAGGCCAAGGAGCGCGGGGCCAAGATCATCCACGTGGACCCGCGCTTCACCCGGACCTCGGCCACCGCCGACATCTGGGTCCCCATCCGGTCGGGGACGAACATCGTGTTCTTCGGCGGCCTGATCCGGTACGCGATCGAGAGCAAGAAGTACTTCCACGACTACGTGGTGGCCTACACCAACGCCTCGCTCCTGGTCGACCCGGCCTTCAAGGGTCCCGCCGACCTCGACGGGCTCTTCAGCGGCTATGACGCCGGCAAGCGAGCGTACGACCAGTCCACCTGGAAGTTCCAGCTCGACGGCGAGGGCTACCCCAAGCAGGACAAGACCTTGAAGGACCCGAACTGCGTCTTTCAGCAGCTCCGCCATCACTACGCGCGGTACACCCCCGAGATGGTGGAAAAGGTGTGCGGGATCCCGAAGGAGCTGTTCCTGAAGGTGGCGGACGTCTACTGCTCGGCGTCGGGACCGGACAAGACCGCCACCGCCTCCTACGCGCTCCAGCTCAACCAGTCCACCAACGGCGTCCAGCAGATCCGGGCGCTCTGCATGCTGCAGCTCATCCTGGGCAACATCGGGCGCCCCGGCGGCGGGGTGGTCGCCCTGCGTGGTCACTCGAACGTTCAGGGGGCGACCGACTTCGGCACCCTCTATCACATGCTGCCCGGCTATCCGGCCGAGCCGCTCCAGGCGCCGCATCAGACGCTGACCGAGTACCTCGAGAAGACAACCCCCAAGGGCGGGTACTGGGTCAACAACCCGAAGTTCGTGGTCAGCCTGCTCAAGGCCTGGTGGGGCCCGGCGGCGAAGAAAGAGAACGACTACGCCTACGACTACCTCCCCAAGCGGGAGAAGGGCGACGCCTATTCCCACCAGCACTTCCTGGTCGGGATGCTGAAGAAGCAGGTCAAGGGCTTCCTCGTCATGGGGCAGAACCCGGCGGTGGACAGCCCCAACGCCAAGATGGCCCGCCAGGCCCTCCGCAGCCTCGAGTGGCTGGTGGTGGTCGATCTCTTCGAGACCGAGACCGCCACGGTGTGGAAGGAGCCGGGGGTCGATCCCAAGTCGTCGCAGGTGGAGGTGTTCTTCATTCCGGGCGCCCCGGCCGCCGAGAAGGACGGCTCGATCACCAACACCATGCGGCTGGCCCAGTGGCACCTCAAAGCGGTGGATCCGCCCGGGGACGCCCGCTCCGACGCCGCGTTCATCGTGGACGTCGGCAGCCGCGTGAAGGCGCTCTACAAGGACTCCACGGCGAAGAAGGACCGGCCGATCCTGGACCTCGTGTGGGACTACCAGCCCCAGGGCCCGAAGAAGGAGCCCAAGATGGAGCTGGTGCTGAAGGAGTGCAACGGGTACGCCACCGAGGACATCCCGGACAAGGACAAGCCGGGCGAGTTCGTCTACAAGAATGGTCAGCCGATGAAGACCTTCGCCCACCTTCGGGACGACGGCTCGACGGCCTGCGGCAACTGGATCTACACCGGGATCTATCCCGAGGAGGGGAAGAACCTGGCCCTCCGCCGGGAGAAGCCGAAGGAAGGCGACTACCTCGGGCACGGCTGGGGCTTCGCCTGGCCGGCCAACCGCCGGATCCTCTACAACCGTGCCTCGGCGGATCCCTCCGGCAAGCCCTGGAGCGAGAAGAAGAAGCTCATCTGGTGGGACGCCGCCCAGAAGAAGTGGGTGGGCAACGACGTGGCGGATTTCGCCGGGACCATGGCGCCTGATGCCCCGCGGGCCAAGGACGGGCCCTTCAAGGGCATCAGCGGCACGGACGCGTTCATCATGAACCCCCACGGCCTCGGGCAGTTCTTCGCCTCGGTCCTCGACGGCCCGTTCCCCGAGCACTACGAGCCGTTCGAGTCGCCGACCCAGAACCTGCTCTCCAAGGTCCAGAACAACCCGGTGGCCAAGGTCTACGACATCGGCGACCTCAACAAGCTCGGGACGCCCGACAAGTACCCGTACGTCCTCACGACCTACCGGCTGACCGAGCACCACGCGGCGGGGATGTCCCGCCACATCCCGTGGCTCTCCGAGCTGTTCTACGGTCACTTCGCCGAGATCGGCCCCGAGATGGCCAAGGAGCTGGGGATCAAGAACGGCGACATGGTCACGGTGGAGACGCCGCGGGCCAAGATCAAGGTCCAGGCGATGGTCACCGAGCGCATCAAGCCGTTCATCATCAACGGGAAGAAGGTGTACCAGGTCGGTATCCCGTGGCACTGGGGGTACCAGGGCGTCATGAAGTCGGCCCGGGGGGACATCACCAACGACCTCGTCGCGAGCCTCGGTGACCCGACGACGTTCATCCAGGAGTCCAAGGCCCTCCTCTGCAACGTGAAGAAGGAGGCGTAGCCATGGCCCGCACGCTCGCGATGTTCACGGACGTCTCGCTGTGCATCGGGTGCCGCGCCTGCCAGGTCGCCTGCAAGCAGTGGAACCAGCTCGCGCATGAGGAGCCGGAGTGGACCGGCACCTATCAGAACCACGCCCATTTCACCGACAAGAGCTACCGGCTCGTCCGGTTCTTCGAGGAGACCGACGACAAGGGGCAGATCAAGCAGTGGCACATGATGTCGGACGTGTGCAAGCACTGCGCCCAGGCCGGGTGCCTGGAAGCCTGCCCCACCGGCGCCATCTACCGGACCGAGCACGGCACCGTCAACATCAACCAGGACATCTGTAACGGCTGCCGGTACTGCGTCTCGGCCTGCCCGTTCGGCGTCGTCGCGTTCAACCACGACACCGGGACCGCCACCAAGTGCACGTTCTGCAACGACCGGATCCACAACGGGCTCGGGCCCGCCTGCGCCAAGGCCTGTCCCACCCAGTCCATCAAGTTCGGGTTCCGCGACGAGCTGGCGGTGGTGGCCCGGAAGCGCGTCGAGGAGCTCAAGAAGCAGGGCTACGCCAGCGCCCAGCTCTACGGCGAGGACCAGAACGGACCGCTCGGCGGGCTGAACGCGTTCTTCCTGCTGCTGGGGAAGCCGGCGACCTACGGGCTCCCCGCCCAGCCGAAGCTCCCCCAGCGGAACGTCTTCATCGACTCCGTGCTGTCCATCGGCTCGGCGATCCTGATCGGCCTCGGCGCCGTCATGGCGTTCCGGGACCGGAGTGGCAAGGGGGACGCGTGATGGAACCGGGTCTCCTCAAGAGCGCGGACTGGCCGCTCCTGATCGACGTCTACTTCTTCCTCGGCGGGCTCGCGGGTGGCGCATTCGTCATCGCCACGGCCGCCTACCTGCTCGACGCGCGCCGGTACCGGGACGTGGTCCGGGCCGGGTACTACATCGCCTTCCTGGCGATGCTCCCGTGCCCGATCCTCCTGATCGCGGATCTCGGCCTCCCGACGCGGTTCCTCCACATGATGATGGTGTCGAAGCCGAGCACGGCGATCGGCATGGATGCCGTCACGGTCGGCCCCTTCCATCTCAAGCCGTTCTCCGCCATGAGCGTCGGCGCCTGGGCGCTGCTGGTCTTCGGGGGCTGCGCCACGCTGGCCGCGCTGGACACGTTCCTCGAGCAGCGCGGCGGCAAGAGCATCCCCGGGCTCCGGCTCGTGGTCGGCCTGATCGGCTCCATCTTCGGCTTCTTCCTGGCCGCGTACCCGGGCGTCCTCCTCGGCTCGACGGCGCGGCCGCTCTTCATCAACGCCCACTGGCTCGGCGCGCTCTTCCTGGCGATCGGCGCCTCGACCGGCGGCGCCGCCATCGCGCTGGCCCTGAGCCTGGTCGGCGGGGCGGCGGCCGACGCGCTGGGCCGGCTGATGCGCGTCACGGCCTTCGCCCTGGTGGTCCAGCTGGTGGCTCTCGTCCTCTTCGTCGTGTCGGTGAAGGGGGCCGGCTCGGCCGGGATCGGCCAGGCGCTCGGCGCGCTGATCGGCGGCCCGTACAGCCTCACGTTCTGGCTGGGTGCCGTGGTCGTGGGCGTGATCGCGCCGCTGGCGATCCAGCTCAGCGGGGCCACCAAGCGGCCCGGCCCGGCCATGGCCATGCTGGCCTCGCTCCTCGTCCTGATCGGCGGCTTCATCACCAAGTACGTGATCATCGCCGCCGGGCAGGTGGGAGGGACCTGATCCGGCTCGACGTCTGGGGCCGGTGACGAACCCCACGCTCCGCGCGGAGTGGGCGGCGCTGCTCGAGCGCCGCCCGACCTTTCGCGAGCCGCTGGCGCCCTACGCGCTGATCTTCGAAGCCTGGGCGGCCGTTCCCGAGCGGCCGCTCCCGCCTCTCGGGTGGAGCTCCGAGGAGTGTCGGGCACGCTGGCAGCGGGGCGTGCCCCTGCTCGTCGACTCCCGACCCGCGATCCCGCCGGCCGCGATGGAAGAGCTCGTCGCCGCCGCCCTGGAGTTCCTCGCCGCGGTGGGTGAGGAGGGCGAGGCCCTCCAGCGCCTCGCCGAGGCGTGGGATCGGGGCGCCGTCCGGCCCGAGGGCCTGTTCCCGGAGCGGGGGCGCCTCGGGTCAGCCGCGCTCCGGGACGCGACCGGGCTCTCGGCGGAAGCGCTCGGCTTCGTCGCCAGCGCGAGTCTCCGGCCGATCCTGGCCGCGTACTTCGCGGAGAGCCGGGCCCACCTGAGCTCCCGGCATCTGGGATCTCGGGGTGTGCCCGTTCTGCGGGGCGCCCCCCGGGTTCGGCGATCTGCGGGAGGACGGCCAGCGGGTCCTGGCGTGTCACGTCTGCGCCGCCGGCTGGGGGTTCGCGCGGCTCCAATGCCCGCACTGCGGCACCCGGCGCCCCCAGGACCTCGTGCGCCTCCAGGGCGAGGAGCGGGAGGAGGGGTACCTGATCAGCGCCTGCCAGGCCTGCCACGGCTACCTCAAGGAGCTGGACCGCCGGGTGCGCTGGAACGCCGGCTCGGCGCTGGTCGAGGACTGGGGCTCGCCCCACCTGGACCTGGTCGCCCGGCGGAAGGGGTACTGGCGGGGTATCCCGACCCTCGTCCAGCTCCAGCCCTCGACCCCGGCCTGACCGGCGGCCGACCGGCCGCGAATCCCTTGCCTTTCCGTGCGCTCGCGGCCTAGGCTGGTGTCAGCACCATGCGCGCCTACTACAACTGGAAGACGGGTCGCCTGCGGGAGGTCCGGGGCGAGGTCGTCCGGGAGCAGCCGCTCACCGTCTTCGTGAACGGCGAGAAGTTCATCACGCTGCTCTGCTCGCCGGCCAAGCTCGACTGCCTGGTGGTCGGCTACCTCTGGCTCGAGAAGGTGATCGCCTCGGTGGACGACGTCCGGCGCCTCACGGTGTCCGAGGTGGACGGGTTGGCCGAGGTCGAGCTGACCGGTCCGGTGGACCTTCCGAAGGAGCGCGTCCTGACCTCCGGCTGCGGCGGCGGGATCACCTTCCGCATCGACCCGCGCATCTTCGCCCGGGTCGAGTCGCCGCTGCGCGTCCCGCCCACCCGGCTCTTCGAGCGCATGAAGGACCTCTACCTCCAGGCGGTTGGCTACCGGTCATCGCGCGGCATCCACGGGGCGGGCCTGGCCGATCCGGATCGGCTCCTGTTCATGGCCGAGGACGTGGGCCGTCACAACGCGGTGGACAAGGTGGTCGGCGAGGCCTTGCTCAAGGGGGTCTCGACGAAGGACCGCATCCTCCTGAACACCGGACGCATCTCCTCCGAGATGCTGCTCAAGGGCGCCCGGATGGGCGTGCCGCTGGTCGTCTCGCGGACCTCGCCGACCGAGATGGCCGTCGGCCTGGCCGAGCAGCTCGGCGTCACCGTCGTCGGCTACCTCCAGCACGACAGCTTCAACCTCTACGCCGGTGGCGACGCGCTCGCGCTGGACGAGACGGCGTCCGGAGGATCGCCCGGGTCGGTCTAGGCAAACTGCCAGCCGCCGAAGCAAGTTGAACCGGGGTCGGGCGGATTGCTACAATCGAGTGCCCTCGTCGGATGGCGTGTCCATGAACCAAGCAGCGAGCGAGGTCGAGCGGCTCGAGCACCGGCTGGAGCGGCGCCTGGGGCAGGCGATCGGGGACTTCGACCTGATCGCCCCGGGGACCGCATCCTGGTCGGTGTCTCCGGCGGCAAGGATTCGTGGGCGCTCCTGCACCTCCTCCGGCTCCTCCAGCGGAAGGCCCCGGTGCGGTTCGACCTGGTGGCGCTCAACGTGGACCAGGGATTCCCCGGTTACCGGGCCGACATCGTCGAGGATTACCTCGCCCGGGAAGGCTACCCGTACGAGATGCGGAACGCCCGCATTAACCTGACGGTGAAGGAGAAGATCCAGCTCGGCGACACCTTC
Source organism: uncultured Candidatus Rokubacteria bacterium (assembly GCA_963708025.1). Lineage (GTDB taxonomy): Bacteria > Methylomirabilota > Methylomirabilia > Rokubacteriales > DASRDR01 > CAVPSB01. The sequence continues at coordinate 86,092 of CAVPSB010000049.1, read as the reverse complement.
TGCTCGCTGTGCGCGCGGCTCCGCCGGGGTGCCCTCTACAAGTACGCCGACGAGCTCGGGTGCAACAAGATCGCCCTCGGGCACCACGCCGACGACTTCATCGAGACGCTCCTCCTCAACCTGTTCTTCAACGGTCGGATCAAGGCGATGCATCCCCGGCTCCGTGCCGGCAACGGCCGGCACACCGTGATCCGGCCGCTGGTCTACGCGTGGGAGGCGGAGATCCTGGACTACGTCCCGGCCCGCGGCTTCCCGGTCGTCTGCTGCGCCTGCCCGGGCTGCAAGGATCCGACCCTCCAGCGCCACCGGGTGAAGCGGCTCCTGCGGGAGCTGGAGCGCGGGCATCCCGGACTCAAGCGGAGCCTGCTGGGGGCGCTCTCGCGCGTCGACCTCGCCACGCTCCCGATCCCGGAGCGCCGGAGCCTCCGCCCCGGCGACCGCCTGCCGCTGTTCGAGTTGGTGGGGCGGGGCGCCGCCGCGCTCGCGGGCGTGGGAGAGCCCCCGGAGAGTGATTGAGCGCGTTCGCATCGGCACTCGCGGAAGCCCGCTGGCGCTCCGCCAGGCGGAGCTGGTGGCGGAGGGCCTCCGCCGCGCGTGGCCCGGCCTCACGGTCGAGCTGGTCGCGATCCGGACGTCGGGCGATCGGCTGTCGCACGCGGACCTCGCCACCGTGGGCGGCAAGGGCCTGTTCGTGAAGGAGATCGAGGAGGCGCTCCTCGATGGCCGCGTCGAGGTCGCCGTGCACAGCCTCAAGGACGTGCCGGCCGACCGGCCGCCCCGGCTCGTCCTGGCGGCGTTCCCCGAGCGCGAGGACCCGCGCGACGTGCTAGTGAGCCGGACGGGGAAGCCTCTCGCCGACCTCCCGGCCGGCGCCCGGGTGGGCACCTCGAGCCTCCGGCGCCGGATCCAGCTGCTGTCGGCCCGGTCCGACCTGGTCGTGGAGGCGATTCGCGGCAACGTGGAGACCCGGCTGCGGAAGCTCGACGAGGGGGCCTGCGACGCCGTCATCCTGGCCGCGGCCGGGCTGGCCCGCCTCCGTCTCGCCCCGCCCGGCGCGGAGCTGCTCGAGGCCGAGACCATGCTCCCGGCGGTCGGGCAGGGGACCCTGGCCGTGGAGACGCGCGAGGACGACCAGGCGACGTGCCGCCGGGTCGGCGCGCTGGACCATCCCGAGACCCGGCGGGCCAGCCTGGCCGAGCGGGCGTTCCTGGAGGCGATCGGCGGCTCGTGCACGACGCCGCTGGCCGCGTACGCCCGGCTGCGGTCCGGCCGGCTCGGGCTCGATGCTTTCCTGGCGACCCCGGACGGGACGCGCGTGCTGCGGCACGGCGAGACCGGTGGCGAGGAGAGCCCCGCCGAGCTGGGGCAGCGGGTGGCGAACTGGATGCTGGCGCGGGGGGCGGCGGAGATCGTGTGCCGGCCGAGGCGAGCGCGCTCGACGTGGAGGGTACGGAGCCATTCGACCGCGGAGCGGCTGCCGGTGGTGTTCGTCGGCGCGGGGCCGGGGGAGGCCGGGCTCCTGACGCTGCGGGGGCAGCGGGCGCTGGCCGAGGCTCAGGTCGTCGTCTTCGACGCCGAGCTTTCGGCATCCTTGCTCGATCTCGCCACGGATGGGACTGAGCGGATCCGCGTCGCCGGGAGCCCCGATGACGGCGGGAGTGGCGTGCCCCGGGCTGCCGTGCCGGCGCTCCTGGTCGCCCGGGCCACCGCCGGGCTCCGCGTCGTCCGGCTGCTGGCCGGCGACGCCGGCGACTTCGGCGCCGAGGCGCAGGCGCTGGCCGCGGCCGGACTCGCCTTCGAGGCGGTGCCCGGGGTGACGCCGGCCCTGGCGGCCGCGGTGTGTGCCGGGATCCCGCCGCGTCATCCGCGGCTCGGGCGGACCGTCGTCCTGGACTTCCCCGACCCGGCCTCCCTCCCCGCGGCTGGATGGCGCCGGCTCGCGGGCGTGGCCGACACGCTCCTCCTGCAGGTGAGCGGCGCCTCCTTGCCGGTTGTCGTCAAGGGCCTGATCCGCGGTGGCCGCGACCCCGGGACGCCGGCCGCTCTCATCACGGACCCGGCGAGCTTCCGGCAGCGCACCACGACCGCCGGCCTGGGCGAGCTGTCGGCTCGGGTGCGCGATGTCGGACCGGGCGAGCGCGCCGTGCTCGTGGTCGGCGAGGTCGCCCGGCTCCGGCCGAAGCTCGCCTGGCTGGAGCGCCGCCCGCTGTTCGGTCGCCGGGTCGTGATCACCCGCCCCCGGCCGCAGGCGGCGCGGTTCGCGGCCTTGCTGGAGGCCTACGGGGCCGAGGTCGTGGCCGTCCCCACCATCCGGCTCGAGCCCCCCGACGACTACGCCCCGCTCGACGCCGCGATCGCGGATCTCGCCCGCTACCAGTGGGTCATCTTCACGAGCGCGAACGGCGTGGCCGCCTTCCGGCAGCGATTGCTGGAGGCCGGGCGCGACGCTCGGGCCCTGGCCGCCGTCCGGCTGGCCGCCATCGGGCCGGAGACCGCCGAATCGCTCGCGCGCGCCGGCCTGCGGGCCGACCTGGTGCCGTCGGAATACCGGGCGGAGGGCCTGGTCGACGCGCTCCGCGGCCACGTGGAGGCCGCCAGCGAGGTCTTGCTGGTGCGGGCGGCCGAGGCGCGGGACGTCGTGCCGCGCGAGCTCGCCGCGCTCGGCGTCCGGGTCACGGTGGCGCCCGCCTACCGGACGGTGCCGGTGAAGGAGGGCGCCGATCACGTGGTCGGCCTCCTCGACGCGCGGCGGGTGGACGTCGTGACCTTCACCAGCTCGTCGACGGTCCGCGGCTTCATGGCGCTCCTCGCCCCCGAGGAGGTGCGGCGCCTGCTGGGCGGTGTCGTGCTGGCGGCGATCGGACCGATCACGGCCGCCACCCTCGCCGAGTACGGGCTCGAAGCCCGCATCGCGCCCCGCGAGTACACGATCCCGGCGCTGGCCGCCGCCATCGCCGGCCACTTCGCGGCGTCCGGAACCCCCACGTAGGGAGAACCAGCTCATGGCACATCCCCTGTACCGTCCGCGCCGGCTCCGCGAGTCCCCGCTGATCCGCCGCATGGTCCGCGAGACACGGCTCGGCGTCGACAGCCTGATCCTGCCGCTGTTCGCCGTGCACGGCCGCGGCGTCCGCGAGCCCATCGGGTCCATGCCGGGGGTCGCGCGCCTGTCGCTGGACGAGCTGGCCAAGGAGGCCAAGGACGCCGCCGGGATGGGCATCCCGGCCATCCTGCTGTTCGGCGTCCCGGCGGCGAAGGACCCGCGGGGGTCGGAGGCCTACGCCGAGGACGGCATCGTCCAGCAGGCCGCGCGGATGGTCAAGGAGACGATCCCCGACCTCCTCGTGATCACCGACGTCTGCCTCTGCCAGTACACGAGCCACGGCCACTGCGGCGTCGTGGAGGGGGGCCGGATCAAGAACGATGCGAGCGTCGACCTCCTGACCCGGGTGGCCGTCTCGCACGTCGAGGCCGGCGCCGACATCGTGGCGCCGTCCGACATGATGGACGGCCGCGTGGCCGCCATCCGCGAGGCCCTCGACGAGGCCTCCTACCTCGAAACGCCGATCATGGCGTACTCTGCCAAGTACGCCTCGGCGTTCTACGGTCCCTTCCGCGAGGCGGCGGAATCGGCGCCCCAGTTCGGCGACCGCCGCTCCTACCAGATGGACCCCGCCAACTCGGTCGAGGCGCTGCGGGAGGTCGGTCTCGACGTCGACGAGGGCGCCGACATCGTGATGGTGAAGCCGGCGCTCCCGTACCTCGACGTGATCGCGCGCGTGAAGCAGGAGTTCGGGCTGCCGCTGGCCGCCTACTCGGTCTCGGGGGAGTTCGCCATGATCAAGGCCGCCGCTCGGCTCGGCTGGCTCGACGAGGAGCGCGTGGTGATGGAGACGCTCACCGCCATCCGGCGGGCCGGCGCCGACCTCATCATCACCTACCTCGCCAAGGAGGCGGCGCGACTCCTCGAGCGGCAACGGTTCACGGCCGGCCCGTAGTTTCCTCGGAGGGGTCTTCTAGCGGCCGCCGCCCCGCCGAGGCCCGGCGGGTGGCTGGCGTCCCTGCGGGTTTCCCACCCTTGACACCTGCTGAGGGCTTCCCTAGGATCAGGGGCACCCGGTAGTAGAGCCGGCAGTATGCCGGTGGTCGCTGGCTCGCCGAGACGGAATTCCCTGCCTCCTGTGTGTCCGGTGACCGGGTTCCCGCACCGCTGCCTGCGAGGTGACACCAAGGTGACCCTGATGAAGGGGGTGACGGCGCCTCGTCGATCGATTCCCGCCGATCCCTCGCGCGCGTACAAGCAGATCGCCAAGAGCTGGGAAGCGTTCGTCGGGTCCAGGAAGCTCTCGGGCGGGTTGCCCCGCCCAGTGATCGCGCAGAGCTGGGAGCGCAGCCGGGAGCTGGGGATCGACCCGTTCCTGGAGCGGGCGCCGACCGCGCTGAGCTCCGAGGAGATCGAGGCGATCCTCGCGCGGGAAGACCTCGGCCGAGCCGGCCGGGGAGTCCTGGACGAGTTCAGCCGGGCCGTCGAGGGCACCGGGCACGTCATCCTGCTGGCCGACGCCCTGGGTCGGGTCATCTACTCGGCCGGCCACGCCCCCATCCGGCCGACGCTCGACCGCCTGAACCTGGCGCCGGGCGGCTCGTGGGCGGAGACCGCGGTGGGCCCGAACGGCATCGGGACCCCCATTGCGCTGGGACGGCCGGAGATCGTCTTCGGCCCCGAGCACTACTGCCAGCAGTGGCAGCCCTGGGTGTGCTACGGGTGCCCCGTCTGGGAGCCGGGCACCGGGAAGATCCTCGGCGGCGTCGACATCACGGGCCCGGCCCGCAAGGTCCACGCGCTGACGGCCGCGTTCACCGTGTCGGTCGCCCGCTCCATCGAGCAGCGCCTCCTGGTCTTCGAGCTGGAGCGGCGAGAGGCCCTCTCCTCCGCCTTCCGGGGCCTCGAACGGCGGTGGCCGGCGGACGGCATCCTGGTGGTCAACGAGCGGGGCAAGGTGTTCGAGGTGAACTCCGCCGCCGCCGAGGCCCTCGGGTGTCGGGCGGGCATCTCCCCCGGGACGCCCCTGGCCGAGCTGGCGCCCGAGCTGTGGGGATCGGCCCGCGAGGTGGTCGAGAGCGGGAACGCTCGAGAGGAGTCGGTTGACCTCGGGTCGCTCGCCGGCCGCGAGCGCCGAGTGCTGTGCCGGGTGGAGCCCGTGACCCGCGACGGCCGCCTCCTCGGGTCGGCGGTCGTCCTGTCCGGTCGCTCGGCGGTCGCGTCGCGGGAGCGATCGGCCCCCGCTCCGGGCCGGCGAGGCCCGGCGGCGGCCTCGGCGCGGTACACGTTTTCCGATCTTCTCGGCGAGGCGCCGAGCTTCCGGGCGGCGCTGGACCTCGCCAGGGCGGCCGCCCGGGCGCCGCACGACAAGCCGATCCTGCTGGTCGGCGAGAGCGGCACCGGCAAGGAGCTGGTGGCCCAGGCGATCCACAGCGAGGGACAGCGCGCCCGGGGGCCCTTCATCCCGGTCAACTGCGGGGCGTTGCCGAGCGAGCTGGTGGAGAGCGAGCTGTTCGGCTACGCGACGGGCGCGTTCACGGGGGCGCGGCGGGAGGGACAGGCCGGCAAGTTCGAGGCCGCCCACGGCGGGACGATCTTCCTCGACGAGATCGACTCGGTGCCCATGGAAGTGCAGGGCAAGTTCCTGCGCGTCCTGGAAGGCGCCGAGGTGGTGCGCCTGGGCAGCGCGAGCCCCGTCCGGCTCGACGTGCGGGTCGTGGCCGCGTCCAGCATCGATCTCGCCCAGCGGGTTCGCGACGGCCACTTCCGGCTCGACCTGTTCCACCGGCTCGGCGTGGTCGAGATCGTCCTGCCGCCGCTGCGCGACCGGAGCGGCGACGTGCTGCTGCTGGCCCGGGCGTTCCTCGACCGAGAGGGCCACGAGTCGGGGAAAGCGCCGCTCGTCCTCTCCCCGCCGGTGGCGGAGTATCTCGCGGCGTACGACTGGCCGGGCAACGTGCGCGAGCTGCAGAACCTCTGCACGCGCTGGGGTCTGACCGTCTCCGGGCCCGAGGTCACCCCGGACCACCTGCCGCGCCACATTCGGGAAGGCGCGCTGGCGGCGCCCGATCGAGGTGAGACGGGGGGGAGCTTCCGGCGGACTCAGGACGCGATCATCCGGCGAACGCTCCGGGAGACGGGGGGTGACGTCGCGGGAGCGGCCCGGCGGCTCGGCATCGCCAAGACCACGATCTACCGGCGCCTCAAGCGCTGGGGCGCGATCGCGTAGGGTTGCATGCTGCACCACCGGTTTCCGAATGCACCTGGACATCCGTCTCCCGGCGGCGGCGCCGAGGATAGGCCGAGCCGGCCGAGTGGGACGACGGTGTCGCCAAGTGCGCGACGTACCGAGTAGAACTGAGATCCAGCGGGGCGGCGGGCTTCGGATCGGCGCACGGTGACGGGAGACCGACGTGTGGCACGCCTGTTGCTGCTTCTGGGGTGCCTCGGTCGTCGTGTTCTGCCCGAGAGGGACGCAATCTTGCCCTGAGACCCCTTCAAGGTCGAGAGGAGGTGACTAGGCCATGGTGTGGGAGACCCCTGAGTGCGTCGAGATCAAGATGGACGCGGAGCTGAGCTCGTACCAGGAAGATTTGGCCGGCTGAAGGAGGAGGCGGGCGTCGGCGCCCTGTGCCGAGAGCAGAGATCCGAGGTCGGGACGTTTCACTCCGACAGATTAAGGAGGGCGCAATGAGGCGTGGCTTCCTGCTCGCGTGTATGTTGGTGCTGCTCTGTCCCTTGGGGGCGGCGGCCAACCCAGAGTTGATGGCGCTCCAGAACGACGACGGTCAGTGGGGGCTGCCCAGCAAGAACTATGCGGGCACCCGCTACAGCACGCTGGGTCAGATCACCGCCGACAACGTTCGGCGGCTCAAGGCTTCCTGGACCTTCTCCACCGGCGCGCTCCGGGGCCACGAGGGCCAGCCGCTGGTGGTCGGCACCACGATGTACGTGCACTCGGCGTTCCCCAACCACATCTATGCCCTGGATCTCAGCAAGGACGGGGCGCCGATCAAGTGGAGGTACACCCCTCGCCAGGACGAGCGGGCCGTGCCCGTCGCCTGCTGCGACCTGGTCCATCGCGGCGTCAACTACGTCGCCGGCAAGATCCTGTTCAGTACGCTCGACGGCCAGGTCATCGCCCTTGACGCCACCTCGGGGAAGGAAGTCTGGAAGGTCCGGAACGCCGACCCCACCAAGGGCGAGACCATGACGATGGCCGGCCTCGTGATCAAGGACAACTACATCGTCGGGGTCTCCGGCGGTGAGTTTGGCGTCCGGGGCTGGGTTGCCGCGTACAACATCAACACCGGCAACAAGGTCTGGGAAGCGCGCAGCATGGGTCCCGACTCGGACATCAAGCTGGCTGCGGACTTCAACTCCGCCAACCCCCACTACGGCCAGTTCAACCAGGGTACCCAGACCTGGCCGGGCGACCAGTGGAAGGTGGGCGGCGGCTCCACCTGGGGCTGGTACTCGTACGATCCGGACCTGAACCTCTTCTACTACTCGACCGGGAATCCCGGGACCTGGAACCCCACGCCCCGCCAGGGTGACAACAAGTGGTCGATGACCATCTTCGCCCGCAACCCCGACACCGGGGAGGCGAAGTGGGGCTATCAGATGACGCCGTGGGACGCGTGGGACTACGATGGCATCAACGAGCACATCCTGGCCGATCTCAACATCGGCGGCCGGATGGTCAAGGCGCTCGTGCACTTCGATCGGAACGGGTTCGGCTACACGCTGGACCGCACGAACGGCACCCTGCTGGTCGCCGAGCCCTTCGTGTACGTGAACTGGGCGAAGGGGATCGACAAGGCGACGGGCCGGCCCATCGAGGACCCGACCAAGCGGACCAAGCAGGGGGTCGACGTCAAGGACATCTGCCCCTGCGCGATGGGCGGCAAGGATCAGCAGCCGGCCGCCTTCTCGCCGAAGACCGGGCTCTTCTACGTGCCGACCAACAACATGTGCATGAACTACGAGGGCGTCGAGGCCAAGTACACGGCGGGCGCGCCGTACGTGGGCGCCAACGTCCTGATGTTCCCCGGCCGCGGCGGGCACCTGGGTGAGTTCATCGCCTGGGACGCCACCACCGGCAAGAAGGTGTGGGGCATCAAGGAGCCCTTCCCGGCCTGGAGCGGCGCCCTGGCCACCGCCGGTGACGTGGTCTTCTACGGGACCATGGACGGCTGGTTCAAGGCGATCCACGCTCGGAGCGGCGAGCTGCTGTGGAAGCACAAGCTGTCCTCCGGGACGATCGGCAACCCGATGACCTACCAGGGCCCGGACGGGAAGCAGTACGTCGCCATCTACTCGGGGGTCGGTGGGTGGTTCGGCCTCCCGGTGGCGGCGGGGCTGCCGCCCGGCGATCCGTTCGGAGCGCTCGGCGCGGTGGGCGTCGCCTACCAGGCCGGCCTCGACAAGGCAACGACGCTGGGAGGCACCCTCCACGTCTTCGCGCTCGAATAGACCTTCAACCTCAGACCCCGGCGCCGGAGGGCACCCCTCCGGCGCCGGGCGCCCATGGCCTTCCCAGTCGCATCCTGCCTGTCGCGGGCCGTCGGCACGGGGGATTACTGTGAGCCGATCGTTCGGTGTGATTCTCGCGCTGCTGCTCCTCGGCGGGAGTGCCACGGCGGGCCCCATCAAGGAGCTCCGCGTCTGCGGCGATCCCGACAATCTCCCGTTCTCCAACGAGAGGCAGGAAGGGTTCGAGAACAGGATCGCCGAGGTCATTGCGCGGGATCTCGGCGTGCCGCTCCAGTATTACTGGTGGCCGCACCAGCGCGGACTGGTCCGGAACACCCTCCAGGCCGACAAGTGTGACGTCCTGATCGGGATCCCCAGGGGCTACGATCCGGTCCTGTGGACGAAGCCGTACTATCGGTCGACGTACGCCCTGGTCTACCGGAAGGACCGCGGGCTCTCCGTCAAGTCACTGGACGACCCGGCCCTCAGGCAGCTGCGGATCGGGGTCCAGCGGGGGACTCCGCCGCACGACCTCCTGGCCGAGCGGGGCATCCTCGCCAACGTCGTGTCGTACTCGCTCTTCCACGACCCGCAGAACCACGATCCGGAGAGCCGCCCGACCCGGCCGATGGAGGACGTCGTCGCGGGCACCCTGGATGCCGCGATCATGTGGGGCCCGTGGGCCGGCTACTTCGTCAAGACGCAGCACGCGACCACGCTGGAGGTCGTCCCGCTCGAGAGCAACGGCCCCATCCCGCTGGGCTTCGACATCTCCATGGGGGTCAAGAAGGGCGAGCGAGAGCTCAAGACCGACCTCGAGGGGGCGCTGGCCCGCCGCCAGGCGGAGATCGACAAGATCCTCGACGACTACGGCGTGCCTCACCTGGCAGTGACGAGTGGGGGCCCGGCGCCGCAAGGTCCGGCCCCAGGCAGCAGTCCCGCGCTCCCGAACCCTCCCAAGTTTCAGCAATGACGGCGGAGGGCCGCTCGGTGAGGTCCCGGGCTGCCGCCGGAGGGCTCGTCCTCGCCGGCCTGCTGCTCGCCCCGCTGGCGGTAGGCTTCGGCCAGCTCAATTCCGTGAAGAAGCTCAACCCCTACACCGGGAAAGCCGAGGCGATCCAGCAAGGCCGCGGGCTGTACCTCCAGAACGGCTGCTCGGCCTGTCACGGCGTGATGGGGGGCGGGGGGATGGGCATGCCCCTGCTCGACGACGTCTGGAAGTTCGGCAGCGACGACGAGACGCTGGTCAAGCTGATCAAGGGGCAGATCCCGGAGCAGACGATGCCCAAGATCTACGGGCACCTGTCGGACGATGACGTGTGGAAGCTGATCGCCTACATCCGGTCGATCTACCAGGGTGACCCGAGCAGGATCAACTGGTAGGGCCCCTGGTTTCGTACGTGACGGAGAGGAGGTGAAGCGGGGCCCGAGCCCCGGACAGCAGACTCCGTTCGGTTTGCTACGTCGCCACCACTCACCACACGGGAGAAGACGGAATGGACAAGAACACCTTCGTGCTCGGCGAATCGCTGGTCGGTGACGGCAACGAGGTCGCCCACATCGACCTGATGATCGGACACAAGAGCGGCCCCGCCGGCATCGCGTTCGCCCAGCGGCTGGCCTCGCAGACGGCCGGCCACAACGCGTTGCTCGCCGTGCTGGCTCCGAACGTGCCGGCGAAGCCGGACACGGTCATGTTCAACAAGGTCACGATCAAGGGTGCCACCCAGGCGGTCCAGATGTTCGGCCCGGCCCAGGCGGCGGTGGCCAAGGCCGTCGTGGACAGCGTCGCCGACGGGACGATCCCGAAGGCGGACGCCAACGACCTCTGCGTGGCGGTCGGCGTGTTCATCCACTGGGAGGCCAAGGACAACAAGAAGATCTACGACTACAACTACCGGGCGACCAAGGAGTCGATCCAGCGGGCGATGAAGGGCCTGCCGACCGTGGACACGGTGATCGGCCAGAAGGACACCGCCAAGCACCCGTTCGCCTAGGCCCGCACCGCGTAGACTCCCGTCGGCGCCGGACAGTGGCGAAGCCGCTGGCTCGGTCGGGTCCCGCCGAAGGCGGGCCCTTCCTTCGGGCTGCCCGGGCACCGGGTGGCGCGGCCGCGTCATGACCGCCGAGCGGTTCATCCTGATCCCCGGCCGCTCGACGGACCAGGGCACGAGCGTGGGGGACAAGTCGTCGGCGCAGTACCGCGAGGTGACCCGCACCCTCCGGATGAACCCGGAGGACATGAAGCGTCTCGGGCTCGCCGACGGGTCCCGCGTGCGCGTTCGGCACCGGGACGCGGAAATCGAGGTAACATGTGTGTCGGGCAAAGACGAGTTGCCGACCGGGATGCTGTTCATCGCGTACGGTCCCGAGTCCTCGAAGCTCCTGACGGGAGACACCCAGGGGACGGGGATGCCAGACTCCAAGGGCCTGGAGGTCGAGGTGACTCCGGGCTGATCCCGACCCGGAGTTGAGAGCGCGTGAAGGAGTCGGTTGCCTCCGGCCCCCCCCTTCCCCCGGTGGGCGGGGGAGGGGGGGCTGGGGGGGCGGGAGGTCCCGATCTGACACATGGCGACGACGGGCGAGCTTCGGGTGATCGAGAACGCGACCTGCACCTTCTGCGGGTGCGTGTGCGACGACATCGACCTGACGGTCGAGGGCGGCCGGATCACCAAGGCGAAGAACGCCTGCGTCCTCGGCAAGGCCTGGTTCCTGAACCACCAGCCGGACGGCTCGCGGCCCGAAGCGCTCGTCGACGGGGCGCCGGCCACGACGGGTGACGCGATCGAGCGGCCGCCCGCATCCTCGCCGGAGCCCGGTACCCGATCGTGTACGGGCTGTCCGACACGACCTCCGAGGCCCAGCGGGTCGCCGTCGAGATCGCCGACTTGATCGGCGGCTGCCTCGACACGACGACCTCGGTGTGCCACGGCCCCTCGGGCATGGCCTTTCAGGCGGTCGGCGAGGTGACCTGCACGCTGGGCGAGATCAAGAACCGGGCCGACCTGGTGATCTTCTGGGGCGGCAACCCGGCCGAGTCCCACCCGCGCCACTTCACCAAGTACTCGCTCACGCCCAAGGGGATGTTCGTCCCCAACGGCCGCAAGGACCGGTACATCGTGCTGGTGGACGTGCGCAGGACCCAGAGCGCGCGCGCCGCCGACATCTTCCTCCAGATCAAGCCGCGCAAGGACTTCGAGGTCCTGTGGGCGCTGCGGGCGCTGGTCAAGGGCGTGGCGGTCGAGGCGAGCATCGAGGCCGAGACCGGCGTGTCCCTGGCGACGCTGCAGGACCTGATCGAGCGGATGAAGCGCGCCCGGTTCGGCGTGCTCCTCTTCGGCATGGGCCTGACGATGACCCGGGGCAAGCACTACAACACCGAGGCCCTCCTGGCCCTGGCCCGCGACATGAACGGGTTCACGCGGTTCCTGGCCAAGCCGATGCGCGGCCACGGCAACGTCACCGGGGCCGACAACGTGGTGTCCTGGTCGACGGGCTACCCGTTCGGCGTGAACTTCGCCCGCGGCTATCCGCGCTTCAATCCCGGCGAGTTCACCACGGTCGACCTGCTGGCCCGGGGCGAGGCCGACGCCGCGCTGATCATCTCGGCCGATCCGGTCGCCAACTTCCCGCAGGTCGCGATCGAGCACCTCAAGCGGATCCCGACGGTCGTGCTCGACCCGTTCCTGAGCGAGACCGCCAAGATCGCCCGGGTGGCCTTCACCACGGCCGTGTACGGGATCAACGTCCCCGGCACAGTGTACCGGATGGACGACGTGCCGATTCGCCTCCGCCCGGCGCTCCCGTCCCGGTATCCCTCGGACGAGGAGGTCCTCAAGCGGATCGTCCGGCGGGTGCGGGAGCTCTCGGGGGCGGCCGTCCCCGCCTGACCTCGCCGGGCCGCGAGGGGAACCCCTGCCTGATGCTCCGGATCGTCAACGGCAAGGTCTACGATCCGGCCAACGGGCTCGACGGCGCCACTCGCACGATCGCCGTCCGCGACGGCCGGATCGTCGAGGAGTCCGCCCTCGACGGGACGGCGCGCACGATCGACGCCCGCGGCATGCTGGTGATGCCCGGCGGCGTGGACATCCACTCCCACATCGCCGGCCCCAAGGTGAACGCGGCGCGCAAGATGCGCCCCGAGGACCACCGCCGGGCCGAGCCGGTCCGGCGCACCGCGGTCACGCGCTCGGGCGTCATGGGGAGCAATCCCTCCACCTTCGCCACCGGCTACAAGCTACGCGCGCCTCGGCTACACGACCGCCTTCGACGCGGCGATCCCGCCGCTGGGAGCGCGGCACGCCCACGAGGAGCTCCACGACACGCCCCTCATCGACAAGGGGTTCTTGGTGCTGATGGGCAACAACGAGTTCCTCCTGCGCTGCCTCCGGGCCGGGGAGACGGAGAAGGTGCGGCACTTCGTGGCCTGGCTGCTCGGGGCGGCCAAGGGGTACGGGGTCAAGGTGGTCAATCCGGGCGGGGTCGAGGTCTGGAAGGATTCCGGGGGCAACGTCACGGGGCTCGACGACGTCGTCCCCGCCTTCGGGGTGACGCCGCGTCAGATCATCGTCGCGCTGGCCCAGGCGGTGACCGACCTCGGCCTGCCCCATCCGGTCCACCTCCACGCCAACAACCTCGGGGTCGGTGGCAACTGGGCGACCACGCTGGAGACCATGCGGGCGCTGGAGGGCCGGCGCGCCCACCTCGCCCACATCCAGTTCCACTGTTACGGCGGCGAGCCGGGCGGCTTGCTCACCTCCCGGGTCCCCGACCTGGTCGAGTACGTGAACGCCCACGACAACCTGACCGTCGACGTCGGCCAGGTGGTGTTCGGGGAGACGACCTCGATGACCGGCGACGGCCCGCTCGGCTACTATCTCCACGGGCTCACCGGCCGGAAGTGGTTCAACGGCGACGTGGAGCTGGAAGAGGGATGCGGCATCGTGCCCATCCGCTACAAGCCGGGGAGTCACGTCCACACCACCCAGTGGGCCATCGGGCTCGAGTGGTTCCTCATGATGCGCGATCCGTGGCGGATCGTCCTTTCCACCGACCACCCCAACGGCGGCTCGTTCCTCGCGTACCCGCGGATCATCCGGCTCCTCATGGACCGGCGAGTTCCGGAAAGAAGCCATGCGGGGCGTCAACCAGAAGGCCCTCGCCGGGACGCGCCTGCCCGAGCTGGATCGCGAGTACACGCTCGCCGAGATCGTCACCATCACGCGGGCCGCGCCCGCGCGGCTGCTCGGGCTGTCCAGCAAGGGCCATCTGGGGCCCGGCGCCGACGCCGACATCGCGATCCTCGACGTCAAGGCCGACTGGGAGCAGACGTTCGCGGCGCCCCGCTACCTCGTCAAGGCGGGCGACGTGGTCATCGAGGACGGCGAGATCCGCCGGACCGTGGACGGACGGACGTTCTACGTCGAGCCGGCTTACGACCCGGCCCTCGTCCCCGAGGTCCGGAAGTGGTTCGCCGACTTCTACACGATCGAGTTCGAGAACTACCCGGTCGAGCTCGACTACCTGCCGCACCCGGAGCGCGTGACGACCCCTCACGCGCCGAGCCGCCGGCCGGCGGGAGGCGGCGCGGCGTGACGCTGAACGGCGTCGAGATCGAGGACACCTTCGCCGAGGCGTTCAAGATGCGGGCGGCGCGCGTGATCGTCACCGCCGAGACCCGCGCCTGGGCCCGCACGGCGGCATCGGTGGCCACCGGCTACGCCACCTCGGTCATCGGCTGTGACGCCGAGGCCGGGATCGAAGCGGAGCTCGAGCCCGAACGGACCCCCGACGGCCGGCCGGGGGCCAGCCTCCTCTTCTTCGGCTTCACCACGGCGGCGCTCGGGAAGGCGCTGCTGAACCGGGTCGGCCAGTGCGTGATGACGTGCCCGACCACGGCGTGCTTCGACGGGCTCCCCGCCGGCGAGGAGACCGTCAAGGTCGGGGGCTCGCTCCGGTTCTTCGGCGACGGGTTCCAGGCGAGCAAGAAGCTCGGCGGCCGCCGCTACTGGCGGGTGCCGGTGATGGACGGCGAGTTCCTCTGCGAGGAGACCTTCGCCGTGCAGCGGGCGGTGGCGGGGGGGAATTTCCTGCTGCTCGGCGTGGACCAGGCGGCGGCCCTGGCGGCGGCCGAGGCGGCCGTCGAGGCCATCCGGCGGGTCCCGGGCGTGATCGTGCCCTTCCCGGGCGGCGTCGTCCGGAGCGGCAGCAAGGTCGGCTCCCGGTACAAGGCGCTGCGGGCATCGACCAACGACGCCTACTGCCCGACCTTGCGGGCGCACAGCCGGACCGAGCTGCCGGAGGGCGTGAACGCGGTGTACGAGATCGTGATCGACGGACTCGACCTCGCCTCGGTGGAGGCGGCGACCCGGGCCGGTGTCCGGGCGGCGTGCCGGCCGGGCATCGTGCGGATCTCGGCCGGCAACTACGGCGGCAAGCTCGGGCAGTACCAGGTGCGCCTCCACCACGTGCTCGGGTCCGATCCACCCCGGTGATCATCGAGACCGTCGTGACGACCCTGGACCCGGCGGGCCAGCCGAACTTCGCGGCCATGGGCGTCGTCTGGGACGAGGCGACCATCACGATCCGACCGTTCCTGAACACGCGGACGTACCGGAACCTCGTGGCGTCGCGGGCGGCGGTGGTCAACGTGACGGACAACGTCCTGCACTTCGTCAAGAGCGCGCTCTCCCACGAGCCGCTCCCGTGGGTGCCGGCGCGGCACGTCCGCGGGGCGGTGCTCCGGGACGTCTGCCACTGGCGGGAGGTGGCCGTCGAGGCGGTCGGGCTTCCGGCGGCGACGGGCCAGGGCGGCGGGCGGGCGGACGTGGTGACCCGGGTCGTCGGGACGGGGGAGGCCCGGCCGTTCGCCGGGCTGTGCCGGGCCAAGCACGCGGTGGTGGAGGCCAGCATCCTGGCCTCCCGGATCCACCGCCTGCCCCGCGAGGAGGTGCTGGGCGATCTGGACCGGCTCGACGTCCTGGTGGAGAAGACCGGGGGACCGGACGAGCGGGACGCCATGGCGTTCATCCGGGCCTACATCGCCGGGAAGACGCCGCGGGAGTCTGCCGGATGAGGGTCGTCGTCGGGACGGGGGCACGGCTGCACCTGGGGTTCATCGACCTCAACGGCGATTGCGGGAGGCTGTTCGGCTCCCTCGGCGTGGCCATCGAGCGACCGCGGACCGTGGTCGAGGCGCGACCGGCGGCCGCCGCGGAGGCGCCGGGCGCGCCGCCGGACGAGGCCCGCGCCCTGCTCGCGGAGCTGGGCCGCGACCTCCCGGCGGCGGGGGCTGTCACCGTCCGGGTCCTCGAGACGATACCGCGCCACGCGGGTCTGGGCTCGGGAACCCAGCTCCGCCTGGCCGTGGGCCTGGCGGCGTCCCGGGTCCTCGGCCGGCCCCTGTCCGTCCGGGAGCTGGCCTTGCTCGCCGGGCGGGGGCGGCGGTCGGGAGTCGGGATCGCGCTGTTCGAGCACGGCGGGTTTGCCGTGGACGCCGGCCAGCCGAGCGGCCCGCGCGGGACACCCGGGACCGAGCCGCCGCCGGACGAGGCGCTGCCGCCGGTGATCTTCCGGCATCCGATTCCCGACGACTGGCGCTTCGTTCTCGCGACGCCGCTCGAGGCTCAGGGGCTGAGTGGATCGCCGGAGGAGCGGGTGTTCCGGACGCTCCCCCCGATGAGTGGGGATGCGGTGGGCCGGATCTGCCGGCTGACCCTGATGAGGGTGGCGCCGGCCGTGATGACCGACGACGTGTTGGGGTTCGGGGAGGCGATCACCGAGATCCAGCTCCTGGTCGGGGAGCACTTCGCCCCGTACCAGGGCGGCGTCTACGCGAGCCCCACCGGGAAGCGCGCCGCCGAGCTGGCGCTGAAGCGGGGGGCGGCGGGCGTGGGGCAGAGCTCGTGGGGGCCGACGGTGTTCGCGCTGGTGCGGGGAGAGTCGGCGGCCGCGGGTCTCGCCGAGGAGCTGGGAGCGCTCCTCGGGGACGACGCCGTCGTTTCTTGCACGCCGGCCCGCAATCGCGGCGCTGACTGCCAGGTCTGGGCGTGATCACGCTGACCCCGACCGCGACGCTGACCGTGCCCCTGGAGGCGGAGTCGATCACTCCCGACACCTTCGCCGGCCGCACCCGGGCCGAGGTCGAGCGGCTGCCCGTCTTCCACGGCAACGTGGCTGCGACGCTCGGGGACTTCTTCACGGTTCGGGGGGACGTCGACGAGACGATCCGGCTCGAGGGAGACTGCTCGCGAGTCAAGTACCTCGGCAAGGGCATGACCCGGGGCCGGCTCGAGGTGCGGGGCGATGCCGGCATGCACCTGGGCGCCGAGATGCGGGGCGGGGAGATCGAGGTCCACGGAAATGCCGGGGACTGGACCGGCGCCGAGATGCGCGGCGGCACGATCGTGGTGGGCGGATGGGCCGGCCACCTGCTGGGCGCGGCGTACCGAGGCAGTCCGAAGGGAATGCGCGGGGGGACGATCCTGGTCCGGGGCTCCGCCGGCAACGAGGCCGGGTGCGCGATGCGGCGCGGCCTCATCGCCGTCGGCGGGGACGCCGGCGACTTCGCGGGCGTGTCGATGCTGGCCGGCAGCCTTTTCGTGCTCGGCCGGCTCGGCATCCGGGCGGGTGCCGGGATGAAGCGGGGTACGATCGTGGCCTACCAGCGGGGGGAGGGTCCGATCGCCCTCCTGCCGACGTTCAAGTTCGACTGCGAGTACCGGCCGCCGTGGCTGCCGCTGTACGTCCGAGAGCTCCGCGGACGGGGTCTCGACGTGCCCGACGGCGGCGCCGGGCGGTATCGCCGCTACTCGGGCGACTTCACGGAGCTGGGGAAGGGGGAGATCCTTGTATGGACGTCGGGTTGAGGTGCTTCGTGTGGCCCCCGAGCAGCGGGACCAGGGCGGCCCCGGAGATCCTGGTATGGACCTCGCCTTGAACCGCCGCGCCCTGGGCCTGGCCGACGCGATGGCGGCCGAGGCGGAGCGCCTCCGGATCCGGGTCACGCGCCTCGGCAACGGGGCGCGCGTCATCGACTGCGGTGTCGAGGCGGAGGGCGGGCTGGAGGCGGGACGGCGGCTGGCCGAGGTCTGCCTCGGCGGCCTGGGCGCGGTCTCGTTCACCACGGCCGAGGTCGGCGACCTGTGGCTGCCGGCCGTTCAGGTCGAGACCGACCACCCGGTGGCGGCGTGCCTGGCGTCCCAGTACGCCGGCTGGGCGATCGATCCCCCGGGGTACTTCGCGATGGGCTCGGGGCCGGCCCGGGCGCTGGCCCGGGTCGAGCGCGAGCTGTTCGGCAAGATCGACTACGCCGAGGCCTCCGACAGCGCGGCGCTCGTGCTGGAGGGTCGGACCCTGCCCGGCGAGGCCGTGGCCGCCCACGTCGCCGAGCGGTGCCGGCTGGATCCGGCCCGGCTGACGCTCCTCATCGCCCCGACCGCGAGCGTGGCCGGCTGCGTCCAGGTCGCGGCGCGCTCGGTCGAGACCGGGCTCCACAAGATGGTCGAGCTGGCGTTCGACGTCCACCAGGTTCGGAGCGGGCTCGGCATCTGTCCGCTGGCCCCGGTCGCCAAGAACGACCTGCGCGCGATCGGGTGGACCAACGACTGCATCCTTTACGGCACCCGGGCCTACTTCACCCTCCGGGCCGACGACGCGGCGCTGGCCGCCCTCGTCGAGCAGCTGCCCGCGTCCTCGTCGGCCGACTACGGGACGCCCTTCTACGAGATCTTCAAGCGCTACGACAACCAGTTCTACAAGATCGACCGCGGGCTCTTCAGCCCCGCCGAGGTCACGCTCAACAACCTCACGACCGGCCGGGTCGCCCGGGCCGGTCGTCTCAACGCCGACGTGCTGCGAGCGTCCCTGGGTGTGGGATGAAGATCGCCATTCTCGGGTCCCGGCCCGGCTGGCACGAAGGCCGGCTGGAGGCCGCCCTCCTCGCGCGGGGCGTCGAGCCGGTGGTCGTGCCGGTGACAGCCCTGGCCGCCCGGCTGGGCGAGCGGCCCCGGCTGTCGGCCGGCGGGCTCGCCCTCGACGAGTGCGCCGCGGTGATCGTCCGGGCCATCCCCGGCGGCTCGCTCGAGCAGGTGATCTTCCGAGTGGACGCGCTGCACCGGCTGGCGCGCCTCGGCGTCCCCGTGATCAACTCGGCGCGCTGCATCGAGCGGAGCGTCGACAAGTACTTCACCTCGACGCTCCTCGAGGACGCTGGCGTCCCGACGCCGCGGACGCGGGTGTGCGAGCGCTTCGACGACGCCCTGGCGGCCTTCGACGACCTGGGACGGGACGTGGTGGTGAAGCCGCTCTTCGGCTCCGAGGGCCGGGGGATGGTCCGGGTCTCGGACGTCGATCTCGCCTACCGGACCTTCCGCGCCCTGGAGCTGACCCGCTCGGTCTTCTACCTCCAGGAGTTCGTCCCCCACGGGGGCGAGGACATCCGCGCCTTCCTGGTGGGGGGGCGGGTGGTCGCGGCGATGGTCCGGCGGGGCCCGGGGTGGAAGACGAACGTGGCCCAGGGCGCCCGTGTCGAGCCGCTGGAGCTGCCCGCCGCGCTGGCCGCGTTGAGCCGCCGGGCGGCGAGGCTTCTCGAGGCCGACTACGCGGGCGTCGACCTCCTGCGGACCGAGGATGGCCGCCCGTTCGTGATCGAGGTCAACGGGATCCCGGGATGGCACGGGCTCCAGCGCACGACCCCGATCGACGTCGCCGGGGTCATCGCCGACCACGCGGTGGCCGCCACCAGGCGGGCGAGCGATGAGGCGCTCCGGCCGTGAGGCGGGCGGTCCGCGGAGGCGTCGAAGGCCCGGGCGGGGCCCGGACGCCGCGATCGGGCTGGCCGCGACCCTGGCCTGCCTCCTGGAGGTCAGCGCCGAGAAGGTCGGCAACGTGACGCCCACCCGGCGGTTCGCCGACGCGGCGTTCGAGGACTTCGCGCTGAGCGCCCTGGCCATCGGGCCGGCCGTCGCCGCCGCCGGCCCGGGCCGGGTCGGGCGGGCCGTGTACCGGGCGGTGGCGGCCACCCGGCGGGTGACCGGCACCAACACCAACCTCGGCGTCGCGCTCCTCCTGGCGCCGATCGCCGCGGCGTGGCGGTCCCCCGGGCCGGGCGGCCTGCGTCGCCGCCTGGGGCGGCTCTTGCGGGGCCTGAGCGTCGCCGACGCGCGGTGGGCCTACGCGGCGATCCGGCGGGCCGGGCCCGGAGGGCTGGGACGGAGCCGCGTGGCCGACGTCCGGCATCCCCCGGCCGTCACGCTGCGCGAGGCGATGGGGCTCGCGGCTCACCGGGACGTGATCGCCGCGGAGTATACGCGCGACTTCGCGGTCACCTTCGGCGTGGCCCTGCCGGCGCTGCGGCGGGCGGTGCGACGCCGGCTCTCGGTGCTCGACGCGATCGGCCAGGCCCACCTGGAGGTGCTCGCTCGCGCCCCCGACAGCCTGATCGCGCGCAAGGCCGGGTCGGAGGCGGCGGCCGCCGTCGCGACCCGGGCGCGGGCCGTGCTGCGGGCCGGGGGCCTCCACACGGCGCGGGGACAGGCCGCCGCCCGCCGGCTCGATCGGGACCTCCGACGGGACGGCAACCGCCTCAACCCCGGCGCCTCGGCCGACCTGGTGACGGCGGCGCTGTTCGTCTGGCTGCTCTCCGGCCTGGCGGGGGTGCGGGCGTGAGCGGCTATCGCGTCCGGGTCGAGAAGGACTACACGGTCTTCTGCGCCGGGCACTTCATCACCTACGACGGCCACGAGTGCGAGTCGCTCCACGGCCACAATTACCGCGCCGCCGCCGGGGTCGAGGGCACGCTCGACGAGAACGCGTACGTCTTCGACTTCACCCGGCTCAAGCGGGCGCTTCGGGCGGTGGTGGACCGACTCGACCACAAGATGCTGCTGCCCGCGGAGAGCCGGCTGATCCGGATCGAGCGGCAGGGCGACCACGTGCAGGCGACGTACAAGGATCGGCGGTACGTGTTCCCGGCCAGCGACGTCGTCCTGCTCCCGGTCCCCAACACCACCGCCGAGATGCTGGCGCGGTGGATCGCCCGGGAGCTGCGCGAACACCTCGGGGAGAGGCTGCCCGCCGGCATGACGGCGCTGGAGGTGGAGGTGGAGGAGTCGTTCGGGCAGCGAGCCTTCTACCGGGACGCTGGTTGATCGGGGAGCGCACGATGGCCAGCCAGCACATCGTCTACTTCGGGCTCGGCTCGAACCTGGGGGATCGCCAGGCCAACCTGGTCGAGGCGATCCAGAGCCTGCGCGCGCACGTGCACGTGGAGCGCCTGTCGCCGGTCTACGAGACCGAGCCGGCCTACGTGACCGACCAGCCCCGGTTCCTGAACATGGCGCTGAAGGGCGTCACGGCCCTGGCGCCCGACGAGCTGCTGACCGTCCTCAAGCGCATCGAGCAGCGCATGGGCCGACACCAGACCGAGCGCTACGGCCCCCGGCTGATCGACCTCGACATCCTGTTCTACGACAGCCAGGTCATCAAGTCCGAGTCGCTCCGGATCCCGCACCCGCTGATCGCCGAGCGCGGGTTCGTCCTGGTCCCGCTGAACGACATCGCGCCCGACCTCGTCCACCCGGGGCTGGGCCGGACGGTGGCCGAGCTGCTGGCCGACCTCCGGGGGAACAACGGCGTCGTGCGGGTGGAGCGCGGGCTCACCGCCCGCCTGGAGCGGGACGTGCAGCAGGAGCAGCCCCTGGCGTCGCTCCGCCTCGACCGCGTCGGCGTCACCGGTCTTCACCGGGTGATCCGCCTGACCGACGGCGGCACCCTCTTCCACGCGACCCTGGACCTGTCGGTGGAGCTGCCCGCCGCCCAGAAAGGCGCCCACATGTCGCGATTCAGTGACACCGTGGAGGAGGTTCTCGAGGAGATCGGCGGGCTCGAGTCCCCGGTCGTCGAGTCGCTGGCCGAGCGCATCGCGCGCCAGCTCGTGCTCGGACACCGGGCGCGCCGGGTGGACGTGGAGATCCGGGCGCACTTCCCCCTGACGCGACGGGCGCCCCTGTCCGGGAAGCCCTCCCAGGAGCTGTACACCCTGATCGGCATCGCCGCGGCCGTCCCCGACCGCTGCGTCCGGCTGGTGGGGGTGGAGGCGGAGGGGATGATGGCGTGTCCGTGCGCGCAGGACATGGTCCGGGCCCACGCGCGCGAGCGCCTTATCGAGAGCGGCATCGAGAAGAGCCTGGCCGACCGGGTGCTGGAGCTGGTTCCGCTGGCCACGCACAACCAGCGGGGGCGCGGGCGGCTCCTGGTGGGGACCGACGCGACGGTGCGGGCCGAGGACCTGGTGGAGATCGTGGAGGCTTCGATGAGCTCGGAGACTTACGATCTGCTCAAGCGACCCGACGAGCTGTTCGTCGTCGAGAAGGCCCACCGGCACCCCCGCTTCGTCGAGGACGCGGTCCGGGAGATGTTGGGCAACGTCGTCGCGATGTACCCGGACCTGTCGGCCAACGCGTACGTCCACGCGCGCCAGGTCAACATGGAGACCATCCACAAGCACGACGTCTTCGCCGAGCGGGGCGGGACGGTCGGGGAGATCCGGGGCGAGATCCAGGACGGCCGGCCCCGCGCTGGCACGACGCTGGCGGCCTGGCTGACCGCCCGGCTGGAACACCAGGACCGGTAGGAAAGGTCAGTCGGTGATGGGACAGGCTAGATCATTCGGGGGGGTCTCGGAAGACCCCCCCGATGCCCCCCCGTCGTTGCGGCGGCTGATGGACGGCCTTCGGCCTTTGGGCCGCCGCTCGGAGGCTTTTCACGGCTTGTCTCGCGCCAAGCGTGACGCGCCCTGCTTCGACTTGGGGCTAGCGAGACAGGTCGTCGGCGGTGATCGCGCCCGTGTGGAGCGCGGTGGCCACCAGCGCCGCGTCGAAGCCGGCGCGGTCCAGCTCGCGGAGGTCGCTCGCGCTCCGGACGCCGCCCCCGACGGCGATCTCCGCGTCGGGGAGCGCCTGTCGCAGCCGGCCGGCGGCGCCCGTCGCGACACCGGAGCCGGCGCCGACCCGGGCCAGGTCGAGCACGATGAAGGCGCGGATGCCCGCCCCCCAGGCCAAGGATGCGAGCTCGACGGGGTCGAGACTCGCGACGGCCGGCGACCGTCCCAGCAGGCGGCCGTCCTGGAGGTCGAGGCTCAGGATGACGTCGGCGTGAACGCGACGGGCAGCGGCGACGATGGCGGGAAGCTCCTTCACGTCGGCCAGCGTCTCCGTCCCGACGATCACGCGGCCGGCGCCCTGTCCGATCGCGCGCTCGGCGTCGGTGGCGGTCGCCACGCCGGCATCGAGCCACACCGTCAGGCCGAGCCCGGCGATGGCCCGGATCGCCGGGCCGTGATCGCCGCGACCGGTGATGGCGTCCAGGTCGGCGACGTAGCAGGCGTCGGCGCCGAGCGCGGTCCGGAACGCGCGCGCCAGCTCCACCGGGTCGGCCGAGGCTGCCAGCGTGCTCCGGACCGGCGCGTAGGCGTCCCGCTGGCCCCGCACGGCGTGGACGGCCACGCCGCCCTTGAGGTCGAGCACGGGGACGATCCGCATCGCGGCCCCAATCGTACCACGCGGTCCGCACCACCCAACGCGCCACAGGAGGAGATCCCATGAAGAGCTCACGGCTCGTCGTCCTGGTTCTGTCGCTGCTCGTGCTCGCCCATGGCCACGTGGCCTGGGCGCAAGCCCGCGAGGAGGTCGCGGCGGCCGTTGCCAAGTGGACGGAGCTGTTCGTCGACGACGACCCCGACCCCATCCTCGGCCTCGACGCCCCGGATGCCGTCTTGTGGGGGACGCTGTCGCCGACCATTCGCCAGGGACCGGTTGCGCTCCGGGAGTACTTCGTGGCGGCCTTCAAGGCGCTGCCGGGGCACAAGGTCAGCTTCGGAGAGCAGCTGATTCGCGTGTACGGCACCACCGCGATCAACAGCGGCTACTACACGTTCTCGTACGTGAAGGACGGGGAGACCAAGGCCATCCCGGCCCGCTACAGCTTCGTCTACGTGAAGGGGGACAAGGGCTGGCTCATCGTGGACCATCACTCCTCGGCGGTACCCGCGCCGATGCGGTAGGGCGTCCGGAGGTCACGGCGCCCGTGGACGCGGTCGTCGGCTGGGACGTCGGGGGCGCCAACGTCAAGGCCGCCCGGGTGGAGACCGGCCCGGGCGGCCCTCGCGTGCGGGTCTTGAGCCGTCCCTTCGAGATCTGGCGGGAGAAGGACGCGCTGCCCGAACTGCTCCGGGCGATGGGAGCCGAGCTCGGGCCCGCCGACGCTACGGCGGTCACGATGACCGCCGAGCTGTCCGACGCCTTCCGCACCAAGCGCGAAGGGGTGGGCGTCGTGCTGGACGCCGTCTCGCGCGTGGCCGGCGGCGTCTCCGTCTTCACGACGGCCGCCGGCTTCCTCGACGTGGACGCGGCGCGCGCCCGCCCGCTCGAGGTCGCGGCATCCAACTGGATGGCGACGGCGACCCTCGTCGCGCGCCACGCGAAGGACGGCCTCCTCGTCGACGTCGGGAGCACGACGGCGGACCTGATCCCGATCCGGGACGGCCGCGTCGCCGCGCGGGGTCGCACCGATCCCGAGCGGCTCCTGGCCGGGGAGCTCGTCTACACGGGGGCGCTCCGCACCAACGTCGCCGCCATCGTGTCCCGGGTCCCCCTGTGGGACGGTGAGTGTCCCGTCGCCGCGGAGTACTTCGCCGTCAGCGGGGACGCCCACCTCCTGCGCGGCGACCTGGCGCCGGCGGAATACACCTGCCCGACCCCCGACGGCCGTCCGGCCACCCCCGAGTTCGCCGCCGAGCGGCTGGCCCGGGTCGTCTGCGCCGACGTCGAGATGCTCACCCGCGCGGAGATCGAGGCGATCGCCGCCGCGGTGGCCGACGCGCAGGTCCGGGAGATCGCGGCGGCGCTGTCGCGCTTGGCGCCGTGCATCGCGCCGCTGGCCCGGGTCATCGCCACCGGGCAGGGCGCGTTCCTGGCCCACCGAGCGGCCGCCGCCCGTGGGCTCCCTTCCTGCGATCTCTCGGGGCTGCTCGGGGTGGACGTCGGCAGCGCCGCCCCGGCCGTCGCGGTCGCGTGGCTCCTCCTGGATCGTGGCCACGCCTGACGCGGTGCTGAAGGTCGGCGGAAGCCTGAGCCGGCGGCCGGCGGCGCTGCGGCGGCTGATGCGGGCCCTCGCCGGGCTGGCGCGGACCCGCGTCCTCCTGGTGGTGCCCGGCGGCGGCGAGTTCGCCGACCAGGTTCGCCGCGCCGACCGGCGCCTGGGCCTCGGCGACGCGGCGGCTCACTGGATGGCGATCCTGGCGATGGACCAGTACGCCTACGTCCTGGCCCGCCTCGCCGGCCGGGCGGCGGTCGTGCGCGGGCGGCGCGAGGTCCGGGCGGGTCGCCTGAACGTCCTCGCCCCGTCGTCCTGGCTCTTGCGGGAGGATCCGCTGCCGCGCTCCTGGAAGGTGACCTCGGACTCCATCGGGGCCTGGGTGGCCGGAGCCGTGGGCGCCCGTCGCTTCGTCCTCGTCAAGGACGTTGACGGCTTCCTGGCGCTCGGCCAGCTCCGGCGGCTCGTGCCGCGGGCCGGGCGCCGGAGGCTTCGGGGCGTCGTCGACGGCCACCTCGCGCGGACGCTGCCGCCGCGGATGCCGTGCTGGATCGTGAACGGCCGCCACCCGGCTCGCCTGGTCCGGCTGCTCGAGACGGGGACGACCTACGGCACCGAGGTGGTCTGAGCCGGCTGGAGCGCGCGAGCCCAGCGCCCGGACGCGGTCGCCGCTCACGCGGCCCCGGACGCGGTCGCCGACGCAGGCGGCGCCGCGCACGCCGACGATGTCCGGGCCGATCGGGACGAGTCGGGGCAGGTCGGCCGCCGCCAGCGACCCGGCCAGCGCCGAGAGCAGGCCGTGGCTCGCGGCAGGCGGCGACGAAGCGCCCGGAGCTGGCGCTCGTCCAGCCAGTGGAAGAGGCCCCGGCCGTCCTTGACCGCGGTGTCGAGGAGCGCGCCCTGGGCGCCTGCTTCCCGTGCCAGCGCCGGGCACGTCGAGCGGGTGGGGCGCGTGGGCCCGGTCGAAGTCGGCGAACGCCGGCGACGATGAGCGCGACGTCCGGCCGGCAGGGCGGCCCGCACGGTCCGCAAGGTGTCGCGCGCGCGGTCGGCGGCGGTGTCCCGCAGGCCGAGCTTGACGAACGCGGCGCCCCGCCCGGCGACGGCCAGCGCCGCCCGGGCCACGGCCGCCGCCTCGAACGGCCCGTCGCCGAGGGCGACGCTGACCGGCAGGTGCAGCCGGCGTCGCGGCGCGGACCCGCCGACCACGCCGGGCGCCGCCGCGCCGAGCGCCCCGGTCGTCGGGTCCTTGACGTCGACGATGTCGGCGCCGGACGCCGCCGCCTCGATCGCCTCGGCGGCCTCCACGACGCTGATGAGGAGGCGCATCGGCCGGGATTATAGTGTGGGCGAGGCGGGGGGACAAGCGCGATGGCGCTGAGTGGCTCGGGCCGGGGCCCGTCGCCTCCGGGCCGAGACCCGTCGCATCCCGTCGTCCTCGGCGAGGCAGGAGCGCCCTCAACGGATGCGGCACCCGCCTCGGCCCCGGGCCGGCGGCGGGCCGATCCCCGTCGCATTCCTTCGTCCTCGGTCGTCGGCGGCCCTCAACGTGTGCGGCACACGCCTCGGGCCGCCTCCTCCCTGCGTCCTCGGACTGCTCGGGTCTCGACCCGCGGCCGGCCCGGGGCAGGCCGCTCGCCTGCGTCCTCGGGCTGCTCGGGTCTCGGCCCGGAGGTTCGCCGCTCGCCTGCGTCCGCGGGCTGCTCGGGTCGCGGCCCGGTCCCACCCGCCCATGAAAGACGCCGCTGCTCCGAGGGCAGGGCAGTGAGCGGCCCTGGCGGAGTGGCGCGCGTGGGCGCGTGGCTCCTGGGCGCGTGGCTCCTGGCCGTCACCCCGAGCCCGGCGATGCCGGGCCGGGACGAGGTGGAGATGGTCCCGGTGCCGGCCGGCGAGTTCGTCATGGGAGCCGACGATGCCGACGCGGACGACGACGAGCGCCTGACGGGGCGCGTCTTCGTCGGGGCGTTCCAGATCGACCGGGTCGAGGTGACGAACGCCCGCTACCCCCGCTGTGTCGCGGCGGGGCCTGCACGGTCTCGACCGGTACCGGGGTCGACGACCCCGCGAGGTCGGAGCACCCCGTGGCCGTCGTCAGCTGGCGGCAGGCGGTGACGTACTGCCGGTGGGCCGGCAAGCGGCTGCCGACCGAGGCGGAGTGGGAGAAGGCGGCCCGCGGCGTGGACGGCCGGCGCTACCCGTGGGGCGACCGGTTCGGGACCCCGACCGGGCGAACGCGGGATACACGGCCGGCACCACCGCGGTCGGGCAGCTACCCGGCGGGCGCGTCGCCCTACGGGGCGCTCGACATGGCCGGCAACGTCTGGGAGTGGACCTCCTCCCTCTACCGGCCGTATCCCTACGACGCGGCCGACGGCCGGGAGGACCTCGAGGCCCGGGGGGCCCGCGTGAACCGCGGGGGAAGCTGGTACTACTGGGGCGCGGTACGCGCGGACGACCTACCGGGCCACCGCCGACCACATGTACCGGCGCATCGGGGACCTGGGCTTCCGCTGCGCGGCCTCGGCGGCGTCCGCGACGCCCGGTGACGGCCGGCTGCGCATCCGGAGGAGTCGAGCATGCGGAGATGGGTCCTGGGCGGGCTGATCGCGGTGGGCCTCTGGGCGGCCACCGCCGCCGGCGCCGAGTCCGGCTCGGTCGCCTGGCTCCTCAGGACTTCGGGCTGCGACCGCTGTCGGGCGAGCCGCCGGCGCTGGCGCTCCCCGGGCTCGACGGCCGGCGCACCGCCTGGAGGACCTCCAGGGTCGGGTGGCGTTCCTCTACTTCTGGGCGACCTGGTGACCGCACTGCACGAGGGAGTTGCCCTCGTCCATGGAGACGCTGCACCGGGAGCTCGGGCCCGCAGGGGCTGACGATGTGGGCGATCAACATCGCGGAGCCGCCGGACCGCGTCGCCGACGTGGGTGAGGCAGCGCGGGCTCAGCATGCCGGTGCTGCTCGACACCGACGGGACGGTCACCCGGGCCTACCGCGTGACCGGCACCCCGACCGTGGTCCTCCTGGGCCGGGACGGGCAGTGGGTCGGGCGCGGCGTCGGCTCGCGCGACTGGGACACCGAGGGCCGCCCCGTCCTGACCGCGCTGCTGGCCCGCCGCCCGTAGCACCGGACGCGACGACGTGGGTCCCCTGGCGGGCCGGGTGGCGGTCGTGACAGGCGCGAGCCGGGGGATCGGCCGTGGGATCGCCCTGGCGCTCGCGCGGGCCGGGGCGCGACGTCGTCGTCAACTACGCGCGCTCGCGGGAGCTGGCCGACGCGGTGGTCGGGGAGATCGGGGATCTGGGTCGGCGGGCCGTCGCGCTGCCGGCCGACGTCTCCCGCGCGGACGACGTCCGGCGGCTCCTCGACGGGGTGCTGACCGCCTTCGGCCGGATCGACGCCTGGGTCAACAACGCCGGGGCGGACATCCTCACCGGAGACGCCGCGGGCTGGCCGGACGAGGCGAAGTGGGACCGCGTGATGGCGGTGGACCTCAAGGGGACCTGGCTCGGCTCGCGCGCCGCGGCGGCGGCGATGCGGGAGCGGGAAGGAGGCGTGGTCGTCAACGTCGCGTGGGACCACGTCGCGCACGGGATGGGGAACCCGACCGCCGCGATCTACGCGGCGGCGAAGGGCGGCGTGGCGGCGATGAGCCGGTGCCTGGCGCGCGAGTTCGCGCCCCGGGTTCGCGTGAACGTGGTGGCGCCGGGCTGGATCATGACCGAGTGGCTCGACGAGGTCGGATGACGCGACGCGTCGGGCGGTGGTGCAGCGCGACGCCGCTCGGGCGCTGGGGGACCCCCGCGGACGTTGGCGTCGGCCGTGGTGTTCCTCGCCTCACCGGAGGCGTCGTTCATCACGGGCGAGACCCTCCTCGTCGGCGGCGGCGTCGTGATGGGATAGTCTCCGGGGGGGTCCGAAGACCCGCCCGATGCCCCCCCGTCGGGTGCGGCGGCGAAGCCGCCGCTCGGAGGGGCCTTCCAAGCTTGCCACGGTCGAGACGCGGCACTTTGACACTCGCATAGGACAGACCGCGGATCGCGGGAGGTGGACCATGGCCGAGGAGAAGAAGCTGCCCGTTCTGGCCGACGACGTGATCGAGAAGCGGCTGAAGGACGAGCTGCCGGACTGGTGGTACGAGGGGAAGTGGATCCGCCGCAAGTACAACACCGACGGGTGGCTGACCACGCTGGCGCTGGTCAACACCATCGGCTTCGTGGCGGAGGCGGCCTGGCATCACCCGGACCTCGAGGTCACCTGGGGCAAGGTGTGGGTCAAGCTCCGCACCCACTCCTCCAACGGCATCACCGACCGGGACTTCGCGGTGGCCCGGAAGATCGAGGAGACGGTCGCTGTGGCGGCCGAAGCCCGGGGAGCCCATGGAGGGGACCCCCAACAAGTGGGTGCGCGGCGGCAGCCCTGACAAGCCGGCCTGAGGACGTCGCGCCGGCCCGGCCTCCGCGAACGCCGCGCCGACGTCGAGGCGACTCGCCGGCATGGCGCAAGACCGGCTCCTCGTCACCGGCAAGCTGGCGGCCCCGGCGCTGCGCACGACACTCGAGGCCATGGCGCCGGCCTTCGAGTACGACGTCGCGGTCATGCGGATCACGGTCGCCGCGCTGATGACGACGCCGTGGATCGCCAAGCACCTCCCGAGCGGTCGACGGCGTCGAGCGGATCCTGATCCCCGGCCTCTGCGAGGGCGACCTGCGCGTCCTCGAGGACCGGGCGGGGGTCCGGGTGGAGAAGGGGCCGGCCGACCTCCGCGACCTGCCGGAGTACTTCGGCCAGGCGGCGCTGCGGGAGGACTACGGCGGGCACGACATCCGGATCTTCGCCGAGATCAACAACGTCCCGTACCTCGACCGGGCGGAGGTCGTCCGCCTGGCCGACTACTACCGGGCGAGCGGGGCGGACGTCATCGACCTCGGCTGCTCGCTCGACCGGAAGTTCGAGGACGCGGCCGAGGTGATCGGCGCTCCTGAAGGCCCGCGGCATGGCGGTCAGCATCGACACGTTCGACACCGGCGAGATCCTGGCCGCCGACCGGGCCGGGGTGGACTACCTGCTCAGCGTCAACGGCACCAACCTCGACGTCGCCGAGGCGCTGCACTGCACGGTCGTCGTCATCCCCGACTTCGGCCAGGGCCTCGGACACCCTCGACCGGAACATCGCGCACCTCGAGCGGATCGGGCGGCCGTACATCGTCGACCCGATCATCGAGCCGATCAACTTCGGCTTCCCCACCGCCCTCGAGCGCTACGTCCAGGTGCGCGCCCGGCACCCCGACGCCGAGATGCTGATGGGGATCGGGAACGTCACCGAGCTGACCGAGGCCGACACCACCGGGGTCAACGCGCTCCTGATCGGGTTCTGCCAGGAGCTGGGGATCCGCCACGTGCTGACGACCGAGGTGATCGACTGGGCGCGCGGCGCCGTGCGGGAGGTGGACGTGGCCCGGCGGCTCATGTATGCCGCCCGCCGGCGGGGCGTCGTCCCCAAGAAGATCGACGACCGCCTGCTCACGGTCAAGGACGCCCGCCCGAAGTACGCCACCGAGGCCGAGCTGCGGGCGCTGCAGGCGGCCATCACCGACCCGAACTTCCGGATCTACACCACGCGGGAGTCCATCTGCGTCTTCAACCACCGGCTGTTCGTCCAGGGGACCGACATCCAGGCCCTCTTCGAGCAGCTGGGGGTCGAGGATCCCGGGCACGCCTTCTACCTCGGCAAGGAGCTGATGAAGGCCCGGCTCGCGCTCCTCCTCGGGAAGACCTACGTTCAGGAGCAGCCGCTCCGCTGGGGGTACCTCACGCCACCCGCCGCCGAGGAGTCCCGCCACGGCCGGGTGAAGCTCGAAGGCCCCCGCCGCGACCGCCCGGGGTGACGCTCGCGCCACCGGGCTCGCCCATGGCACAGGCAAGGCCCGCTTCCCCTGTGCCGTGGGCAGCAGGGGCGAACTCGTCGCTGGCAGACTGCCGCAGCGGCAGCAACGTCTCGTCGAAGCGTCGGCGGAGATCCACCGGAGTGAGCTGCTGGATGGGTGGGAGCGCCTGCAGGCGGGTCGTCCGCCTCTCAAGATCGAGCCGCTTCGGTAAGGAGGCAGCTCTCATGAGGCACCCGATTCACAGGATCACGGGCTTCGAGATCGTCGGACCCTATCGTCTGCGGATCGTGTCTGGGGACGGGCTGTCGAGCACGATCGACTTGCGCCCAGTTCTGGAGGGTGAGCTCTATGGTCCATTGCGTGACGTGGGCCTATTCAACGCCGTCTGCGTAGACCCCGAGGTTCACACTCTCGTATGGCCGAACGGGGCGGACTTCGATCCCGCGACACTTCATGATTGGCCTGAACACGAGGCGAGCATGACCGCGTTGGCAAGAACGTGGGCATCATCTGCAAGGTCCGGCGGAGGACGGAGCTAGCCAACTCGGGGGACCCTCGCCACCGAGCTGCGTCTGCAAGCGCACGACGAGGACATACGGGGTGTGGAGTGATTCAGCTGCCACCGGCGCCAGCGTCGTGACGAACCGCTACGAGGTGGTCGACTCCCTGATCATGTGACGCCGAGGCCGGGGCGTCCTCGCCCGTGGTCGCGACGTCCTCGCCGACTCTACCGGGGAAGAGCCAGGGCGGCGGCGCGGGCCTCGGCGGCGGCGGCCTGGTCGGGCTTGCCGAGCGCCCGGTAGACCGTGGCGAGATTCCCCAGGATCTGGGCCTGGGCGGGTCGGCTCTCGGGCAGGTCGCCGGCAGGGCCGTCGTAGATCCGGAGCGCGCGGGTGAGGAGCGCCTCGGCCTCGCCGGAGCGGCCCCGTGCCTCCTCGACGAGCGCGAGGCCGTTGAGGGTGGTGGCGACCCGCGGGTGATAGGGGCCGACCGTCTTTTCCCAGATCGCGAGGGCCCGCCGGTAGAGCGCGTCGGCGTCGGCCTGGCGTCCCTGGGCGCGGTAGCTGTCCGCCATCTCGCCGAGGACGACCGCGACGCCGGGCTGGTCCGGCCCCGGGTCCTTCTCGAGGATGGCGAGGGCCCGCCGGTAGAGCGGCTCGGCCTCCGCGTACCGCCGCTCCGCCCGGTACACCTCGGCGAGATTGCTCAGGGCCACCGCGACCTCCGGGTGCTCGGACCCCTGGAGCTTCTCCCGGATCGCCAGCGACCGCTTGAAGAGCGGCTCGGCCTGGACGTAGTCGCGTCGCTCCCAGTAGGCCATCGCCAGGTTGTTGAGGCCGACGGCCACTCGCGGGTCGTCGGGCCCCAGGGCCCTCTCCCAGATGGCGATGGCGCGTCGATAGAGGCCCTCCGCCTCCATGGACCGGCCCTGCGCCTGCGCGGTGAGCGCGAGGTTGTTCACGGTCTCGGCCACCTGGACATGATCCGGCCCCAGGGCCTTCTCCCGGATCGCCAGCGCCTCCTTCAGCGCCTGCTCGGCGGCCGGCAGCCGGCCCTGAACCCGGAACAGCTCGCCCAGGTTGTTGAGGCTGGTTGCCAGCCGCGGATCGGCCGCTCCGAGGGTGCGCCCCTCCTTGACGGCGGAGGTGAACGTCTTCTCCGCCTCGCTCCACAGGCCGTGCCGGTATGCCTGGATGCCGATGTCCATGTACATCTGCCACAACATCGCCGGGCCGGACTCGGCCGTGGAGTGGTCCATCTGGTGGCCCTGGTGGTCGCCGCTCGCCGGCGGCGGGGCCGCGGGCGTCGAATGGCCCCAGTGCTGGGCGCGGGCGGGCCCGGCCAGCGCGAGGACCCCGACCAGGACGAAGAGCAGTGCGCGGACGATGGAATCGGGGGTCATGGACGCCTCCAGCGCCCACCGTAGGCGGCGCCGGCCGGGCTGTCAAGGGCGCGAGTGCGGTACAATGGCGTCCATCCCGGCACCCGCGATCACCCGGCGCCACCCACCTTCCGGCTGGAGGCCGTCGATGAAGAAGCTCCTCCTGCAGCTCGACTCCGACAGGCACCCGAGCGCCTTCGACCGGATCGTCGCCTACGACGCGGGCGCCGACGAGGTGCTGAGCTACGGGGGCATCGCGCCGGCGGATGTGACGCCGCTGCTCCACGGCGCCATCTTCACGCGCGGTCCGGCCGAGCTGCGCCACACGGCGGCCTGGATCGGGGGGAGCGACACCGCGGCGGGCGAGGCGTTGCTGGAGGCAGCACGGAAGGCCTTCTTCGGGCCGTTCCGGGTGAGCCTCATGATGGACTCCAACGGCTGCAACACCACGGCGGCGGCGGCGGTGGCGCGGCTGGCCGGGGTGGTCGAGCTGAAGGGCAAGCGGGTGGTCATCCTGGCCGGCACCGGCCCGGTCGGCATCCGCGCCGCGGTCCTGTTCGCCCGGGAGGGCGCGGCGGTCACCCTGACGTCGCGATCGCTCGACCGGGCCGGCGCCGTGGCCAGGGAGCTGGAGGCGCGCTTCGGCGTCCAGGTGACGCCCGCCGAGGCCCGTGACGACGCCGGCGTGGCCCGGGCGCTCGAAGGCGCGCACGTCTGCCTCACCGCCGGGGCGGCGGGAACGACCCTGCTCCGCCGCGCCCTCTGGGCCGGGCACCCGACGCTGGTCGCCCTGGCCGACGTCAACGCGGTGCCGCCGCTCGGCATCGAGGGCATCGAGGCCACCGACAAGGCGACCGATCGGGAGGGCAAGAAGGTGTTCGGTGCCCTCGGGGTCGGCAGCCTGAAGATGAAGGTCCACAAGGCCTGCGTGGCCCGGCTGTTCGAGCGGAACGACGAGGTGCTGGACCTCGAAATGATCTACGGCATCGCCCGGTCGGCATGAGAGCAATGACGGAATCGATGCTCCGCACCCCCCCTCCCCCCCGGTGGGTGGGGGAGGGGGGGCTGGGGGGGTGGGCGGGAGGTGCTGAAGAAATCATCTACGGCGTCGCCCGGTCCGTGTAGCCGCGCGCATGCCGCGTGTCATCGGGGTCGATCCGGGCACGCTGAGCTTCGACCTCTGCGGGCTGGACGACGACCGCGTCTTCCTGGAGGCCTCCATCGCGGCCGCGGATGCCGCCCGCACCCCGGGGCTGCTCGTCGAGCGTCTCACCGCTGCGCTCCCCCTCGACCTGATCGCCGCCCCTTCTGGCTACGGCCTCCCGCTCGTCCCGGTCGCCGACCTCGACGAGGCGCAGCTCGGCCAGTTCATCCTCGTCCGCCCGGACGACCGGGGTCAGGCGGAGATGGTCGGCGGGCTGCGGGCGATGATCGAGCTCATGCGCGCGCGCCGGTTGCCGGCCGTGCTGCTGCCCGGGGTCATCCACCTACCGACCGTGCCGCCGCACCGCAAGGTCAACCGCGTCGACATGGGCACCGCCGACAAGCTCTGCGTGGCGGCGCTGGGGATCCGGGACCAGGCCCGGCGCCTCGCGCTGGCCGCGGGGGAGACGAGCTTCATCGTCGTCGAGCTGGGCGGGGTCTTCACGGCGGCGCTCGCGGTCGACCGCGGCCAGGTCGTTGACGGCATCGGCGGCACCAGCGGTGGGCTCGGCTATCGGGGTCTCGGCACGCTGGACGGGGAGCTGGCCTACGCGCTGGGCAGCGTCCGGAAGTCGGCGCTCTTCACCGGGGGAGCGGCGTTCGTCGCCGGCGACGCGGATCTGCCCCCGGAGGCGCTCCCCGGACGGGCCGTCGAGGACCCGCGCGCGAAGGTGGCGTGGGACGCGCTCCTCGAGGCGGTTGGGAAGATGGTCGCCGCCCTCCGCGTCAGCGTCCCGGCGCCCCGGGAGATCCTGCTGTCGGGCCGGCTGGCCCGGGTCCCCGCGATCGCCGAGGCGCTGGCGGCGGCGCTCGGCGCCGAGACGCCGGTGCGTCGCCTCGGCGGGTTCGCAGCGTGCAAGGAGGCCGCCCAGGGAGCGGCGCTGATCGCGGATGGGCTCGCGGGCGGCCGACACCGGGACGTGGTCGAGGCGATGCGGCTGCGCCAGGCGCGCGGCACGCTCCTCGACCACCTGTACGTGGCGGGGGCGGAGGCCGTCCGGGCCCAGTTCGGTATCCGGTGAGGATCCTGATCGCGGGCCTGACGACCCGGGCGGTCGCGGAGTCGGCCGTCCGCGCCGGCTGCGACGTCGTCACCGTCGACCACTTCGGCGATGTCGACCAGAAGCGGCTCTGCCCCAACGTGTCGCTGCGAGAGCGGGGGGTCGAGTACTCGGCGGCTGCGCTCCTCGAGGCCGCCCGCGGCCTCGCGTACGACGCGGTCGCCTACTGCGGGGGGCTGGAGAATCATCCCGGGGTGGTCGCGCGCCTGGCGAAGGGCAAGCTGCTCCTGGGGAACGCCCCGGAGACGCTCCGGCGCGTCCGCGACCCGGCGCGCCTGTTTCCCGTCCTGGCCGCCCGCGGCTTCGCGGTGCCGGAGACCATTCTTCCCGGAGGGCCGCCGCCCCCGGGCGGGCGCTGGCTCAGCAAGCCGATCCGGGGCGGGGGCGGCGTGGGGATCCGGGTCTGGACGGGCGAGTCGCTGGCCTCCGGTCGGATGCTCCAGGCTCACGTGGAGGGTACGCCGGCGTCGGCTGCCTTCGTGGCCGACGGCAGCCGGTGCGTCCTCCTGGGGTGGACCGAGCAGCTCCGCGGCCCGCGCGGCTTCCTGTACGGCGGCAACATCCTCCCGCTGGAGGCGCCCCCCGCCGCCCTGGACGAGGTGCGCCGGCTGGCCGAGGCGGTGACCTCGGAGTTCGGACTGCACGGCCTCAACGGGTTCGACTTCGTCCTGAGCGCGGGGCGGCCGGTCCTTCTCGAGGTGAATCCTCGCTACTGCGCGTCCATGGAGCTCGTGGACCGGGCCGCCGGGGTGTCGGCCTTCGCGCTGCACCTGGCGGCGTGCCGGGGCACCCTGCCCGAGCCCGTCACGGCTCCGGACGGCACGTGGGGCAAGGCCATCGTCTACGCTCCGCGGCGGGTGGCGGTCGGCGACACGCTCAGCTGGCTGGAGCGCGGCGTCCGGGACGTTCCGCCGCCCGGCGCGATCGTCGAGGAGGCGCACCCGATCTGCACGGTCCTCGCCGGCGGCGCGAGCCGGGCGGCGTGCGGGGAGCGGCTCGGGGCCGAGGCGGAGGCCGTCCTGGCCGGGTGCCATGTGCCCGCGCCAGCCGCCAGCCAGCTTGACATTGGCAGGTCGAGCGCCTAGCGTAAGACCACCGATCGTTCGGTGAAGGAGGCTCTCATGAGAGCAACACGCGTGAAGCTGGCGGTGATGGGGCTGGTCGGCCTGGCGAGCCTCGGGCTCGGGGCGAGCGCCTGGGCCCAGTCCGAGCTCCAGACCGAGCAGTGGGCGCAGCTCCGGCAGAGCCTGTTCGGGAGCCGGCCCATCGATGAGGGTCCGAACGGCGTCATCCAGCTCGACGTGCCCTTCCGGCCCGATGACGCGGGCGCGGTCCCGGTCTCGATCAAGACGGCGGCGCCCCAGTCGCCGGAGCGCTTCGTGAAGCGGATCGTCGTCGTCATCGACAAGAACCCGGAGCCGCTGGCGGCGGTGTTCCACCTCACCCGCGAGACCGGCCTCGCCACGCTCGAGACCGAGATGCGGGTGGACACCCACAGCCCGGTGCGGGCCATCGCGGAGACCGCCGACGGCAAGCTCTACATGCAGGTGAAGATGGTCAAGGCGGCCGGCGGGTGCGCCGCGCTTCCGGTGCTGGACGCCGACATCGCGGCGGCCGCGGCCCGCATCGGCCAGATGCAGATCCGGGTGCCGGACACGGTCGTCCGGAACGAGCCCAATCGCCTGCAGCTCATCGTCAACCATCCCAACTACACCGGGTTCCAGATGCACCCGATCAAGCTCTACCCGATCTCGGCCTACTACGTGACCAGCGTGGCCGTGACCTACGACGGCAAGCCGATCCTCACCGCCGAGACGACGATCGCCAACAGCTCGGATCCGAGCTTCCGCTTCTTCTTCCTCCCGTCCGGCCCGGGCACCCTGAAGGCCGAGGTCAAGGACTCCCGCGGTCAGACCTTCGCGAAGTCCCTGGAGGTCGTGACGCGGTAAGCGGCGCCGCCCCGCCGCCGATCGCCTCGCCAGCGCCGGGGGGCCCGGCCGATCCGGTCGGGCTCACCCGGCGCGCGCTTCTGACCGCCGGCGCGGTCGCGCTGGGCGCGCTGGGGTCCGGGCGTGCCGCGGCCGGGAGCCGGCCCGATCTCCTGGGACGCTCCCGGGGTCGCCGGCTGGTCGTGGTGGGAGCGTCCTTCGGCGGCATCACCGCGGCCCTCACGGTCAAGCGGCTCGTCCCCGACGCCGACGTCGTCCTGCTGGAGCAGGCCTCCTACTTCGTGTTCGCGCCGGCCGCCCTCCAGTACCTCTTCGGGCTGATCCCCCTGGACCGGATCGTGCGGGGATACGGCGGGATCGAGGCCGCCGGCCTGCGCATCGTCCACACGACCGTGGTGGCGGTGGAGCGCGACCGGCGGCAGCTCGTCACGACCGACGGGCGCCTGGACTACGACCAGCTCCTGCTGGCCACGGGCCTGCGCCTGGCCTACGAGGACGTGCCCGGTCTCGCTGAGCGCCCCGACGTCAACCTCTGCCCCTACGACATGGGCGCGCCCCTGCTCGAGCTGCGCCGCCGGATCGGCGCCTTCCGGGGCGGTCACGTCGTCGTGAGCACGCCGCAGAGCCTCTACAAGTGCGCGCCGGCGCCGTACGAGTACGCGCTCCTGTGGGCGGAGCACCTGAGGCGGCGGCGCCTCAAGGGGAGGGTGACGCTGGTCGAGTCGCGCTCGAGGCCGCCGGTGGCGCTGGCTCCCGGCCTGCTCCGGGCGATCGAGGCTCACAAGGCGGTGCTCGCCTACGAGCCGTTCACGCGCGTGCTGGCCGTGGACCCCGGGGCCCGGATCGTCGAGACCGAGGCGGGTAAGCTCGGCTTCGACCTGCTCAGCGTCGTGCCCCCCAACACGGCGGTGCCCTTCGTCGCCGAGGCCGAGCTGGGGGAGGTCCTGGTCGACGTGGACCCCCGCACGTTCCGCAGTCCCCGGGACGAGCGGATCTACGCCCTGGGCGACACCGCCGACACCCCCTACGCGAAGACCGCCCACACCGCGGCGATGTCGGGACGCATCGCCGGTCATCACATCGCCCGGGCCCTGGACGCCCGGGTCGGCGACGGCGGCCCCCATCCGGGCGCCCCCCACAACGTCTGCTTCCCGATGGTGGCGACGGACCGGGCTCTCCGGCTCGGGATGGACTGGTACTTCGAGAAGGACGAGGCCGGGGTCCCGCAGGTGAAGGTCGCCGGCAGCGCGGACAACGAGGCGTCGGTCCGGAATCTCCGCTTGCGGGAGGAGTGGGAGGCGCGGCTCCTGCGGGAGATGTTCGGCGCCTGACCACCGGGCCGATACCCGTCGCGATCTTCATCTCGGTCGGGACGCGCTCGGCCCGGGGCCTCCCGTCCGTCCCGACCTACGGTCGTCCTCGGGCGGCGCCCATCCTCGACGTACCAGGGCGTACGCCTCCGGTGGGCGGCCACCCTGCGTCGATTGAACGGCCTTCGGCCTTTGGCGGACGGCCTTCGGCCTGCGGGGGCTGCTCGGGTCTCGGCCTGGTGGACGACCGGGGTGCGGGGTCAGGGCGAGGGTGGGTGGGAGAGGACGCGGATGAAGCCGCCGTCGCGGGGGCCCGCGGAGCCCACGACGAGCCGGCAGGCGCCGTCCTGGCGCTCCTCGAGCTGGCCGGAGGCCAGGATGCGGTCGCCCCGATCGGCGAGCTGACCGTAGAGTCCCTCGAAGGAGACGACTTCCGCCACGGGCGCCGGCCCGCCGCCGGACTCCGCCCCGGCGACGCGATAGACGGCGGGCAGGAAGATCGACTCGGTCGCGTCGGTGACGGTCGCCTCGATGGTCGCGCTGCCCCGGGGTCGGTACTGCTCGCGGCCGTATTCCTCCCGGATCTCGGCGTCGGTCCGGGTGGGGTGGATGGACACGTAGCGGTCCTGGACCAGGAAGTAGTTCCACCGCCGCGTCTCGAGATACGCGACGTCGTCCGCCGGCAGGCCGAAGCGCTCGGCAATCTCGCCCCGCCACTGCGCCCGCCGCTCGGCGGGCAGCGCCTCGATGCCGCCGCCCCTCAGCGTGTCGACCGCGGCCCTGACCCGGGCGGTGTTCTCCGCGCCGTAGACCAGCAGATCGATGTCCGAGAACGTTGGGTTGTGGAGCCGGAGGAGCACGGAGCCCGTGATGCCGAAGGCGGACGGCGGGAGCCCGGCGGCCCGCGTGAGGAGGCCCACGAGCGCGGCCACCTCCTCCTCGAGGCGATCCCGGGGGGCCTCGAGGATCTCGGCCAGCCGATCCTCGGGACGATAGTAAGTGGCCACCGCCTCCCGGGGCACGAAGGAGAACGTCAGGTCGCTGGTGGGATCCCGCCAGACGTAGCGGGGATGGTGCTCCCGCAGGAACTCGATCGTGCGGGCGACGTGGCGAACGTGGTAGTAGGGGAGCTCCCGGTGGTAGGAGGTCGCCCCCCGGGACCACTTGCCGGTGGCCGCCGGGACGTACTTGAGGTAGGCCGCATAGCGGTCCGGAGGATGCAGATAGCCGACGAGGCAGAAGAACAGCCCCTCGGCGGTCTCGACGAAGTCGCGATCCCTGGGTCGCCGCATCCCGCGGCTACGGTACGGCGCCTCCGCCGCGGGCCGCAAGTCCCGGCGGGGGGCGCCGGGACAGCGCTACCGCCGTGGTGCTACTATGGGCGCCGGAGCGGGTCGGGCGGATTCGGGCGATCGCCGACGTCGCCTTCGCCGGGACGCCGGTCGTCCGCTTCACGCGGTAACCCCCGACGCACACATCACCGACAGGAGGGCACGCCGATGCCGAAGTTCCCGTTGACCCGGTCACGCCGGAGGCTCGTCGGTCCGCTGGCGCTGGCGCTCGCCGTCCTGGGCGCGCTCTCGCTGTGGGGCGGGAGCGCCCAGGCCCAGAGCCGGCAGGAGACGCTGATCATCGTCCGCGACATCGACGACTACGTCACCAACGACCCCAGCCGGACCTACGAGTACACCTCCCAGATGCTCGACCAGTCCGCCTACGACACGCTGGTCACCGTGGAGGCGCCGGACTTCACCAAGATCCAGCCGAAGCTCGCGACGAAGTGGGAGGTCTCCAAGGACGGGCTGACGTACACCTTCAACCTCCGGCCGGGCGTGAAGTTCGCCTCCGGCAACCCGCTGACGGCCGCCGACGTGCGCTTCTCGTTCCGCCGGCTCAAGCACCTGAAGGACAACCCGTCGTTCTTCATGGAGGGGGTCAAGGACGTCGAGGTCGTGAACGACACCACCGTCAAGGTCGTCCTCACGGCCGCCGACGCCGGCTTCCTGGCGATGCTGGCCGCCGTTCCCACCGGGATCATCGACTCGAAGACGGTGATGGCGCAGGGAGGGACCGACGCCGAGGATGCCAAGGACAAGGACAAGGCGACCGAGTGGCTCAACAACAACTCGGCGGGCTCGGGGCCGTACCGGCTGGTCTCGTTCAAGAACAAGGAGGAGGCCGTTCTCGAGCGGAACCCGACCCACTGGGGTCCCAAGCCCTTCTTCGCGAGGATCGTCTTCCGCCACATCAAGGACGGTACCACCCAGCGTGAGATGGTGGAGCGTGGCGACGCCGACGTCGCCCACGACTTCGACCCGGACATCGTCGCCAAGCTCAAGGAGGGCCCGAAGATCAAGCTGGTCTCCGGGCTGTCCATGAACCAGGTGTACATGGCCGTCAACACGAGCGCCGAAGTGTCGAAGGAGCTCGCCGACAAGCGGGTCCGCCAGGCGGTCTCGTACGCCATCGACTATGACGGCATCATCAAGGGCCTGATCCGCGGGACCGGGGAGCAGCCGCCTGCGATGATCCCGCTCGGCATCCTGGGCGTGGACAGGAGCATGGTGCGGAAGCGCGACGTGGCCAGAGCCAAGCAGCTCCTGGCCGACGCCGGCTTGCCCAACGGCTTCACCGTCAAGATGAACTACTGGACGTCGCCGCTGCTCAACGTGCCGACCGAGCCGCTGGCCGCCAAGCTCCAGCAGGATCTGGCTGCCGCCGGCATCAAGGTCACTCTCGAGCCAAAGGAGCGCTCGGTGATGATCGCCGAGTACCGGGCCGGGAAGCCGCAGCTGATGCTGGCCTCCTGGACGCCGGACTACCTGGATCCGGACCCGTGGGCGGACGCCTTCTACAAGAAGGGCGGGGCGGCGGCCAAGCGGGTGGCGTACGACAACCCGAAAGTGGTGGACCTGATCGCCACCGCCAAGAAGGAGCAGGACCCGAAGAAGCGCGAGGCCGCGTACAAGGAAATCACCAAGATCGTCATGGAGGACGTGCCCTTCATCATCCTGATCCAGCAGAAGTCCTATGTGGGGCTGACCCCGGCGATCAAGGGCTACGCGATCCATCCCATCTGGTTCGTCACCCTGGCCAAGCTGAGCCGCTGACCGGCTGACTGGTTAACCGGAGGGCGCCGCCCCCGGCGGCGGCGCCCTCGACCCTCCGATGCTGCTCACCTACCTCGCGCGGCGGCTCGTCCTGGCCGTCATCGCCCTGTTCGGGGTGGTGCTGGTCGCCTTCCTGGTGGCCCACATGGTCCCGGCCGATCCGCTCGCGACCGTCCTGAGCGACCAGGCGACGAAGGACCCATCGATCCGCGCCGCCTACGTCAAGCGCTGGGGGCTGGACCGCTCGCTGCCCGAGCAGTTCCTGGCCTACCTCGCCAACGTGTCTCGCGGCGACCTCGGCGAATCGTTCACGACCCGGCGCCCGGTGCTGCGGGACCTCGCGCAGTTCGCCCCGGCCACCATCGAGCTGTCGCTGGCGGCGCTCCTGGTCAGCCTGGTCTTCGGGGTGCCGCTCGGGATCTGGGCCGCCGTCCGGCACAACCGCGGACCCGATCACGCCACCCGGGTCATCGCGCTGACCGGGTCCGCCTCGCCCATCTTCTGGACCGGCCTCATCGCCCTCTACGTCTTCTACTACATCCTCGAGTGGGCCCCCGGACCCGGCCGGATCGACACCTACCTCACGTACCCGCCGGCGGTCACGGGCTTCCTGCTCGTCGACAGCCTGCTGGCACGCAAGCCGGACGTCTTCGCCTCGGCGCTCCAGCACATCGTCCTGCCGGCGCTCGTCCTCGGCTGGTTCATCATGGGCATCGTGTCGCGCACGACCCGCTCCGCCCTGCTCGAGGTGCTCGCCGCCGACTACGTGCGGACGGCGCGCGCCAAGGGCCTCGGGGAGGGACCGGTCGTCGGGCTCCACGCCCTGCGGAACGCGATGATCCCCCTGGTCACGATCATCGGGCTGAACTTCGCCAGCCTGCTGTCGGGCGCCGTCCTCACCGAGACCGTGTTCGCCTGGCCGGGCATCGGGCGCTACGCCGTCACGGCGTCCACCCGGCTCGACTACCCGGCGATCCTCGGCGTCACGATGCTGACCGCCGTGATCTACCTCACCGTGAACCTGGTCGTCGACGTCCTCTACGGGGTGCTCGACCCGCGGATCCGGGTGCGATGAGCCCCGGCCCGATACCCGTCGCATCCCGTCGTCCTCGGTCGTCGCCGATCCTCGGCGTACCCGGAGTACGCCTGCGGTCGGCGACTCCCTGCGTCAATCGGACGGCCTTCGGCCTGCGGGGGCTGCTCGGGTCTCGACCCGCCCCCACGCTCAGCGTGCCGGCCAACTTTGGCGCCGAGGTGGACCGATGAGGGGCCGCGCGGCGTCGCTGGCGGTTCCGGCGTCGCTGGAGGCGATCCCGGCGGCAGGGAAGGGCCGCCGGCGCCGGAACGCGGCGCTGCTGGCCGGGGCGCTGATCGTGGGGGTCTGGAGCGCGGTCGCCGTCCTGGCACCGGTCCTCGCTCCCTACAGTCCGCTCGACCTCGACGTCATGAATCGACTCGAGCCGCCGAGCGTGGGGCATCCCTTCGGTACCGACGAGGCCGGACGCGACAACCTCTCGCGCGTCCTCTACGGGGCGCGCATCACGATGCCGATCGCGGTCGCCGTCATCCTGGTCGCGAGCGTCGTCGGCACGGCCGTCGGCGCGGTGGCCGGCTACGCCGGCGGGCGCCTCGACGAGGTCCTCATGCGGGTCGTGGACGTGGTGCTGGCCTTCCCGTCGATCCTCCTGGCCATGGCGATCACCGCCGCCCTCGGCGCCGGGCTCCGGAACGCCATGCTGGCCATCGTGCTGGTCTCGTGGCCCGAGTTCAGCCGTCTCATGCGGGGGCAGGTGCTGGCGGTGGCGTCGAACGAGTACGTCGTGGCCGCGCGCGCCCTCGGACTGCCGGCCGGCCGGATCCTGCTGGCCCACGTGCTGCCGAACGCGTTTCCGCCGATCGTCGTCAAGGCCACGCTCGACGTCGGGAACGCGATCATCCTCACCGCGGCGCTGTCCTTCATCGGGCTCGGCGCCGTCCCGCCCGCCCCGGAGTGGGGCGCCATGATCGCCGCCGGCCAGGCCAAGTTCGAGTACTGGTGGGTGGCGACGTTTCCCGGCCTGGCGATCCTGTCCGTGGTCCTCGGCTTCAACTTCCTCGGCGACGGGCTGCAAGACCAGCTGAACCCGCGCCTCCGCCGCGACTGAGCGGCTCGGGCCGATCCATGCGCTCTTCCTGACGGTTGCTTCCTGACGGTTGCTTGACGGGTCCGCGAGGCGGCGTGTACAGTACCTTCTCGACCGAATATGCGAGTTTCCGCCAAGGGGGAGTATGCCATCCGCGCGATGCTGGACCTCGCCCTGAGGTATCAGGAGGGCGGGCAGGCCCTCGTCCCGATCCAGGACGTCGCGCGACGCCAGGGCATCCCTCAGCGGTACCTCGAGCAGGTGCTGCTGGCGCTCAAGCGGGCGGGCTTCCTGGCCTCCAAGCGCGGCTCGGCGGGTGGTTATCACCTGGTCCGCGACCCGGGCGAAGTGTCGGTCGGTGATGTGCTCCGGGTGGTGGAGGGCAGCCTGACCCCCGTGGAGGTGGCGGGGCGGCGGCCCCGGGACCGGCGCGATGCCGCGCGGGACCTGGCCGACCTGTGGCGGGAGGTGGCCGACGCCGTCGCCGGCGTCATCGACCGGACGACGTTCGGCGACCTGGCCGAGCGGGCTGCCGCGCGCCGATCTCCGAGCCGCTCCATGTACCACATCTGAGAGCGTGTGAAGAATTGGGGCCTCCGGCCCCCCCTCCCCCCAGTGGGTGGGGGAGGGGGGTTGGGGGGTGGGCGGGAGGTCCCGAACTGAGGAAGGCGGTGCGAGCGGTGGGGACACGCGAGACGGGGGGCACGAAGGCGGCGGCGCCGCGCGGGCGACCGCGGATCGCCGACAGCGTCCTCGACCTGGTCGGCGCCACCCCCCTGGTGCGCCTCCGCCGGCTGCCGAAGCCGGGGGGCGCGACGGTGCTGGCCAAGCTGGAGGCGGCGAACCCGGGCGGCAGCATCAAGGACCGCATCGCGCTGGCGATGATCGAGGACGCCGAGCGGCGCGGCCTGCTCGAGCCGGGGGCGACCGTGGTCGAGCCGACCAGCGGCAACACCGGGATCGGCCTGGCGATGGTGGCGGCGGTCAAGGGGTATCGCCTCATCCTCACGATGCCGGACGACATGAGCGAGGAGCGCCGGCGCCTGCTGGCCCGCTTCGGCGCCGAGATCCACCTGACGCCGGCCATCGAGGGGATGACGGGGGCCGTTCA
Source organism: uncultured Candidatus Rokubacteria bacterium (assembly GCA_963708025.1). Lineage (GTDB taxonomy): Bacteria > Methylomirabilota > Methylomirabilia > Rokubacteriales > DASRDR01 > CAVPSB01. Next base: position 41,847 of record CAVPSB010000049.1, on the reverse strand, counting down.
CGCCGCCCAGGAGCTGTGCCGCGCCCATCCCGACTACTTCATGCCCCAGCAGTTCCAGAATCCCGCGAACCCCGAGGTCCATCGCCGGACCACGGCCCTCGAGATCCTGGAGGCGACCGGGGGACGGCTCGACGCGTTCGTCGCGGGTGTGGGGACCGGCGGCACGATCACCGGCGTCGGCGAAGTGCTCCGGGAGAAGGTCGGCGGCGTCCGGATCGTCGCGGTCGAGCCGGCCCGCTCGCCGGTGCTCGCCGGAGGGAAGTTCGGCGTGCACGCGATCCAGGGGATCGGCGCCTCGTTCGTGCCGGGGGTCTTCAACCGGGCGGTGGTGGACGAGATCGTGCCGGTCCGGGACGAGGACGCGCTGGCCACCGCGCTCCGGCTGACCCGCGAGGAGGGACTCCTGGTCGGGGTGTCGGCCGGGGCCAACGTCTGGGCGGCCGTCGGGGTGGCCGAGCGCCTGGGCCGGGACCGCGTGGTGGTCACCGTCCTCCCGGACACCGGCGAGCGCTACCTGAGCGTCAACCTCGGAGGAGAGTAGGGGCATGGCGGTCAGCGTGTACATTCCGACACCGTTCCGGCGGGCCACCGGCAACCAGGATCGCGTCGAGCTCGACGCGTCCGACGTGAAGGAGCTGCTCGACACCCTGGAGCGTCGCTTCGAGGGGCTCCGCGGGCTGGTCCGCAACGACGCCGGCGAGGTCCATCACCACGTCAACGTCTACGTGAACGGCGACGAGATCAGCCGGCTCCAGGGGCAGGCCACCGCGCTCGGGGCGGGGGACGAGGTGTCGATCATCCCGGCCCTGGCCGGCGGCGCTCCTGCCATCGGGCGATCGTGATCCTGGCCGACGCGGAGCTGGCCGCCATCCGCAAGCAGGCGGAGGCGGAGTACCCGGCCGAGTGCTGCGGCGTGGTGCTGGTCAGGACCGGCGGCGCGGCCGAGCGGCGGCTCCACCCCTGCCGGAACATCCAGGACGCCTTGCGCGCCCGGGACCCGGACCGGTTTCCCCGCGACGCCCGGACCGCCTACTACATGGCGCACGAAGACCTCATCGAGATCAGCCGGCTGGAGTCGCGGGGCTGGGCCGTTCACGTCATCTATCACTCCCACGTCGACGTCGGGGCCTATTTCTCGGAGACCGACCGGCGGAACGCGCTGGTCGACGGGCAGCCCACGTACCCGGGCGCAACCTACGTCGTGGTCGGCGTGAGCGGCGGCCGTGCCGGCGAGGCGCGGGCGTTCAGCTGGGAGCCGGCGCGAGGGGACTTCGTCGAGATTCCGCTGGCGACGGCGCCGGCGGCGGTTGACCGCTGATCCGTCCGCCAGAAACTCGTTGACTCGTTCCGACGCCGCTGTTATCATCCGTGCGGTTTTTCGCCCACCTGGTCTGCGCCTGATCGGGCCGCGGATTTCCAGAGCCGCCGGAAGCCGATGGAGGGTCGGGGACGGAGCGGATGCGGGTGCGCGTGAGGCAGCTCGCCGGGCAGGCTACCCTGGCCACCATCGCGGTGGCCTCGCCGTTCCATCTGAGAGTTCCACCCTCCCTCCCCACCGGGACGAAGCACGCCACTGAGGGACACCGATGAGTGACGGGCTCGATCGCCGGGGCTTCTTCCGGATCGTCGGGGTGAGCGCGGCGGCCGCCGCGACCGCCGCCGGGTGCACGCGGGCGCCGGAGCGGATCCTCCCGTACGTGGTCCCGCCCCCGCACCTCGTGCCCGGCGTCGCCACCTACTTCGCCACCGTGTGCCGGGAATGCCCGGCCGGATGCGGGGCGCTCGCCAGGAACCGCGACGGCCGCGTCGTGAAGCTCGAGGGCAACCCGGACCACCCGGTCGGCCGGGGCGCGCTCTGCGCGCGCGGTCAGGCCTCGATCCTCGGCACCTACGACCCGGACCGGATCGCCCGCCCGCGACTCCGGGAGGGAAGTGGGTGGAAGCCGATCGCTGTCGCCGATGCCGAGAAGCTCCTGGTCGAGAAGCTCGGGGCCGCGCGGCAGGCCGGTGCCGGGCGGATCGCGATGATCAGCCAGCTCGAGAGCGGCACCCTCGGCCGCCTGATGGACGACTGGCTGAAGGCCCTCGGGGGCCGCCCGCGGATCGCGTTCGAGCCGTTCGCCCACGAGGCGGAGCGCGCGGCCAACCGCGCCGTCTTCGGCCTGGACGCGATCCCTCACCACGCCTTCGAGGCGGCGGGGGCGATCCTGTCCCTCGGCGCCGACTACCTCGAGACCTGGATCTCGCCGGTGGCGTATGCGGAGGGCTTCCACCGGATGCACGCGCTGCGGAACGGGCGGACCGGCACCGTCATCCACGTCGAGCCGCGCTACTCGATGACGGCCGGCAACGCCGACGAGTGGGTAGCGAACACGCCCGGCAGCGAGGGTGTCGTCGCGCTGGCCCTCCTCCGCATCGTCCTCGAGGAGCGGCTGGGTCCGGCGCTCCCCCCCAAGGAGGCCGAAGCGCTGGCCACCCTGGCCCGAGGCGTCGACCTGGAGGCGGCGGCGAAGGAGAGCGGCGTCCCGGTCGCCCGGCTGAAGCACATCGCCGAGACGCTCGCCAAGGGCGCCCCGAGCCTCGTCGTCGGGGGCGGCGTCGCCGTCACCGGGCCGGGGGCGACGGACGCGCTGGTCGCGATCAACACGCTGAACTACGCCCTCGGGAACGTCGGCCAGACGGTCCGGTTCGGCCCGAACTCGGCGCTCGGCCGGACCAGCCGCTACGCGGAGCTCGTCGAGCTGACCCGGGCGATGGCGGGCGGCGAGATTGCCGTCCTCCTCGTGAAGGACGCCAACCCGGCGTTCACGCTGCCGCCCCGGGCCGGCTTCGCGGAGGCCCTGGCCAAGGTGCCGTTCGTCGTCAGCCTGTCGAGCCACCTGGACGAGACCGCGGCGCGGGCGCACCTCCTCCTGCCCGACCTCACCCCGCTCGAGTCCTGGGGCGACTACTCGCCCCGCGAGGGGGTCTGGGGTCTGATGCAGCCCGCGATGGGCCCGGTCCCGGTCGTCGGGGAGCGGCGGCAGGACGTCCTCGATCTGGTCGGGGACCGCCCGTCTCACGTCTTCCCGGGCGTCGAGACCAAGGCGACCGGAGACCTGCTCCTGGACACGGGGCGCGCCCTGGTCCCCGGCTCCGACAAGGGCCCGTTCCGCGCCAAGACCTTCGCCGAGCACCTCCGGGAGGCCTGGCAGGGCATCGGGAAGAGCGCGGCCCCGGCGGGGGCGTTCGATCAGTTCTGGGAGGAGGCGCTCCGTCGCGGTGGCGTCTTCACCGAGGTGCCGGCCGCGAAGGTGCAGCTCACCGCCGGCCTCCGCCTCGGAGGTGCGCGGGAGGCCCTGGCCGGACCCGGCGAGGGACTGGCGCTCATGGTCGTGCCCTCGCCGCGCTACTACGACGGGCGGAGCGCCAACAAGCCGTGGCTCCACGAGACACCGGATCCCATCACCCAGGTGGTCTACGACTCCTGGGTCGAGGTCGGCGCCGAGGCGGCACGCCGGCTCGGCCTTGCCGGCGGCGACGTGGTCCGCGTCGTGTCGCCTCACGGGCGGATCGAGCTGCCGGTGTACGTGTCCGATACCCTGCATCCCGGCGCGGTCGCCATCCCGCTCGGCCTCGGCCACTCCGAGTACGGACGATTCGCGCGAGCGGTCGGCCAGAGTCCGCTCGGGCTCCTGCCCGGCGAGCCGGATCCGGCCTCGGGCGGGCCCCGCTGGCTCGCGGTCCGCGTGACGCTCGAGAAGACCGGGCGGCGGGAGGCGCTGGCCTCGCCGGCCGGGGTGACCGAGGTCGACCACGAGCGGGAGATCATCGAGACGGTCTCCGTCAAGGAGGCGATCGAGGCCGAGAAGGGCGGGAAGCCGCCCGAGCACGCGAATCTCCCGTCGATGTACCCCGACCTCAAGTACCCCAACCACCGCTGGGGCATGACCATCGACCTCGACGCCTGCACCGGCTGCCAGGCCTGCGTCGTCGCCTGCGTGGCGGAGAACAACGTGCCGATCGTCGGGCTCGCCGACGTGCCGATGCCCCCCTCGGGTCCCAACCGGGTGGCGGCGGTCGGTCGCTGGCAGGTGAGCTACGGCCGGAGCCTCCACTGGCTCCGGGTCGAGCGATGGTGGGACCGTGGCCACGGGGCCGACGCCGGCCACGGCGCGGCGGCGCGGCCCGGCGGACCGCCGCGGGCGCGGTTCATGCCGATGCTATGCCAGCACTGCGAGGTCGCGCCGTGCGAGCCGGTCTGCCCCGTGTTCGCCGCCTACCACACCCAGGAGGGGCTGAACGGCCAGGTCTACAACCGGTGTGTCGGGACCCGGTACTGCGGGAACAACTGCCCCTACATGGTGCGGCGGTTCAACTGGTATCGCTACGAGTGGCCGGCCCCCATGACCCTGGCGCTCAACCCCGACGTCACCGTCCGCGACCGCGGCGTCATGGAGAAGTGCACGATGTGCGTCCAGCGCGTCATCGCCGGCAAGGACCGCGCGAAGGACGAGGGGCGCCGCCCGCGGGACGGCGAGATCATGACCGCCTGCCAGCAGACCTGCCCGACGCAGGCCATCGTCTTCGGCGACCTGAAGGACCCCCGGAGCCGCGTCTCGAAGCTGTCGGCCTCGCCGCGGGGGTATCACGTGCTGGGCGAGCTGGGCACGCGCTCCGGCGATCACGTACCTGCCGAAGGTCGTCAAGGAGTCCCACGCGTGAGCGCGCCGCCGGTCCCGACCGTTGACACGCGGTCGGCCTCGATGACCGTCGGCCGCACGTTCGGCGACGTCAACCGCGACGTCATCCGCACGCTCGAGTTCCCCGGCAACCTCTACTTCGGCTGGATGTCGTTCGTGGCGGTGACGCTGGCCGGCGGGATCTTCGCCTGGATCCTGCAGATCTACTACGGCATGGGCATGGCCGGCAAGCGGAACCCGCAGATGTGGGCCATGTACATCACCACCTTCGTCTTCTGGATCGGTATCGGCCACGCCGGGACCCTGATCTCGGCGGTCCTGTACCTGTTCCGGGCGAAGTGGCGGACGTCGATCTACCGGGGCGCCGAGGCCATGACGATCTTCGCCGTCATGACCGCCGGGCTGTTCCCCATGATCCACCTGGGCCGCATGTGGCTGCCCTACTGGCTGATCCCGTATCCCAACCAGCGCTACCTCTGGCCGGCGTTCCGGTCCCCGCTGCTCTGGGACGTGTTCGCGATCTCGACCTACTTCACGATCAGCGCGGTCTTCTTCTACGTGGGGCTGGTCCCCGACATCGCCGCCCTCCGGGACGCGGCCACCGGGCTCAAGCGGCGGATCTACACCGTGCTGGCCCTCGGCTGGCGGGGGAGCGACCGGCAGTGGCGGCACTACCGGCGCGCCTACGGCCTGTTCGCGGCCCTGGCGACGCCGCTCGTCCTCTCGGTCCACAGCGTGGTGTCCTGGGACTTCGCCATGGCGCTCGTGCCGGGGTGGCACTCGACCCTGTTCGCCCCGTTCTTCGTGGACGGGGCGATCTTCTCCGGCTTCGCCATGGTGCTCGTCCTGCTCATCCCCATGCGGTACTTCTTCGATCTCCATCCCTACATCACCGACCGCCACCTCGACATGATGGCGAAGCTGATCCTGGTGACCAGCCTCGTCCTGACCTACTTCTACGCCTGCGAGGGGTTCACCTCCTGGTACAGCGGGGAGCGGGCCGAGCGGGCCTCGTACCTGTTCAAGTGGGTCGGGGTCTACGCGCCATGGTGGTGGCTCCAGATCGCCTGCAACAGCGTGGTGCCGCTGATCCTGTTCTGGCGGTGGGCGCGGGTCCACGTCCCGACCCTGTATGCGGTGTCGATCCTCGTCCTGATCGGGATGTGGCTCGAGCGCTTCAACATCATCGTCCCCGGTCTCGGTCACGGCTTCTACCCGTACACCTTCGGAACCTATGTGCCGACGCCCGTGGACACGATGATCATCATCGGCAGCTTCGCCTGGTTCTTCATCCTGTTCCTGGCGTTCATCAAGGTCCTGCCCTCCGTGTCGATCGTCGAGGTGAAGGAGACCATACCGCACCCGATGCGGGATGGTCACGCCCACCACTGATGGCCGGGCCGATAACCTTCGCGATCTTCATCTCGGTCGGGACGCGCTCGGCCTGCGTCGATCAGGACGGCCTCCGGCCTGGGGGCGTCCGTCCCGACCTATGGTCGTCCTCGGGCGGCGCCCATCCTCGACGTACCAGGGCGTACGTCTGCGGTGGGCGCCGCCCTGCGTCGATCGGACGGCCTTCGGCCTTGGGGGGCTGCTCGGTTCTCGGCCCGGCCAAGTCGAGGCGACTGATGGCGCCGGCGGCCGGTGTCCTCGGGGTGTTCGCCCACGTGGACACGTGTGTCAACGCGATCCGCGAGCTGCGGACGAAGGGCTTTCCGTCGATCTCCGCCTACAGCCCGGTGCCCCTGGAGGAGATCGAGGAGGCGCTGACCGGTCACGGGCTCCCCCGGAGCCCGGTGCGGCTGTTCACCCTGGTCGGCGGGCTCACCGGCACCGCCACCGGCTTCTGGCTGACCATCTGGTCGTCGCTCAAGTGGGGGCTCATCGTCGGGGGGAAGCCCGTCGTCTCCATCCCGCCGTTCGTCGTGATCGCGTTCGAGCTGACGATCCTCTTCGGCGGCCTGTGCACGCTGCTGGGCCTCCTGATCACCAGCCGGCTGCCCAGCCTCGGGAGTGCCGGACGGTACGATCCCCGCTTCACCGCCGACCGGTTCGGCGTCGAGGTCGTCTGTCCGCCCGACCAGGTGCGGACGGTGGAAGAGATCCTCCGGCGCGCGGGCGCCGAGGAGGTGCGGGCGTGAAGTGGGTCTTCCTGCTCTGCCTGCTGCTGGTGGCCGGGGCCGGAGGCGTCATGGGGCTCCTGGTCGGGTACCGGTGGCTCACGAGCATGCAGGCGGACGTGAAGATCGTCCCCGGCGAGGCCGACCTGGCCCGGTTCGTGGCGCCGCCGGGCACGGTGCCGCGAAGCGGCGGCGAGCTGCTGATCGATCGGGCGGCCTACGCGAGCCGCAAGAACCCGGTCCCACCGGGCCGGGGTTCGGTGGCGCGGGGCGAGGTGCTCTACCGGATCTACTGCACGCCCTGCCACGGGCCGGGCGGGAAGGGGGACGGGCCGGTGACCCCGCGCTTCATCCCGCCGCCCGACCTCACCAGCCCGCAGATCCAGGGGCGCACCGACGGTCACATCGCCTACTACATCGGGTACGGGGGCGCCATCATGCCGGCCTACGGCGAGGCGCTCTCGGTCGGCGAGCGCTGGGACCTCGTCAACTACGTCCGGACGCTGGCGCAGAAGTAGGCCTCCGTGGCGACGAACCCGCCGACGGCTCCGCTCGCCCCCGGGACCCCGGCAACGTCCCGGACGATCGTGGGCGTGCTGGCCGGGCTGGTCGGCCTCGGGGCGCTGGCCTTCCTGCTGGGGATCGCCGGGGGCGCTGGGCGGCGCACCTGGGCGATCTTCCTCGTGAACCTGATCTTCTGGTCCGGGCTGGCCGCCACCGGGCCGGCGGTGGCCGGGATGATCGAGGTGACCGAGGGACGGTGGGGGGCGCGCCTGCGCCGGATCGCCACCAGCACCGCCGCGTTCATGCCCGTCTCTTTCCTTCTGTTCCTGGTCCTGATGACCGGTCTACCGGTGCTCTACCCCTGGGTCACCAACCCCCTGCCCAAGAAGGCGGCCTGGCTCAACCCGACCTTCTTCATCCTGCGCACGGTGGTCGAGGTGGCTGCCCTCTACTGGGTCAGCATCCGGTTCGCCCGGGCGGTGCACGCCTCCCCGGCCGGACCCGCCGAGGAGCCGGGCCGCGGGGAGCGGGCGCGGCTGGCCGTGATCCTGCTCATCCTCTACGGCGTCGTCCTGTCGCTCCTCGGCTACGACCTGATCATGTCGCTCGATCCGACCTGGTTCAGCGGCCTGTTCGGGGGGTACATCCTGGTCACCGCGCTCTACTCGGGGTTCGCCTTCCTCACGGTGCTGGTCGGGATCCGGAGCATGGGCCGGCCGACCTGGATCATGCCGCCCAAGGAGGTTCAGGACCTGGCGAAGCTCGTCTTCGCGACCTCCATCTTCTGGATGTACTTCTTCTGGTCGCAGTACCTGGTGATCTGGTACGGCAACGTCCCGATCGAGACCCGCTTCGTCATCGCCCGGTTCTTCGAGGACCCGTACCGGGTGCTGGCCTGGACCGCCTTCTTCCTCGGCTGGCTGATCCCCTTCGGGTACCTCCTGGGGCGACTGACCGGGCGCCCCCCGGAGAGCCACCGGGTGCTGATCGGGATCTGCTGCCTCAGCCTGCTGGCGATCTTCATCGAGCGCATCGTGCTCGTCTTCCCCTCGGCGAGCGTCGGGCACGTCGGCTTCGGGTCGGTCGTCGTCGGGCTCCTCGTGACCGCCGGCTTCGGCGCCCTCTTCGCGCTCTCCTTCCTCGTCTTCGTCCCGCGCCTGGGTCTGGTCTCCCGCATCGAAGGCTGACCCCCCCTCGGCCGTCGGTTGCCCGGGTGGGACCGGGACGGTAGACTGGGCTTCCGATGCTCTCCGTCGAAGAAGCCCTGGCTCGCGTCCTAGCGGCCATCCCCGTGCTCGGATCGGAGACGGTCCCGCTCCCCGCGGCTCTCCACCGCGTTCTCGCGGAGGGCGTCCTCGCCACCCGGGATCTCCCGCCCTGGGACAATTCGTCGATGGACGGCTACGCTCTCCGCGCCGCCGATACGGCGGCCGCCACCGCCGAGCGGCCCGCCCGGCTGCGCCTCCTCGGGGAGATCCCGGCCGGCGCGGTGGCCGAGCGTGCGGTTTCCACCGGGGACGCCTACCGGATCCTGACCGGCGCCCCGATGCCGCCCGGCGCCGACGCCGTGATCCCGCAGGAGGAGGTTGGGCGGGACGGGGCCGTGGTCGTCGTTCCCCGGGCCGTGCCGGCCGGTCACTTCGTGCGCCCACGCGGCGAGGACATCCGCACGGGGGAATCGGTACTGGCGCCCGGGACGGTGTTGACACCGGCGGCCCTGGGGGTCCTGGCGGCGCTGGGCCGGCCGCTCGTCCGCGTCCACCAGCGGCCGCGGGTGGCGATCCTCTCCACCGGGGACGAGCTCGTCGACCTCGACACCGCGCCCGGGCCGGGCCAGATCCCGAACTCGAACACCTACACGATGGCCGCCCAGGTGCGGGAGGCGGGCGGCATCCCGGTCAACCTCGGGATCGCGCGCGACTCGCGGGAGGACCTCGAGGCGCACGTCCGGTGGGGACTCCCGGCCGACATGCTCGTCTCCTCGGCCGGGGTGTCGGTCGGCGACCGGGACTTCGTGCGAGAGGTCATGGAGAAGCTCGGAGCCGAGCTGGATTTCTGGAAGGTCTCGATGCGGCCCGGCAAGCCCCTGACCTTCGGCCGGCTCAACGGGCGTCCGTTCTTCGGCCTGCCCGGGAACCCCGTCTCCTCGATGGTGACCTTCGAGCTGTTCGTCCGCCCCGCGCTGCGCCGGATGGCCGGCGATCCCCGCCTCTTCCGCCCGCGGGCGACGGCGTGGATGGCCGATGTCCTCGACAACCCGGGGATCCGCCAGGGGTACCTCCGGGTGCGCCTCGCTCAAGAGGGTGGCCGGCTCGTCGCCCGCTCGACCGGAGAGCAAGGGTCCGGGATCCTCCGGTCCATGCTCCTGGCGGACGGCCTGGCGGTCGTTCCTCCCGACACCCGGCTCGAGCCCGGCCAGCCTGTCGAGGTGATCTTGCTTCGCAGCGAGGCGACCGCAACATCCCATCACGGTTGACAGCATCGGCGCTGCAGACTATAGTCACCATTGTCTATGGGGTTTAGCGAGAACATCCCTCTCTGCTGCTCGCGACGCGAGCTCGTCCAGCTCCTGCTGGCCGGCGGCCTGGTCGCGGCCTGGCCGGGTCGTGGGTGGGCCCAGGGGCCGCTCCGGGCGGCTCCCGCCGACGCGGCCCACCGGATTCACGTGGACGTCCCGATCCTGGCCGACGACCCGGTGGCGGTACCGCTGACGGTCTCGGTCGACCATCCGATGGAGCCCGACCACTACATCGCGCGGCTCGACGTGACGCTGGCCAGCGACCCGGTGCCCCGGAAGGGCAGCTTCCGCTTCACGCCCCGGAGCGGTCGGGCATCGGTGGCCTACCAGATGCGCTCGGGGCAGGGGGGCGAGCTGATGCTGGAGGCGGAGTGCACGCGGCACGGCCGCTTCGAGACGCGGCAGGCCGTGCGGGTCGCCCCGGGGGGCTGCGCGGTGGCGCCGGGGGCCGTGACCCGGGAGCGTGGCGGTAGCCCGTCCCTGCGGGTGGACGGCCGCGCCAAGCCCGGCGACCCGGTGGCGGTCTGGGCCAGCCTGAAGCACACCTCCCACACCGGGCTCGTCGAGAAGAACGGGGCCTTCGTCCCGGAGCGACCGCCGTACTTCGTCGAGCGGGCCACGGTCTTCCTCGGCGACGACCGCGTGAGCGAGTTCGTGCTGACATCGGCCGTCAGTCCCGACCCCAAGCTGCGGTTCTTCGTGAGGGCGGCGCCGGGAGCGGTGCTGCGGGTGGTCTTCGTCAACAATCGGGGCGAGCGCTGGGAAGCGGACCAGCGGCTCGCCTGATCGCGCGCGCGTCCCGCGGAGCGACGCGTGGGCTCGAGGAGGGCATGGCGATGAAGCTGAATCGACGCGATTTCCTGAGGACGGCGGCAGTGGGCGGCGGCGCGGCGGCGACCCTCGGCGGCATCGGTGTGGGCCGGCCGACGCCCTCGCTCGCCCAGGTGCTCCCCAAGTCGGCGGGGAAGCGGCTCGTCGTGATCGGCGGCGGGTTCGGCGGGAACTTCACCGCGCTGACCGTGAAGAAGCTGGTGCCGGACGCCGAGGTGGTGATCCTGGAGCGCTCCGCGTTCTTCCTCTCGTGCCCGGCCACGCTCGAGTACGTCTTCGGGCTGAACTCGCTGGACACGATCACCTTCGGCTACTCCCCGTTGATCGGCAAGGGCATCAAGGTCATCCGCACCGAGGTGGTGGCGGTGGAGCCGGATGCCAAGCGCGTGGTCACCGGCCACGGCCCCCTCGACTACGACCAGCTCCTGATCGCGACCGGGATCCGGCTGGCCTACGAGGACATCCCGGGGCTCCCCGAGGCCTACCACCTGAACGCGAGCATCTACGACAAGGGCACGCCGATCATCGACACCCGGCACCGGATCGACGCGTTCCAGGGGGGCACCGTGGTGCTCAACGCACCGGCCGTCCCCTACAAGTGCCCGCCCGGACCGTACGAGTACGCGTTGCTCTGGGCGGACCACATCAAGAAGAAGAACCTCAAGGCGAAGATCGTGCTCCTCGACGCCAAGCCGTCGCCGATCCCGCCAGCGAACGCCCAGGGGTTCCTGGACGCCATGGCGGCCCGGAAGGACGTGCTCGAGTACCGGCCCCAGACCAAGATCACGGGTGTCAACGGCGAGAAGAAGGTCCTGAAGACCGACGCCGGGGACCTGGGGTTCGACTTCCTGAGCATCATCCCGCCCAACAAGGCCGCCGACCTGATCAAGCAGGCCGGCCTCGGCGCGGTGTACGCCGAGGTCGACCCGGTGACGTTCCGCTCGACCAAGAACCCGTCCGTCTATGCGGTCGGCGATGCCGCCCAGACGCCCTACGCGAAGAGCGCCTATACGGCCTCCATCAGCGGCAAGATCGTCGGCACCTACATCGCCAAGGGGATGGGGGCCTCGGTGCCGGACCCGGCGCCGCCCCACAACATCTGCTACCCGTACACCGAGAGCGACAAGGCGATCCTCACTCGCGCCGACTGGAGCTACGAGACGAAGGACGGGAAGGTGCAGGTCAACACGAAGGTGACGGTCGACAACGCGCCGAAGCCGAGCTTTGCCCAGCTCCGGAAGGCGTGGGAGCAGGGGCTATGGCGCGAGATGTTCGGCGCCTAGCCAGCGGGCCGATACCCGTCGCATCCCGTCGTCCTCGGCCGGCGCCCATCCTCGGCGTACCAGGGCGTACGCCTCCGGTGGGCGCCAGCCCTGCGTCCTAGGGCTGCTCGGGTCTCGGCCCGCTGGTTGCCCGGGTGATCATGAGGCGGAGAGGATTCCTCGGGTGTAGCGCGGTCGCTGGGATGGCGCTGCTCCGGGGGGCGTGTCCGGTCGGGGAGCTTGGGGTTGCGGAGGCGCAGGGGCAGCGCGGGACTCGGGTCCAGCTCGTCCTCGACGGCGGCGCCGCTCTGCGGGCGTCCCAGCTCGTCCCCGAGCGGGACTACGTCTTCCTCTATCCCTTCGAGGGGACACCCTGCTTCCTGCTCGACCTCGGCCGGCCGGTGCCGGCGGCGCAGGTGACGCTCCGCGACGGCGGGAGTTACGCCTGGCCGGGCGGCGTCGGGCGCGGCCGGTCGATCGTGGCCTACGCGGCGATCTGCCCGCACACCTACACCCACCCGACGCGCGAGGCGGCGATGATCCATTACTTCCCCGCCGACCAGCCGGCGACGGTGGCCGGGCGGGGCGGCATCATCACCTGCTGCGTCCACGGGAGCGCCTTCGATCCGGCGCGGGGCGCCGTTCCCCTCCAGCCGCCGGCCGAGCTGCCGCTGGCCGCCGTGCTCCTCGAGTGGGACGAGGCCACCGACGGTCTCCACGCGGTGGGCGTCGCCGGCCGTCCCCGTCTTCGAAGAGTTCTTCAAGGACTTTCCGAGGACGGCGCGCGGAACAGTCGAAGGCAGCACGCGCGTGTGGGAGCTCGGCCGCTACTCGGCAGCTACCCTGCCGTGCTGAGCTGGCTGCTCATCGTGGCTGGCGTTTCCTAGCTTCTGAGCGAGCGCCTCGCGCACGCCTTGCGGACACAACCGGGACGATGGCGCCCCGGTGGCCGCCCGACGGCGGGACGCACCGCCTCCTCTTCGCGAACCGCTTCTTCTACGACATCGCCGGGATCGGAGGCCTGGAGTGGCCGTATCTGTTCGTCGTGTTCGCGGCGGCCGGGATCCTGGTGACGGTGCCGCTGGCCCTGTCGATGTGCCTGGTCTGGCGATGGTGTCGGCTGACGCTCGGGAAGCGTGGCGGCCCGGCCTGATATCGCGCGTTACTTGCGGAGGAACATCACCCACAGGGCGACCCAGCCGCCGGCCAGCATGGCGGCCAGCGCGGTCAGGCTCCCCACCGAGAGGGTGGAGGCGTAGGTGAGCCCCTGGGTGATGTTGCACCCTTGCGCGATCAGGGCGCCGACGCCCATGACGAGGCCGCCGGCGAAGAGCTGGATCCCGGTCGAGGCCGCCGGCAGCTTCCACGCGAAATCGCCGCTCAGCCAGGCCGCCAGGCCGGCGCCGACCGGCACGCCCACCAGCAGCACCATCCCCCAGGTGATCCGGTTCGGGAACCAGACGAGCGGGTAGGTGAGGAGGTGGCCGGTGTTCTCGGCGAAGGTGATGCCGACCGGAGGGCCGCCGAACGACGAGAGGTACCAGCCGAGCACGATGATGAGTCCGATCACGCTGCCGGTGACCGGCCAGCGCCACTTGTTGTGCCCAGGCTCCGCGCGGCCGCGCGCCAGCCAGAGCCCGACGGCGAGGACGACGACGGCGAGCACGACCCACGGGGAGACGCCGAGGGTCTGGGCGGCGAGGTAGAGCGTCGGCGGCCGGTCGGCCAGCATCACCTCGTGCTGCTGGAGCGTCTGGCGGACCGGGGCCAGGATCCCCACGTTGGTCGCCGTCGCGCCCAGCGCGAAGCCGAGGAGAACGACGGCGGCACCGACCGCTCCTTCGCCGAGGCGGTACCAGGTGCTGCCGGCGCAGCCGCCGCTCAGGACCATGCCGATGCCGAAGACGAAGCCGCCGACGACGTTGGCCAGCCAGCGGAAGGACCGGACCGGGATCTCCTCCGCGAACTCGAGCAGCGGCAGGTGGGCGCCGGCCACGGTCAGCAGGAACGTCCCCACGACAGCGACCAGCAGGGCCAGGACGTACGCGCGCGCGATCGAGCTGTCGCCCATCAGCACCAGGTTCGACAGCGCGCGCATCAGGCAGAAACCGCCCCGCTGCGCCGCGTAGCCGAAGGCGAGGCCGGCGAGGAGGGCGGTCGCCACCATCGGCAGGGACGGGGCGTCCACGCGCGTGATCTTAGCCCGCCCCACGCTCGACGACAAGCACGCGCGGGGAGGTTGTGAGGGCTCCGACCGCCGGGCTATACTCGCGGCACCGTGCTCTTCGGCCTCCTGGCTGGCCTCGGCTTCGTCGGGGGCTTCCTCTCCGGCCTTCTGGGAGTCGGGGGCGGCATCGTCCTGTTCCCGCTCCTTCTCTACGTGCCGCAGCTCTTCGGGTTTCCCTCCCTCAACATGCGTCACGTGGCGGGCATCACCATCGTCCAGGTGTTCGCCGCCGCGCTGCTCGGCTTCCTGGTCCACCGACGGAGCCAGGCCACCCGGCCGCAGGTCGTGCGCTGGATGGGCCCGGGCATGGCGGTGGGCGCCGCCGCCGGCGGGGTGGCGTCGAAGTACGCGACGCTCACCGCGCTGGAGGGGGCCTTCGTCGTCCTCGCGCTGGCGGCGGCGCCCCTCCTGTTTGTCCCGCCACCGGCCGACGAGATCGGCGCGGGGCCGGCTCGCGAGTTCTCCCGCCCGCTTGCTCTCGGCACCGCGGTGGCGATCGGCGTGCTCTCCGGGCTGGTGGGGGTCGGCGGCGCCTTCCTGACGATCCCGGTCATGATCTACTTCCTCGGCATCCCGACCCGGGCCGCCATCGGCAGCTCCCTGGGGGTGGTGCTGGTTTCCTCGCTGGCGGGGTTGGTGGCCAAGCTCTCCACCGGTCAGATCGTCCTGCCGTGGGCGGCGGCTCTGTGCGTGGGCGCCCTTCCGGGCTCCTGGAGCGGAGCCACCGTGAGCCGCCGCGTGCCGGCGCGCGGGCTGCGGCTCTTGCTGGCGGTCCTCGTCCTCGCGACCGCCCTGCGGATGCTCGCCGACCTCGTCGTGACGCTCCGGCTCTCCTCCGCGACGGTGGTCGGCACACCGTGAAGGCCGGTGAGCGCAGCTTCCGGGAGGGTCGTCCTCCGCCCCCCCCTCCCCCCAAGCCGAAGGCCGTCCAGCGGTGGGGGAGGGCGGCTGGGGGAGGTGGGAGGTCTGCGAACAGTGACCCGAACAAGGAGGCGTGACATGAGCACCGCAGCACGGAAGGGAGCCGTGGTCGTCCTGGCGCTGTCCATCATCGGGGCCGCCGCCGGGCCGGTCGGGGCCGAGACGACGCTCGAGAAGATCGGCCGCAGCGGCACCCTCGTCGTCGGCACCCGGACCGGCTCGCCCCCGTTCGGCTTCATCGACCGGGAGAACCAGTGGGTGGGCTTCTCGGTTGACCTGGCCCGGCTGGTCAACGCCAGCGTCCAGAAGAAGCTCGGCAAGCCCGTGAAGCTCGAGCTGAAGGAGTCCACGCCGGCTACCCGCATCCCGCTCCTGACCAGCGGGGCCGTTGACCTGATCGCCGGCACCATGACGGTGACCCGGGCCCGGCGGGAGAGCGTCGACTTCAGCCTCGTGTTCTTCGTGACCGGGGCCCAGTTCCTGGTGAAGAAGGGGAGCCCCATCAAGGGCCTGCGCGACGTGGCTGGCCGGAAGATCGGGGCCCAGCAGGGCTCGACGAACGAGAAGGTGCTCCGCGAGAAGCAGCCCCAGGCCCAGCTCCTGGTGTTCCCCGACCAGCCGGCCGCCTTCACCGCGCTCGTTCAGGGGAAGATCGACGCCTACACCAACGACGGCGTCCAGCTCGCGGGCCTCAAGATCCGGGCTCCGAATCCGGCCGAGTGGGAGGTCGTCGGCGAGTTCTACACCTACGAACCCTACGGGATGGCGATGCGGAAGAACGACTCGGACTTCCGGAACCTCGTCGACGTCACGCTGATGGAGGCGATCGAGCGAGGGGAGTACCAGAAGCTCTACGACCGGTGGTTCGGGCCGAAGGGCGAGGTGCCCTATCCCCTGTCGGAGAGCGCCCAGATCTTCCTCCAGCTTCAGGTCGTCCCCCGCTGAAGACTTCGGGGGGGTCTCGGAAGACCCCCCCGAGGCCCCCCCTCGGAAGGCCGCGGCGAAGCCGCGGCTCGAAGTGGAACACCATGACCGCGTGGCCAGGGCCCGAGGGTCAGGAGAAGCCGATGGGCGCTGGGAAGGGGATAAGTTCCTGGGGCGGGGCCGAGGAGCGAGCAGCGCCCACGGGCCGAAGGCCGTCCAATGGACGCAGGGAGTCGCCGACCGCAGGCGTACTCCGAGTACGCCGAGGATCGGCGACGACCCGAAGGCCGAAGGCCGTCCGCACGACGACGCGATGCGACGCTCATCGGCCCGGCCCGCCAGAAACTTGACACGGGTTTCCGCCGGGTGCTACGGTGCCGCCGGATGCAACGTGACGGGAGGGGCGTTCGAGGAGTGGCTCTAGCGCTGCACCGGTGGCCGGCGGCGCCCATCCTGGTCCCGCCCCTCCTCCTGGCGGTGGCTGTCGCCGGGTGCGCGTCCTCCAAGCCGGTCAGACTGCTCGAGGAAGAGTCCCGCCACACCAACGTTCGACTCGTCGAGGTCCAGCGGGCCACCGAGGAGCTTCGCAAGGAGCTGGCCGGGGTCCGTGGCCAGCTCGACACGATCCGACGCGACCTGGAGCAGGCGATCCGAGACGCCGACGCGCGCCAGCGAGAGGCGGTCGACGCGATGGGCAAGCGCGTCGCCGGATCCGAGAGGCGGCTCGAGGCGCTGGCCGGGGCGGTGCGCGGCGTCGAGATGTCGGTCGGGGGGCTGTCCGACCAGGTCGCCAAGCTGGAGACGGTGTCCACCGCGAACAGCGCGCCGCCGCCCCGGCGGGAAGCCCGGGTGAAGCCGGCGACGCGGGCGGCGTCCCCCTCGATGGCCGCCGACGAGCTGTTTGCCCGCGGCACGGAGAGCTTCAAGAACGGGGAGCTGGCCCAGGCCATCCTCGACTTCGAGGACTTCGTGGCGCGGAACCCCTCGCACCCGCTGGCGGGGACGGCCCAGTTCCTGATCGGCGAGGCCTACTACAACGCCCGCGACTACCAGCACGCCACCGTCGAGTACCGAAAGGCCGTCGAGATGGCGCCCAAGGGGGAGAAGTCGGCGGAGGCGCTCTACAAGCTCGGGCTCGCCTTCCGCGCGCTGAAGCGCCAGGACCGCGCGCGCGACGCCTGGACCCAGCTCATCGCCGACTTCCCACAGACCGAGGCGGCCCAGCGGGCGCGCCTGGCGCTGCGCGAGGTCCCCCGCGCCGCCAAGCCCGGGACGACCGCCGACCGGTAGCGTGCCCTCGGGGCTCGGGGCGCCGGCCGCATCCGGGAACGCCGGCCGGGTCCAACCCGTGATTCTGTCAGCCCGAATGTCCCGATCCTGGACTGCCCGTGTCCGTTTCTTGACTGGCGTTCGACCACGCGTGTAGGATGGCGGCTACTTTTCGGCCGACCCGGCCGAAGGGGCGATCTTGACACGATGGTGTATGGTGATGAAGAGATGACGACCGATGATCGATGGGCATGGGTGGCGCTCATGCTGGCGCCCGGCGTCGGCTGGGACTCCCGTCGCTACCACGACCTGCTCGAGGTGGCGTCGCCGGCGGAGCTGTTCCGCGCCTCGGGACGCGCGCTGACGGCGAGCATGGGGGATGCCCTGGCCACGAAGCTTCGCGCGTTCGATGCGAATGGGGTCGCCGCCCGGCAGCGGGAGGCGGCCGAGCAGGTCGGGGCGCGGTTGGTGACGCTGGAGGATGCGGAGTATCCGGCGTCGCTCAAGCGCGTGCCGCTGCCGCCGCCGTTCCTGCTCGTGCGCGGGACCCTGGTCCGCGAGGACGCTCTCTCCATCGCGGTCGTCGGCTCCCGGAAGGCGTCGGCCTACGGGCTGCGCCACGCCGGGCGGCTGGCCGGCGACCTCGCGGCGCGCGGCATGACGGTGGTGAGCGGGCTCGCGCGCGGGGTGGACACCGCCGCCCACCGCGCCGCCCTGGGCGCCGGGGGTCGCACCCTGGCCATCCTCGGCAGCGGCCTCGACGTGGTGTACCCACCGGAGAACCGTGACCTGGCACGCTCGATCGCGGCGGCGGGAGCGGTGGTGTCGCAGTTCCCGATGGGCACGGCGCCCCTGCCGGCCCACTTCCCGATCCGGAACCGCGTGATTGCGGGGCTGACCCTGGGCACGGTCGTGGTCGAGGCGGGTGACAAGAGCGGCGCGCTCATCACGGCGCGCCTGGCCGGCGAGCTGGGGCGCGAGGTGTACGCGGTGCCCGGGAACCTCTCCTCCCCGATGAGCGAAGGCGCGAACCGCCTGATCCAGGACGGCGCCTGCCTCGTGCGGGACTCGGAGGACGTGGTGGCCGAGCTGGCGCCGGTCTGGCGAGCGGCGGTGCGTCCCCTCGCTCCCCCGCCGGCGGCGGCCACCGCCGCCGCTCCCGCCGGCGACCGGCTGCTGCCGCTCCTCGGCGACGAGCCGGTGCCCATCGACGCCGTGATCGAGAGGAGCGGCTTGGCGCCTGGCGACGTGGCGGCCTCGCTCATGACCCTCGAGCTCCGGGGCCTCGTGCGCCAGCTGCCGGGTCAGCGGTACGTGCGCCGGTAAGGATCATGGCCGCCAAGCGCTCGCTGGTCGTCGTCGAGTCCCCCACGAAGGTCAAGACCATCCAGAAGTACCTGGACAAGACCTTCCTGGTGAAGGCCTCGCTCGGGCACGTCCGGGACTTGCCGGCCAACAAGCTCGGCGTGGACGTCGAGAAGAACTTCAAGCCGCAGTACGTCACGCTGAAGGCGAAGGCCAAGGTGCTGGAGGAGCTGAAGAAGGCGGCCCGCGGCGCCCCGGCGCTCTACGTCGCGACCGACCCCGACCGGGAAGGCGAGGCGATCGGCTGGCATCTGGCCACCGAGATGAAGCTCCCGAGCGACCGGGTCCACCGCGTGCTCTTCAACGAGATCACCGAGAAGGCGGTCAAGGCGGCCTTCACGCGGCCCGGCAAGATCGACATGAAGAAGGTGGACGCCCAGCAGGCCCGGCGCGTGCTGGACCGCCTGGTCGGATACAAGATCAGCCCGCTCCTCTGGGAGCGCGTGCGGCGGGGTCTGTCGGCCGGCCGCGTCCAGTCGGTCGCGGTCCGCCTGGTCGTGGAGCGGGAGCGGGCGATCCGCGCCTTCGTCCCCCAGGAGTACTGGAGTCTCCACGCCCACCTGACGGGCGCCGTCCCGCCGGAGTTCGAGGCGACGCTGCGGGAGAAGGCCGGGGAGAAGATCGACCTCACCAACGAGGCCGACACCCGAGCCGTCATCGCCGACGTCGAGGGCGTTCCCTTCGTCGTCAAGGACGTCGTCCGGAGCGAGCGCAAGCGGAACCCGGCGCCGCCGTTCATCACCTCGACCCTCCAGCAGGAGGCGGCGCGGAAGCTCCGCTTCTCCGCCTCGAAGACGATGATGGTCGCCCAGCAGCTCTACGAGGGCGTCGAGATCGGTGCCGACGGGCCGGTCGGCCTCATCACCTACATGCGCACCGACTCCCCGCGGGTGGCGCCCGACGCCCAGACCGAGGCCCGCGAGGTGATCGCCGCCCGCTACGGCGTCGAGACCCTGCCCGATCGCCCGCCCTTCTACCGGGCGCGGAAGTCGGCCCAGGAGGCCCACGAGGCCATCCGGCCGACGCTCATCGCCCAGGGGCCCGACGAGCTGGCCCGGCACCTCACACGGGATCAGCAGGCACTCTACCGCCTGATCTGGGGCCGCTTCCTGGCCAGCCAGATGCGCCCGGCCGTGTACGACACGCTGACCGTGGACATCGCGGCCGGCGCGTACCTGTTCCGGGCCCAAGGCTCGGCGCTCCGCGAGCCCGGGTTCATGGCGGTCTACATCGAGGCGCCGGACGAGAGCGAGTCGCGGGCCGACGAGGCGGAGGGCGAGGTGTCGGGGCTGCCACCGCTGGAGGTGGGCCAGCGGCTGGGGCTGGTCCGGCTCGATCCCAAGCAGCACTTCACGCAGCCGCTGCCCCGGTACACCGAGGCCTCGCTGGTGAAGGAGCTCGAGGAGAAGGGAATCGGGCGGCCGTCCACCTACGCCCAGATCCTCAGCACGGTCCAGAAGCGCGGGTACGTCCAGCGCGACCGGGGGGCGCTGTCGCCGACCGACCTGGGCGAGGTGGTCACCGACCTCCTGGTCGAAGCCTTCCCCGACGTCCTCGAGGTCGAGTTCACGGCCCAGATGGAGGAGTCGCTCGACGAGATCGAGGAAGGCGAGCGCAAGTGGGTGGAGACGGTGCGCGAGTACTACAGCCGCTTCGCCAAGGACCTCAAGCGCGCGCACCGGGAGATGGACGACCTCAAGAAGGGCAAGCCGACCGAGGAGGTCTGCCCCCAGTGCGGTGAGGGGCAGCTCCTCGAGCGCTGGGGTCGCTTCGGCCGCTTCCTGGCCTGCGAGCGCTACCCCGACTGCAAGTACACCCGCAACGTGGGTGACAACGGCCAGCCGGCCGAGCCCCAGCCGGCCGGCATCGACTGCCCGGCCTGCGGCAAGCCGATGGTCTTCAAGGATGGGCGCTTCGGGCGCTTCATCGCCTGCTCGGGGTACCCGGAGTGCAAGACCACGCGGCCGATCACCATCGGGATCAAGTGCCCCCAGGAAGGCTGCGGCGGCGAGCTGACCGAGCGGCGGAGCAAGCGCGGGAAATTCTACTACGGCTGCGCGAACTACCCGGCGTGCAAGTTCGTGGCGTGGCAGCGGCCGGTCGGCAGCCCGTGCCCGAAGTGCGGGGCGCCCTTCCTCCTCGCCCGCGCCAACCGGGGCAAGCGATTCCTCGCGTGCTGGCGGGAGGGGTGCGACTATCGGCGCGATGCTGAGGATGCGTAGCTGAAAGAGCAGGCGGTGGCCGCGGCGAAGGTCGGCGGCGCGGTGGACCGCTTCCTGAAATACCTCGCGGTGGAGCGGGGCGCGTCGAATCACACCCTCCGGGGCTACCGGACCGATCTCGCTGATTGCTCGGCTTTCCTGGAGCGGCGCCGGCTGGGCGCCCTGGTCGCAGCGGACGCTCGGGTTCTCCGCGCCTACCTGGCCGACCTCCACGAGCGGGGGCTGGCCAGGAGCTCGGTCGCCCGGCGCCTGGCCGCCCTCCGGAGCTTCTACCACTTCCTGGTCCGGCGGGGTCACGCTCGCGGCAACCCGGCGCGCGAGCTCTCGTCTCCCAAGCTCCCCAAGCGGCTCCCGACCTACTTGCCGATCGACGAATCGGAGGCGCTCTTGCGCGCGGACGGCCCGGCGACCGCGACGACGAGCCGGGACGGGGCGATCCTGGAGCTGTTCTACGCGACCGGCGTCCGCGTCGCCGAGCTGGCCGGCCTGTCGGTGGAGGACGTGGACCTCCGCGACGGCGCCGTGCGGGTCCTCGGCAAGGGGAGCAAGGAGCGGATCGTGCCGGTGGGCGGCAAGGCGGTCCAGGCGCTCCGGGCGTATCTCGGGGGCCGAGCGGGGGGACCCCTCTTCCTCAACGGGCGCGGCGGGCGCCTCACGGTCCGGAGCCTGCACCGGATCGTCCGGGGCCGGGCCCGGGCGGCCGGGCTCTCCCGGCGGGTCAGCCCCCACACGCTGCGCCACACCTTCGCCACGCACCTCCTCGACGCCGGCGCGGACCTGCGGCTCATCCAGGAGCTACTCGGCCACGCCCGGCTCGGGACGACCCAGAAGTACACCCACGTCACCACGGATCGGCTGATGAAGGTATACGACGCCGCCCATCCCCGGGCGCTGTGACGATGACTCCCGCCGTCTTTCACGCCACCACTGTCCTTGCCGTCCGCCACCGCGGCCGGGTCGCCATGGGCGGCGACGGCCAGGTGAGCATGGGGCAGACCATCGTCAAGCAGACGGCGAAAAAGGTCCGGAAGGTCTACCACGATCGCGCGCTGGCCGGGTTCGCCGGCACCGCCGCCGACGCCTTCACGCTCTTCGAGCGGTTCGAGGGCAAGCTCGAGGAGTACCGGGGGAACCTGCGACGGGCGGCGGTCGAGCTGGCCAAGGAGTGGCGGACCGACCGGGTCCTGCGACGCCTGGAGGCCCTCCTGGCCGTCGCCGACGCCGAGACGTCGTTCATCGTCTCCGGGACCGGCGAGGTGATCGAGCCCGATGACGGCCTGATCGGCATCGGCACGGGCGGGCCCTTCGCCCTGGCGGCGGCGCGAGCGCTCGTCGCCCACTCGGACCTCGACGCGAAAGGGGTCGTGGCCGAGGCCATGCGCATCGCGGCGGGCATCTGCGTCTACACGAACGATCAGGTGACCATCGAAGAGTTATGATGGTGGTGGCTCCCGCTCCCTGGCGGGGAGCGGGGGAGGACGTTCCATGAGACCGGCAGGCGCGCAGCTCACCCCGGGCCAGATCGTGGTCGAGCTGGACCGCTACATCATCGGCCAGGACAAGGCCAAGCGGGCGGTGGCGGTGGCGCTCCGGAACCGCTGGCGCCGGCAGAACCTGCCGCCCGATCTCCGCGACGAGGTGGCGCCGAAGAACATCATCATGATCGGCCCCACCGGGGTGGGGAAGACCGAGATCGCGCGCCGGCTCGCCAAGCTCGCCCAGGCGCCCTTCCTCAAGGTGGAGGCCTCGAAGTACACCGAGGTCGGGTACGTCGGCCGCGACGTCGAGTCGATGATCCGGGACCTGATCGAGCTGGCCGTGAACATGGTCAAGGCCGAGATGACCGAGGCCGTGGCCGAGAAGGCGGCTCAGGCCGCCGAGGAGCGGCTGCTGGAGCTGCTGCTCCCGCGCACGCGGCCGCGGGAGGCGTTCGGGGTCGAGGGCGTGGACGCGGTGTCGCCCGAGGCGAGCCGGGCCGCGACCAGGAGAAGCTCCGGGGCCAGCTCCAGAGCGGCCGGCTGGACGAGCGGCCGATCGAGCTGGAGGTGAAGGCCCAGAGCACGCCGATGGTCGAGATCTTCTCGGCCACCGGCATGGGGGAGATGGATCAGAATCTCCGCGAGATGCTCTGCAACATGCTTCCGCAGCGGACCAAGCAGCGCCGGGTCAAGATCGGGGAGGCCAAGCGGATCCTGGCCCAGGAGGAGGCGCAGAAGCTCATCGACATGGACGAGGTCACCGGCCAGGCGATCCGGCGGGTCGAGAACTCGGGCATCGTGTTCCTCGACGAGATGGACAAGATCGCCGGCCGGGAGCGGGGCCACGGGCCCGACGTGTCGCGGGAGGGCGTGCAGCGCGATCTCCTCCCGATCGTCGAGGGCTCGACGGTGATGACGAAGTACGGGATGGTCCGGACCGATCACATCCTCTTCATCGCCGCCGGGGCCTTCCACGTCGCCAAGCCGTCCGACCTCATCCCCGAGCTGCAGGGACGCTTTCCCATCCGGGTGGAGCTGGAGCCGCTGACCAAGGACGACTTCGTCCGCATCCTGACCGAGCCGCGGAACGCGCTGATCACGCAGTACGTCGAGCTCCTGCGCACCGAAGGGGTGACGCTCGACTTCACGCCCGACGCCGTCGAGTCGGTGGCGGAGATCGCCACCCGCGTGAACGAGCAGACCGAGAACATCGGCGCCCGGCGGCTCTACACCATCCTCGAGCGCCTGCTCGAAGAGATCTCGTTCCACGCGCCCGACATGCCCGGCAAGGCGCTCACGATCGATGCCGGCTACGTCCATGCCCGCCTGGCCGATGTCGTGCGGGACGAGGACCTCAGCCGCTACATCTTGTGAGAGCTCGGGGCCTGACGAGGGAGCGGAGGGCGAGGTACGGCCATGAAGGAAGCGATGGAGAAGCTGGTCGAGAAGGCGAGCATCCTCATGGAGGCGCTGCCCTACATCCGCGCCTTCTGGGGGAAGACCCTGGTCATCAAGTACGGCGGCGCCGCCATGGAGGCGCCCCACCTCACCGAGGGCTTCGCGCTCGACGTGATCCTGCTCCGCTACGTCGGGATGAACGCCGTGGTCGTCCACGGCGGCGGCCCCCAGATCGACGCGATGATGAAGCGCCTCGGCAAGAAGCCCCAGCGGATCGGCGGCATGCGGGTGACCGACGAGGAGACGATGGAGATCGTCGAGATGGTGCTCGTCGGGCGCATCAACAAGGAGATCGTGGGGCTGATCAACCACCACGGCGGCCGGGCGGTCGGGCTCAGCGGCAAGGACGCCACCTTGATCCGAGCCCGGAAGATGACCCACAAGACTCCCAGCGGTGACCCGGTCGACATCGGCCTGGTCGGCGAGGTGGAGGCGGTCAATCCCGAGCCCATCCTGCTGCTCACCCAGAACGGCTACATCCCGGTGATCGCCCCGGTCGGCGTCGGCGCCGACGGGGAGACCTACAACATCAACGCCGATCTGGTGGCGGGCGAGGTGGCGGCGGCGCTCCGGGCCGAGAAGCTGATCCACCTGACCGACGTCGAGGGGATCAAGGGCCGGGGGGGCGGGCTCATCTCCACCCTGTCGCAGGCCGACGCGCGGCGGCTCGTCGCCGAAGGCGTGATCGAGGGCGGGATGCTCCCCAAGGTCGAATCGGCGCTCCGCGCGCTGGGCGGCGGGACCGCCAAGGCCCACATCCTGGACGGCCGGATTCCCCACGCCATCCTGCTCGAGCTGTTCACCAAGGAAGGCATCGGCACCGAGATCGTCCTCTAGAACATCGGGGGGGTCTCGGACGACCCCCCCGAGTCCCCCCCTCGGAGGCCGCGGCAAGCCGCGGCTCGAAGCGGAACACCCCTGCCGTGTGGCCGGACCGGAGCGTTGCGAGAAGCCGATGGGCGGTAGAATCGGAGCCGGCAGCCTCCGCGTGGAGGCTCCGAGCGGTTGGTTCGGACGAGTAGCCGGAGTGAGGTGAGATCATGGTGAATGTGCGGTACATGGTGGATGACGTCGAAGCGGCGGTCGCGTTCTACACCGCCCACCTGGGCTTCACCCTCCTCTCCAGCGCCGCCCCCGCCTTTGCGGACGTCACCCGGGGCGACCTACGGCTCCTGCTGAGTGGAGCCACCAGCTCGGCCGGACGGGCCATGCCCGACGGCCGCCGGCCGGGGCCGGGCGGCTGGAACCGGATTCAGCTCGTGGTGACGGACGTCGTGGCCGAGGTCGAACGGCTCCGCCGCGCCGGGCTCTCGTTCCGCAACGACATCGTCCGGGGCCCCGGCGGCGCCCAGATCCTGATCGACGACCCCTCCGGCAACCCCATCGAGCTGTTCCAGCCCGCCCACTGAGGATTGTCGGGGGGTCTCGGAAGACCCGCAGGCATTGCCTCACGGGCACTGAGGGCTCCGCCGGGTCCGCGGTCGGTGACGGCGTCCCCCGGACGGGCCCCCTTCCCCTGGCGCGAATCTGCGGTAAGATATCCAGCCATGCGACCCGCCCACTTCCGGATGAGGCCCGGCCCCGGCCGGGGACGTCGGCTCGCGCGGCGTTCCGCGCCGGGGACTCTCGCTCGGGGCCGGATCGCCGCCTGACGCGGCGATCGCTTCCGCGACTTCGTCTCGGCTGACCGCCGACATCCGGAGGACACGATGAGCCAGGACACCAAGGTTCTCCTCGAATGGGCCAACCGCTACCTGATGCAGAACTACGCCCGCGCCCCGCTGTGCCTCGTCCGCGGTGAAGGGGTGCGCCTCTGGGACACGGACGGCAAGGAGTATCTCGACTTCGTCGGGGGCATCGCCGTGGACGCCCTCGGCCACAGTCACCCGAAGATCGTCGGGGCCATCCGGGAGCAGGCGACGACCCTGCTCCACGTCTCGAATCTCTACCAGATCCCGTCGCAGATCCACCTAGCCAAGCTCCTCTGCGATCACTCCTTCGCCGACCGCGCCTTCTTCTGCAACTCGGGGGCGGAGGCCAACGAGGCGGCCATCAAGCTGGCGCGGAAGTACGCCAAGGAAGTCTTCTCCAGCGATCGGGTGGACATCGTGACGATGCGCGGGGCCTTCCATGGCCGGACGATGGGCGCGCTCTCCGCCACGCCGACCGAGAAGTACCAGCACGGCTTCGAGCCGCTGGTGCCCGGCTTCAAGTATGTCCCGTTCGGGGATCTGCGGGCGGCCGAGCAGGCCATCGACAACCGGACGGCCGCGGTCCTGGTCGAGCCGATCCAGGGCGAGGGCGGCGTCAACATCGCGCCCGACGGCTACCTGGCCGGGCTGCGCCGGCTGTGCGACGCGACCGGCACTCTCCTGATGTTCGACGAGGTCCAGACCGGGATGGGCCGCACCGGCCGGCTGTGGGCGTACCAGCACTGGGGGGTCGAGCCCGACGTCATGACCCTCGCCAAGGCACTGGCCAGCGGGATCCCGATCGGGGCCATGCTGGCCCGGGAGCACTGCGCCAAGGTCATGCTCGCGGGGAGCCACGGGACCACGTTCGGCGGCAACCCGTTCGCGACGACGGTGGGCGTGGCGACCTTCACCACCATGCTGGAGGACAAGCTGCCCGAGCATGCCGACCGGGTCGGCGGCTACCTCGTCGAGCGGCTGCGGGAGGCGGCCAAGCGCGTGCCGGCCATCAAGGCGGTCCGCGGCAAGGGCCTGCTGCTCGGTCTCGACCTGGACCGGCCGGCCGGTGGGGTCGTCGGCGGCTGCCGGGACCAGGGTCTGCTCGTCCTGACGGCCGGCGACGCGATCCTGCGCATGACGCCACCGCTGGTCGTCGAGGAGCCCGACGTGGACCGGGCCGTCGAGATCGTCGAGCGGGTGCTGGGCCGGAGCGCGGGATGAAGCACCTCCTGTCGATCACGGATCTCTCCCGGAGCGACGTGGAAGAGCTGTTCCGGCTGGCCGCCGAGGGGAAGGCGCGGCTCAAGGCGGGCCGGCACGACGCACCGCTCGCCGGCCGGACGCTGGCCCTGGTCTTCGAGAAGCCGTCGCTCCGCACCCGAGTCACCTTCGAGGTCGGCATGGCCCAACTGGGCGGCGCCGCCGTCTACCTGAGCGCCCAGGACATCGGGCTCGGTCGCCGGGAGTCGGTGGCCGACGTGGGCCGGAACCTCGGCCGCTGGGTCAACGGGGTCGTCGCCCGGACCTTCGAGCAGGCCACGGTCGAGCGGCTGGCCCGGCACGCGGGCGTGCCCGTGATCAACGGGCTCTCGGACCACGAGCACCCGTGCCAGGCGCTGGCCGACCTCTTCACGCTGTGGGAGCGCGACCTCGACCTCGCCCGCCTCCGGCTGGCCTGGATCGGCGACGGGAACAACGTCTGCCACTCGGTCCTGCTGCTGGCGGCCCTGGTCGGCACCGAGGTGGCGGTCGCCACGCCGCCGGGGTACGAGCCGGCCCCGGCCGTGCTGGAGACGGCCCGCGCGCTGGGCGGGCGGGTCACGGTGACCTCCGACGTCCGCGAGGCGGCCGCGGGCGCGGACGCGCTCTACACGGACGTCTGGATCAGCATGGGGCAGGAGGCCGAGCGCGAGCGGCGACTCGAGGCCTTCAGCCGCTACCAGGTGAACGACCGGGTGCTGGCGCTGGCCAAGCCGAGCGCGGTGGTCCTGCACTGCTTGCCGGCCCACCGCGGCGAGGAGATCACCGACGCCGTGCTGGACGGGCCCCAGAGCGCCGTGCTGGACCAGTCGGAGAACCGGCTGCACGTTCAGAAGGCCGTCCTGGTGACGCTGCTCGGCGGACCCGGGGTGCTGCCGTGAACAAGCCGAAGAAGATCGTGCTCGCCTATTCCGGTGGGCTGGACACCTCGGTGATCCTGCGCTGGCTGATCGAGACCTACGGGGCCGAGGTGATCGCCTTCACCGCCGACCTCGGGCAGGGGGAGGAGCTGATCCCCGTCCGCGACAAGGCGTTGAAGACCGGCGCCGCCGGGGTCCACATCGCGGATCTCCGTGAAGAGTTCGTCCGCGACTTCGTGTTCCCGGTGCTCCGGGCCAACGCGGTGTACGAGTCGGGCTACCTCCTCGGCACCTCGTTCGCGCGGCCGCTGATCGCCAAGGGCCAGGTGGAGGTTGCCCGGGCCGAAGGGGCCGACGCCGTCGCCCACGGCGCCACCGGCAAGGGCAACGACCAGGTGCGCTTCGAGCTGACCTACGCCGCGCTGGCGCCGGAGCTCGCCGTGGTGGCGCCGTGGCGCGAGTGGGACCTTCGCTCCCGCACCGACATGATGGTCTACGCCGAGCGCCACGGGATCCCGGTCCCCACCACGCCCGAGCGGCCCTACTCCATGGACCGGAACCTCTTCCACATCTCCTACGAGGGCGGGATCCTGGAAGACCCCTGGCTGGAGCCGCCCGAGAAGATGTTCCTGCTGACCGCCTCGCCGGAGCAGGCGCCGGACTATCCGACCGCGGTCGAGATCGACTTCGAGGCCGGCACGCCGGTCGCCGTGGACGGCCGGCGGCTCGGGCCGGCCACCCTCCTCGAGCGGCTGAACCGGCTGGGGGGCGAGAACGGCGTCGGCCGGATCGACCTCGTGGAGAACCGTTACGTCGGGATGAAGTCGCGGGGGGTGTACGAGACGCCCGGCGGCACGATCCTCCACGCCGCTCACCGCGCGCTGGAGTCCATCACGCTGGACCGGGAGCTGCTCCACCTCCGGGACTCGCTGGTGCCCCGCTACGCCGAGATGGTCTACTACGGCTACTGGTACGCCCCGGAGCGCGAGACGCTCCAGCGCTTCATGGACGAGGCGCAGCAGGACGTGACCGGCACCGTGCGGCTCAAGCTCTACAAGGGCAACGTCACCGTCGCCGGCCGCCGGTCGCCCCGCTCCCTCTACCGCCAGGACATCGCGACGTTCGAGGCGGACTCGGTGTACCGGCAGAAGGACGCCGAGGGCTTCATCCGGCTGAACGGGCTGCGGCTGCGCATCCGGGCGCTCCGGGACCGGGCACCAGGCGCTCCGTGAGCGGCTCGGTCGACGTCGCCCTGACCCTGGAGGAGCTGTCCCGCGTCTCCCTCCCCGGCGTGACCGCCGTGATGATCGACGCCCTGCGCGCCTCGACGACGATCGTGACCGCGCTCGCCAACGGGGCCCAGATGGTCGTCCCGGTGGCCACGCCCGAGGAGGCGGTGGCCCGCGCCCGCGACTGGCCGGACGGGGACACCCTGCTCGGCGGTGAGCGGGACGGGGCCCCGCCGCCGGGCTTCGACTGCGGCAACTCGCCGGCCGAGTACACGCCCGATCGCGTCGCGGGCCGCCGGCTGATCTTCACGACAACCAACGGCACCCGTGCCCTCCTCGCGCTGGCGGGGGCCGAGCAGGTCGCGGTCGCCGCCTTCGTCAACGCCGCCGCGATCGTCCGCTGGCTCGCCCCGGCGCCGGGCGGCGCGCTCTTCGTCTGCGCCGGGGAATCGGGGCGGTTCTGTCTCGAGGACGCGACCTGCGCCGGACTCTTGGTCGAGCGCCTGCAGGCCGCCTGGCCGGGGGCGGTGCTCTCCGACGCGGCCCGGGCCGCTGCCCTTCTCTATGCCCGCTACAAGCGGGACCTGGGCGCCATGCTGGCCGAGGCCACCTGGGCGCGGCTCCTGACGGCCCAGGGACGAGGTGGGGACCTGCCCCTCTGCGTCGCCCTCGACATCTTCGACGTGGTGCCGGTCGCGAAGGACGGGCGGCTGGTCCGCCGGGTGCCTCCCACCGGGCCGGCCGCGGCGACGGCGCGCGGCCGGGGGGCGGAGGCGACGGGTCGGTAAGATTGACACCGCTCGGCGCCGGCCGCCATAATGGAACGCGGCGGCTCGAGCCGGGCGGAGGCGACGCGTGAATCTGCCGAACTATCTCACCCTTGGGCGGATCTGTCTGGCGCCTCTCGTGGTCGTGTTCCTGATCTCCGCCGAGTCGATCCACGCGCTGGTGGGGGCGATCATCTTCGGCGCCGCCGCGCTCACCGACTGGCTCGACGGCATGATCGCCCGCCGCCGGCGCCAGGTGACGACCCTCGGGAAGCTGCTCGATCCGGTCGCCGACAAGCTGCTCGTCGCCGCCGCGCTCATCTCGCTCGTCCAGGTCGGCCGGGTGGAGGCCTGGATCGTCGTCCTGATCATCGGCCGCGAGTTCGCGGTCACCGGCCTGCGCGGCGTGTCGGCGGCCCAGGGCATCGTCATCGGCGCCTCCGACCTCGGGAAGTACAAGACCGCTTTCCAGTACCTGGCGGTGACGCTGCTCATCCTGGAGCGGAGCGTCCCCGTCGGCCTGGAGGCTGAGTACGCCTACATCTCCCGCGGCATGCTGTGGGCGGCGCTGACGCTCACCGTGGTTTCCGGCTTCGACTACTTCGTCCGCTTCTTCCGTGGGAGCGACATCGACGCCCTCGTCCGGGAGGACGATCGCTGGCGCTGACGCTCGGGGCGCTCGTCCTCGCCTACCTCATCGGCGCCATCCCCATCGGCTACCTGGTGGCCCGGCTCTTCGGCATGGACATCCGCCGGTCGGGCAGCGGGAACATCGGGGCGACCAACGTCCTCCGGAGTCTCGGGCGGGGTCCGGCCGTCGCGACGCTCCTCGCGGACATCGGCAAGGGCTACCTGGGCGCCTGGGTGGGCGGCCTGGCCGGCCCCGGCCCGCGCTGGGCCGCCCTGGCGGCGGTGGTCGTCGTGGTCGGCAACTGCTGGCCGGTCTTCCTCGGCTTCCGCGGGGGGAAGGGCGTGGCCACCGGGCTAGGAGCCTTCCTCCGCGTGACCCCGTGGGCGCTCCTGCCGGCGGCGGTCGTCTGGGTCGCCCTGGCCACGTCCTTCCGCTTCGTGTCGCTGGCCTCGCTGTGCGCGGTCGCCGGGCTGCCGATCGCCGTCCTCGTGCTCGGGTATCCGCGGTCGCTGGCGGCGGCGGCCGCTGCGGTCGCCGTGATCGTCAGCGTGCGCCACCGCGACAACATCGCGCGGCTCCTGTCGGGCACCGAGCACCGGTTCGGGGGAGGGGGCCGGCCGCCGGCGCCGCCTGTCAGCCGGGTCGCCGCGTCGGGGTGAGGCGCTGACGGGGCCGGAGCTGGCCGTCATCGGGGCGGGCGCGTGGGGAACCGCCCTGGCGATCCACGCAGCCCGGGCGGGCCACGCTCCGCGGCTGTGGGTCTACGAGGCCGACCTGTTGGCGGTGCTCCGCGAGACGCGGGAGAACGCCTGGTTCCTGCCCGGAGTTCGCCTGCCCGAGCCGGTCCGGCCGGTCGGGTCGCTGGCCGAGGCGGCTGCCGGCGCCGAGCTGGTCGTGGTGGCGGTCCCGTCCCACGCCGTCCGTCGGGTCGCCACCGACCTCGCCCGCCATCTCGCGCCCGGCGCCGTGATTCTCTCGGCCGCCAAGGGGATCGAGGAGGATCGCCACGCCCGCGTCTCCGAGATCCTGGCCGAGGTGCTGCCGGCGGGCCACCGCGACCGGATCGCCGTCCTGTCGGGTCCCACGTTCGCGCTGGAGGTGGCCCAGGGCCGGCCCACGGCGGCGGTCCTGGCGTCGCCCGATCCGGCGCTCGCGGGCCGACTCCAGCGGGCGCTGGCGACGCCGATCTTCCGCCTGTACACCCACACCGACGTCACCGGTGTCGAGCTGGGCGGCGCGCTCAAGAACGTGATCGCGATCGCCGCCGGCATCTCCGACGGTCTCGATCTGGGGATGAACGCCCGGGCCGCCCTGCTCACGCGCGGGCTCGCCGAGATGAGCCGGCTCGGGGTGGCGCTCGGCGCCCGACCCCGCACCTTCGCCGGGCTGGCCGGGATCGGCGACCTGATCCTGACCTGCACCGGCCAGCTCTCCCGCAACCGCACGCTCGGCCTCGCGCTGGCCGCCGGCACCTCGCTCGCCGAGTGGCAGGCGGGGACCCGCTCGGTCGCCGAGGGCGTGCTGACGACCCGGGCGGCGCTGGCCCTTGGCCGGAAGGCCGGGGTGGCCACGCCGATCACCGCCGAGGTCGGCGCCGTGCTGTTCGAGGGGAAGCCCCCGCGGGAGGCGCTCACGACCCTCCTGAGCCGGGAGGTCCGCCCCGAGGACGACTCGCCCGGCACGTCCGGGTAGCCGCCCACGTGCCCGAGCTGCGTAAGGATCCCGTCGTCGGCCGCTGGGTGATCATCGCCAGCGAGCGGGCCCGGCGCCCGTCCGATTTCGCCCCGGAGCCGACCGTGCTCAAGGGGCCCACCGGCTGCGTCTTCTGTCCCGGCAACGAGGACCAGACGCCGGCCGCGATCCTGGCGTTCCGTCCCGGCGGCACCGGGCAGTGGACGCTGCGCGTGGTGCCGAACAAGTACCCGGCGCTCCAGATCGAGGGCGACCTGAGCCCGGCCGGCGAGGGAATCTACGACCGGATGAACGGGGTCGGCGCCCACGAGGTGATCATCGAGACGCCCGACCACTTCGCCAACCTCGGCACCCTCTCGATCGGCGCCCTCGCCGACATGCTCCACGCCTACCGGGAGCGCCTCACCGATCTCAAGAAGGACTCGCGCTTCGAGTACATCCTCATCTTCAAGAACCAGGGCGCCGCGGCGGGCGCCTCGCTCGAGCACCCCCACTCGCAGCTCATCGCGACGCCGATCCTCCCCGAGCTGGTGGTCGAGGAGCTCGAGGGCGCCGGCCGCTACTACCGGATGAAGGAGCGCTGCGTCTGGTGCGACATCCTCAGCCAGGAGCGCCGGGACGGGACGCGGATCATCCTGGAGGAGGGCGGCTTCGTGGCGCTGGCGCCGTTCGCCCCGCGCTTCCCCTTCGAGACGTGGGTGCTGCCCATCGCCCACCGGGCGACCTTCGAGAGCATCGGGCCCGGCGACGTGGACGCGCTGGCCCGGATCCTCCGCGAGCTGGTCAAGCGGCTCAACCGGGTCCTGCACGACCCGCCGTACAACTACGCGCTCCACACGGCGCCCCTGCGCCTCGTGGAGCTGGACCACTTCCACTGGCACCTGGAGTTCATGCCCAAGCTCACCAAGGTGGCGGGCTTCGAGTGGGGGACCGGGTTCTTCATCAACCCGACGCCCCCCGAGGAAGCCGCGCGCTTCCTGCGGGACGCCCCGGGGGCGTGACCGCGGGCCGGCCGGCTGTTTGACCCGGTCGGAGGGCTTTGCTAGAATCAGTCGTCGTCGAGCGGGAATAGCTCAGGGGTAGAGCACAACCTTGCCAAGGTTGGGGTCGCGGGTTCAAATCCCGTTTCCCGCTCCAGCCGTCGTGACCGGCCCCGGTCGATCGCCGGGGCCGGTCCTGCATTAGAAGACGATTTGCGGCGGCGTAGCCAAGTGGTTAAGGCGACGGTCTGCAAAACCGTTACTCGGCGGTTCGAATCCGCCCGCCGCCTCCAGCGCTCGGGGGATCCGCCGCCGGCGGGTCCCCCGTCGTCTTTCCGGGGAGCCGCGTGCTGGTGTAGCCCAATTGGCAGAGGCAGCCGACTTAAAATCCGGTCGGCCGCCTCTCGCTCCGTATCACTCCCGCTCACTCCATGTGCGAAACGCTCAATCCTGACGGGCACCTCGGCCCGGATACCAGCGTGAGCCTTCCGAGCGGGAGTGACACCGAATGAGGCCAAATGAGGTGTAGAACTTCGACGAAACTTCGACGGGGAAACGGGGGCCGGGGAAGGGGAGCCGGCGCGGCCAAGGGCGTCACCCCCCCCGGCCGCGCTCGGCCAGGGCTCACCTACGGCGCGGTCCTCTCGGCCTTCAGCGCCTCCCACCAGGTCCGCGTCCGTGCTTCTCGAGGTCCTCGAGCTCGGTCGTCTTCCGCGTCCCGGCGCCACCTGACTTCTTGAAACTTGGGGGGGCGTGGCCCCAAGTTTCGTCGGGGGCCCGCGTCTCCTCCGGCTGCAGCCGGGCCACCAGCTTGCGGAGCTCGCCGTAGCTCTCGTGGAGCGCCTCGGCCGAGTACTTGAGCGCCATGTCCTCGAGCCAGGCCTTCAGGTTGGCCGGTCGCATAGGGAACGGCCACGCGCGCCACCAGGCCGACGGTCTTCTCGCTCTTCCGGAACAGGAGCGACAACTCCCCGTAGTGGACGGCGTCCAGGAGCCAGAGGCCCGCGGCCAGCCGATCCAGGGCCAGGGTCACGTCGTCAGCGGAGGGCGCCGGGCGCTCGGGATCCGGCGGGCGGGCGGGCGCGGCCGCGCGCGGGCTCACTGAGCCACCTCGCCGGCGAGCTGGACGAGCTGCCGGGCCGTCCGCGCGAGCTCGTCGCTCTCCTCCTGCAGCCGATCGAGCAGGATGGACCGGAGCCAATCGAACTGCTCCGCCGTGCGGCAGGGCATGTACTGGTACTGCAGATCGTGCAGGCTGATCGCGATCGCGCGGACGCAGCCGACGTCGCCCTGGAGGTCGCGCGCCAGGGAGGCCAGGCTCTCGGGTGGCGCGGTCGGGCCGCCTGATGACGGGTTTCGCTGCGGGGCGGCGCTTCGGGGTGCTCATCGCGTCACCTCCTCGAGGGTCGCGGCGGCCCGCTGGAGGCCGACCTCCAGGAGCCGGATCGCGTCGTTGTGGCGGTCCGCGACGGCCCGCAACTGGGCCACGGCTCGCGCGAGCTCGGCGAGGTAGGCGTCCGTGCCGCCCTGGGCGGCGCGGTCGGGCCGCGGGAGCGGCTTCCGGGGGCTCGGGGGGCGGGGTACACTACGGGTGTTCGCCATTGTCGTCTCCTCACAAGGGTGCTGGTGGTGGCGGACCACGCCCCGGGAGCGTTAGCGCGCTCGCCGGGGCACCTGCGTTCCGGCCTCATCATGCATCCGGCGCCGGATGCATGTCAAGCATCTGCGTCCGCCGTCGCATGCATGGTAGAATCCCGGACATGGCCAAGAAACGACGGAAGAACCCTCACGCGGTTGCGCTCGGAAAGAAGGGCGCCGCGAAAGGCGCCAAGAAGGCCGCGGCGGCCCGCTGGGCCAACGTCCCCCCCGAGGAGCGAAGCGCGCTGGCCCGGAAGGCGGCCCGGGCCCGGTGGGAGCTGGCCAAGAAGAAGCGCTGAGTTGCGCCTGGGGACAGGTGATCGCAACGCCGGAGAGGGCATGAGCATCGGCGACCCGCCGCGTTTCC
Source organism: uncultured Candidatus Rokubacteria bacterium (assembly GCA_963708025.1). Lineage (GTDB taxonomy): Bacteria > Methylomirabilota > Methylomirabilia > Rokubacteriales > DASRDR01 > CAVPSB01. The sequence goes on along the minus strand of CAVPSB010000049.1, from coordinate 6,951 downwards.
TGGTGATTGTGCGCCGTGGCCAAGCGGACTGCTTCACCATCCTGGCAGCGACGTTCGCCCGCGACCTGGTCCAGGTGATCTGGGACCGTCGGATTGAGGAGCGGCGCGGCGTGACGCATCCGTCCCCACAGGAGCGGCGCCGCCGGGTTCGACGCGGACCCCCGCCGGCGAGCTGGAGCGGGCTGGACTACCTGGTCGTGACCCGCGCTTGACCCCCGAGGAACGCCAGGCGATCGCCCGGAAGGCCGCGCGGGCGCGGTGGGGGAAGCGGAAGGGATGAGCCTCGTAATGCAAGTCAGCCCGAAGTACACGGCCGACAAGCTGGCGTCAGGCGCCATCGAGGACAAGATCGACGTCTTCGAAGATCAGATGCAGGGCTGGTTCTTCGCCCAGGCGCGATACCTCCTCGACAAGCCGCACTCGGCCCACGCGGCCCTGGCCCTCACCATCGGCTACTTCGAGACCTATTGGATCTACGCGAGCGGGGAGGACAGCCGTCACAAGTCCGAGCGCTTTTTCACGGCAGGTTTCCTCGACGTGTTTCCCCCCGAGGGCGCTCGCGCTGTCGGATGGACGCCGGCCGGGAAAGCGGCCGCCGATGTCATGAGGAACCTGGCGAAGAAACTCTACGAATCGGGTCGGTGTGGCCTCTTTCACAACAACCTCACGGGCGCTGGCATTCTCCTGAGGCCGATGGCGGCTCCGATCACGCCGTCCGTTTCAATGACGACCGGCGAAGTTAGCGCGGTGTTCCTCGATCCCGAGAAGATTCTGGACGACGTCAACGGGCACTTCGCCTGGTATGTGGCCAGGCTGCGCGATCCCGTGAATGTCGAGTTGCGCACCCGGTTCGAGCGCGCGTGGGAGATCAAGCGTCCCCATGGGGTGATCCACCTTCCTGCGGCGCAGCTTCCCGCCGGCGTGGCGCGTGAGACCTCGCTCGCATGGGGAGCAGGCCCCGTCCGCCCCTAGCATCCCCCCCAGCGCGCCCCGGTGCCCCCAGGATCGCGCCCGGCCGGCGCCCGGGGCCGACTGTCCCCACTCTATGCGTCTTCTAAGGGGGGAATGGTGACACCATCTGGGAGGTCGTGAGCCCGTCGCTCAAGCTTCCGAAGGAGATCGTCTGTGGGGCGCACGAGCTCCATCTCTCGACTCATCTTGGCGATCATGAGGCGCCGTTGTGCCGTCGCGCATTTCAGGATGGCTCGCGCGCGGTCCTTCTGGGGCTGATCGAGGGACCCGAGCCGACCAGCTTTGAACAACTCTTTGTGAGCGGCGTTCAGAACACCGGTCAAATGGCCAAGGTCGGCCTGCAGGCTCTCGTCTTCGAACGTCGCGAAAAAGTCGGCATCGAGGGACAAGAGCGGCATCATCTGGACCCGGTACTCACGTCGCAGCTCCTGGTGGTGCTCGCGATCATAGCCGCCGTCGTGCATCCCCCACGTCTCATAGAGGACCTTGAGGACAGTGGCGCTGGCGCTGGACAGCGTGGTTGTTGCACGGTACTGAAAGTCTCGACGCTGGCGCCACCGCTGCCACTTCTCCGCGAAGAGGTACGCCATGAGGGCTGCGAAGGCCGCGATTACGAAGGGATGAGCGAAGAGCACGGGGACCGCCTCGAGGTACGACCGCCACATGGGTCACCTCCCGCGGCAAATGCCTGGCCGAGAGTCAACTAGGGAAAGGCCAGGTCGCTCACTCAGCACCCTCAGGCTTAACCGTGTGCGGGAAGCAGACGTACCGCTGCCATATGCTTCCGCCCTTCTTCAGCTTGATGCTGACACTGAACCGATTCCCGATGAGTTCCTTTACCTCAATCGATTCCACGTTCGCCCCCCGCTCTCCTTCGGCTTGACGGTTTGCGAGGGTTCGAGCATCCCGTACACAGTCGCTGTAGCCGTCATCGGGGTAACCAGTTTCGGGAGCCCAGGTCCTCCGGTAGCCTTGCCCCACAGCACTATCGCTGAGTTGTTCGTGTTGAACCCATAAGACCCAGGCGAGCAGCATCATCGCCCCAACACGACACCTCAGCATGGCTCACCCTCCGTCGCCCCCGCCGGGGGGGCAGTCTCGGCCGGCGCCTCACGCGAGCTCAAACTGGGGCGCCGGCTTCGCTCGAGCCTCATGATTGGGCCCACTCGAGCAGCGCCCGGGCCAGCGTGGTGGAATCGAGGATGGTCAAAAGCGACAGGACCCCCCCCAGCCCGGGAGCCTACCATGCCCCCCAATCCCCGGGAAAGGCGCTCCGGCCAAGGCCGCCTGCGCATCCTGAGCGCGCCCTAGAATCCCGCCAGCGCGCCCCAAGCGCCTCCAGGATCGAGCCGGACGGCGCCCTGGCCACTCAGTATTCCCGGCCCGCTGACGCGCCCGCCGCGCCCCCACACCCGGCGGCCGAGGCGCCCGCTGAGGCTCGCCCCGTCGGCCGCCCGTCCCGAACGACATCCGTCCCGGCCCCCGCCGGGCGGGCCGGGACCCGCCGACGGGAACGCCCGGCCAATCCGGGCGCGGCTTGCTCAAGGCCGACCGGGGCGATCGTCAACCGTCAGGGGTCCTCGCGACGCCCCCTTGGCGCTCTCGGCCTCGGCCTGCCGCTGGGCCGACCGCGCGGCTCGGGCGCGAGCCCGGGCTTGCTTCCACCGGCGGCGCTCGCGCGGGGAGGCGATCTGGCTCCGGACCAGGGCGGCCGGCAGCCCGCTCTGTTGCACCCTCTTATCGAGGGCCTTGAGGGCCGCCCCCAGGTTGTCGCCGGGGTTGACCGTCACCAGCGGGAGGTCGGCGAGTCGCTTGTCCCTCACGGCGCCGGCGCCTCGACGTGCTCGACGACTAGGCGCTTGCCGACGAAGGCCACGCGCGCGCGGACGCGCGGACTCGCCTCACCGTCCGCGACCGCGACGGCCCAGGCGATCGCTTCGCTTTCGGAGTCCGCCTGGACGCGGAGCTCCAAGCGCTTGAGGAGCACCACCCGGTAGTCCGCGGCGCTCATCGACGCCTCCGGCCCCCGGGCCGCCGGGGGAGCGCGGCCTCGAGGGCCTCGCCGCAATCGGCGGCGATCGCCTGGAGGACGCTGGGCATGGTGCCGCGGCGGTCGTCGGCCCGGCCGCGCAGGACAGTGGCGGGGAGGCCGGTCCAGATCGTGTCGCGGGCATTGGCGCGCGCATCACCGAGGCCCCGCTCGACCGCCGGGCGCGGGCGCCAGGCGCGATCGCTCTTGATGTCGGCGCGAAGCTGCGCGACGGCGCCGCGGGCGCGGAGCAGCGCGGCCCGCGCCTCGGCGATCGTCGTCGGCCGGCGACGACCCGGCGACGACCCGGCCGGCGCGGGCGGCGGCGGGAGGGCGTTGACGCGGGCGGCGATCGCCTCGAGCAGCGGGCGGCTCACGAGCTCTTGCACGGCATACCCGATGGCGCGCGGATCATCGCCCGGAAACACCCGGGGGCCGCCGGGCCGGGCGATCGCCGCCACGCGATCCGGAGCCGTGGTGAGCCACTCAGCCAGGACCTCGCGGACGGCCGCGAGCTCGAGGCGCAGCCCGACGACCCACTCGCTCTCGTGGATATGCTGGCGGCGGAGCTCCCCCTCCCGCGCGCGGGCCTCCTCGGCTTGCGCCAGGAAGAGCGACAGCAGGGCCGCGCCGTACTCGGTTCCGGGCCCGGCGGCCGCGGCTCGGCGGAGGGCGGCGCGCGCGGCGGTCGGGCTGTAGAGCTTGGCGGGGCCGCGGGTCCCCACCGGGCGGAGCCCGGCGGCGATGAGCCGGTTGACGCTAGAGCCCGAGATCTTCAAGTGGTGTGACAACTCGTGCCGGGTCAGCCCCTGGGTCGTCATCTAAGGCGCCTTACCAGCGTGCCCCGGCGGCGCGCCTCCGCCCCTCCGCTCCGTGGACGCGGCGGAAGAACCTAAGCCCCCACCCCTCAGCCATCGGCCGGCTTCTCGGGCTCTGCCGCGCACAGCCAGGCGAGGGCGAGCGTGTCCGCGCGGTGCTCGCTGTCGGCGCGCGTGGCGAGGGCCGGCCAGGCCTGCTCCCGGGCGAGCGCGGCGAGCGCTTGTCGGCCGGACGCCAAGGGCGTCACGGCACAGCGGGGGGACGACTCCCAGTTGTGCGCGACTTCATGGAGAAGCACGAGGGTCACGGCCTCGGCATCACGCTCGATGCCTGACAGGACGATTACGTACGATCGGGGGCGACGGTCCGGATGCACGAGGCCGAGTGGCGCCGTCCAGCCCCGCGTGCTCCAGCCTGACGCGACGATCGCGATCTCCTCAAGCACGAAGCGACGGACCGGGTCAGGGACGAGGCCCGCGAGCGCGTCGACCGCGAGGGTGAACATCGGCTCATCGCCGTGGAACTGGAGCGACTCCCGCACCCGGCGTCGGAGCGCCGCCGGTGTCTCGGGCGGGCGTGGTCCGTTCGCCGGTCGGGCCGCGAGGCGCCGGGCCCCCTCGCCGAGCTCGAGCAGGGATGGGGCGAGGAGACCGAGCAGGCGTCGGCGTTCGGCGGGCGTCGTGCGCGACACGACATCGCGCCAGCGTGCCTCGCCGGCGATCAGGGGCACGTGCACCAGGAAAAGATCGGGCCCGTCAAGAGCGAGGCGATCCAGCGCTACCACGACCGGCGCGGCCGCGCCCACGAGCCCGGCTGGTGCCCGGCCGTCGAGCGCCGCGCGGCTCGAGCGGACGCGCGCCGGGAGCACGTGACGTTCGCCGCGTACGCCACCGACTATCTCGCGTGGTCGGCAACCGTGCATCGAAGCCGCAAAACGGCGCGGGGCGAGGTGGCCCGAGTAGTCGCCGCGTGGGGGAGCCGCCCGCTCGACTCAATCACCAGCGCCGACGTCGAGCAGTTCCTGACGGCGCTCCGCACGGCGCCGACACCGCTGTCCCCCTCGACGGTGAACCGCTACCGGGATCGGGTGTCGGGGATGTTCAAGCGCGCCATCCGGCTCGGCCTGGTCGAGCGCAACCCGGCCCGGGGAATCCCGAAGAGCAAGGAACCGGGGGGCCGGATCCTCTACCTCATGCCCCCGGAAGAGTCGGCCGTCCGCGACGGCCTTCCCCCGGAGTTTCGGCCCGCCTTCACCGCGGCACTCCATACCGGCTTGCGCTGGTCCGAGCAGGCGGCGCTCCTCTGGCGCGACGTTGACGTGCTCGTCGGCTCCATCGGCGTAGGGCGGAGCAAGAACGGCTACGGGCGCCGGGTGCCGATCAACTCGGTGGTCCGCTCTGTGCTCGTCGATGTGGCGTCCCGGCGCCGGCGGCCCGATGATCCCGACGAGCCGGTCTTCGGGCTCGCGTACCGCACCGTCAACCGGGCACTCGGCCGCGCGGTCGTACTGGCGCAGGCGCAGCGCCGCGAGGCCGGGGATGACACCAGCCGGCTCGACGGCTTCACGTGGCACGGGTGCCGGCATACCTTCGCGAGCCGGCTGGTGATGGCCGGCGTCGATCTCCGCACCGTCCAGGAGCTCGGCGGGTGGAAGACGCTGGCGATGGTCCAGCGGTACGCCCACCTCGCCCCCGCCCATCTCCACCAGGCGGTCGAGCGGCTCGTCAACCCGCTACAGAACTTCGAGAAAACTTTGACGGCGCCGGCGGGCATCGCGGGAACGGCGCCCGCGCGTGTAGACTAACCTCCGGGAAGATAAGGGGCTGCTGGTGTAGCCCAATTGGCAGAGGCAGCCGACTTAAAATCGGCCCAGTGCGGGTTCGACTCCCGCCACCAGCACCAGCTCGATCGCCATGAAATCCCATAGTTACCACGTGCACGTCACCCGGCCTCACTCGGTGGATCCCGCCGACTTTGCCCGTACTTTGCCTGTTCTCGAGCTGGTCCGCTTCGCACGGGGGTCCCGCGGGCCCCGCGGCGCGACCCGTCGGTCCCGACGGGATACACGGCCGGGACGGCGCGACACCCGCTCGCACGGTCGCTGAGAGCGGCGAGGAGCCCTCTAGGAAAGCGATCCGAGACGGGGGAAGGTGTGGGGGGGATGGCCCCGGGAGAGCCGGCTCGCCACGAAGCGTGTTGGCGCTTACCGGAGCGGGCGCGGGCGGGCGTGTCCCTTCCGTTTGACCCATCCAGGTGTTCGGAGGACCGGCTGCGGCCGTTCGTCAGGAGCACCGGGCCTTGGTTCCGAGGGACACCCAGCGTGCACTACCGTGGACCGTGTGGAGTTTCAGACGCAAGGCCGAGGAAGACCCAGGCGGACCGTACTGACCGGCCGCCCGGCGAGTTCCGCGTGGCGGGCACACCCCAGGCCGGAGCTTACGCCGCCAGCCGGCTGTAGCGATGATGAAGGCCGCCGACCAGGGGCGTCTCGACGACCCTGCCCTGATCGCGGCGCTCCACAGGTCTGGGCTCCGGGGCGTCCTTGTCGAGGGAAAGGTGTGTTCGGGCACTGTGGTAGTAGACGAGGTAGTCGCGCAGCAGGCGACACAAGTGGGTCTCGTGGAAGGACGACGACGTGATCGAGGCACTCGCGGCGCAGGGTGCCGATGAGGCGTTCGACATAGGGATTCTGCCAAGGAGACCGAGGCGCCGTCTTGACTTCGAGGATCCCCAGGGCTTGGAGTCGGCTGGAGAACGCGACCCCGTAGACCGCATCGCGGTCGCGCAGGAGGTAGCGTGGGGCGGTCTCCCAGGGGAACGCCTCCACGAGCTGCTGGGCCGTCCACTGCGCCGTGGGGGCGTCGGTCACGTTGATGTGGAGGACGCGTCGGCGGTCGTGCGCCAGGACCACGAAGACGAACAAGACCTTGAACATCACGGTGGGCACGGTGAAGAAGTCCACGGAGACGAGGCTCCCGACGTGGTGGTCGAGAAAGGTCCGCCAGGTCTGTGGTGTCAAGGGCGCGGGTCACTTGGTGGCGCCGGCGGAGGGCGGCACATGGCGGAGGGGAGATGGCACCTGGCGGCCCCGCCACGCCCCGGACGCCGGCCGGAACAGTGATAGGCGACCG
>CAVPSB010000048.1:0-52994 GCA_963708025.1 uncultured Candidatus Rokubacteria bacterium | reverse complement strand
ACGACGGGGTGGGCTTCGACGTGGCGGCCGCGCACCGGCGCGCGCGGGCCGGCTCGAGCCTGGGTCTCCTGAGCCTGGCGGAGCGCGTGGAACTGGCGGGCGGACGCAGCACATCGTCCAGTTCGCCCCGGGGAGCGGCACCACGGTCCGGGCGCGGTGCGCTCAGGGACCAGTGAGTACTCCGGGTCGGTCTCGGAAGACCCCCCCGATGTCCCCGGCCTTCCCAAAACCTCTTCCGACTCGGTTGAAGATAGCCGATGTTCGCGACAACCCAAGGAACGCCAAGAGAGTCGGCACAGGGGCGGAATTCTCGCCGCTGGGAGTGGATCTGGGGTCTTCGCAAGTGGCATGGCGGGGCCCCGCGACGTATTGGTCTTCCGAGAGCCGGCGCCGCCCGCCCCGGCTCTAGCGTTGGCTGACAGCTTCCTGCGCCAAGGCGCCCCCAACACGAACGAGGGCGCGAAGGAGTTTGCGCAGCTCGGCGGTCTCGTATCGTACGGAGCAAGCGTTCGATGGCTGAACGTGCGTGCGGCTGACTCGTCGCCGAGATTCTGCGGGGAGCCAAGCCCGCCGAGCTTCCGGTCGAGCATCCCACCAGGTTCGAGCTGGTCATCAACCTCAAGACCGCGAAGGCGCTGGGCCTCACCATTCCGCCCACGGTGCTCGCACGGGCGGATGAGATCATCGAGTAGTGATCCTGCTGGTGAGCCGGAAGGTCGCCCCATGCACTTTCCACCAGACCAGGAACACTACCAGCCATCCTGCCCAACCTAAACATAGCCACCGACACCGCGCGGTGCCGGCTTCATCTCACCGAAGTACGTCCGGCCGCCAAAGTCCTCCTGCAACTGTTCATCCATCTCATTGGAAGCAGTCCCGACAATCCCCGCAGGCGTCCAACACGTGCTCAGTCGGGAGCCCCTGACCGAAAAGGTCCATGGTCACGACGACGACCGACCCCTCGACGAGCCATTTCACGAACATGGTCTACGCGTTGAGCTCATTGATACGAACCATTAGCTTAGAGCCGGATTCCGAATCGCCGAGAACCGGCGACCAGATGCGAACTGTCGGTGGATCGCCGAAGATCCGACGAACACGGCCGAGCTGCCAACACGAATCGGTATATCGCCATCCGATCCCTGGCTCCAGCTTCGGATCCGATGTTACCGCCCGCACCCTTTCAAGCACTCGAACCCGGATAGCCTCGATCGTTTCGGGCTCGTTCGTTCGCGGCGATGCCTTCGGAGCCTCGCGACTGATGCCGAGCGAAGGTAGCAGAATTTGCGCGCCGCCGCGCGCAAAGGCCTTGTAGTGCATCCAGCCAGGGTGCGAGATCTCGTAGACATCGACGGAGTGTGTTGACCGCAAGCTGCGCAACCGTATCGAACGGAACCGGGCGTGGCCAATCGATGAAATAATTCGGGGATCCGTCAGGGTCTTCTTTGGGGGTCGAACCTTCTGGGCTCCCGGTCGGGGCCAACCAGCCGAGATCTGTCATTCGTTTTGCGGCAGCCGAAGAGAGCTGCTTGTCGGGCGACAGAGACCATTGGACATCGCCTCCGCCCGCAGACCGTGTTGCCCCTGCACCGCGAACTGCTCATAGCCCCACCCGCTCTTGCGCTCAAGGATCAGGTACTGATCCTCCTCAAGAACCCGGCGAGCGCTTCGCTCAGCGATTGTGCGAACCGCGGCCAGGTCTTTGATCGTGCCATAGCTTCCTCCTCGACCATGACTCGTCCAGTCAATAACAGCAGTGAGAAATGACGTGGCTCATTTCAGGTCGGTGCCGAGCAAGGAGCTCGAGCGATGCAGGATAGCGATTGATGATCTGAACGTACTTCTCGACCGCGTACAGAGTTAGCGACCTCGTATTTTGAGCCAGCCTCCGGCCCTCCTTGCATCGACTCCCGTCACTCCTTGGTGGCAGCGCATCGCCACTTCGCCATCCGGCTTCCCCTGGATCTCCGGATCGGCCTGTCCAGCACTTGAGGCGCCAGCGGCCGTCCCTGTAACGGCTCATGGCGAGGATCGGCTCACCGCAGTGCTCACAGCGCGACTCCGGATGCTGGCACGTGCCCATTCCCTCGTCCCTCCTGGCAACCGCCGCGGGCCAGACCTCTCGGTCCTGGGTCAGTTGGGCGGATAGTCCGTGTGCTCGAGCTCACGGCCTTCAATGGCGACGGTGAACAAGTCGACGGCGATGCGCTCGATCACGTCGCGAAGCTCCAGCGCCGGGAGCCAGGCATCCGGCAATCCGTCGACGCCGACGCAGGCCCCCAGGAGGTTCCCGGTGATGCTGCCCGTGCTGTCGCTGTCGCCCGAGTGGCAGACGGCGCGCCAGAGGGCTTCGGCCACCCCGGCCGGCGCGCCGGTGTCCGCGGTGAGGGCGCAGGCCAGGGCGATGGCGAGGGCTTCCTCACCGACCCAGCCCCCGCCGAGCGCTTGAAGGGCCTCCGCGCTGGGTGGCCCCGAGGCGGCGAGCGCCCGGGCGTGCGCGACAGCGCCGACGACCTCCTCGTGATCCCGCTCCCCCTGGAGGAGGCGATCGGCATCCGCGAGGGCTTCGGGAAGCGCGGCGCCTCGAGCGAGGTCATGGACCAGGGCCGCCAGATATGCCGCCGAGAGATAGCCGCTCGGGTGGCCGTGGGTCAGCACCGCCGCGTCGCGGGCGAGCTCGAAGGCGCGGTGCCGGTCCCCGGCGGCCAGGCCGATCGGGGCCGACCGCATGATGGCCCCGCATCCCTTGCTATCGTTCGGCGGGCGATCCAGGCTGGGGAGCTCGCCGACAGGGCGGCGGGAGTGCTGCAGAGCCGACAGGCAGGTGGTGCCGGGCGCCCGCCGGGCGTGCAGGCGCGGTTCCCGGACGAGCCATCCGGTGGCGTCGTCTCGTTCACCGCTGTCCAGCTGCGTGGCCAGCCAGCGGAAGAGTGCCCGCTGGATGGCGGCCGGCATCGAGCAGAGGCCCCGATCGTTCCACCGCTGGACCCCGCGGATCACACCCTCGGCCGTGAACAGGGTCATCGCGTGTCGTCCGACACCAGGGCCAGCGGGGCGAGGCCGAGGGTCAGATCCCGTGGCGGCGCCGGGCCGACCCGAGCGCGGATCTCCGCGAGCGACAGGAACTCCAGGGGATACCCCAGTGCATCCCCCAGGGCACCGCCCAGCAGGCAGCCGACGAATCGCGCCTTCATCGTAGATCTCCCGATGCCCATTCCTCGCGGACGGCCAACCGCCGGACGCGCCGGAAGGTCGCGAGCCGCTGATCCTCGTCCCCGGTGGCCTGGGAGGGATCGTCGAAGCTCCAGTGGATCCGCGTCGTGGGCCCCGGGAACAGCGGGCACCGCTCGTTGGCGCGGTCGCAGACGGTGATCACGTAGTCCCAGGGACGATCCCGGAGACTGTCGAGGGTCTTCGAGCGGTGGGGGCTGAGATCGATCCCGACTTCTCCCATCGCACGAACCGCCAGCGGGTGGACCCGTGTGGCTTCCGTCCCGGCGCTGGCGACCTCGAAGCGATCGCCGGCGAGGTGGCGGAGCCAGCCCTCCGCCATCTGGCTCCGCGCAGAATTGTGGGTGCAGAGGAACAAGACCCGGGCGCGCATCAGTCGCCGTCCGGATCAGAGGGAGCCGACGGAGGGAGAAGCCACCGCACGGTCGCGATCGCTAGGGCCCCCCCGACACATTGCGCCGCGATGAACCCCGGTACATCGCGCGGTCGAATGCCCGCAAAGGAATCGCTGACCGCCCGCGCGACCGTGACCGCGGGGTTCGCGAACGAGGTCGACGCCGTGAACCAGTACGCCGCGGTGATGTAGGCCGCCACCGCGAACGGGACCCCACTCGGTCGGTGCCGGGCGCAGGTGCCGATGATGACGAGCAGTCCGAACGTCGCGACCGACTCGCTGAGGAGCTGCGCGGGGCCGGCGCGCACGTGGCGAGACAGCGAGAACATCGGGCCCTCGAACATGAGGTTGGCGACCGCCGTCCCGAGCAGGCCCCCCAGCATCTGCGCGGGGATGTACGCGGCGGCCTCCCCCCAGCCGAGGCCGCCGCCCATGGTGTCGGCCAGCGTCACGACCGGGTTGAAGTGGGCGCCCGACAGGGGGCCGAGCGCCGCGATCAGCGCGACGAGGGCGGCTCCGGTCGCGGCGGTGTTCGCCAGCAGGGCCAGCCCGGTGTTGCCACCGGCCAGGCGCTCGCCCATGATGCCGGAGCCCACCACGGCGGCCACCAGGAACGCGGTACCCAGCCCCTCCGCCACGACCCGCCGGCCCAGCGTCGGTCGCGGCGCTGGCCGTGAGGCCGACCTCATCAGGCCGCGGACGGGACGTGGTCGGCCCGGGCTTGCGCCCGGAGCCACTCCCGCGTGACGCGCTCGATGAGCACGGGGAGGAACCGCGTGACCCTGGCACCGCGTGACAGCGCCTCGGCGGACTCTTCCGCGTAGCGCGCGATCGTCTCGCGGGAGACGACGCCGTCGAACTCGACCGCCAGGGCTCGCACGATCTGGTCGATCTCGGTCCGAAGCTCCGGGCTCGACGTCGTCACCATGCGAGATCCTCCCTCACCGGAGGTCGCCCCGGGATGACCGCCTCGGTCGCCGCCTCCACGGCACGGACCGTCGGCGTCAATCGAGGCGCGCCACCGCTGCCCGGGCGAGGGCGGCGACATCGCCCGGGAGCGTGATGTACCCGAGCTCGGGCGCGTACGACTGGCCGAGGGACAGCCCCCACAGCAGGAAGCGCTTGAGCGCCGCACTCTTCAGCGGATCCTGGTAGCGCTCGTACAGGAGCAGCCAGCTGAGCGAGACGATGGGGTAGGACTCGTCACCGTCCGGGTCGGGCAGGAACAGCCGGAGGTTGCTCGGCATCTGCGTGATGTTGCTGGCCAGGGCCGCCTGGCCGCTCCCATCGCTCGGGGCGACGTACCGCCCGGCCTTGTTCTGGAGCCGCGCCATCGACAGCCCGAGCCGCCGGGCGAACCCGTATTCCACGTACCCGATCGTGCCCTCCCCGATCTTGATGAGCGCGGCGACCCCTTCGTTCCCGCGCGCCAGCATCGCCCGGCCGGACCAGTCGATCACGTACCCCACGCCGGGCCCCCGCTGCCAGGCGGGGCTGAACGCGCTGAGATGGTTCGCGAGCGCGAACGTCGTGCCGCTCCCGTCCTGGCGCGCCGCGAGCGCGATGCTCCGGCTAGGCAGCGGGAGGCCGGGGTTGATGGCCTGGATCCGGGGGTCGTTCCACGTCACGACCCGTCGGAGCAAGATGTCCGCGTAGACGTCGCGGCTGAGTTTCAGCTCGCCCCCGAGCCCCGGCAGGTTGTACGCCAGGACGACGAGGCCGGCGGTCATCGGCACCAGCCGCGCGCCCGGTGCCACTCGGGCCATCTCCTCGTCGGTCAGGGCCCCGTCGCTGGCGCCGAAGTCGACGGTCTGGGCGAGGAAGCGCCGCACGCCCTCGCCGCTGCCGACGTCCTTGTAGTCGATCGCCACGTCCGGGTTCTGCGCCATGAACACGCCGATCCACTTCTTGTAGAGCGGCGCCGGGAAGGTCGCGCCGGCGCCCTGCAGCGAGACCTTCGCGCCCGACGAGCGCGTCGGACCGAGGGTCTGGCCGTGCGTGGTCCACGCGAGCCCCAGCAGCGCCACGGCCGTGATCCCCGTCGCTCCCAGTCGCCTCCCGCCCCGCTGGCTCGACCGACCCTTCCTGCGCGCTCCCGGGTCCTCACGCATGGCGAGTCCTCCTTGTCGGGCTAATCGGGGCCATCGAATCAAGAACCATTGATGAGTAAAGGCAAAAAAAGGGGCTCAGTCACAGCGCCGGGAGACGATCCGCAACCCGCCACCGCGCGGTGCGCCGAGGGTGGCTGTGACATCGCGAAGCGCGTCGAGCGCGCTCGCGTTCAGGGCGTAGTGGACCCAGCGACCGTCCCGGCGATCCGTGATGAGGCCGGCGTCCTTGAGCGTTCGGAGGTGAACGGAGAGCCGCGACTGACCGGCGTCCAGCGCGTCGGTCAGGTCGCACACGCACTGCTCGCCCTCCGCGAACTGCTCGAGGATCCGCAAGCGTGTCGGATCCGACAGCGCGTGAAACCAGCGCGCGGCGCGATCGACATCCCGGGACCCCACGGCCATCGCCGGCGATGCTACTCAACCACCCACGATCCGTCAAATTACAGGGATGTTACGCCACGACGGCAGGCCATCGCGATCTCGACGACCTCCACCGCGGCCGCCGTCAAGTCGCTGCTCGGCCTGGTTCCGATCGCGGCCGCCCCGAGCGCCCTCTTACGGCCCACGTCCGCCGATCGCGAAGTCCACAGATGAGAGGGGCCTGGAGCCGGCTCCTGGCTGGTACAAGACCGATCAGATCAACGTAACCGTCGATCTCCGGGAAGCTGACACCGGGAGCCAACGAGGCGGCGGTGCCGGGGCCCAACCATCCGCAGCCCTCGCGCAACCAGAGCCCCGAAAAGAACGAATCCGCGGAGCCGGGCCGTCCCGGAACTCCGCGGATTCAAATGGTGGAGCTGAGGGGAGTTGAACCCCTGACCCCGAGACTGCCAGCCTCGTGCTCTCCCAACTGAGCTACAGCCCCGACACCACGACGTTACCGTGCGGCTCCCGCGATTGTCAAGGTCGCGGGGGCGTCTCGGGCCCTAGCAGATCGTGGTGGGATTGACGGTCGGGCAGATCACGGGCGCCTGACGGATCGTCTGCTGGCGGTCGATCTGCTGCTGGAGGCGTCCCTGGTCGAGCTGGCGCTGGAGATCCTGGACCTGACGGTCGGTCTGTCGCCGCATCTCGAGCTGCTGGAGGCTCCGCTGGATGTCCTGGCGATCCAGCGTCCCCGACAGCCCCTGGCCGCCGGCGGACCCGGCGAGACCGAGGACCAGAGCCAGGCCGATCAACGCGCGCACGCCTGAATTGTCATCCCGCGGAACCCCGATGTCAAACTGCATGTCTCCCTTGATCGAGCGGGGCGTTCGGGCATAATGGCGGGCGCGCCGGGATGGCGGAACTGGAAGACGCGCCAGACTCAAAATCTGGTGTTGCGGAAGCAGCGTGGGGGTTCGACTCCCCCTCCCGGCACCATGATCCACCGTACCGGCACAGCCCGCTGATGGGGAATGCACCCGAACCGAGGAGGCTGCGATGTTCTTCGAGCTGCGGCAGTACGTCGTCCGTCCCGGCCAGCAGGAGAAGTGGGTGAAGTGCATGGAAGAGGAGATCGTCCCGTTCCAGGTCAAGATGGGCATGGTGATCCTCGGCAGCTTCGTGGGAGAAGAGGACCCGAGCGTGTACGTGTGGATCCGCCGCTTCGAGAGCGAGGCGGAGCGCAAGCGGCTCTACGACGCAGTCTACCAGAGCGACTACTGGAAGAACGAGATCTCCCAGCGGGTCGGCACCATGATCGACCGTGAGCAGATCAAGGTGACGCGCATCGTGGCGACGCCCCACTCCGTGATCCAGTGAGCATCACGCCGCTCGCCCGGCACCATGATCTTCGGTAGTTGGCCCTGGCACGGCGTGGTGGCCCTGGCACGGCGTTGACCCGCCCCCGCCTCCCGGCGTAGCATCCCGGCCATCGGGAGGTGGCCCATGAATCGGCTGGCCGTCATCCTGCTCGCCCTCGTGCTCCTCGCGGCGCCGGTCGCCATCGAATCGCAGCCGGCGGGGAAGATCCATCGGATCGCCTACCCGGCGAGCGCACCCTCCCCGCACCCGGCGCTGCTCCAGGGTCTGCGCGAGCGGGGCTGGATCGAGGGTCAGAACGTCGTGATCGAGAGTCGCTACACTCAGGGGCGCCCCGAACGGTACCCGGAGCTGGTCGTCGAGGTCCTCAAGATTCCCGTCGACGTCATCGTCGTCGTGGACTCGCAAGCCGCCTGGGCGGCCAAGCGGGCGACGGGCACCATCCCGATCGTCCTGGCGAACATCGCCGACGCGGTCGGACAGGGGCTCGTGGCCAGCCTCGCGCGGCCAGGGGGCAACGTCACGGGACTCAGCAATCAGCTCGAGGAAACGACCGGGAAGCGGATTCAGATGCTCAAGGAAATCGTACCGGCCCTGGCTCGCCTCGCGGTCGTCCACAACCCGAACAATCCCGCGTCGCACGTGAGAAACGAGGACGCGGCGGCATCCCGCCTGGACATCAAGGTGGTCCCGGTGGTGTTCCGCACTCCCGATGACCTCCTGCCCGCCATCACGCGAGAACGCGCCGACGGCCTCATGCTCCACATCGCCCCGCCCATCGCCGAGCACTGGCCCCAGTTCATCGAGTTCGCGCAGAAGCAGCGACTGCCGACGGCCGGCCTGCAACGGCGGTTCGTCCAGCTGGGAGGCCTGATGCACTACGGCCCCGACAACGCCGATCTCCAGGGACGCGCGGCCGTCTACGTCAACAAGATCCTGAGAGGCGCCCGGCCCGCCGATTTGCCCGTCGAACAGCCCACCAAGTTCGAGCTCGTCCTCAACCTGAAGACCGCGAAGGCCCTCGGGCTCACGATCCCGCCCTCGCTGCTGGCGCGGGCGGACGAGATGATTCAGTAGTGGACCGCCGGGCGTTCGTCGCGACGGCGGCCGGCCTGCTCGCCGCGCCGCTCGCGTCGTTCGCGCAGAGTCAGGCCAAGGTCTGGCGCGTCGGCTTCCTGGCCGCCCGTCACGTGGATTCCCTCGACTCCGACACGATGTTCGGCGCATTTCCGCGAGGCCTGCGCGACCTCGGCTACATCGAGGGCAGGAACCTCGTGATCGAGTGGCGCTCGGCGGAAGGCAAGTACGAGCGCCTTCCAGACCTGGCGGCGGCGCTGGTCCAGCTGGACGTCGATGTCATCGTGGCGGCAGGGGCGCCGGCCATCGGCGCGGCGCAGAAAGCCACGACCACGATTCCCATCGTCATGGGGACGACCGGGGACCCGGTCGGCAGCGGCTTCGTCAAGAGCCTGGCGCGCCCCGGAGGCAACATCACCGGGCTGTCGGACCTCGTCGGTGACCTCGGCTCCAAGTACCTGGACATGCTCCTCGGGACGGTGCCCAAGCTCTCCCACGTGGCCATCCTGACGAATCCCGAGAATTCGTCCCATGCCGCCATCCTGACCAGCGTCCAGGCCGGAGCGCGCGGCGCCGGCGCCAGGGTCCTGCACGTGACAGCCCGGTCGCCACGGGAGATCGAGAACGCCTTCTCCACGATGGTCCAGCGAGCCGCGAGGGCGGCCATCGTGACCGCTGACCCGCTGTTCAACCAGCAGCATCGCCAGATCGCCGACCTGGCGGCGAAGCATCGGCTGCCCGCCATCTCCGGATACCGGCAATACGTGTACGCCGGCGGCCTGATGAACTACGGGCCGGACTTTACCGACAACTTCCGGCGAGCCGCGGCCTACGTGGACAAGATTCTCAAGGGAGCCAAGCCGGCCGATCTGCCGGTCGAACAGTTGAACGCGGTTCGAGCTGGCGGTGAACCTCAAGACCGCCAAGGCGCTTGGCCTCACGATCCCGCCATCGGTGCTCGCGCGGGCCGATGAAGTGATCCAGTAGCCCCCGGTACCCCTGTCGGCCCCGTCGGCGGGAGCGTGGGGCCCGAGGCACTGCACGGCTCGGGTCCCAGATGTCCCGCCAGGGGCCCCCTCGCTCGAGCGATGCGGCCAGGGCGAGGGGGCGGGTGCTCGGGGGCGAGCGGCGTTTTACGAGGCGGAAAGTCCGCGCAGGGGGCGAAGGCCCGTCACATGCGCCCGACCCGCGCGCTGCTCGACGGTGATGACGAGGTCCATCCCGACCCGCAGCTCCGGGGTGACGCGGAGATTCGGAAGCCAGACCGTCGTGGCACCCAGGAGCAGCTCGCCAGTTCCCCGGTCGAGCGCGGTGACCCGGCCCGCCAGAAGCCAAGTGTCCTCTCTCATGGCCAACCTGCCAGAGCAGCGATCGTGCCAATCGAGCAGGCGAGAAGGCGTGAATTGTCGCAACCGTTTGGGCGGGACCAGAGCGTTCGGGGGTGAGCAAAACCCCACCTCTGGGCATTTCCACCTCGTCGCCGTGGTCGGTTGACCCGTCCCGCCCGGCGATATCCGCCCATTCGGGAGATGGGCGCTCCGGGTCGAAGCGCCGCGGCTTCGGGACGCATGGTGGGTATCGCATCGGCCGCGAGCCCCGGCCCGCCCGCTGATCACAGGTAGATGCGCCGGACGACGTCGTCGTAGGCGCCGGCCAGGTCGGCGACGCGCCCCGTCTCCACGATGCGACCGTCCCGGAGCACGATGAAGCGATCCGCCAGCCGGAAGGCGAGCCGGATGTTCTGCTCGACCATGAGCATCGTCGTCCCCGCGTCCTTCAGCCGCCGGATGATCGCGGCGATCTCGTCGACGAAGCGCGGGGCCAGCCCGCCCGACGGCTCGTCGAGCAGGAGCAGCCTCGGCCCGCTCATGAGCGCCCGGCCGAGGGCGACCATCTGCTGCTCGCCGCCCGACATCGTCCGCACCCGCTGGTGGCGGCGCTCGGCGAGGCGCGGGAAGACCTCGTAGACCGCCGGCAGCGCCGCCGCCCCGTCGCCGCGGACGGCGGCGCCGAGCCCGAGGTTGTCCTCGACCGACATGTCGGGGAAGAGGTCGCGGCTCTGCGAGACCTGCACGATCCCGAGCCGGAAGACTCGGTGCGGCGGGCGGCCCGCGACCGCCTGGCCGTCCAGCTCGATCCGGCCCGCGAGCGGCGCGAGGAAGCCGCTGATCGTGTTGAGCGCGGTGGACTTGCCGCTGCCGTTGGCGCCGAGGAGGGTGACCACCTCGCCGGGGTCGACGTGGAAATCGACCCCGCGGAGGACCGGGACCCGGGCGTAGCCGGCCACGAGGCCGACGACCCGGAGGAGCGGGTCAGTGGCCAAGGTAGGCCTCCAGGACCTCCCGGTTCCGCGGTAGCTCGGCCGGCGTCCCCTCGGCGATGACCCGGCCCTCGTTGAGCACGACGATGGTGTCTGACACGCTCATCACGAACTCGATGGCGTGCTCGATGAGGATCACCGCGATCCCCTGCCCCTGGACGAGCCGCCGGATGAGCCGCAGGAGCTCCTCGCGCACGGGCGGGGCCAGGCCGACCGCCGGCTCGTCGAGCAGGAGCAGCGGCGGGTTGGTGGCCAGCGCCCGGACGATCTCGACCATCCGCTGCTGGCCGCCCGACAGCTCGCGGGCGGGCTGGTCGGCCACGCCGGCGATGCCCATGAGGGCCAGGAGCTCCCGGGCGCGCGCGGTGGCCCGGGCCTCGGCGCGCCGGGCGCTCGCCGCTCCGAGCAGGAGTGCCGCGAAGCGGCTCGGGATCTCGGCGTGCAGCCCGGCCAGCACGTTCTCGAGCGCGCTCAGCTCTCCGAAGAGCCCGCCGTTCTGGAACGTCCGGCGTACCCCCTTCGCCGAGACCGCGTGGGGGGTGAGGCCGTCGATCCGCTCGCCCCGGAGCCGGATGGCCCCGCCGGCCAGCACGGCGTGGCCGGTGATGGCGTTGAAGAGGCTCGTCTTCCCCGCGCCATTCGGCCCGATGATCGCCCGGACGGTGCCCGGCTCGACCGTCAGCGACACCCCGGACACCGCGGTCAGGCCGCCGTAGCGAACCGTCACCTCGCTCAGCTCGAGGAGGGGTGTCAGTTTGGGACCTCCCACCCACCCGATCCGTTGACGGCCGGCACCGATCGCTGATACAACGGTGTCACTCGCGGTGGTAGTCCTCGCGGAAGACCCGGAACCGGAGGGCCAGGAGGCTCACCAGGCCCCGCGGCAAGGCCAGCAGCACCACGATGATGAGGACGGCCAGCACCAGCTCCTGGACGCCCGCGTACCCGCGGACCAGCTCGGGGGTCGCGGTGAGGACGACCGCCCCGATGACCGAGCCGGAGAGGCTGGCCAGCCCGCCCACCATCACGATCGCGAAGTGCAGGATCAGC
Source organism: uncultured Candidatus Rokubacteria bacterium (assembly GCA_963708025.1). GTDB lineage: Bacteria > Methylomirabilota > Methylomirabilia > Rokubacteriales > DASRDR01 > CAVPSB01. The sequence continues at coordinate 41,068 of CAVPSB010000048.1, read as the reverse complement.
TCGAGCAGGTTGAAGGCCTCCGGCGTGACGTGCCCGATGAGCGCAGCGTAGAGCGCGCCGCCGACCCCGACGACGAAGCCGCTCCAGCCGAACGCGAGCACGAAGTACTGCCCGGTCGGGATCCCGACCGCGGCGGCGGCCACCTCGTTGTCCTTGATGGCCATGAAGGCGCGCCCGAACCGCGAGCGGAGGAGACTCGAGGTGAGGACCACCACGAGAACCACGATGACCAGGAACACGTAGAACTTGGCGCGGTCGGTCACCAGGGGATAGCCGAACAGCCGGGGCACCGGCACCGAGAGCCCCATGGAGCCGTTGGTCAGCGGCTCCGCCCGGATGTAGATCCAGCGCATCAGCTCGCCGAACGCCATGGTCATGATGGCGAGGTAGAAGAGCCGGATGCGGCGGAGGGCCGGGAGGCTGGCCAGCACGCCGGCCAGCGCGCCGACCAGTCCGGCCGGCACGATCGTGAGCCACCACTCCCAGCCGGCCCGGGCCATGAGGATGCCGGCCGTGTAGGCCCCGAGGCCGAATACGGCGACGTTGGCGAAGGCGAGCTGCCCCAGGTTCCCGATGACGATGTTGAAGCCCACGCCCACCAGGACGTACACCAGGATCAGGTTCACGACGAACTGGATGTACTGGTTCACGAGGAACGGGAGCGGGAGGGCGAGGAGCGGGACGAGGAGGAAGACGAGCCGGCCGGGCCGGGCCGCCTTCCGCCCGGCGACGGCCGCCGCCTCAGGCTCCGTCATGTCGGCTAGACACGGACGACGGTGTGGCGGCCGAACAACCCGTCGGGGCGGATCAGGAGGACGGCGATCGCGACGACGTACGCGGAGACGTCGATGAAGGCGGTCGAGACGTAGGCGCCGAGGACCAGCTCCATGACGCCCAGCACCAGCCCGCCGATCACCGCCCCGTGGAGCGAGCCGAACCCGCCGAGGGTCATGGCGGCGAAGCCCCGGACGAGGACCCAGACCCCCATGTCGGGATAGAGCAGCGTGACCGGAGCCAGCAGGACGCCGCCAAGGGCCGCCAGGGCGGCGCCCGCCCCCCACATGACGCCGTGGAACGCCGCCACGTTGATCCCGACCAGGGCCGCCCCCCGCTGGCTCTGGAAGACGGCCTGGATGAGCTTGCCGACGGGGGAGGCGTGGAAGAGCACGAACAGGGCGGCCATCAGGGTGAGGACGACGCCGCCGATGACCACGTTGTCCCCCGTGACCACCACCGAGCCGATCGTGGCCGTCCACTCCGGGAAGATCCGGGGAAACGGCAGCACCTCGCGCCCCCACAGGAGCCGCGCCCCCCCGCGGAGGGCGTAGCCGACGGCGAGGGCCATCATGGCGAGAGCGAGGTGGGGGCCGGCGACGATGGGCCGGATCAGGCCCCGGTGGATGGCGAGCCCGAGGCCGAAGAGGATCGCCAGGGCCAGGGCGCCGCCGACCAGGTAGGGGAGGCGGGCGTAGACCACTAACACATAGACGACGAACGCGCCGCCCATGACCAGGTCCCCGTGGCCGAAGTTCACCACCGTGGTGGCCCGGTAGACCATGGTCATGGACAGCGCCACCAGGGCGTAGAGCACGCCCTGAGCGAGGCCGCTCACGACGAGCTGCGCGAGCACCGCCGGCCCTCCCCGGCGTCAGCCCCCGCTCACTGGAGCGGCTTGCCCCAGCCGGTGTAGACGACCTCTTTCCCCTGCTCGTTCAGGCCGACGGCATACATGTCGTGGACGCCGACGTGATTGTCCTTGGCGAGGGTCACCCGGTCGGCCAGGACGCCGGTGTCGAAGTCCTTGAACGACTCCAGCGCGGCGAAGAACTTCTCGCGGGTCGGGTTCGGCCCCGCCCGCTTGAACGCTTCCACGGTCGCGATCGCCGTCGGGAGGCCGAAATAGTAGAAGTTGGTGGGCACCCCGTTCTCGGGCAGCTCGCTCTTCTCCAGGTGCTTCACGAAGAGCTCTTCCCACTTCTTCATGTCGGGGCTGCCGAGCGGAGCCTTGAACTGGTACGGCAGGTAGAAGCTCTTGACCGCCGCCGGGTTGTTGACGCGCTTGAGCGTGTTCTCGAAGTCCGCGCCCAGCGCCCCGATGACGGGCACGCTCACCCCGTACTTGTGGAGGTCCCGCAGGAAGATCGCCAGCTCCGCCTCGTAGAGGCAGCCCAGGACGAAGTCGGCCTGGGCGCTCTTGATCCGGAGCACCTGGGCGGTGGCGTCCGTCGACCCCCGCTCCAGGGCCAGCGACATCACGGGCTCCACGCCCTTCTCCTTCATGAACGCGGTGGCGGGGTCACAGTAGCCGCGGGCCCAGTCGTTCGTGTGCTGGACGAGGATGACCTTCTTCGTGTTCGGTTTGCTGAGGGCGAAGCGCGCCATGGCCCGGCCGGAATACACCCCCGTGTAGGTGACGTGGAACATGTTGGGCACGGTCGGGGTGGTGAGCTTCGGGTTGGCCGACACCCCGATCCACGGAATGCCCTCCTGCTCCAGGATCGGCTTGATGGCCATCGCCACCCCGCTGCACGGGACGACCAGCAGCATGAAGACCTTATCCTGGTAGATGAGCTTCTTGGCGGCCGCGATGCCGGTGGTCTCCTTGCAGGCGTCGTCGGCCGTCACCAGCTCGAACTTCCGCCCGTGGACCCCGCCCTGGGCGTTGATGGCGCGGAAGTAGGCGAGTGGCCCGTAGTTGAGGGCGCTGTAGCTCGAGGCGTCCCCGGTGTACGGGCCCATGTTCCCGATCTTGATCGTCGTGTCGGTGATGCCTTGCGTGCTGTCGGCGGCAGAACCAGGCGAGGCGAGAGCCAGCAGCAACGCGGCGACGGCCACCAGGGTCAGTTTGCTCCGCATGGTCGATCCTCCGGCGAGGCCGGGCCTCGCCCGTCTCGGTGCTGAAGGGCTGGTACGGCAGGAGGCGGCGACCGCCGGGAGCCGGCGGGCCCCGGCCCGGAAGGCCGGGCACCGGTGCGTCGCGCGCGCCCATGGTGAAGCGGTCAGGCCTCGCCCAGGGCGCGGGTGAGGCGGGCGCGGATGTCGCGCCAGGCCGCCTCGACGTCGGCGACCGTCGGGGGCCGGGTGGCCGCGATCGCCTGCACGGCGGCGTAGATCTGGTGCTTGCCCCAGTCGCGCACGGCGAACGGCACGCCCTCCAGGAGGCGCACGGCCGCGTCCTGGAGGGCGGGCGGCCACCGGCGCTCCAGCTCGGCCCGGCGCTGGCCGTAGTCGAACCCGCCCTCGGCCGGGGCCGGCATCGCGGCCCGGAGCCGCGCCGTCGCCTCGGCGTCGATCGTCCCGTCGACGAGCGCCACGCCGTACTCCTCGCGGGCCCGCGCCAGGGTGAGGTAGCCCGCCCGCACGTCGGTGCGCACCCGCTCCGGATCGCGCCGCCGCGGGTCCCCGTGGCCGCCGCCGCTCGGCGAGAGGATGCTGACGAGATCGCCCGGCTCCAGGTGCAGCACGTCCACCTTGCCGATGTCGCGGGCCCGGGCACTCCCGCGATTGACGACGCAGCTCCCGGCCGTCCCGGCCCGCCCGCCGGCCACGCCCCACGGCTCGAGCCGGAACCGCTCCATCCCCCGCGCGGTGACGATCGCGTGCGGATGGAAGACCTGGAAGTCGAGCCGCACAGCCAGGCCGCCCCGGTGCTCGCCCGCCCCCCGGTGTCCGGGATCAGGTGATAGCGCCGCATGACGATCGGGATCTCGGCCTCGATCGACTCGACCGGGGTGTTCCGGAGGAAGCCCGACGTCGAGTCGGCGCCGTCGAGCCCGTCCATCGCCGGGCGGCCGCCGCCGCCGCCGAGCATCGGCTCCACCACCTGGACCTGGCGGGCGCCGGTCAGGGGATCGAGGACCGAGGCCACGACCGGGGAGATGGCGCCGGCCGGCGCGGCCGGGATGCGGCCGGGCAGCGCTTGGGCCAGGGCGCCGAGCACGGCGTCGAGGACGCGGAGCACGGTGCCGTAGCGCACGCCGATGGGCGCGGGAAACCGGCAGTTGAGGACGCTCCCCGACGGTGCCGTCACCCGCACCGAGCGGAGGATGCTCGAGGCCTTCGGGATCTGCGGGTCCTCGCTGACGATGTACGCGTTGATCGCCTGGCAGAGGAAGGGGTGGGTGACGCCGCCGGTGGCGACGTTCAGCGCCGAGCCCACCTGGGGGTCGGTGCCGGTGAAGTCGAGGTGCACGTCGGACCCCGCGACCGTCAGGGCGACCTTGAGGCGGATCGGCACGTCCGACTGGAGGTCGTCTTCCATGTAGTCGGTGAAGCGGTAGGTGCCGTCGGGGATCTTCGCGAGGGCGGCCCGGGCCCGCTGCTCGGCGTAGTCGAGCACGGCGTCGATCCCCTCGACGACGGTGGCGATGCCGAACTTCCGGATCATCTCCTGTACCCGCCGCTCGCAGGAGTTCACGGCCGCGCACATGGCCTTGATGTCGCCCCAGTTCTGCTCGGGGATGCGGCAGTTGTCCATGATCACGTTGCGGACGTCCTCGTTGAGCACGCCGGCCCGGTAGAGCTTGGTCGGCCGGAGCCGCAGCCCCTCCTGGAAGATCTCGGTCGCCCGCGGCCAGACGCTGGCCGGGACGGCTCCGCCCATGTCCGAGGAGTGGACGAAGGCGTAGCCCCAGGCGATGATCCGGCCCTCGTGGAAGACCGGGCGGAGGATGTGGACGTCGGGGAGGTGCGTGCAGAGCGGCCCCGAGAGGTAGGCGTCGTTGCAGATCACGATGTCGCCGTCGTCGTAGTGGTCGAAGTAGGCGAGGGTCCCGGCCATGTTCAGGCCCAGGTACGACGAGGCGCCGAGGCTCCAGGGGTAGGCGACGTATTCCCCGCCCGCCGAGACCAGGCCCGTGGAGAAGTCGGCGGTCTCCTTGACGAACGTGGTGTGCGCGGTGCGCTCCATGATGCGCGCCATGTCCTCGACGATCGCCTGGTAGTGGTTCCGGAGGATCTCCAGCATGACCCGATCGATCATTTGGGTCCTCCCGCCCGCCCCGATCCTTTGACGGCCTTCGGCCTCTGGCCCCCTCCCCCACCCACTGGGGGGAGGGGGGGGCCGGAGGACCCCGCTTGCTCCACGTTCATCTTGACCGCCATCTTTACCGCTCCTGCCCGGGCTGGATCACGAGGTTGCCGAAGGGGTCAACGTCGGCCCCGAATCCCGCGGGGATCAGCGTGGTCGTGTCGTCCTGCTCCACGATGGCCGGGCCGTCGAGGCGCTGGCCGGCGAGGAGGTCCGCCCGGTGATAGACGGCGGCCTCGTGACGCCGGCCGCGGTAGTGGATCGGCCGCCGGCCGGCGGCCCTGGGCGGCCCGGAGCCGGCCGGGAGCCGGCGCAGCTCCGGCTTGGGCAGGACGCCGCTGATCGTGGCCCGGAGGTCGATCAGCTCGACGTCGGCCGCCCGGTCAGCGTGGGCGTACAGCTGCTCGTGGAGCCGATGGAACGCCTCCCGCAGCCGCTCCGTCAACCCGTCCTCGAGCCAGGCGGGGTCGAGCGGCACGTCGATCTGGAAGGCCTGGCCCACGTAGCGCAGCTCGGCGCTGAAGCGGAGGGCGCTCGTCTCGACCGACGGGGCCTCCTCGGCCAGCCAGCGCCGCGCCCGGTCGGCGAGCTCGCCGCACTCGGCGGCCAGGAGCCGCCCGCTCATCGCGCTGAGCCGGCGGTGGAGCGTCTTGATGTAGTCGCTCTTCACGTCGGCGCTCATGGCGCCCAGCGCGCAGAGCGTGCCGGGCGCCGGCGGAACGATGACCCGCGGGATGTGGAACTCCTCGGCCAGGAAGCAGGCCTCGATCGGCCCGGCGCCGCCGAAGGCGACCAGGCTGAAGTCGCGCGGATCGGCCCCGTGGCGGGCCAGCACGCCGGAGAAGGCCGCGTACATGTTGGCCGTCGCCACCTCGACCACCGCCTCGGCCGCCCCGTCCGTGTCGAGGCCGAGCGACTCGGCCAGGGGACGGAGCGCGGCCGCCGCGGCGTCCGGATGCAGGCGGAGCCGGCCGCCGACGAAGTTCTCCGGGTTGAGGAAGCCGCAGACCAGGAAGGCGTCGGAGAGCGCCGGCTCCCGGCCGCCCCGGCCGTAGCACGCGGGGCCGGGATCGGCGCCGGCGCTCCGCGGCCCCACCTTCAGGACCCCGACCTGGTCCAGCCACGCGACGGAGCCCCCGCCGGCCCCGATCGACGACACGCCGACCGCCGGCATCACGACCGGGAAGTCGCCGACCGTCTCGTCGGCCGAGTAGAGCGGCTGCCCGTCGCGGACGAGCGCGATGTCGGCGCTGGTCCCGCCCATGTCGAAGGTGATCAGGTTCCGGTAGCCGGCCCGCACGCAGACCGACGCGGCGCCGATGACGCCGGAGGCCGGGCCGGACAGCAGCGTCTCGGCGGTGGCCTGGCGCGCGTCGCGCGCCGTCGTCACGCCGCCGTTGGACTTCGTGATGTAGAGCGGCGTCCGGATGCCGGCGGCGCCCAGGTCGCGCTCGAGCCGCTCGAGGTACTGGACGACCCGCGGGCGCACGTACGCCGTGAGGATCGCGACGATCGTCCGCTCGTACTCCCGGATCTGCGGCCACACCTCATGGGAGCAGGTGACGGGCACCGCCGGGTACAGCTCGGCCAGGACCTTCCGGGCCTCCGCCTCGTGGGCCGGGGCGCGGTAGGCGTTGATGAACGCGACCACCAGGGCCTCGGCCCCCTCCCGGTCCACGAGCCGCCGGGCCTCGGCCACCAGCTCCTCGCGGTCGAGGGTCGTGTCGACCGACCCGTCGGCGAGGATGCGCTCGCTCACCTCCCCGACGCGGTAGCGGGGGATCAGCGGGAGGGGCCGGGTCGCGGTGAAGTTGACGGGGCTCGCGAGACGGAGCCGCTGGATCTCCAGGACGTCCCCGAAGCCGCGGGTGACCAGGAGACCCAGGCGGGCGCCGTTCCGCTGGATGACGGTGTTGATCGCGATCGTGGTGCCGTGGACGAGGTAGCGGAGAGCCGCCGGGTCGAACGGGCGCTCGCCGACGAAGGCCCGGAGCCCCTCGAGGAGCCCCCGGGCGGGGTCGGCCGGCACCGTCGGCGACTTGAAGCCGACCAGCTCGCCGGTCCCCTCGTCGAAGAGGCTGAAGTCGGTGAAGGTCCCTCCGATGTCGATGCCGAGGCGATACGGTGGCACCCTGCTCTCCTGTCCTGGAAGGCCTCGATGGCCCGGGGCGCGATGGTCCGTGACGTGGCTCAGCGGGATGGCGCCACGCTACGACGCGGACTCCGATCGTGTCAAGGGCGCGCGCGGCCGCAGGGGGACTCGGTCACAGCTCCCGCGCCACCGCGTGCGCCTCGTGCACCGCGTGCTCCACCCGGCGCGGCGCCACGCAGTCCCCCACCGCGAGGACCTCGAGCCCGGCGGCGCGCAGCGGCTCCACGAGGGTGGCCTCGCTCGCACCGACCCCCGCCCAGACCACCGTGTCAACGTCCAGGCGACGCCGGGCCCCGGTGAAGACGTCGCTGACGACCGGGCGGCCGTCCTCCCAGCCGTCGAACCGGGTGCTCGGCAGCATCTCGACCCCGCGCTCGCGGAGCCGCCGGTACAGCGGGTAGAGGGTCTTCATGTCGATGTTCTGCCCCACGTAGAGCGTCTCGCCGGCGATCGCGACCTGCCGGCCCTGTGACGCCAGCAGGTCGGCCGTCCCGCAGCCGCGCAGGTGGCCGTCCGTGTCAACCACCAGCACCCGCCGGCCCACGCGCGCGCGGCCCGCGACCACGTCCTCGACATGGACGAGACCGCCGTCGCCGCCGGGCAGCTCCGGCAGCACGGCCCGGCTGCCGGTGGCGACGACCACCGCCTCCGGCGCCTCGGCCTGCACGTCGTCGGGGCCGACCTCGCGCCCCAGCCGCACGTCCACCCCCAGCTTCGCGAGCTGCCCGGACAGGAACCGGACGACCTGGAGGAAGTTTTCCCGCTCGGGCAGGCGGGCTGCCAGGAGGACCTGGCCGCCCAGCTCCGGGGCCCGCTCGAAGAGCGTCACCCGGTGGCCGCGGAGCGCCGCCACCCGCGCCGCCTCCATGCCTCCCGGCCCGCCGCCCACGACCACGATCCGCCGCGGCCGCGGCGCCCGGTCGAGGGCCGCCCACTCCCGCTCCCGCCCGGTCACGGGGTTGTAGATGCAGCCGATCGGGAGCCCGTTCGCCAGCGCCTCCAGGCATGCCTGCATGCAGCCGATGCACTGCCGGAGGTCGTCCAACCGGCCCTCCCGCACCTTCGTCACCAGGTGGGCGTCGGCGATGTGGGCGCGCGTCATGCCGATCATGTCGGCCTGGCCGCGCGCCAGGATCTCCTCGGCCATCCGCGGATCCCGGATGGCGCCGGCGCAGAAGACCGGCAGCGAGGTGACCGCCTTCAACGCCGCGGCGAACTCGACGAGGTTGCCCGGCGGGAAGTACATGGAGGGAATGTGCCGGGCCAGGCTCATCAGATCGGCGTCGGTGCCGGCGCTCACGTCGAGGAAGTCGAGCTGGCCGGTCCGCTCCAGGCGCCGCGCGATCTCGCGGGACGCCTCGACCGTGATCCCGCCCGGGACGAGCTCGTCCGCGCTGAGGCGGATGCCCACCGTGTAATCCTGACCGACGGCGCGGCGAACCGCGTCTACCACCTCCAGGCCGAAGCGCAGCCGCCCGTCCAGATCGCCCCCGTAGCCGTCCGTCCGCCGGTTGCTGAGCGGCGAGAGGAACTGGGCGATGAGGTAGCCGTGGGCGCCCTGCAGCTCGATCCCGTCCATGCCACTCGCCCGCACCCGGGCGGCCGCTGCCGCGAACGCCGCCACGATCGCGGCGATCTCCCGGCGATCCAGCGCGTGGGGGACGGCCTGGCGGAAGTTGCCGTCGATCAGGGCCGACGGCGCCACCAGCGGGCGGGTGTCCGCCATCCGCCCCACCCGGCCCATGTGGGTGAGCATCACGAGCATCCGCCCGTCCCGGGCGTGAACGGCCTCCGCGATCGCCCGCCAGGCCCCCTCGGCGCGCGGGTCGGCGGCATTGGTGACGCCGCGCACCATCGGGCTCGAGGGGTGGACGCTGGAGGCGCCGGTGCACATGAGCCCCACGCCGCCCCCGGCCCGCTCGGCGTAGTAGTGGACGGCGCGCTCGTCCGGCAGGCCGTGGCCATCCACGTAGTTCGTGGCGTGGGCGGTGATCAGGACCCGGTTCCGGACGTGGAGGCGCCCGATCCGGATCGGGCTCAGCAGGCGCTCGAACATTGGGGATGCCGGTGATCCGAGCCGCGGGATGGCGCCACGCTACGCCGGGGCTCCCGGCGTGTCAAGCGGCCCGGCGGGTCGGGCGGGCCGGCGTGTTGCTGACATGTGAAGGGTCCGCCGTTGACAGCGCGCGGGTCCCGGCATACGCTCCGACACCATCGGGTCGCGCGAGGGGACGAGGTCCAGAGCGCCGGAGGTGGCGACGATGAGGCTGGCGGGGAAGCGCGCGCTGATCACGGGCGGCGGCACGGGCATCGGGCGCGGCACGGCGGAGCTCTTCGCGCGCGAAGGTGCCCGGGTCATGGTCTCCGGACGGCGCCGGGCCGAGCTCGAGGAGAGCGTGCGGCTCGTCGAGAAGGCCGGCGGCGCCGGGGCGCTGGTCCAGGGCGACGTCGCCCGCCCCGAGGACGCCGAGCGGATGGTCCGCGAGACCGTCGCGGCCTTCGGCGGCATCGACGTCCTCGTCAACAACGCCGGGATCCTGGTCCGCAACGCCTCCGTCACCTCCGTCGCCATCGAGGACTGGCAGCGGGTCCTCGACGTCGACCTCAACGGCGTCTTCCTGGTCTCCCGCTTCGCCCTGCTCCGGATGGTCGAGGCGGGTCGCGGCGGGGCGATCGTCAACGTATCCTCGGTCGCGGGGATCCTGGGCGATCCCAAGATGGCGCCCTACAACGCGGCCAAGGGCGGGGTCAACCTGCTCACCAAGAACATGGCCCTCGACTACGCGGGCCAGGGCATCCGCGTCAACGCCGTCTGCCCGGGCCGGATCGCCACGCCGATGCCGAAGAGCCGCCTCAAGCCCGGCGACGACTGGGAGGAGATCCTGGCCCGCTGGGGCAAGAACATCCCCCTGGGCCGGGTCGGCCAGCCGGAGGACATCGCGCAGGCCGTGCTGTTCCTCGCCTCGGACGAGGCGTCCTGGATCACCGGGACGACGCTCGTGGTCGACGGGGGCGCGACGATCTGCCACCCGCCGATCGGCTGACCCCGCGTCCGGGTCAGCCGGTCGGGGACGCGTCCCCTCCCGGGGGCCCGGCCGTGCCACCGGCGCCCCCGGGCCGCCGCCGGCCCGACCGGCGGCGCCGGCGCGGGCGCCCGGGCGCGGCGCGGTCCTCCACCGCCGGGGCCGACTCCCGCCGGGCCTCCGGCGCACGGGCAGGAGCCGCGCCGCCGGGCCCGCGCCGGGCGGGCCGGCGGTCGCGGGGCCCGCGACCCGACGTCCCGGCCCGCCGCGCCTCCCGCTCGGCGGCGTACCGCCGCCGCTCCTCCGCCGTCGGCCGGATCTCCGGCAGGTACATCGAGTCGGCCGCCCACTCGACGCGGATTCGCTGGCCGATGAACCGCTCCACGCCCTCCAGCGAGAAGGCGCCCGCCTCGTCCACCAGGCTGATCGCCTTCCCCAGGGCCCCGGCCCGCGCCGTCCGCCCGATGCGGTGGACGTAGTCCTCGGCATCCTGGGGCAGGTCCCAGTTGTAGACGTGGCTGACATCGGGGATGTGGAGCCCACGGGACGCCACGTCGGTGGCCACGAGGATCGGCAGCGTCCCTTCCTTGAAGGACGCCAGCGTCCGGAGCCGCTGCCGCTGGTCCAGGTCGCCGGTCAGGGCCCGCGCGAGATGCCCGTTCCGCTCGAGGCGGTCCATCAGGCGCCGGGCCTCCTCGCGCGTGTTGACGAAGATGAGGTTGCGCGAGCCCTCCTCGGCGCGCAGGAGGCCGAGGAGGAGCTCGAACTTCTCGTGCCGGCCGACGTGATAGAGGATCTGCTCGACCTGCTCGACGGTCACCTGCTCCGGCGACACCGTGATCTGGACCGGGTTGTTCATGAACTCGTACGTCAGCTCGAGGACCCGGAAGGACAGCGTCGCCGAGAAGAGGAAGGACTGCCGGCGCTCCGGGGGCGGCAGTCGCCGCAGGATCCACCGGATGTCGGCAATGAACCCCATGTCGAACATCCGGTCGGCCTCGTCCAGGATCAGGACCTCCACGGCCGCCGGGGACCACACCCGCTGCTTCAGGTAGTCGATGAGGCGACCCGGCGTCCCGATCAGGATGTCCACCGGCCCCCGGAGGGCGTCGCGCTGCTTGATGTAGTCGACGCCGCCGAACACCACCAGCGACTGGAGCCCGGTGAACTGGCCGAGCAGCCGGGCGTCGGCGTCGATCTGGACGACCAGCTCCCGGGTGGGCGCGATGATCAGCGCCCGCGGCGTGGTGACGTCCCGCGCCGGCGGGGGCGGCGTCCGGAGCAGACGGGTGAACGTGGAGATCAGGAAGGCGGCGGTCTTGCCGGTTCCGGTCTGGGCCTGGCCGGCGACGTCCTTGCCGCGCAGGGCGACGGGCAGCGCCGCCTCCTGGATCGGCGTCGTGGTCGTGAAGCCGGCGGCCCGGATGCCCTCGTGGACGGCTGGAGGCAGATCGAGCTGGGCGAACTCCATCTGGCTCAGGTCGTCGGCTTCGCCGGGCGGCGGCCGAAGACCCGCGCGGCGACGATGCCCACCTCGTAGAGGAGTATCAGCGGGCCGGCCATCAGGCACTGATTGAACGCGTCCGGGGTGGGGGTGAGGATCGCCGCGGCGACGAAGGCCAGCAGGATGGCGTACTTCCGGTTCTTGGCCAGGAACTGGGGCGTCACCAGCCCGAGGCGGGCGGCGAGCGTGATGGCCAGCGGCAGCTCGAACACCAGCCCGAAGGCGATGGTGAACTTCAGCACGAAGTCGACGTACCGGTTGACCGAGATCGTGGCCACCAGGTTCTCGGTCTTGTAGGAGACCAGAAACCTCACGGCGAACGGGACGATGACCGTCAGGGCGAAGGTGGCGCCGATCGCGAAGAAGAGGGTCGAGAGGAACACGAAGGGCAGCGCGAACTTCCGCTCGTGCGGCAGGAGCCCGGGGGCGATGAACGCCCACACCTCGTACAAAAGGACGGGGAGGACCAGGAAGGCGCCCGAGACCAGGGCGACCTTCATGTTGACCCAGAACGGCTCCGTCGGCTCCAGGAAGGCCAGCTTGACCGGCAGCGGCCGGGCGATCCAGTTGATGATCGCCTCCGAGAAGCTGAACGTGATGGCGAACCCGACCCCGAGGGCGATGACGCTGACGATGATCCGGTACCGCAGCTCGCCCAGGTGGGCGAGGAACGGCATCTTGCCCTGTTCCGGGTCCGCCTCCGCCATCGCCTTCGTCTCTGGCGCCATCACCAGCGCTCGATGAAGTGGCGGAGCGAGCCGATGCCGCGCCCCAGGGCGAAGCCGGCGCGGATGGCGGCCGTCACGTAGCGCTTGGCCTCGGCCACGGCCTCCGGCACCCCGGCTCCCCGGGCGAGCCCGGCCGCGATGGCGGCCGAGTAGGTGCACCCGGTGCCGTGGGTGTGCGGGGTCGGGACCCGCTCCGCGGCCAGGCGCGTCACCGTCCGGCCGTCGAAGAGCAGGTCCACCGGGTCCCCCTTGAGGTGGCCGCCCTTGACCAGGACCCAGGCCGGCCCGCGGGCGTGGATGCGCCGGGCCGCGGCCTCCATCTCGTCGAGATCGGCGACCGGGAACTCGGCGAGCGCCGCTGCCTCCGGGAGGTTCGGCGTCACGATCAGCGCCAGCGGGAGGATCGCCTCCACCAGGGCCTGGCGGGCGTCGGGCTCGAGCAGGGGGTCACCGGACTTGGCGAGCATCACCGGGTCGACCACCAGGCGCGCCATCCGGTGGGCGGCCAGGCGCTCGGCCACCGCCCGGATGATCGGCGCCGTGGAGAGCATACCGGTCTTGGCCGCGTCGGCCCCGATGTCGCCGAGGACCGCGTCGAGCTGCCGGGCGACGAACTCGGGGGGAAGGTTCACCACGCCGTGGACGCCGACCGAATTCTGCGCGGTGACGGCGGTGAGAACGGAGGCTCCGTAGACGCGGAAGGCGCTGAAGGTCTTCAGGTCGGCCTGGATGCCCGCCCCTCCGCCGGAGTCCGACCCGGCGATCGTCAGGGCGCGGGGAACAGGGGCGGTCGATCGATGCTGGCTCACGATCCTCGTTGGGGGCGTCGCTTCAGTATATCAGTCCTCGCGATCCCCGGCCGGCTCGACCTCGTCCGGGTCGGCGGGCGCCCCGGGATTGACGATCAGCGTGACCTCGCCCCGGAGGCCGCCCGGCGGCAGCCCGGACAGGAGCTCGGCCGGCCGTCCTCGGCGGAACTCCTCGAACTGCTTCGTCAGCTCGCGCGCGAGCACCACCTCGACCGGCCCGAAGACCTCGTCGATTGCCTCCAGGGTGGCGGCGACCCGGTGCGGGCTCTCGTAGAGCACGACCGGACGCCCGAGCGCCGCCAACGCCCGGAGCCGCGCCCGCCGCCGGCCGGGCCGGGCGGGCAGGAAGCCCTCGAAGACGAAGCGGTCGGCCGGCACGCCGGAGGCGGACAGCGCCGTGACGACGGCCGAGGGCCCGGGGATCGGCACCACCGGGATGCCCGCCTCGCGAGCCAGGCGGACCAGGTGGAAGCCCGGGTCGGAGACGCCGGGCGTGCCGGCGTCGGTGACGAGGGCGATGGTCTCGCCGGCCTCCAGGCGGGCGATGAGCTCCGCCCCCCGGCGGAGCTTGTTGTGCTCGAAGTAGCTGAGGGTCGGGGTCTCGATCCCGTACCGGGCCAGCAGGATCCGCGTCCGCCGCGTGTCCTCGGCCGCGATCAGGTCGGCCTGGCGCAGGATCCGGAGGGCCCGGAGGGAGACGTCCTCCAGGTTGCCGATCGGGGTGGCGACGACGTAGAGGATCCGGCGCGGCCGCGGCGCGTCGTCGCCCGGCGCCGGAGGTGGGGGGAAAGCTCCCCCGCCCCGGTCAGGCGCTCTCCGCCTTGCGCTGATCGGAGACCAGGACCGGGTGCTCGCTCCCGAGGATCACCTCCCGCGTGATGATGCACTCGTTCAGCCCCGGGATGGAGGGCAGCTCGTACATCACGTCGAGCATGATGTCCTCGAGGATCGCCCGGAGCCCGCGAGCGCCGGTGCCGCGCTTGAGCGCCTCCTTGGCGATCGACACCACCGCATCGTCGGTGAACTTCAGGCGGACCTTCTCCAGCTCGAAGTACTTCTGGTACTGCTTGAGGATCGCGTTCTTGGGCTCCCGGAGGATCCGCACCAGCGCCGCCTCGTTCAGGTCGTGGAGGGTGGCGACCACCGGCAGCCGGCCGACGAACTCCGGGATCAGGCCGAACTTGAGGAGGTCCTCCGGCTGGGCCATGGCCAGGAGGTTGCCGATCTTGCGCTCATCCCGGGTCTTCACGTCGGCGCCGAAGCCCATCCCCGACTTCCCGATCCGGCCCTCGATGATGCGGTCGAGGCCCACGAACGCGCCGCCGCAGACGAAGAGGATGTTGGTGGTGTCGACCTGGATGAACTCCTGGTGCGGGTGCTTGCGGCCCGCCCTGGGGCGGCACGTTGGCCACCGTGCCTTCCAGGATCTTCAGGAGCGCCTGCTGGACGCCCTCGCCCGAGACGTCGCGGGTGATCGACGGGTTCTCCGACTTCCGGGCGATCTTGTCGATCTCGTCGATGTAGACGATGCCGCGCTCGGCCCGCTCGACGTCGTAGTCGGCCGCCTGGAGCAGCCGCAGGATGATGTTCTCCACGTCCTCGCCCACGTAGCCGGCCTCGGTCAGGCTGGTGGCGTCGGCGATGGTGAACGGGACGTGCAGGACCTTGGCCAGGGTCTGGGCCAGGAGCGTCTTGCCCGACCCGGTCGGCCCGATCAGCAGGATGTTCGACTTCTGCAGCTCGACGTCGCCCGACTCGGAGCCGGCCTCGATGCGCTTGTAGTGGTTGTGGACGGCCACCGCCAGGATCTTCTTGGCCCGCTCCTGGTCGACCACGTACTGGTCCAGGATCGCCTTGATCTCGGCCGGCTTCGGCAGGCTGCGGATCTCGCGGCTGCGCTCCTCCTCCCACTCCTCCGCGATGATGTCGTTGCAGAGCTCGATGCACTCGTCGCAGATGTAGACGGTCGGTCCCGCGATCAGCTTGCGAACGTCGTTCTGACTCTTTCCGCAGAAAGAGCACTTGAGAACGCCCCCGTTCGTCTCACGCGATCGGGCCATTCATGCCCTCCCTGTTCGGGCTTACCCTTTCCGACCGTCCCCCGCCGCGCCGATCGTCTGCGCGGACTTCAGTAGCGGGACGTGGGACGCGATGACGTGGTCCACGAGCCCGTAGTCCTTCGCCTGCTCGGCGGTCATGAAGAAATCGCGGTCGGTGTCGCGCTGGATCCGCTCGATCGGCTGCCCGGTGTGATCGACCATGATGCGGTTCAGCTCGTCGCGGATGCGGAGGATCTCCCGGGCCTGGATGTCGATGTCGGTCGCCTGGCCCTGCACGCCGGCCAGCGGCTGGTGGATCATGATCCGCGAGTGCGGGAGGGCGAAGCGCTTGCCCTTGGCGCCGGCGCACAGCAACAGGGCCCCCATGGAGGCGGCTTGCCCCATGCAGATGGTGGCGACCGCCGGCTTGACGTACTGCATCGTGTCGTAGATGGCCAGCCCGGCGGTCACCGAGCCGCCCGGACTGTTGATGTACAGGTACACGTCCTTGTCGGCGTCCTCCGCCTCCAGGAAAAGGAGCTGGGCGATGACCAGGTTGGCCATGTCGTCTTCGATGTAGCTCGGCAGGAAGATGATGCGCTCCTTGAGGAGGCGCGAGAAGATATCGAACGCGCGCTCGCCGCGCGGCGTCTGCTCGACGACCATCGGTACCAGTGCCACGGGACCTCCTACGACTCCGAGTGCATCTCGGCGTTATCGATCAACAGCTTCAAGACCTTGGCTTCCCGCAGGCTCAGCCGGAGGTGCTCGATGTCGCCCCCGCGCTCGAGCGTGGCGCGCACCGCCTGGGGCGCCCGGCCCGATTCCCGCGCGATCCGCGCGATCTCCACCTCGACGTCGGCGTCGGTCGCCGTCAGCTCCTCCCGCTCGGCCACCGCCTCTTGCAGGAGCGCCCACCGCACCGCGCGCACCGCGGTCGGTCGCAGGTCTTCCGCCAGCTTCGCGTAGTCCCAGTCCAGCCGGGCCGGATCGACCCCCTGCCGGCTCAGGCTCGCCTGCATGCGGCCGATCCGGTGGGCGATGTCACGTTGCACGAGCGTCTCGGGGATCGGGAAGTCGTGGTGGGCCAGCACCGCGTCGACGACCGCCTCTTCCCGCTCCCGGCGGTTCTGGCGCTCGCGCTGGCCCTGGAGCTCCGTCCGCACCGTCTCCCGCAGCTCGCCGACCGTCTGGGCGCTGCCCCCGAGCGCCCGGGCGAAGTCGTCGTCGAGCGCGGGCAGTTCCTTCTCCTTCACCTCGACGACCCGGAGCGAGAGCTGGCCCGACTTCCCCCGCAGGTCCTCCCGCGGGTGCTCGGTGGGGAACCGGACCGCGAGGGCTCGCTCGTCGCCGGCAGCCAGCCCCATCACCGCCTCGTCCATCTCCGGCAGCACCCGGCCGCCGCCCACCTCGAAGGCGTACCCCTGCTCGATCCGCGGCTCGGCGCCCTCCGGCGCGATCGTGTAGTCCACGATCACGTGGTCGCCGACCCGGGCCGAACGAGTCACCGTCGCCAGCGTGGCGTGCCGCTCGGCCAGGCTCTGCAGCGCGGCCTCCACGTCCGCGTCGGTCACCGCGGCCGACGTGTGGGTCACCTTCACCCCGCGGTACTCGCCGAGCGTGATGGGGGGCTTGATCTCGACAACGGCGGTGAAGCGGAGAGGCCGGCCCTCTTCCAGCTGGAGGTCCTGGACCTGGGGGTCTTCCACCGGCGACAGGCGCGTCTCGTCGAGCGCCCGGCGGTAGACGTCGGGGATCAGCTGCTCGGCGACGGACCGGCGCACCTCGTCGGCGAAGTGGGCGCGGACCAGCGACCGGGGGACCTTGCCGCGGCGGAAGCCGGGCAGCCGGGCCTCCCTCTGGACGCGCCCGTAGGCCGCCTCCCACGCCGCCGCCACCTCGCTCTCCGGGGCCTCGACGACGAGCTGTCGCTTGCAGGGCTCGAGCTGCTGAACCTCTACCTTCATGCTCGGATCGTCACACTCCGATCGGGTCCGGCGACCTCCGCCTGCGCGGTCCAGTGCCGCCGACACCGGAAAAGAGGGCGCCGTGAGCCCGGCGCCACGTTCAGGCCACGTTCAGGATGGTGCGAGAGGGGGGAGTTGAACCCCCAAGGGATTGCGCCCACTGGATCCTAAGTCCAGCGCGTCTGCCAGTTCCGCCACTCTCGCGTTCTCGGCGCCGGAAGGCGCACTTCCACGGCGTCAACCCGTGTTTCCCCAAGTGCCCAAAGTATACCCAAGACGTTCGAGGGCCGCAAGAAACGCCCGGACGGGGAGACGCGGGCCGCCCGCAGCCGGGAGCTTCCGTACGGTGTCGCCGAGCGCGCGGTCGCTCTACCGCACCGCTCGCCGCCGAGTCCTCACCCCCGGCGGCTGCCGGCCCGCCGCTTGACGCGGCAGCGTGCAGCGGTCATCACCGACCGCACGGCGACGAGTACCAGGGAGAGCATCGCGCCCAACGCGACGAGCTCGATCATTCGGGCCTCCCGGGACGATTGGTCTGGGTCCCGAGGGGCTCAGCACGCACCGTGCCAGCCGGACGGCTCGCGAATGGCGGGGGCTTTCGCCCCGGACCGTGGCACGGATCTACCCGGCTGGTGAAAGACTGGCCGGCGCGCTCACCTGGCCCGCCACCCGCCATCGACGACGAGGGCGTGACCCGTCACGTAGGCGGCCTCGTCGGAGGCGAGGTAGCAGACGGCGGCCGCGATGTCCTCCACGGTGCCCCGGCGCCCGGCCGGCACCAGCCCCCGCACCTGGTCGTCGGACACCGCCACACCCCGGCCGCTCATGTCCGGCACGCCGGGTCCCAGGATCTGCTGCGAGTGCCGGCGGAGGCCGGTGAGGATCGGACCCGGGCACACCGCGTTGATCGTGATCCCGCGGGCCGAGTACACCACCGCCATCTGCCGGGTGAGCCCGACCACGCCGTGCTTGGCCGCGATGTAGGCGGCGCCGCCCCCCGTCCCGTTGAGGCCGGCGACCGAGGCCATGTTGACGATGCGCCCGCTCTCGCGCGGCAACATCTCCTGGAGGGCGCGCTTGCAGCCGAGGAAGACGCCGGTCAGATCGATGTCGATCACGCGCCGCCAGAGCGCCTCGTCCATCTCGTGCACGTCGAGGTAGGCGTCGAGGACGCCGGCGTTGTTGACCATGACGTCCAAAGGCCCGAGGTCCTTCACGGCCGCCGTCACCGCGCGGTCCACGTCGGCGCCGCGGCTTACGTCCGCCCCGACCGCGATGGCCTGGTAGCCCGCCGTCGCCAGCGACGCCGCCGTCTCGCGGGCGGAGGCCTCGTCGATGTCGACCGCCGCCACCCGGGCGCCTCTGGCCGCCATCGCCTGGGCGATGGCCCGGCCGATACCGGAGCCGGCGCCCGTCACCACCGCGACTCGATCCGTCAACGCCATGCGTCCTCCGCGTTGCTTGGGCAGGGCATGTTCGGGAGGATAGGCCAAGCCCCGGGTCCCGGCAACCGCCATCCGTGGCTGTCCATCCGTGGCTGCCGTCGATCCGGTCGCGGCGGCGTCGCCGGTCGCCGCCGCCTGCGACAGGGCTACCGGCCGCTCGGGTCCTCCGCGCCGGCGATCAGCAGGGCCAGGGCGCCGACGGCAACGGCGCCGGCGATGGCCCCGTAGTGCCGCGCGCCTGGCGGGGCCGGACGGCGACGGCGCAGCCTCAGGTCCAGCCTTCTCGGGCAATGAGCTGCTCGACGCGCTGGCGGATCTCGTCCCGGATCGCCCGGACGCGCTCCAGCGGCTGGTCCTTCGGATCCGGAAGCGGCCAGTCGTTGACGCGCGCGCCGGGAACGATGGGGCAGGCTTCCTCGCACCCCATCGTGACGAGGAGCTGCGCCTGGCTGGCGAGGTCGGGGGTCAGCTGCTGGGGCCGCGCGATCGCGAGATCGACCCCGGCCTCCCGCATGGCCGTGACGACGACCGGATGCACCCGCTCGCCGGGCCGGGTGCCGGCGGAGATCGCGCGCGCCTTTCGCGGGTCGGCCCGCTGGTTGAAGAAGGCCACCGCCATCTGCGAGCGCCCGGCGTTGTGCGTGCACGCGAAGAGGACAGTCGTCACCGAAGGTTCTCCTCACCGGGCCCGGCGCCGCTGGGGATCACGAGGGGTCGGGCGACCGCCGGCAACGCGGGCACGAGCCACCGGAACCAGGCGGTGGCGGCGGCGGCGCCCGCGAGCTGGACGGCCACGAAGCCGGGCACGTCGTCCGGGCGGATCCCGCTGAACGTGTCCGTGAGCGACCGGGCCAGCGTGACGGCGGGGTTCGCGAACGAGGTGGAGGCCGTGAACCAGTAGGCGGCGGTGATGTACGCGCCGACCGCGAAGGGCGCCGCGGCCGAGCGCGGCCGAGCGCACCCCCAGATCACGGCGAGCAGCCCGAACGTGGCCACGAACTCGCTGAGCAGCTGCGCGGGGCCCGCGCGGGCGTGGCGCGAGAAGGCGAAGACCGGCGCCTCGAACATCAGGTGCGCGATCCCCACGCCCGCCAGCGCACCGACGAGCTGGGCGGCGACGTAGAGCGGCGCGTCGCGCCACGCCAGCCCGCCCTCCCAGGCCTCGGCGAGCGTGACCGCCGGGTTCAGGTGCGCCCCGGAGATCGGGCCCAGGGCCAGGATCAAGGCGACGAGGGCCGCTCCCGTCGCCACCGTGTTCGCCAGGAGGGTGATCGCGACGTTCCCGCCGGCCAGGCGTTCGCCCATGATGCCGGAGCCCACCACCGCCGCCAGCAGGAAGGCGGCACCCACGCCCTCCGCGGAGGCTCGCCGCGCGAGCGACCGAGCCGCGTGCGCGTGGCCGCCCCGGGCGGACCGGTCAGTCGCCGACTCGCTCGTGATCACGATCGATCCACGTCAGCCGGGCGACGCTTCGCCAGCAATGGGCGCCTGGACCCTCTCCATCCCGATCGCAGACTAATCAAGGTTTCTTGTTTAGTCAAGATTCGCGCCCGACACTCGCCGCGATGCGGGCCCGAACGGCGAGCGAGGCCGGAGGCGATCAGTGCGCGGCGAGGAGCCTAGGGCGCGAGGTGGGCCCGGACGACCTCGTGTCGCTCGGCGAGCGATCCGCACACGAGACGACAGAGCCGCTCGAGCGTGGGGTCCGCGATCCGGTAGCGGGTGAAGAGGCCATCCCGCCGGCGCGCGACGAGGCCCTGCTCGAAGAGCAGGGCCAGGTGCTTGCTCGCGTTGGCCTGGGTCGTCCCGGTCGAGGCGCACAGCTCCTGGACCGTGCGCTCCCCGTCGAACAGGGCCTGGAGCAGCGCCAGCCGGGTGGCGTCGCCGAGCGCGCGGAACCGCCGCGCGAGGTGCTCCAGCGCCTCGCGTGAGAGCGACGACTTCGCGGCCCTCCGCGCCACCCGTCAGCTCCGGAGGCTCGTCGGCGCCGCGCACGTCGCGGGCGCTCCGCCGCCCGCGGCGCACACCGACGCCGCGCCCTCCGTCGGCACGGCGATCGGGCGGTTCCAGGGCATCTTCAGGAGGACGAGGGCCAGCCCGCACGTCCCGGTGGCCCCGGCGAAGGTCAGCCCCGCCCCGAAGAACGCCGCGATGGTCAGGAACCAGGGGTTGAAGAGCGTCCCGAGCGCCACGCCGGTCAGGACCATGCCGCCGGCGATCAGCTGCACCTGGCGGTCGACGGCGAGGCGCTTGCGGCCCTCGCGGACGGGGAGTCGCGCCCGCCGCCAGGCGATCATGCCACCCTCCAGAACCCGCGGCCGGCGGCCGGCCCGGACCAGCACGTCGGCCGCGATCGTGGCCCGCACGCCGGTGCGACACACCACGACGACCTCCGCCTGGCCGGGAACCTCGTCGACCCGGGCTTCGAGCTCGTCCAGGGGGATGAGCCGCGCCCCCTCGATCCGCTCGCTCCCGAACTCCAGCGCGCTCCGCACGTCGAGCAGGAACGGCGCCAGGTCCCCCTGGCGGAGCGACTGCACCTCTGCCGGCGTGATCGTCGGCGCGTCGCTTTCCCCGAGGTTGTGCCGCAGGATCACGGCCATGTTGGCCGGCGGCGACGCCTTC
This sequence comes from uncultured Candidatus Rokubacteria bacterium, assembly GCA_963708025.1. Classification (GTDB taxonomy): domain Bacteria; phylum Methylomirabilota; class Methylomirabilia; order Rokubacteriales; family DASRDR01; genus CAVPSB01. The sequence goes on along the minus strand of CAVPSB010000048.1, from coordinate 19,747 downwards.
GTGGAGAGCCGTGATACGAAGGCCGCGCGGTCGGGCTCGCGGAGGAGCGGGTTCCCGGCCTTTTCCTCGCCGATCGTGGTGACCGGGCGACCGACGTAGTCGTGGCCCGGGTGCACGATCGTGTTCTCGGGCAGGGCCGCGAACGCCCGCAGCGTGTCGAAGAGGTCGGACGCGCTGCCCCCCATGAAGTCGGTGCGCCCGGCGCCGCCGGCGAACAGGGCGTCGCCGGTGAACAGGTGGCCGTCCACGAGCAGGGCCAGCGAGTCGGGCGTGTGGCCCGGGGCATCAATGACGGTCACCGTCTTCGTCCCCAGCTCGAACGTCGCGCCACCGTGGATCCGTCGGGCCGGCCCCTTGAGCTTCGAGGCCGCGTGCGCGAGCACCGTGGCGCCGGTCCGCCGGGCGAGCCCGCGAACGCCCGAGAGGTGGTCGGCGTGCGTGTGGGTGTCGAGGACGTAGATCAGCCGCGCGCCACGGGTCGCCAGGGCGTCCACGAACAGGTCGCCCTGATCCAGGCGGGGGTCGATCGCCAGCGCGGCGCGGCTGGCCTCGTCCACCACCAGGTAACCCAGGCAGCCGTCCCGCTGGGTCCGGAACGTTTCGATGGCGAGCGTCGTCGCGAGAGCTGTGGTCGTCGTCATATCGCCTCCTCGAAGAGGAGCATATTACCATATAGACATATAGTCAAGTCCGGCTGCAGGCTGGCCAAGGGCCGGGCGAGAGCCCCGCCTACGTTCAGCGACGGCTCGGGCACGCCTCGATTTCAGCTGACGGTCGATCCCGACGGCGATGGGGAACAGGACGGCCATCGAGCGGCTGGACGAAGGCCCTGCCGGGGCCGGTGGTAGCGAAGTGGTAGCAGAAACGGGATCGGGGGGCTCCGGTGCTCTGGAACCCCCCGATTTTGTTGGTGAGCCGTGAAGGAGTCGAACCTTCAACCTACTGATTAAGAGTCAGTTGCTCTGCCAGTTGAGCTAACGGCTCCCTTCGCGATCCCGCCGTTCCGGAAAGTTTGGTACGCCTGACAGGATTTGAACCTGTGACCTTCGGATCCGGAGTCCGACGCTCTATCCAACTGAGCTACAGGCGCCCGAACCTGACCTCCCGCGCCGCCACTGGTACGCCCGGCAGGAATTGAACCTGCGACCTACGGATTCGAAGTCCGTCGCTCTGTCCAACTGAGCTACGGGCGCGCCGCTCGCCCCGCTCGCCGGCCGCTCCGTCGGACGGCGCGCCCCGCGGGGAGGGCTGGGGTGAGCGAAGGGATTTGAACCCTCAACCCCTGGAGCCACAGTCCAGTGCTCTAACCGTTGAGCTACGCTCACCGTCCTGGCTCCGGGGCCTTATCTTACGGAAGGGATCCCACCCTGTCAACGCGCGAAGGGCAACCGGGGCGCTCCGGTCAGCCATCGCGAAGCCCGTCCACCCGGAAGATCTCCATGTCGCCCTTCCCCTTGACGTGCACCATCCCCAGCGATTCACCCCGGCAGCGGTCGGCGACCTCCCGCCAGGCGGCCGCGCTCACGGCGACCGCACCCGCCACCCCGTGGCTCTCGCAGCGCGCCGCCGTGTTGACGGTGTCGCCGAAGACGTCGTAGAGGTACTGGCGGTGCCCCACCACGCCGGCCATGATCGGCCCCACGTGGATGCCGACCCGGACGTTCCACTCGGCCGGCATCCGCCGCACCGTCGTGATCATGTCCAGCCCGCACTGCACCGCGTTGAGGGTGGGGTTCGGCACCGGCTTCAGGAGCCCGGCCGCCGCCATGAAGGCGTCCCCGATGGTCTTGATCTTCTGGAGGTCGTAGCGGAGCGCCAGCGTCTCGTAGGCGGAGACCAGCTCCTGCAGGTACGTCACGACCTCCTCCGGCGACCGCTTCTCGCAGTACGGCGTGAAGCCGACGATGTCGCAGAAGAGCACGGCGACGTTGGCGAACCGCCGGGGCTTGACGGCGTTGGTGGCCTTCAGCTCCTCCACGATCTCGTCGGGGAGGATGACGTGGAGCAGCTCGTCCGCGCGCTTCTTCTCCGCTTCGATCCGGTGGAGGTAGATCACCTCGCGGTCGCGGAACCGCTTCTTCTCGAGGCCGGCGTTGATCCGCGCCTTGAGCAGCACCGGGTTGAACGGCTTGGGCAGGTAGTCCTCGGCCCCGATCTCGATGCAGCGGACCACGCTGTCGCAGCTCGTCCAGCGCCGAGATCATGATGACCGGGATGTGCCGGAGGTCGGGGTCGGCCTTGAGCTGCTCCAGCACCTGGAAGCCGTTCATCTCGGGCATCATGATGTCGAGGAGCACCAGGTCGAACCGCTCCAGCGCGAGCAGCTCCAGCGCCTGGCGGCCACCCTCGGCGGCGATGACCGTGTACCCCTGACGCTGCAGGCTGCCGGGAGAGCATGTCCCGGTTGATCTCGTTGTCGTCGACGACCAGGAGGCAGCCGGGGGTGGCGCCCGGCTGGTCGGACACCAGCGGCGTGATGGCCGTCACCACGTCGCGGATCATGCTCGAGGCCGGCGCCCCGGCCAGGTCGAGGTGGTCCTGGCCCGTGTCGGGCTTCGAGATCTTCACGATGTCGTCGATGAGCGCCAGGAAGCGCTTGCCCGCCGCGTGGATCTTCCCGAGGTCGGGGGCCGCCGCTTCCTGGCCCTGGGCCTTCGCGTCCTCCAGCAGCAGCTCGCAGTAGCCGATCACGGCGTTGACGGGGGTCCGCAGGTCGTGCCGGATCTCGGCCCCGAAGGCCTCCACGTCCAGCTCGGGCCGGGCCTCGATCTTGGCGGGCGTCGAGGATCTCGTTGACCAGCGCGAGGAGCGTGCCGGCCCGACTGGTGGATCCTCTTCAGGTCCTCGACGAATCCCTCGGGAGCGCTCCGCTCCAGATCCTCGAGCAGCATCTCGCTGTAGCCGATGATGGCGTTGACCGGCGTGCGCAGCTCGTGCCGGACGTGGGCCAGGAAGGCGGTCTTGGCCCGGCGGGTGTCGAGGGCCGGCTCGGAGCCGCCGCCGCCCGGCGGCCGGCCGGTGGGCTGCTGGCTGCTCGAGGAGGCGTCCATCACGCTTTCGTCCGGTTCGCCAGCAGCGCCTCGATCTTGCCGAGCAGGCGCGGCAGCTCGATCGGCTTGGTGTCGTAGTCGTCGCAGCCGGCTTCGAGGGCCTTCTCGCGATCCCCGGCCATGGCGTGGGCGGTCAGCGCGATGATCGGAATGCGCCCGCGTGTCGGCTGCTGGCCTTGAGCTGCCGGGTGGCTTCCCAGCCGTCGAGGACCGGCAGGCTCATGTCCATCAGGATCAGGTCCGGCGCCTCGGACCGGGCCAGGTCGACGCCCTGCTGCCCGTCGACGGCGATCACCACCTGGATAGCCCGGCGCTCCAGGCGCCGCGACAGCATGTCCCGGTTCATCTCGTTGTCTTCCACCAGCAGGATCTTCGGCATCTCTCTCCTCCCGCGCGGTCAGCCGCGGCTCACGTCTCGACGCTGGCCCGCCGGCCGACCGGGTGTCCCCGCAACGAACTACGGTACCAGACAGAGCACCCCGCGGGGCGCTCTCTTTCTGGCGGACGGCCCCGCCCGGTCGCCGCCGATCACCGTCCCGGTGGCCCCGCGGCGGCCCCGGCCGCCGGCCGCGACTGGCCGGCGCCGTCGCCGGGCTCCGGCCGAGGGTCCGGCTCGGGGGTGGGCGCCGCCGGCAGACGCACCGTGACCGTGGTCCCCCGACCGGCCTGGCTCTCGATGGCGATGTCGCCGCCCATCATCTCGCAGAAGCACCGGCTGATCGCCAGGCCCAGGCCGGATCCGCCGTATTTCCGCGTGAACGAGGGATCGACCTGGGTGAAGGCCCGGAACAGGGTCCGGACCTGCTCGGGGGTCATGCCGATTCCGGTGTCGGTGACCCGCATCGTGATCCACTCGACCCCGCCCGCAGGCGCCCGCGTCACCTCCAGCGCGACCGTCCCCCGCTCGGTGAACTTGCAGGCGTTGCTGAGCAGGTTGAGCAGGATCTGGCGAACCTTCGTCGGGTCGGCCCGCATCGCGCCGAGGCCGGCGTCGGCGCTGACGGCCAGGTTGTTCCCGTTCTTCTGGGCCAGGGGCCGGACCGTTCCCACGACCTCCTCGACCAGCGGGGCCAGCTCGAAGGTCTCCCGGTGGAGGTCCATCTTGCCGGCTTCGATGGCGGACAGGTCCAGGATGTCGTTGATGAGCGCGAGCAGCTGCTTGCCGGCGCCCTGGATCTTCTGCAAGTCGGCGACGAAGTCGGCCCGGCCCAGTTCGTCGGCCTCCTCCTGGAGGATCTCGCTGTAGCCGATGATCGCGTTGAGCGGCGTGCGCAGCTCGTGGCTCATGTTGGCCAGGAACAGGCTCTTGGCCTGGTTGGCGACCTCGGCGGCCTCCCGCGCCCGGGCCAGCTCGGCGTTCGACGCCTCCAGCTCCTGGGTCCGCCGACGGACCTTCTCCTCCATCGTCTCGTACAGGTCCTGGAGGTCGCCCGTCATCCGGTTGAAGGCCTGGCCCAGCTCACCGATCTCGTCGGCCCGGCCGACCGGGACGCGCTGGGTGAGGTCCCCGCCCGCCACCCGCCGGACGCCCTCCGTCAGCCGGACGATGGGGCGAGAAATCGAGCGGGCCACCAGCAGGGCGCTCGCCACCACCAGGAGGAGGACGGCGCCGCCGACCACCAGCGCGACGTTTCGCTGGCGCGCCACCGAGGCGAAGGCCTCGGTGGTGTCGATCTTGACGACCATGCCCCAGCGGAGCGACGGCAGGTACTTCCACGTGGCGACCGTTTCGCGGCCGCGGTAGTCAACGGCGATCCCCTGGCCCTTGATCCCCTGGACCGCGTTCTGGAGCGGCCGCGCGGCCGGGCTCCCGAGCGGGAGCGTCCGCCGGAAGGCCGCGCCGGGATCGTGGCGCACCGGGGTCACGAACACCACCTGGTCGCCGACCTGGGACCCGACGACCGTCTCGCCGCTCTCCCCCAGCCCGGTGTAGTCGTTGACGATGTCGTACACCTCGCCGTTGTTGATCTGGACCACGACGATGCCGATCACCACGCCGTCCTTCAGCACCGGCGCGGCCACGAACGCGCTCGGCTCGCCGAGGAGGGGGTCCACCTGGAAATCCGAGATCTCGGTCTCCATCAGCGTCCGGGCCCGGTTCGAACGACCTTGGCCAGCTCGGTGCCCTTCTGAGGCCCGGTGTAGTAGTTGAAGCCCAGCAACACGCCCCGCTTGAGCGCGAAGACCAGGTCGCCGTCGGCGGCGACCATGAAGAGATCCTGGTAGCCGGATTCGCGGACGTAGTTCGCGAGGTACTCGCGAAAGCGGCGGTCCACCGCCACGTACTCGGGGGACGCGATGCCCTGCCGCCGGTGGACGGCGACCAGCTCGTCGAGCCCCTCGACGGTGCCGCGCAGGCGCGCCATCGCCGTCACGCTCCGCCGTCGCTCGCCGGCGTACGTCTCGATCTGGTTGGCCTTCGCCTCGGCCACGGCCCGCAGGTGGGCGCTGACGGCCGCGCGGAGCGAGTCCTGCGAGCTGGCCGAGAGCAGAAAGGTGACGATCGCCAGGGGCACCAGGGCGATCCCCAGGAACCACCACAAGAGTTGCCAGGCGATCGTCGCCTTCCCTCGCGGCCCGAGCGGGAGCATGCGAGCGACCGCCTCGCCCACGCCCGGCCCCGGCCCGCTCATCCGCCGCGGCTCGCCCACGCCCCTCCCCACCCGCGGTACAGCCCGTCGAGATAGGCCATCCAGTCCTCGCGGCTGCGGTAGACCGGATAGGGAACGGGGCGGATCGGCTTCTCCGAGGTCCACACGATGTCGAACTGGCCGTCGGCCCGGATCCGGCCGATCCGCACGATCTTCCACGTGTGCTGGTTCTCGGGCTCCACGTAGACCATGCCGCCCGGCGCGTTGAAGCTCTGCCGCTTGATCGCCCGGCGGATCGCGCCCGGATCACTGGTGCCGGCATCCTCGACCGCCTGAGCCCACAGGTACACCCCGAAGTAGCCCGCTTCGATCGGGTCGGAGGTGACGCGCCCGGCGCCGTACTTCCGCCGGAAGCTCTCCACGAAGCGCCGGTTCCGCTCGCTATCGATGCTCTGGAAGTAGCTCAGCGTCGCGTAGTCGCCCGCCATGGCCCGGGCGTCGAGGCTGGCGAGCTCGTGCTCGGCGAAGCTGAACGACATCGTCGGGATGGCGGAGGGCGTGATGCCGGCCGCCCGCAGCGCCCGGAAGAAGTGGACGTTCGTCACCCCGTTGATGGTGTTCACCACCACGTCCGGATGCGTCCGGCGGATCTGCTCCACGACCGACGCCACCTCTGGGCTCCCCGGCGGGACGTAGGCCTCCCCCACGACCGCGCCGCCGAAGGCGGTGACCTGGTCCCGGATGATCGCGTTGGCCGCGCGGGGGAAGACGTAGTCGGAGCCGACCAGGAAGAGCCGCCGGCCGAGGTGGTCGAAGCTCCACTTGATCCCCGGGATGAGCTGCTGGTTGGGCGCGGCCCCCGTGTAGACGATGTTGGGCGAGTCCTCGAGCCCCTCGTACTGCACCGGATAGATGAGGAGGTGGCCGTGCTTCTCGAACAGCGGCTTGACGGTCTTGCGGCTGGCCGAGGTCCAGCAGCCGAAGACCGTGGCCACGCGCTCGCGGGTGATCAGCCGCTCGGCTTCCCGGGCAAAGGTGTCCGGATCGGACCGCCCGTCCACGACGACCGGGCGGATCGGGCGGCCGAGGAGTCCGCCGGCCTGGTTGATCTCCTCGATGGCCAGGAGCGTCCCGTCAACCACGGGGGATTCGCTGGCGGCCATGGCGCCCGTCAGGGAGTGGAGGATCCCGACCTTGATGGGCTCGACGGCGGCGAGGTGCCGGCGGACGAGGTACCCGCCCCCCGCCACCACCAGCACGCCGATCAGCAGGAGCGTCGCGGTCTTTCTGAGCATGACGTCACGTCGGTCCCGTTCCCGCCGATCCGCCACCCCCGGACCGGTCCGCGGGCTCTTCATTGTCTCACGGGTCGCCGCTCCGGCCGCCCCGGCGCGGGCGGCGGGCGCTATGCCCGAACGGAGTCGCGCGATGCGCTCACCGGAGCGCGGCCGGTCACCGCCCGCGGCCGGCGGGGGCGGTGCGGTTCACCACCGGCTGGCGAGCCGCCGGGGCTGCCAGTGGTGGGCGCGGTGGGCCTCGATGTAGTCCGACCCTGCGAAGAGCTTGACGAGGACGACGCCGGCGACGAACCCGCCGACGTGCGCCCAGAAGGCGACGCCGCCGCCTTCGCCGCCCCCCCGAAGACCCCGCTGACGAACTGGATCAGGAACCAGTAGAGCAGCATCGTCCACGCGGGCAGGGCGACCGAGGTGAAGAAGAAGCCGAGCGGGATCATGCAGAACACCCGGACGCGCGGGTAGAGGATCAGGTAGGCGCCCATGACGCCGCTGATCGCGCCCGACGCCCCGACCATCGGAATCGGCGACGCCGGGCTGAGCGCGACCTGGGCCAGCGCCGCGGCGAGCCCGGACAGGAGGTAGAACACGACGAAGCGGGGCCGGGTCATCGAGTCTTCCACGTTGTTCCCGAAGATCCAGAGGAACCACATGTTGCCGAGGAGGTGCATCCAGGAGCCGTGGAGGAACATCGAGGTGACGAGGTGGGAGACCTGGCGGCCCGGGTCCGTCAGGCAGACCAGCCCCTCTCCCATCGGGAAGCGCGTCCCCGGCGGGAGCGCGAGGGTCAGCTCGCCGGGGATCAGGCCGAGGTTGCAGACCGAGCGCGCGAGGGGCAGGGCCACGCCGGCGCCCTGGACGAGGAGCCAGACCAGGACGTTGACGGCGATCAGCGCCATCGTGACATAGGGCGTCCGCTGCGTCTCGTTCTCGTCGCGGTAGGGAAACATCGGCCGGTCTCGCTGCTCCCGATTGAAGCACGAATGGGGCGGATCGGCCAGAGGCGCGCAGATCGCCGGACCCGGCGTCAGCGCCAGATCGTCTCGATCCGCGGCTCGCCCCCAGCTCCCCGACGTGCTGCACGTCGGGACCGAGCGGGATCTCCGCCCCGTCACGGGCGAAGACGGCCCACCGCTCCAGCGGAAGCTCCTCGGCGAAGACCCGCCCGCCCGGCACCGGCGCGCCGCCCTCCGGGAACCGCCGCCAGCGACCCGGGGGCAGGTAGCCGGTGACCCGCCCACCGGAGGCCAGGCACGGGACGACCAGCAGATCGGGACCGAGCATGAACTGCGTGTCGAACGCGTGGGCGGCGGGGTCGTCCGGGAACGCCAGGACCATGGCCCGCTGCACCGGCAGGCCCGTCGCTACCGCCTCCTGCATCGCCGACCAGAGGTACGGGAGCAGCCGGTACCGCCAGCGGAGCGCCGCCAGCACCACGGCTTCGGCCCGGGGTCCGTAGCTCCACGGCTCGCGGGCCCCGACCCCGTGGAAGCGCATGTGCGCGGCGAAGACCCCGGTCTGCGCCCAGCGCGCGTACAGCTCGGGATCGCGCGCGTCGCGATAGAACCCGCCGACGTCGGTGGCGAAGAACGGCCCTCCGGAGAGACCCCACGAGAGCGCGCCCCGGATCGAGGCGGCCAGGCCCTCGAAGTCCGCCTGCGGGTCGCCGCCCCACGCGGACGGGATGCGATGACTCCCCGCCCATCCCGCCCGCTGGAACAGAAAGGCGCCGTCCCGCGCGTAGCTCGTCGCGGCGTCGTAGACGCACCGATTGTAGAGCAGCGAGTAGACGTTCCTGAGCCGGCGGCCGGTGTCGCCGTTGGCGGCCACGATCTCGTCGCTCTCGACCTGCTCCCCGAAGTCGCTCTTGATCATGTCGACGCCGAGGTCGAACAGGGCCCGGTGGGCGTCCTTCCACCACCGACAGGCGTCCGGATTCGTGAAGTCGACGAGACCGGACGGCGGGAGCTGCGTCAGCACCGAGCCGAACGGCTCGGGGTCGAAGCGGTAGACGTACGGCCCGCCCGTGCGCCGGTCCCGCAAGAGGTAGCCGCGTGCCGCCAGCTCCGCGTAGTGCGGGGATCTCAGCGACACGAGCGGATACTCCCAGACGCAGATGCGGAACCCGAGCGCCTTCAGCTCCGCCAGCACCGGACGCACATCCGGGTACCGGCGGGCATCCCAGCCGAAGTGGAAGCGGGTCTCGGTGTCCTGCCAGGCGCGGCCGTCGAAGGTGATCGTGTCGCAGGGCATCCGCCGCGCCCGGACCTCGCGGGCCGTGGCGAGGACCTCCTCCGCGGTCCGGTAGTACGCACGGGAGAGGATCGCGCCCAGTGACCACAAGGGGGGCAGCGCGGCGCGCCCCGTCAGGTCCGTGTAGCGCCGGATGATCTCCGCCGGCCCGTCCGCCGCCAGCACGAACGCGTCGAGCTCGTCGTCCTCCACCGCGACGACATAGGCGCGCTGCGACCACAGCGGGTGTCCGACGGCGTGCGTCACCGGGGCGGGCGTGTGCAGGAACACCCCCCACCCCCGGGGCGACCAGGCCAGCGGGCAGTTCTTGTAGGAGCGCTCGCCGTTGACGCCGAGCGCGTCGAAGGTGAGGGACCTGACGAGCTGGCCCCGCTTGTCGAGGGGGCCCCACTTCTCGCCCAGGCCGTAGATCCGCTCGCCCGAGACCAGCTCGAAGGAGGCGAGCCACCCCCCGTCCAGCCGGGCGAAGGGCGGCAGGCGGAACTCGCGGGCGAAGTGGCCGTCGCCGGGGCTCTTCTGCACCACGCGCCCCTGCCGCTCGAGCCGGAACCACAGAGGCCGCGCGCCGAGGCTCAGGGTGAAGTCGTCCCAGGCCAGGACGACGGCCCCGTCGCGCTCGGCGACCGTCGCGGCACGCTCGGTCGGCTCGCCGACCAGGATGGGATAGACGGGCCGCCCGCTCGCGCCGAGGCGCAGGCGCACCCCCGCGGCGAGCGCGGTGACGCGCAGGGCGCCGGCGGAGGTCGGCAGCTCCCAGGTTCCCGCCGACACCCGGATCGGGGGTCCGATCCGGGAGACCGGCTCCACCCGCCCCCACTCGGGCTCGATCGGGAGGAGGTCGGCGAGCCTCGGCGCCGCGGCACCTCCGGTCGAGCCGGCCTCTCGCTCCGTCACAGCGGCAATGCTACCGCGATTCACGCGCCCTCGACACCGGGCGACCCCCCGGGCGGCTCGTCGTTGACGGTCCCGGCGTTTCGCGGCATCCTTGGCCATCGCGGTTCCCGTTTGGCTGGTCATCCCGGGGCGCCCGCCGGCTGGCCCGGCCGTGGCCCCCGGAGAAGGGGGACTCCATGCATCCTCGCATCGCCGCGCTGGCGCTCGTCACGACCCTGTCCCTGGCGGCGGCGACGGCCGCTCCCGCCCAGCAGACCAAGCTGCGCATCTTCACCGGCGGCCAGCAGCGTCCCGACGTCATGCGCAAGATCGCCGACGAGTACGAGAAACGGAACCCCGGCGCCAAGATCGAGATCGAGGTCGGCGGCGCCACCTCCGAGCAGCAGCAGCAGTACCTCAACACGGTGCTCGCCTCGAAGGACTCCGCGCTCGACGTCATCCTCATCGACGTCATCCGACCGGCCCAGTGGGCGGCGGCCGGCTGGGCCGAGCCCCTGGACGGCTACCTCGGCGCCGACCGCGACCGGATCATGGGGCAGTACCTCCCCGCCTACCGCGCGGCCAACGTCGTCGGCGGGAAGATCATCGCGCTGCCCTACTTCGCGGACGCCCAGTTCCTCTACTACCGGAAGGACCTCCTCGACAAGCACGGGCTCAAGCCGCCCCGGACCTGGGATGACCTCCGGACCTCCGCCGAGAAGATCATGAAATCCGAGGGGAACCCCCAGCTCTCGGGCTTCCAGACGGCGGGGGCGCCCATCGAGGGGACGGTCTGTACCTATCTGGTGCCGATGTGGGGGGCGGGCGGCGACCTGACGGACGGGAGCGGCAAGCTCCAGCTCGGCACCGACGCGGCCAGGAAACCTTTCCAGCTCTGGACCGATCTCAAGGCCGCCAAGGTGACGCCGGTCAACCTGGCCGAGATCCCGACCGATCGCATCCGCCAGAACTTCCAGGCCGGCAACCTCGTCTACGCCATGACCTGGGGCTACGTCTGGAACCGGACGCAGAACGACGCCGACTCGACGGTGAAGGGCAAGACCGCCGTCGTCCCCCTGCCGGGCTTCACCGCCGACAAGGGGGCGACCTGCATCGGCGGCTGGCAGGTCGCGGTGTCGGCCTACTCGAAAAACAAGGCGGAGGCGGTGAAGCTCGTCCGGTACCTCTCGTCGCCGGAGGTCTCCAGGGTCCAGGCGGTCCTGGCGTCACATCTCCCCGTGTTCCCCGAGGTCTACGGCGATCCCGAGGTGCTCAAGGCCAACCCCTGGTTCAAGGACGCCCTCCCGGTCGTGCAGTCGGCGCGGTCGCGCCCGGTCTCGCCCCGCTACACCGAGGTGTCCGAGATCATCCGCACCAACATGAACGCGTTCCTCGCCGGGACGAAGTCCGCCGACGCGGCGCTCGGCGACATGACGAGCCGGCTCGGCCCCATCTTCCAGTAAGAACGTCTGAAGGAATGGGTCGTCCGACTCCCCCCTCCCCCCGGCCACAGGCCGAAGGCCGTCCAACGGTGGGGGAGGGAGGGTTGGGGGGTGGGCGGGAGGTCTTGAACTGACGCCCCGGGGCGGCCCGGCACGCCCCCGCCTCACCCCCCGCGAGCGCGCCGAGCGCCGGCTCGGCGTGCTCATGCTGGCCCCGGCCTTCCTGCTGCTGGCGGCCGTCGTCCTCTATCCGATCGCCCGCCTCGTGGAGACGAGCCTCCGGTTCCAGCACCTCGCCCAGCCCGGGCGTGGCACGCCGTTCGTGGGCCTCGCGAACTACGCGCGCGCCATGGGTGACGCCCGCTTCTGGGAAGCGACGGGGCACACCCTGCTCTACATCCTCGTCACGGTGCCCGGCGCCGTGGCGATCGGGCTCGGCCTGGCCCTCCTGGCCGACCGGCCCTTCCGGATCAAGTGGCCGGTCCGGCTGGGCCTGCTCCTGCCCTGGGCGCTGCCGCTGGTCTTCGCCGGCCTGATCTTCCGCTGGTTCTTCGAGTACAACCAGGGCATCGTCAACAACGCGCTCCGCCTCGTCGGGCTCTCGCCAGCTGAGCTGGCTCACCGATCCCATCCTGGCGCTCACGGCCATCTGTCTGTCGATCATCTGGAAGTCGTCGAGCTTCGTCGCCCTGGTCCTGCTGGCCGGCCTCCAGACGATCCCGGCGTCGCTCTACGAGGCGGCCGAGGTGGACGGCGCCTCGACCTGGCAGCGGTTCCGCGAGGTTACCCTGCCGATGCTCCGCCCGGCCCTGGTGGTGGCCCTCATCTTCCGCACGATCACCGCCATCCAGACCTTCGACATCCCGTACGCCATGACCAACGGCGGCCCCGGCACGGCGACCGAGACGCTGGCCATGTACATCCATCGCACCACGATCGAGGCGCTCGACTTCGGCTACGGCTCGGCCCTGGCCGTGCTGATGTTCGGCGTCTCGCTCGTGGCCACCACCGGCTATCTGCGCTACACGCGCCGCGATCCGGCCCAGGCGCGCGCCTGATGCGCCGGTTGCGCAGCCGCCGGCGGACCGTGTGGGTGGCGGGGCTGGTGGTCGCCGCCAACGGCTTCCTCCCGGCGGCCTGGATCCTGCTGACCTCGTTCAAGACCGAGACCGAGCTGATGCGCGTCCCGATCACGATCTGGCCGGCCGCGGCCACGCTCGACAACTACGTCCGCGTCTTCGTCGACCAGCCGATCCTGACGTTCCTGGGAAACTCCCTGGTGGTGGCGGCGGCCTCGACCCTCCTCGGCGTGCTGGTCTCGGCCCTGGCCGCCTACGCGCTGGTCCGGCTGCCGCTGCCCGCCCCGGGGCTCATCCTGTCGGTCCTGCTCGCGGTGTCGATGTTCCCCCTGATCTCGCTGGTCGTGCCGCTCTTCCAGGTGATGCGGGATGCCGGACTGCTCAACACCTATCCGGCGCTGATCCTGCCCTACGCCGTCCTGTCCATGCCGATCTGCACCCTGGTCCTGGTGGCGTTCTTCCAGGACATTCCCCGGGACCTCGAGCACGCCGCCATGATCGACGGCTGCTCCCGGCTCGCCGCCCTCCGGCACGTCGTGGTGCCGCTGGCGGCGCCGGGCGTGTTCACGGCGGCCATTCTCGCCTTCGTCAATGCGTGGGACGAATTCCTCCTGGCCCTGACGCTCTCGCCCCGCGTGGCCAGCCGCACGCTGCCGGTCGGGATCACCCTCTACCAGGGCGAGTTCTCGTTCCCGTGGCCCATCATCTCGGCGGCCCTGGTGATCGCCATCGTGCCCGTCTGCCTCCTGATCGCCGTCTTCCAGGAGCGGGTCGTCAGCGGCCTCACCGCCGGCGGCATCAAGGGATAGCGCCGGCCCCGCGTCGATCGGTCTTCCGAGAACCCCCCCGAATGATCTAGGACTGAACCGAGTAGATCTGCACGGGCTGAACGCGATTCTTCACGACGATGGGGTCGAGCCGGGCGGCGGCGACCGCCCCCCGGATGTCCAGGAAGGTCGCCTCGCTGATGTGGATCTCGCCGCCCCGCCCGTTGGCCTCGATCCGCGACGCCACGTTCACGTTGTCCCCGATCACCGTGTAGTCCATCCGCGTCTCCGAGCCCACATTGCCGGCCACCACGTCGCCGGTGTTGATGCCCACCCGCACCGCGAGATCGGCGACGCTCGGCAAGGCCGCGCTGCGGGACGGGCGTCTGGGCGCCAGAAATCGAGGGTCCATCGTCGCCGCGCGATTACGCGTAGCGGCCACCGGCCAGCCCCTCCAGCTTCTTCAGGCTGTGGGTCGCCTGCAGTCTCCGCACGGTGCCGGACTTGGAGCGCATGACCAGCGAATAGGTGAGGGCGCCACCGCGCTCGTACCGTACGCCGTGCAGCAGATCCCCATCGGTGACGCCGGTCGCGGCAAAGAACGTGTTGCCACCCTTGACGAGATCGTCACCGGTGAGAACTCGGCCGACGTCGTAGCCGGCCGCGATCGCGGCGTGCCGTTCCTGCTCGTTGCGCGGCCACAGCTTGCCCTGGAACTGGCCGCCGAGGCATTTGAACGCCGCCGCCGAGAGGACCCCTTCAGGTGTCCCGCCGATGCCCCAGAGCAGGTCGACGCCCGTGTCGGGGCTCGCCGCCATCAGGGCGCCGGAGACGTCCCCGTGGGAAATGAAGCGGATGCGCGTGCCGACCGCGCGGATCCGCTTGACCATCTCCTCGTGGCGCGGCCGGTCGAGGATCACCACCATCAGGTCCCGGGGCCGCACGCGCTTGGCCCGCGCCACGAGCTCGAGCGTGTGCTCGATCGGGGCGTTGATGTCGATCGCCTCCCCGACGTCCGGGCCGACGGCGAGCTTCTCCATGTAGACACACGGCCCCGGGTCGAACATCGTGCCGCGGTCGGAGGCGGCAATCACGGCCAGCGCGTTGGGCTGCCCTCTGGCGCAGAGCTCGGTACCCTCCAGGGGGTCGACGGCGACATCGACCGCGCTGCCGCGGCCCGATCCGATGCGCTCGCCGTTGTAGAGCATCGGCGCCTCGTCCTTCTGCCCCTCGCCGATGACGACGATGCCGTCCATCTCGACCGACTCCAGCATGTAGCGCATGGCGTCCACCGCAGCCTGGTCGGCGGCGGTCTTGTCCCCAAGCCCGACCCAGCGGGCGGCAGCGAGTGCGGCCGCCTCGGTCACGCGCACGAGCTCGAGAGCGAGGTTGCGATCGGGAGCTTCGGCCATGATCTGAGACCCTCCTCGGCGTCGGGTGGTCGGCCGGGTTGCGGCCTCTTCGCTACGCATTTCGCTACGATGCTCCGTCACAACCCATCTCACTCCATCACACCCCATCCCAGGAGACCGGGGTGACAGCGAGCAGAAACCCCGCGGCCAGCGTGGGATTTCTCGCGGTAGTGGTGGCGCGCCTGGAGGGAGTCGAACCCCCGACCCACGGCTTAGAAGGCCGTTGCTCTATCCGACTGAGCTACAGGCGCGTGCCTTTACTGTTGCTAACTTAGCGGCGACCTGTCAAGCGTCCCGCGGCTCGCTATGCCCGGAACGCCCCCGCCGCCTGACCGGCGCGCAATCGCGCCCACCACCGGCGCCGCCGTCCCCGTCTGTTCGCGGCCCCGGCGGGGCGGGTTCCGGGCCTCATCTCACCGACCTCCCGTCGCCTTGCCGGGCCCCTCCGCCGCGCGCTCCACTCCGCCCACCCGAATGACGCGACGCCCCACCGTGATGACGCGACGCCTGGGCGGACACCAGGCCGTGTGGCGGGGGCGAGAAAGGGCGTATTTTCACTGCCTACGTTCGGCCCGGTGGATCGACCCACAGCCCGCAGGAGAAGCCGCGCGCCTTCCAACTCCGTTCGATGGCGGCTCGGTCCACCCCGACCTTCGCATCGCTCGTCATCGAGCCCAATCTACCGTCGCGTGGTCGATCGCGCTCTCCGCGCTGTTCAACATCCGGTGACGGACTGCTTGCGAGGTCCTGCCGCCGCTACGGGACCCAACGAGCGAGATAACGCAACTATTATGAATCACCGAGCGTGATCCTCGATCACGCGTAGGTACCGGACGGAAATGCGCGAGGCGTCCTCGCGGTTTGGGAAGCGCCAACGACCCAAGCCAAACGGGCTGCTCGCTCCCCGTGTTGGCCAACGTCACGGTGACGTCGACGAGCGTCATGTTCGCGTCGGGAGTGCGAGCGCGTGCTCGTGGATGTCACCGACGAGTGTTCAACCGCGCCCCCTCCTTCGAGCGGGTCGGCTGCCTGGACTGACCGATTGGCTGCGTGGCGCGTTCGCCGTGCGGGACGCGGCGGCGGAGCGCGCGCGGAACCACTCGGCGATCCCCCCCATGTGCGGCTCGAAGTCGCCGGGCACCGAGAGGTTGAGCGCGCCCGCCCGCTCGGCGGTGCGGTTCTCGAAGTCGTGCGCCGTGCCTCCGGGCGCGATCACCAGCGAGCCCTTTGGCGCGTCGATCCACGCGCCGCCCACGAAGAAGCTCATCGTCCCCTCGATCACGAAGAAGACGTCGTCTTCCTCGTGCGTGTGCGCGCCGGGGCCGCGCGTGTAGGGCTCGAGCCACCACTCCGAGATCGAGTACCGCCCGCGCGTCTCGTCGCCGTCCGCCTTGAAGACGGCGTGCACCGGGCCCATCGCGTACGCGCGGCCTGCGCCCGGAGGCAGAAGGATCGGAGCACGCTTCTTCTCGCGCGGCACGCCACGAGAATATCAGAAGAGAGGGTCGCCGGGCAGCTCCGATGCCTGCCTGATCCAGCTCGCCACGAGCTCCTCGTCGAGCTGGTCGTCCTCGTGGATGTGGAGGTAGCGCGTGTTTGGGTCCTTGGACTCGACGGGCGGAAGTGGACGCAGCGACGTGCCGCGGAGGAACGTCACCTTGACGTACTTCGTGAAGCAATGGAAGGCGAGGAACCAGCCGTGGCCCTCGATGCCATAGAAGGGCGAGTTCCACCGCACGGCCTTGCGCACGTTAGGCACGTTGCGCACGATGAGCGCGTCGAGGCGCTTCCCGAGGTCGCTCTTCCAGCCCGGCATCGCGACGATGTACGCCTGCACCGGGGCGTCGCCGTCCG
Source organism: uncultured Candidatus Rokubacteria bacterium (assembly GCA_963708025.1). GTDB lineage: Bacteria > Methylomirabilota > Methylomirabilia > Rokubacteriales > DASRDR01 > CAVPSB01. The sequence continues at coordinate 3,131 of CAVPSB010000048.1, read as the reverse complement.
CCTTCGCGATTTGCGGGTTGCCGCCCGAGAGGAGGACGACCTTCTCGCTTTTTCGCGCCTTGATCGGCTTGGCCGCACTCGCACCTGGCTTGGCCGTCGCGCCTGCCTTCGGCGGTCCCTTGGCCTTCGTGCCTGCGTTCGCGGTCACCGCGGCCTTCACGAGCGCCTTGAACGCGCCCGCATCGACCTTCTCTCCTTCGTGGATGTCGATCGCCCTTCGCGTGTTGCCTTCCAAGCTGGAATTGAAGAGGCGCGATGGGTCTGGGATGCTGGCCCCCCGGGCGAACGTGAGCTTCACGACCTTCGTGTACGCCTCCCCGGTGCAGACAATCCCAGCGTGGGACCACACGGGCACGCCCAATGGGTTCGTGGGCTTGATCCATTTGCACTCCTCGGTCATCTCGGGGTCGGCTCCCAGGATCAGCACCCGCATGCGGGCCAGGGTCTCCCCGCGCCATCCCCCCAGGTTGCGGATCCGCTGGTCGATGAGCCGGGAAGCGGGCTCTGTCTTCGCGCCTGCCTTCGCCGGTCGCGTGGCCTTCGTGGTCGGCTTGCGCGGCTGGCTTGCGCGCGACGTGCCCTTGGCCTTCGGCTTCGCCATTATAATAGTTAGGGTCTCCTCCTGGGTTTCCGCTCGACCGCGGTCTGGTCCACGCGGGCGTCTTTCGTGTCTACCGCCGCGCACACTCGTGCCGCACACTCCTGCTCTCCGACTGTTCGAGCGCGTTCTCTCGGTGGGGCAGTGTATGCCACCACGTCGAGCTGGGGGTCAGCCGCTTCATCCCATCTACCCTCCACGGTCTTGCATCCCAATGTAAGGCGGTCAGAGGTAGGATGGACCCGAGGAAGGCGTGCGGGAAGAGAGAGCCGTGCCTGGGTTTCCAACATCGTCTCGAATATCGGTGCGCCGGGTACTGGCCGTCTTGGGAGCTGTCTGCATCAGCCTCGGTCTTTCCCGCGCGGCCAGCGCGTCCTGTGCTTCCGAGCTCCTGGCTCCGGATGCCGATCGATTGGTCGCGTTCATGGAGATCGACCGGCCGGACGCGCTTCTCGTACATGGCTCAGGCTGCTATTCGGACGGGCCCGCCGATCCGGGTGCGTGTGACTGGAAGACAAAGATAAGGAAAGGCATGGGCATCGGGACCGGTCGGGGGCTGCTTGTCCTCACGTCGAATCACGAGACGGGCAGTGGAGCTTGGGACATCATCCGGATATATGGTTGCGTCGCAGAGCAACCTCGAGTGCTCCTTCGGGAGAAGTTCCTGTACGGCGTTGTCATCGAGCACACCTCGGATGAAGATTCTACTGACGACGATCGCACTGCTCGGGCTTGCCGGAGCAGCGCACGCTGAGACGATTGACCTTTATACGACGGGCGGCTTCGGCTGTCGAACGTAGGAAATGCCAGCGACGTTTTTCTCGCCCTCTCCCTGGCCCCGCATCCCCTCGCTCTCGCCTTGGCCCCCGCAGTCCGACTGTAGCGCCGCGCCGGCCCGCGCGGCAAGGGCGTCGGGAGGTCGGAGAGGTGGCGCGGAAGCCGCCCCGCGGGGTCGGCAGGCAGACGGGGGAGGGGCCGCGCGGGGGGGCCGGCGGATCGGGGGGCGCGCGGGTCAGGCGGCGGGGACGGCGTGGCCCGGCGGCGGCTGGGCGGCGAGCCCCAGCGCCGCCAGCAGCCGCCCCACCGCGTGGGGCTCCGTCACCGCCCCGAAGTCAACTGCGCCGCCATCCCCGAGACCCTCCTCGAGGCCGAGCTCTTCGGGTTCGAACGTGGAGCGTTCACGGACGCCCGGCAGGCCAAGCCGGGGCTGTTCCAGGCGGCGCACCGCGGGACGCTGTTCCTCGACGAAGTGGGGCTACTGCCCGAGGCCCTGCAGGCGAAGCTGCTGAAGGTCCTGGAAGACCGGGCGGTGCGACGCCTGGGGAGCACACGGAATGAGCCCGTGGACGTGTGGCTGCTCGCCGCCACGAGCGAGGATTTGGACGGTGCAGTGCGGGCGCGCCGTTTCCGTGAGGATCTTTACCACCGGCTGGCGGTCATCAGGGTAGAGCTTCCTCCCCTGGGGAAGCGGGGAGAGGACGTGCTTCTGCTGGCCGAGCACTTTCTGGCCCGGGCCAATCGCCTGCCGCGCGGCCTTGTCGACTCGGATCCCGGCCAGGAAGCTCCGGACCACCGCCTTCCGCTGCTCGGCGGTACCGGCCGCCAGCACGTCCCGGACGCGGTGTAGGACCTCGAGAAGCCCGTCCACGACCTCCTCAAGGCCGCCAGCGGCGTCAGGAGCGGCCTTCGCCCGGCCCCGAGACGGGTCGGGATCCACTTCGAACAGAACGTCAGCGTGGGGCGGCAGATAGAAGGTCGGCGCCCAGTAGAGCTGACCCGGGTAGAGTCATGCGCTGACACGCCCACCTTCTCTCCGCGTGAAGAAAGAGAACCACGACCTTCGCCGGATCTTTGCGGCCATTGTTTCGGCAACGACGAATCGATGACGCCCATTGGGCGTGAGCTGGCCGCCATTGAAATAGATGACACCTTCCGCGTGCCAGACGACGCCGCCCTTTCGCGGGCGCGGTAGGCGCTTCATTTGCCTCCAGCGATCTCGCGAGGGATCGTATTCCTGCACCCTGTCCGAAAACACATCGCGGTCCCCGGTGCCGCCCAGCACCACGATCTTGCCGTCGAGGACGATGACTTGCGATTCGATATGTGAGACCGCGAACGGCAGATCGGCTAGGCGTTGCCACTGTTCTCGGTGGGGATCGTACCGAAAGAGATAAGGATGAGCCCAATAGGTGCCGCAGCACTTCGACGCGTCCATGGTCACGGCGGCATGCCCGTGCTCTCCGCCGATGACGTATATCTCTCCGTCGAGCACGACCGAAGCTGCGTGATCGCCACCCATGGGAATCGGCGGCCCCGTGCGCCAGACCTGGCTGTCGAGGCTCGGCAGCGCCCCCGGCGCGTCGGCGCTCTTGTCCCGAATTCTCATGATGAAATGGTCAGTCGAGATCGTCTCTCGATCTTCAGTCGCGCCCGAGATGAGGTGGAGATGTCCGTCGAGATATTCGAGTAGTGGCGCATATCTGGCGACTGGGAGCGACGCCATCCGCATCCACACCATGTTGAGCAATTGAGC
>CAVPSB010000047.1:0-3944 GCA_963708025.1 uncultured Candidatus Rokubacteria bacterium | reverse complement strand
ATCGCGTCAGCCACCGGGACCTCCCGCGGACCTCCACCCGTACTCGGGATGAAATGCACCGAAGGAGGATGAGATGAATCGACGCTCCACCGTGATCGGCGTGCTCGTGGCGACGCTGGCTGTCTTCCTGCCAAGCGCGACCAGGGCACCCGCAGACGGGGACGGTGCCGCCGGCGGCTACCTGGAGGCCAAAGGGGCCGTGGCTCCGGGTGGGGTGTCGAGCGGTCAAACGAAGGCGGACACGACCGGCGTCGTCGCTCAGTCGGGGGACGCGCGCTATGTGGCCGTCCCCGCCACGGAAGCCACCCTGGTCGAGCGAATCGATCCGAGCGGCGGCCAGGTGGTGCGGAGGAGGCTCGTCACCGGCGGCTTCACGATCCCGACCGTGGCCATCGATGGATCGGTGAGCGGGCTCTCGGCGGACGGGCGCATGCTCGCCCTGGTGCAGCCGCTGACGACATTTCCTCAGGCAGCTACCAGGCTGCGCCTGCTGAACGCCGCGTCGCTTCGCACCGATGAGGAGATCGCCCTGCGTGGCAGCTACACCTTCGACGCGATCTCTCCGAACGGACGGCTGCTCTACCTGATCCAGTATTCCTCCCCTCCGGACCCCACCCGGTACCTCGTTCGTGCCTACGACGTGGCTGCGGGCCACCTGCTGTCGAAGCCGGTCATCGACCCGGGCGAAGGCGGACGGCCGATGACGGGTAGGCCGATCACGCGCGTGACGAGCCCGGATGGGCGCTGGGCATACACCCTGTACGACGGCTCCGACGAGGGACCGTTCATCCACGCGCTCGACACCTCACATCACCGCGCCGTTTGTGTGGACCTGGACGGCATCTCGCTCCCCAAGAACCTCAGCGTCTTCCGGCTCACGGTCAGCTCGGACGGCGGACAGCTCACCGTGCTCGGTCGTGGCGCCGACCCGGTAGCAGCCGTGGACACCCGAACGTTCGAGGTGACCCGAGCGACGGCGTCGACGGGGAGCGGCGGCGGCGTTCCCTGGCTCGTGGTCGCGCCGATCGCGCTCGCGGCCTGCCTCACCGCCACTGGGCTCGCCCTCCTTCGCCGGCGCCGCGGCGGGCGCCTCGCCGCCGGGGGCGCGTAGCCGATGCGGATCGCGGCCTTCTCCCTGGCCGCCGCGTCGGTCGCCGTGCTCGGCCTGGGGATGCCCGGCCGGGGGGCCGAGAAGCACCCGGCCGGCCTCTCGGGTCCGCCGTCCGGCGGGGCGCTTCGGGCCAAGGTCCACCGACTCAATCGGACGGGCATGCCGGGCATGGCGTTGAGCCGCAGGACGGCGACGATCGGCCACTCGGCACTCGGGCGCCCCATCCGATTGGAAGCCTTCGGGTACCCCGACCCCAAACGCTACGACGGCACCAGCGACCCGAACAGCTGGTATCGCAGGGTCCTGGTCGTCGGGTGCATCCACGGCACCGAGTGCGCCGCCTCGGCGATCCAGGGCTTCTCGCTGGGCGGCTGTCCGCCGCCCGGGAGGATCTTCTTCGTGCCGAACCTGAACCCGGACGGTCTCGCCCGCGGGACGCGATTGAACGGCCGCGGCATCGATCTCAACCGCAACTTCCCCGCCGGGTGGCGGCCAATCGGCCAGCGATGGGACCTCGAATACTCGGGGCCCCAGCCGCTATCCGAGCCGGAGAGCCGGCTCTCCGCGAGGCTGATCGAAGCCGTGCATCCGGAGATCACGATCTGGTTTCACCAGGAGGCCGAGCCGATGGTCCGCGCCTGGGGTCCCAGCGTTCCGGCGGCGAAGCGCTACGCTCGCCTGACCGGGCTGCCGTTCCGCCATCTGCCGTGGCCCGCCGGTACGGCGCCGAACTGGCAGAACCACCAGTTCCCGGGAACCTCGGCCTTCGTCGTCGAGCTCCCGCCGGGGGCCCTCTCCCCCGCGGCGGCCGAGCGCCAGAGCGCGGCCGTGGCTCGAGTCTCCGGATAGACGGCTTCGGGGACCTCCGGCAAGGTCTCGCCCGTATTGCAGGGATGGCCCGAGCCCCGACCGTTCCAGGGAAGATGGGTGCACCGCGACCGGTGCTGGCCGCCGTGGGCGCCGGGGAGGAGACCCATTTGCCCGCCAATCGGGCCACGAAAAGTATCGCCGTACCGATTCCGGCGAGCGGGCGCGTGACAATTCGGGGAGCGACGGAGCGTCGCCAGGAGCGTCGCTGGATCAGGGCCGCCCAAGCGGGATCGGAGGAGGCGCTGGAGCAGCTCTACCGCCGTCATTGGCCGTGGGCGCACCGGGCCGCGTACCTGGTCGTCAACGATGCGGGAGCCGCCGAGGACATCGCCCAGGAGGCGTTCCTGTCCGCGGTCAGGGCCCTGGACCGCTTCGACCGCGGGCGCCCGTTCGGCCCCTGGCTGAACCGGATCGTCGTCAACCGCGCGATCGACTGGGCGCGCGCCCGGGCGCTGCGCCGCGAAGCAGGCGTCGACCGGGAATCCGAGCTCGTGGAGGCCGGCCGGCACGCTGAGGTGCAGGCGGGAGGCGGTCCCTACTCCGACGCGATGGTCACCGCCCTGGCATCGCTGTCGCCCGAGCACCGGGCCGTCGTAGTTCTCCGCTATCTGTTCGAGTACACGCCCGGGGAGATTGCCGCGATGCTCGAGCTGCCCCGCGGCACGGTGAACTCACGCCTGCGCCGAGCCCTGGACTGTCTCCAAGATCGGCTGGAGGGCGAGTCGTCGTGAACGACAGGCGCATCATGAAGCTGGTCCGCGATTTCGCGGGCGCCCGAAGAGCCCGCGGCGGAGGAGCGGGGCTGGCAGGTGGTTCGGGCGGCGTTCGAGCAGCGATCGCCCGCCAGGCGCCCGACCCGCCGCCTGGGCCGCGTCGGGATCGCTGTCGCGCTCGGGCTCTTGGTCCTGGCGCTGGTCCTCACCTCCGCGGGCGCCAAGGTCGCCGACCTCGTCCACGACGTCGTCCACCCCGGCCAGAAGAACGCCCGGCCGGCGCTGACCTCCCTGCCGGCCGCGGGGGGGTTGCTTGTGACCTCTCCGAAGGGAGCGTGGGTCGTCGCGGCGGACGGCGGCAAACGGCGACTGGGAAGCTACGACGGCGCAACCTGGTCCCCCAAGGGGCTCTTCGCAGCCGTGACCAAGGGTCGCGAGCTGACGGCCGTGGCACCCGATGGAACCGTGCATTGGTCGCTCTCGGCCGCTCACCCGGTAAGCGACCCCGCCTGGGCGCCGGGCGGGCTTCGGGTCTCTTATCGCGCCGGAAGCTCGGTGCGCGTCGTCGCGGGCGACGGAACCGACGACCGCCTCATAGCCCGCCACGTGGCTTCGACGCCGCCGGCCTGGGTACCGACGGCCCCCCGCAACGTGTTGACGTTCGTCGGCCCCGACCACCGGGTCCGGGCGGTCGACGTCGACACCGGTAGGACATTGTGGCGCTCGCCTCCCTTCGGCGGGGGCATCGAGGGCCTCAACTGGTCCTCGGCCGGGCAGCTCCTGGTCGTCAGCCGATCGTTCGTCGTCACCCTCAACCACCGTGGCCGCGCGATCGCCAAGAGCGCGACCGGCGGTCGCGTCGAGGCGGCGGCGGTCTCTCCCAACGGCACCAAGGTCGCCCTGGCGCGCCGAACCCGGACCGGAAGCGAGCTGATCCTCGTGACGAGCCCGCCGATGGGCCTGCCGCATCGAGGAACTGTTCTCCGGGCCTGGACGAGGTTCACGGACGTCACCCTGGTCGCCGGATGGCTCCTGGGACCTCCTCGGCCGGCGGGACGCGGACCAATGATGGTTCATCCGCGCAGGCGATGGGAAGGTCGACGCCGTGTCCGATATCTCCCGCCAGTCGCGCCCGGTGCTCGGGGCGCGGTCGGTTTCCTCACGTCGCCGGTTGGAGACGTACCGCGGCGGGCACTGAGGCCGCAGATTCGTCGGTCCCCGCCCGGGCACCCAGGAACCAGGGCCGACTT
>CAVPSB010000046.1:0-17557 GCA_963708025.1 uncultured Candidatus Rokubacteria bacterium | reverse complement strand
GACGGGCCGGCCGTCGGCGGCCGGGTAGATCTTGCCCACCCGGTCCACCTCGATGAGCGACGGCTCCATCACGTCTCGAGCAACCGCCTCATCGGACGGTGGTGCCGAGGCGCCGGTCGAGGCCGCCCGCGATCCCCCGACGAACGCCCAGCGAACGTGATGTCGCTGGCCCGCGGCTCGGCGGCCGCCGGTCTATTTCCAGTTGCGCGCCATCGTCGCGACGGACGCCAGGTCGAGTCCGCTGTGGGCCTCTTCGACCAGGTCCGTGCGGACGAAATCGGCCACGGTGAACTTCGGGGGACGACCCCTTCCTTGCCGAGCGTCTCCAGGTACGCCTCCAGCCCCTTCAGGTCGAACTTCCCGATCCGGCTATCGGGACGCCCGCTGAAGAACGGGGCGAACCTCAGCTCCTGCATGCCGTTCTTGAGGGCATCCGCCTCGGTGGCGCCGACGCGCGCGGCCGGATTCACCGTCCAGTACATCCTCAACGACACCGGCGTGTTCTCCCGGATGAAGACGTGGGCCTTGATCATCGCCCGGGCGAACTTCACCATCTCCCCCCGCTTCCTCGACAGGGTCCGATCCGAGGCGAAGTAACCTCCGTTCCCGGTTTTGCCGATCGTCGGGTGCTGGATGTAGCGCAGCTTGAGACCGGACCGCTCGAGACCGGCGTAGGCGGCGTCGAACAGCGAATAGGCCTGGATCTGGTTGGTTTTCAGCGCGACGATCGCCGAGTCACCGATTCCCACCGGCACGAAGATGTCCTGGCTGGGCGTCAGGCCAGCCCCGCGCAGCATGGAGTTCGCCACGTTCAGGCACGAGCTGCCCATGTTCGAGACGCCGATCTTCTTGCCGGCCAGATCCTGGATGGTCTTGATCGGGCTGTCCTCCGGCACGCCGATGAAGAAGATGTTGTGGTCGTAGCGGTCGTAGAAGAACTTGCCCCGCAGCCCCTTCTCGTAACCGAGCAGGAACGGCTCGTAGGTGACGTCGCCGATGTCGGCGCCGTCGCTGGCGGTGATCTGAGTCGCCATGGCCGCGCCCGACGCGTAGCGCACCTCGACCTCGAGCCCCTCTTCCTTGAACAGCCCGGCTTGCTGGCCGACGTAGAGGTTGATGTACGCGATGTCGGGGCTGGGGCTCCCGCCGTGGACGATCAGCTTCGTCTGGGCCGCCGCCGGCATGGCGTCGAGCGCAAGGATGGTCGAGCCGAAGAGCAACGCCAGGGCCAGCCGGATACCCTTCATCCGTAGCGACATGCCGCCTCCCGTCGTCTTGCGGCGCCGAGCGCAGGTGCGCCGGGCGCCGGTGCCTGACCCCATTACAGTTCCGCGCCGCCGAAGAGGAACTCGGGGATGCCGTCTTCCGCGCGGTCGGCGGCCGGCCGGTGAGCGGGATTACAATGCGCTTGGATGCGGGATTCTTGCATCCCGTCCTTTCGGCGTCAAGAGGGAGGACGATCCCAGCGGTTGCGAGCACCACGTGGACGCGGGCCGGCGCTCCCGGACACCGCACGGAGAATCGGAGAATGGCTGACGACCGCCCCGGAGTCGAGGACGTCCTGCGGCTGGCGCGAGAGCTGTCGAACTGGGGCCGCTGGGGACCGGACGACCAGATCGGAACCGTCAACTTCATCACGCCGGACACCATCCGGCGGGCCAGCCGCTGCGTGCGACAGGGGCGCACCTTCTCCCTGGCCATCCCGCTCGACAGCAGCGGGCCCCAGACCGGCGCGTGGGGCCGATTCAACCCGATGCACTTCATGCTGAGGGACGGCGGGGACACCGTGAGCGGCGCCATCCTGAACAAGTTTTACGGCGGCCGCGACCTGCAGTTCCGGGGCACCGACGACGTCGTCCTCCTGGCGCTCCAGGGCGGGACGCAGTGGGACGGGCTCGGCCACGTCATCCACGACGGCCACCTCTACAACGGCGTTCCGGCCAGCGCGGTCGCCAGCTGGCGGGGCTGAGCGCCTCGGGATCGAGAACTGGAAGGACCGCCTGGTCACCCGCGGCGTCCTGCTCGACATCGCCCGCTGGAAGGGGCGGTCGTGGCTGGAGCCGACCGAGGCCATCCACCCCGCCGACCTGGACGGCTGCGCCGCGGCGCAGGGCGTCGCGATCGAGCGGGGCGATATCGTCCTGATCCGGACCGGGCAGATGGGGCAAGTCCGCGCGCGCGGCTCCTGGGTGACTACTGCGGCGGTCCCGCGCCCGGCCTCGCCCTCGACTGCGCACGCTGGCTGCACGACACCGAGATCGCCGGCTACGCCACCGACACCTGGGGCACCGAGGTCCGCCCCAACGAGACCGCCGACGTGTACCAGCCGCTCCACGTGATCTGCATCCCGTACATGGGGATGCTGCTCGGCGAGATCTTCGATCTCGAGGCGCTGGGGGCCTCTTGCGCCGAGGACCGCCAGTACGACTTCTTGCTGGTGGCGGCGCCGCTGCCCATCACTGGCGCCGTCGGCACCCCCGTCAATCCGCTCGCCATCAAGTGACGGGGGACGAGCCGCCGGCCGGCCGGGTCAGGCCCGGTCGCCGACGTAGCGGACCACGGTGAGGCCGTGGTTCTTGTCGGTGAGGTACGCGTAGCCGCGGGCGTCGACCAGCACGTCCTCGGACTGGGTGACGAGCGTCCGGGGAAGGAGCCCCCGGCGCTCGACCGGGTCGGCGGACAGGAAATAGCCGACTTCGCGCGGCAGATAGGGGTCGCGGATATCGTAGATGCGCAGCCCGGCGTTGAAATAGGTCAGGTACACGAGGTCATCCCGGTCCAGCAGGTGGGGCTGGTGCTGCCAGTGGTGCTGGTTGTGCGGCCCGAAGCGGCCACCGCGGCGCTGGAGGTTCGGGTAGGTTGCCCCCGGCGGGGGCTCGGGCACCGGGAACAGCGACAGGACGCGGGGCGCCGCCTCCTTCGAGATGTTGACGATCGCCGTGAAGTTGAGCGGTTCGTCGGAGTCCTCGGCGATGGCCTCGGTGTTCACCACGGCAAGCCCCCGCCGCGGCAGCGGCACCACGGTGTGGACGCCGAGCCAGCTCCCGAGCGCGGAGCCGAAGTCGAGGCGGCTCACGAGCCGGGGCGCCCCGACGTCCGAGACGTCCAGGATGACCATCCCCGCCGCCCCGTAGGGCAGGTAGGCCCGGTCGCCCTCGATGGCCGCCGGCCCGTGAAGTGCGGGAATGCCGGCGGGCTTGCCGCCCCCGGCCAGGTACTGCTCGGGCAGGAACCAGCGCCCGACCTCGCGCGGCTGCGCGGGATCCGCCAGGTCGAGGATCACGTAGATGTGTCGGTTGAACCCCCGCATGCCGGCCGCCAGGTGGGCGTAGCGTCCACCCGCGTAGTAGTTCCGGTGCGTGCCCGTCCCCCCGGTGCGCCAGTGCGAGAGCCGCCGCGGGCGGACGGGATCCGCGAGGTCCCAGACCAGGACGCCCTCCTCGGCCGGGCGCTGCGGGTCGCCCCCCCAGCCGGGCGGGCAGTGCTCGAGCGCGGTGATCAGCTTCCCGTCGGCGGCCTGTACCTGGATGGTGAACGTGTTGTCCGGGCCGGCGATCTCCCCGACTTGCTCCGGGCGCTTGGGATCGGTGACGTCGAGGATCGACCACTGCCGGTGCCACAGGTGCCCGAGGTAGAGGTACCAGCGGCCGCCGACGACCTGCAGGGCGAGCTTGAAGCCAGGCTTGCCGCCGAGGTCGTGGTACCCGACCAGCTCCACGTCGCGCGCGACGTACTCCATGCCGCTCACCCGCCTCCGCCGCGCCGGGCGGCGCGCTCCCGGCCCTGGGTCCACGCTCCCTCGAAGGACCGCCGCGCCCGGGCCAGCATCTCCTCGTGGGGCAGCGCCCACAGGGAATCGGGATACGCGGTCCCGAACCGGCCATCGTCCGAGAAGATCTCGAGGTCGTACCATCCGTGGTAGCCGCTCTGGAGCAATGCCGCGATGATCCCGGCCACATCGGCGCGCCCCTCGCCGGGCAGGGCCCGGTCGCACCAGCCGCGCGTGGGCTCGCGCCAGTCGTTGACCTGGACCCCGACGATGCGATCGACGTGCTCCCGGATCAGGCGGTCCCGGTCCGGCTCGTCCCAGAGGTGCCAGACGTCCCAGACGATCCCGACGTTCGCCCGCCCGACGGCTTCGATCAACGGCGTGGCTTCGGCGACGGTGTTGACCACGGGCCCGGTGCTCCCGGCACCGATCCGGATCGGCTCGAGGCCGACCGTGCCCCCGACCTCGGCGGCGGCGTCGGCGATGACGGCCAGGTGTCGCGCCACCAGGTCGAGCGCGGAGGCCGGCGCGTGATCGCCGATCGCGCCGCCGCAGATCAGGTAGGCGACGGGCTCGAAGCGGGCGAGCCGGCGGATGCTCGAGCAGATCAGCTCCAGCCGTCGCGCCGGATCCGCCGGCTCGGGCACCAGCCGCGACGGCAGGATGGTCCAGAGCGCCGGCACGCAGAGGGTCGCTCGGAGGCCGGCGCGGGCGAGCATCTCCAGCGCCGCCGCGTCGCCATCCGGCGGGAGCTTCGGTTCCCAGATGCCGATGCCCCGGGCGCCGGTCCGGGCCAGCTGCGCGACGTCCTCGGCGAAGGTGTTGCGTGGCGTCGAGAGCTGCGAGACGGAATAGAGGGACTCGGCGGGTCCGGGCATCGCCGCCGACGGTACTACGGGCGCCGGGGAACCGCAACCCGAGCGACACGCGGCCGGCGAACACGCGGCCGGCGGACTTGACACTCTGCCGCCGCGGGTGGTCTAGTGCTCGTACACGCGTTCTTGCTCCGGCGAGCCTCGAGACGGAGGAGTCACAGCATGCGTCAGGTGGCCACGCTGACCAGCCGGCGGTCCTTCCTGGGTGGCGGTCTGACCCTGTTTGGCCTGACGGCCCTGGATGCGACCGCCCGTCACGCCTCCGCTCAGCCGGCGGGCTCGGGCGCGCGCGCGATCCAGCGCGGTGGCGAGGTCGTCCAGGCTCAGGCCTTCACCTACCCGACCTTCGACGTCCACCTGTCGTCCTATTCCCTGCCGGCCGGCTACCACATGCTGTTCGACTACCTTCTCCGCTACGACATGACGGACCCGAAGGCGGAGACCTTCGAGCTGAAGCCGGGGCTGGCCGAGTCGTGGGAGCAGACTGACCCCCGGACGGTCGTGTTCCGCCTGCGCCGGGGCGTGAAGTTCCACGACGGCAGCGAGTTCAACGCGCAGGTCGCCAAGTGGAACCTGGAGCGGCTCCGCGATCACCCCAAGTCCTTCTCGAAGTCCTACCTCGCCGACGTCGCCGCGATCGAGGCGCCCGATGCGACCACCCTGCGGGTCCGGCTCAAGGCGCCGTCGGGGGCGCTCCCGTTCCGGGTCTCGGGGGGGAACTTCGGCCTCATGGGCATGATGTCCAAGGCGGCCTTCGACAAGCTCGGCGAGGAAGGGATCGCGCGCACGCCGAGCGGGACCGGCCCGATGCGGTTCAAGCAGTGGGTCACCGACGACCGGCTCGTTCTCGAGCGGAACCCGGACTACTGGCGTGGCGGCGCCGACGGGAAGCCCCTCCCGTACATCGACAGCTTCGTCTCCCGCTACATCCCCGACCTCACCGTCGCGGTACCGGACCTTCAGTCCGGCCAGCTCACGGCGGCCGAGAACATGCCGGCCAACCAGCTGCGCCCCCTCCGGGCCAACCCTCGCCTCAAGCTGATCGAGTGGCCCTGGGCGGGGCCGACGTACTTCCAGATGGGCATGAACATCTACAAGCCGCCGTTCAACGACCTCCGCGTCCGCCAGGCGGCCCTTCACGGCATCGACCGCGAGGGGATGGCCAAGGTGCTCGGCTTCGGCTACGCCAAGCCCCGCTACTACCCGTACTGGACGCCGAACATGCCCGGCTACGACGACGGCATCGTCAAGTACGAGTACAACCCGGGCAAGGTGGGCCAGCTCTTGCGGGAAGCCGGCCACCCCAACGGGGTCGAGATCGAGCTGCTGGTCATCCAGCGCGAGCCCGAGGTGACGATCGGGCAGTTCGCCGCCGAGATGTGGACCAAGCTCGGCATCAAGACGACGCTCAGGGCGATGGAGCGCCTGACCTGGATCAACGCGGTCCGCGGGATGAACTATCAGGCCATGTTCTCCCGGAACACGCCCAACCACGCCGACCCGGTGCAGATCGCCTCCAGCGTCATGTCGGACGGCCCGTACAACTGGGCGGGCTTCAAGGACCCGCAGATCGACAAGCTGATGAAGGACGCCGACGAGGTCCTGGATTCGAAGGGCCGGTCCGGCGCCTACCGCAAGGTGCTGGCCCGCCTCCAGGAGCAGGCCTATCTCGGCACCGGGTACTCGCTGCCCTTCAACTACGTGGTCAGCGCGAAGATGGAGGGACTGGCCGTCGAGTTCGGCATCCCGGACTTCTCCGAGGTGTGGCTGAGCAAGTAGCGCTCGGGTCGTCCCCCCGTCGTTCCGGGCCCGGATCTCCCTGAACCCCATCGAGCGTGGCCGGCTACGTCGTTCGTCGCCTGCTGACGATGCTGCCGACGCTCTTCCTGGTGTCGGTGGTGACGTTCCTGCTGGCCCACCTGATGCCCGGCGACCCGGTCCTGGCCTTCCTCGGCGAGACGGCGCCCCGGGACCAGGTGGCGTACGACGCCATGCACAAGCAGCTCGGGCTGGACCGGCCGGTCGCCGTCCAGTACCTGCGCTGGATGGAGCAGGTGTCCCGGGGCAATCTCGGGACATCCGTCCGGAGTCAGACCCCCGTCGCCTTCGAGCTGGTCCAGCGGCTCCCGGTCACCCTCGAGCTGACCATCCTGGGGATGCTGATCGCCGCCGGAATGGCCGTTCCGCTCGGGGTGGTCTCCGCCGCCCGGCGGGGTCGGACGCTCCGGGCGGTGGCGACGGTCGGGACCACCGGTGGGCTCGCGATGCCCGATTTCTGGCTCGGGATCCTCATGATCTACCTCTTCGCGGTGGCGCTGCGCCTGCTGCCGGCCAGCGGCTTCACGCCGCTGGCCGCCGACCCCGTCGCCAACCTCCGGACCATGGCGCTGCCGGCGCTCACGCTCGGGCTCGGGCAGGCGGCCATCCTGATGCGCCAGGTGCACTCGGCCATGGTCAACGTGCTGCACCGCGAGTACGTCACCACGGCCCGGGCCAAGGGCCTGTCGGAGTGGCTGGTCGTGGGCCGGCACGCGCTGAGGAACGCGCTCATCCCGGTGATCACCATCTTCGGCCTCCAGACCGGCCGCGTCTTCGGCGCGGCGGTGGTGGTCGAGACCGTCTTCGCGCTGCCCGGCCTGGCCCGCCTGGCCGTCGACAGCGCGGCCTTTCGCGACTACTCGGCACTGCAGGGCGCGATCCTCATGTTCGCCCTCGCGGTGCTCGTGGTGAACCTCGTCACCGACCTCCTGTGCGGCGCGGTGGACCCGCGGGTCCGTCACCGCTGAGCCAGGGGATACCCGCCATCGTTGCCCTCGGCCCGGCCATCGCGCGCGAGCCGGCGCGCGCCGCCCGGGGGGCCCGGCGGCCCCTGCGGATGGTGCGCGCCCCTGGCACGGGCTTCGGACTGGCAGTGGCCGGGCTCCTGGTCCTGGTGGCGCTGGTCGGACCCGCGCTGGCGCCGTACAGCCCCACCCGTCAAGATCACGACGCGATTCTCGCCGGGCCGGGTCCCGGGCATCTCCTGGGCACCGACGAGCTCGGCCGGGACCTCCTCACCCGGCTGGTCTACGGGGTGCGGCCGTCCCTGGCCGCCGGCGCCATCTCGGTCGGGCTCGCCCTCGTCTTCGGGGTGCCGATGGGCTTGCTGGCCGGCCACTTCGGCGGCTGGCTCGACGAGGTGTTGATGCGCGTGGCCGATGCCCTCTGGTCGTTCCCGGGACTCGTCCTCGCGCTCGCGGTGGCGGCGATCCTCGGCCCCGGGCTCGCCAACGCCATGGTCGCCATCGGGATCGTCTACGCCCCCGTCTTCGCCCGCCTGGTCCGATCGCAGACGCTGGCCGTGCGCGAGTACGAGTACATCGAGGCGGCTCGATCGGTCGGCGCCAACGACGCCCGGATCATGGTCCGGTACATCTGGCCGAACGTCTCCCCGCCGGTGCTGGTGCAATCGTCGGTCATGCTCGGCCAGGCGATCCTCTTCGAGGCGGCGCTGAGCTTCCTGGGCCTGGGCGTCCAGCCTCCGGCGCCGGCCTGGGGGTCGATGCTGAGGACGGCCTACCAGTACATCGAGGTGGCCCCCTGGTACTCCCTCTTTCCCGGGGCCGCCATCTTCCTGGCCGTGCTGGCGTTCAACCTCCTGGGGGACGGGCTCCGGCAGGCGCTGGACCCGCGCCTCGCGGGACAGCGCGGAGAGTCGAACATGAAAACGGGCCGTGCCGTCTGGTTCACCGCGCCGCGCCGGGCCGAGGTGCTGACCGAGACGGTCCGGTCGCCGGGCGAGCGCGAGGTCACGGTGCGGACGCTCGTCTCCGCGATCAGCGCCGGCACCGAGCTGAAGTACTACCGTGGCCACGCGGCCCCGGAGGTGGACGTGGGCCATCCCACCATGGCGGGGGGCCCCGGATTCCCGGTCAAGTTCGCCTACCTGTGCGTGGGCCGGGTGGTCGAGGCCGGTCCCGGCGCGCCCCACCGGCCCGGCGACCTCGTCTACGCGCGCCATCCGCACCAGGACCTGTTCACCGCGCCCGTCGAGCACAACAACCGGGCGGTGGTCGTGGGGCTGCCCGGCGACATGGATCCCGAGGTGGCCATGTTCCTCAACCTGGCCGAGGTCGCCGTGAACGCCCTGCTCGACGCGCCGGTGACCCTGGGCGAGGTGGCCGTCGTGTTCGGCCAGGGCGTCGTCGGGCTGTTCCTGGGCCAGCTCGCCCGGCGCACGGCCCGCCGGGTGATCGTGGTCGATCCCCTTCCGATGCGGCGCCGGCTCGCGCTCGCGCTGGGCGCCGACGTCGCGGTCGCCCCCGAGGACGTCGAGGCGGCGGTGCGGACGGCTAGCGACGGCCGGGGCGCCGACGTCGCTTTCGAGGCGAGCGGCGCACCCGCAGCGCTCCAGCAGGCGATCCGGACGACCGGACGCGAGGGGACCGTCGTGGTCGCCTCGTTCTACGGCGACCGGCCGGTGGAGCTGGTCCTCACCCCGGAGTTCCACGTCGGCCGCCAGAAGATCGTCAGCACGATGGTCGGCGGCCTGAGCCCCGCGCTGCGCCCGTCGCGGTGGGACTTCCGGCGGCGGACGTCCACCGCGATCGAGCTGCTGCCCGGCCTCCACACCGCGGAGATGATCACCCATCGGGTCCCGTTCGAGCAGGCGGCCGAGGCGTTCCGGCTCCTGGACGAGACCCCGGCCGACGTGCTGGCGATCGCGCTGACCTACGGCGGCGCTTCGATCTGAGAAGTCGGGTCCTCCGGCACCCCCCTCCCCCCGGTGGTGGGGGAGGGGGGCTGGAGGGGTAGGCGGGAGGTCCCAAACAATAGGAGTCGTGAGCATGGTCACGAAGGGGCGGGTCGAAGGCAAGGTCGCGCTGATCTCCGGTGGCGCGCGCGGGCAGGGCGCCAGCCATGGCCGGCTGCTGGCCGAGCACGGCGCCCGGGTGGTCCTCGGCGACGTCCTCGACGAGGCCGGCGAGCAGACCGCGGCGCGGCTGCGGGAGGCGGGCCTGGAGGCGCGCTACGTGCACCTGGACGTAACTCGCCTCGCGGACTGGGACGCCGCCGTGAGCCTGGCCGAGCAGGCCTACGGGAAGCTGGACGTGCTCGTCAACAACGCGGGGATCACCGGCTCTGCCGGCGTGGTGGACTGCTCGCTCGAGGAGTGGCACTCGGTCGTCGCCGTGAACCAGACCGGCACGTTCCTCGGCATCCAGCGGGTGATCCCCGCCATGCGGCGGGCCGGCGGCGGCTCGATCGTCAACATCTCGTCCGTCATCGGCGCGCTGGGGACGGAGTTCATGATCGCCTACCAGGCGAGCAAGGCGGCCGTCCACCTGCTCACCCGGGCGGCGGCGGTCACGCTGGCGCCGGACATCCGGGTGAACTCCATCACCCCCGGAGGCGTGCTCGGCACGGCCATGCTGGCCGGGCTCGACCAAGATTGGCTCAAGGCGCGCTTCGCCGCCTACCCGATGGGACGTGGCGCCCGGCCGGAGGAGGTCTCCTACGCCGTCCTGTTCCTGGCCTCCGACGAGTCGTCCTTCACGACCGGCGCCGATCTGAGGGTGGACGGCGGCGCCCTGGCGGGGGTGGCCCGCCGCCGCCCGGGTGGGTAGGCTTCCCTTCGACGCTCAGGGGAGGTTCGGAACCTCCCGCCTGCCCCCCCGACCGCCCTCCCCCACCCACCGGGGGAGGGGGACCCGGAGGGGCCGATTGCGTCTCAGACGCGCCCGGTCGCCTCGGCCGGCGCCTCGCCGGGCCGCGAGGTCGCCCGGGCCAGCAAGCGCCATCCCCAGGCGCTGGCCGGCTTGTGCACGGTGCGCTCGGCGATGTAGTGCCGCGCCAGCGCGGGCTGTCCGCTCCGGAGGGCGGCCTCGATCACGGTGAGCGTCAGCGCGTCGCGCTGGGCGTGGCTGCCGCCGAACCGGGCGGCGGTGTCGCGCACCGGCTCGATATGGCGGGCGGCCTCGGCGTAGCGGTCGCGCCCGAACGCCTGGATGCCCCGGCAGACCGGCAACCCGACATCCCGCGTCATCACCACGTTGGTGCCGGTGCCGCTCTTCGCCGTCCACTCCAGGTCGTCCAGGAGCCGGGCGGCCTCGGGCTCACGCCCCGCCATCGTGAAGGCCATCATGGCGTGCAGGTCGTTGAAGGCGTAGAAGCCCCGCTCCGACTCCAGCCGGCCGGCCCAGTTGTCGGCCAGGGCGCCGGCCCGGCCGCCGACGTCCACCCCGTCCAGGTGGAGGCGCCAGAGCAGGGCGGTGGCGTCCAGCAGCTGGAGGGCGTACTCCGGCGGCGCGGCGTGCAGGCGGGTGTCGTAGAGCGCCAGCACCTGGGGGTACTGCTGCCGGTCGAGGTAGTAGAGCGCCAGATGCCAGTAGTTGCGGAAGGCGAACCCGTTGTCGGGCGCCCAGTCCGCCTCGCGGGACTCCAGCCACTCGATGCCCTCGTCGATGCGACCCTGCATCTCCATGACGTGGGTCACCGCGTGCACCGCCCAGCCGTCCTTCGGCTGGAGGGCCAGGGCCCGGCGGCCGGCCTCCTCCGCCTGCGGGTACTGGTTGCACTCCTCGAGGCCGAAGGCGTGCATCCCCAGGATGTAGGAGTAGCCCGGCACGCCCGGGCTCCAGTGGGGCAGCACGCGCGAGACCCGGTTGCGCAGGTTCAGGGAATCACCCCGGAAGAAGTCCATCACGTGGGCCGACTGGATCGCGAACGCGTCGCGCGGATGGTCGACGAGGACCCGGTCGAACGCGGCACAGGCGGCGTCCCAGTCGCCGTCCGCCAGCCGGCGAGCCGCCGCCACCAGTCCCTGCTCGCGGGGACCGGCGTGGGGCAGGAGGGCCTCCGCCGAGGCGACGCTGGTCCGGGCCTGCTCGGCGAAGCGCCGCTCGGTCAGCGTCATCAGCACCGTCGCCCGGAACACGTGGCCCACGACGAAGTCCGGCGCGCGGGTCAGGGCCTCGTCGATGGTGGCGATCGGATCGCCGACGTAGCTCTGGTACTGGACCAGGGCCTTCTCGTAGAGATCCAGCGCCGACCGGTCGGAACACGAGACGGGCACGCCCCGGGCATCACGTTCCATCGCCTGTTCTCCTCTGGCTCGAGGTGAACCGCCGGGTCAGCTCCCGGCGACGTGCGCGCTCCAGTAGTGGTGCGTCTTGGCGACGACGGTGATGACGCTCTTCACCTGGTCCTCCAGCAAGAAGCCGGGATCGGCCGGGACCAGGAGCCGCTCCTCGTCGCAGCGGGCGGCCACGTTCTCGAGGATGATCGTGGCGCACAGCCAGGCCGCCATCCGGGGCGAGTCGCAGGTGACGGCGAGCCAGCCGGGCGCCGCCGGCTCGGAGTAGAGCCCGGTCGTCTCCCAGATGCCCCGCCGGATCTCCTCGACCGCGCTGCCGCCCCCCGCCCGGCCGCCGTCCGTGACGGCGACCAGGGCGCTCTCGGGTCCCCGGTGCGGAGGCCCCCCGAAGAGCGCCAGCTCGCAGAAGCTGCTCCACATCGCCCCCCAGTCGGGACGGCCATCCGGGCGCCACAGGAACGGCGCCGCGGACATCGGCGCGGCCGAGGCGGCCCCGCGGGGCGGGATGACCTCCACCCGCTCGGCGGAAAGTCCGCGCAAGGCGTCGGCGAGCCACCCCTCGGGCTCCGGCCCGCCGTCGAGACGCCACAGCTCCACGGGGCTCCCGAGGAACTCCGCCAGCGAGCCGCACTGGGCGCGCCAGTCGTCCAGGATCGTGAACGGCAGCTCGGCTGGGGACACGAGAAGCACGCGAGTGGACACTGCTTCCTCCGGGTGGGGTAGGATGGTCGCGTCACCCTGCTGGGGAAGGGTGGGTGTCTGACCAGGAGAGGAGGTCTCGACCGACGCCATGGCGCTCTACGACTTCCGCTGCAGCCGCTGCGGGCTCGAGTTCGAGGTGTCGCGTCCCATCGCCCAGGCCACCGATCCGGCCTTCTGCCCCGTCGACGGCGCCGAGAGCCAGCGCTGTTTCACCATGCCCATGACCTTCTCCAAGCCGGGCGCCGGCGAGCGCTCCGCGCCGCCGGCTCGACCGCGCGGCTGGTCCCACCACGGGCACAGTCACGGGTCGGGCGCCGGCCCCCACACCCACGGGGGGCGTGGCTGAGCGCGCGATCGAGCAGCCTCGATGAAGCCTAACACGATGGGCTCGCCCGCGGCGCCACGGGTGGGGGGGTGCCCGGCTCGTTGACCTGACGGCTTCCGCCCTCAGCGAGGCGGACGACCGTCGTCATACCGGGTCGCCAGGGTAGGCAGGCACACCCGGACCGCGCCGCCGTCGGGTCTCTGGAGGGTCACGACGTCGACCTCGATGCCGTAGAGGGTGCGCAGCGTCTCCGGAGTGATCACGGCGGTGGGCGGTCCGAGCCCGGCCAGGTGGCCCTCGTTGAGCACCGCCACCTGGTGCGCGCACAGGAACGCCTGATCCGGGTCGTGCGTGGAGAGCATCACCGCGATGCCGCGCGCGGCCAGGGCCTGGACGTGGGCGAGGACCCGGACCTGGTTGCCGAAGTCCAGGCTCGCGGTGGGCTCGTCCATGATCAAGATGCGCGGCTCCTGGGCGAGGGCCCGGGCGACGAGCGCGAGCTGCCGCTCGCCGCCGCTGAGCTCGGTGTAGGGGCGGTCGGCCAGCGGCAGGATCCCGAGCGCGGACAGGGTCTCGTCGGCCACCGCACGGTCGTGCCCCGAGGGGCTCGCGAAGACCCCGAAGTGGGCGGTCCGCCCCATCAGCACGACCTCGCGGGCGGTGAAGGGGAAGCCCCCCACCTGCGACTGAGGGACGTAGCCGAAGACCCGGGCCAGGCGGGTCCGCGACCAGCGCGCGACGGACTCCCCGCCGACGCGGACGGTGCCGCCGCGCGGCTCCAGCAGGCGCAGGATCGTTCGGAGCAGCGTCGTCTTGCCCCCGCCGTTCGGCCCCAGCCAGCACAGGACCTCGCCGGGCTCGAGGCTGAAGCTCACGTCGGCGCCCACGGGCCGACCGGGATACCCGAAGGCGAGCCGCTCCACCTCGAGCCGCATCTCTACGACCAGGTCCTTCGCGAGGCTGCTAGGAGCCACACGAACACCGGGGCGCCGAGGAAGGCGGTGAGGACGCCGAGGGGGATCTCGATGGGGGCCAGCGTCCGGGCGAGGGTGTCGACCCGAGCAGGTAGCCGGCGCCCAGGAGCATCGACGCCGGCAGGAGGCGCCGGAAGTCGGGACCGACGAGCAGGCGCGCCACGTGCGGGACGAGGAGGCCGATCCAGCCGACGACGCCGCTGATGGACACGGCGGCGGCGGTCATCAGCGTCGCCGCCCCGATGACGACCTGGCGCACCCGCCGGGTGTCCACGCCCAGCGCCCGCGCCTCGTCCTCGCTGAGCGTCATCACGTTCATGCGCCACCGGAGGAGGTAGAGGGGTGCCAGTCCCGCCACGACCGCCGGGAGGACGGCGAGCACGTCGGTCGCCGTCACGGCCGAGAGGCTGCCCAGGAGCCAGAAGGTGATCGCCGGCAGCTGGTTGTAGGGATCGGCGAGGTACTTGAGCAGCGACACGCACGAGCCCAGCAGCGTCCCGATCACCACGCCGGCCAGGACGAGGACGAGCACGGGGTCGTGCCGCCCGAGCGCGGTGCCGATCGCGTAGACGACGACCACGGCGACGAGGCCCAGGGCGAAGGCCAGCCCCTGGATGCCGGCGACCCCGAGCGAGAAGTAGATCCCGAGGGCCGCCCCCAGCGCCGCTCCCGAGGAGACGCCCAGGATGTCGGGGGAGACGAGGGGATTGCGGAAGAGGCCCTGGTAGGCAGCGCCGGCCGCGGCCAGGGCGCTTCCGACGGCGATGCCGGCGAGCACCCGCGGGCCCCGGACCCGGAAGACCACGGTCTCCAGGGTCGGGGGGAGCCCGTGCGGCGCGCCGACGAGCTTGGCCCACAGGAGCCGGAGGAGATCCGCCGGCGCCACCGGGAAGCGACCCACCGCGAAGGCGACCACGACCAGGGCGACGAGCGCGCCGGCCGCCACGGCGAAGCCGATGGTCGGCTGGCGACCCGCCGCGGAGGGTGCGGGCTGCCCTTCTGGGGCCGTCAGGGGCGGCCCCGCTCGATCCCGGCCAGGAGGGCGTCGAGCTGCCGGTCGTCCGGGGCCCGGTGATAGAAGAGGGCGTAGAAGGCCCGCGTCTCCTGCCGGAGGTCCTCCGGGAACAGGTCCGGGTAGAGGACGCGGCCGAGCCATCGAAGGCCGATGAGCCGGTTGACGGACGGCGGGAAGTCCACCCAGGGGAACGGGTCCGGGGGCACCAGGTGGACGCGGCCGTCGCGCACCGCCCGGACGTCCCGCCACACCGGATCCGTCCGCACCCGGGCGAAGAACGCGGGGTCGATCGTGATGATGACCTCCGGGTCCCAGCCGAGGACCTGCTCCGGAGAGACGACGGTGGTGCCGGGCGAGCCGGGCCGCTCCCCGGCCACGTTCCGCGCGCCGAGCCGCTCGATGCCCTCGACGTTGATCGCGCCCTTCGTCGCGGTCTCCAGCCCGCGGGGGCCGCGGGCGTAGTAGAATCGCGGGCGTCGCTCGGACGGGAGCCGGGCCAGGCGGGCGTCCACGTCGCGCAGCAACCCCTCCGCGTAGCGGGCCAGCCGGGCGGCGCGCTCAGGGACGCCGAGCAGGTCCCCCGCCTGCTCGAGGGCCCGGGGCATCGCCGAGAGGCTACCGTCGTAGAGCAGGTAGGGGACCCCGGTCTGCTGCTGGATGCGATCGGCGAGCGCCACGTAGGTCGGGTTCACGACGCCGTAGTCGAGGATCACGTGGGGACGGGCAGCGAGCACGACCTCGACGCTGGCCGTGTTGCCCCGGCCGGTGAGCCGGCCGAGGACTGGCAGGCCCGCGTAGGGCGTGGGAATGAAGGCCTGCTCTTCCGGCGTGAGCGGCCGGGTCCAGCCCAAGAGCGCGCCGGGCGCGAGCGCGTAGAGGAAGATCGTCGCCGGGCCGCCGGCGGCGTACACGCGCTCGACCCGCGGCGGCACCTCGACGCGCCGGCCGGCGCCGTCCAGCAGCGTGCGAGAGTCCGCCGCCTGGCCCAGGGCCGGCAGGAGAGCCAGCCCCAGGGCGAGCGCCGATCGTGCGAGCGGGCGCCGGGCGAGCGGCCTCGATGAGCCCGCGCCGTTCTCGCAGCGCACGGGCTCAGTCCTTGCCGATCATGACGGCGGACGCCTTGATCACGGCGTAGGCGGTGTCGCCGGTGGCCAGGCGCAGCTCGTCGACCGCCTCGTTGGTGATGCTGGCGGTGATCACGTTCCCGCCGCCGATGTCGATCTTGACGCGCGCGGTCGTGGCGCCCCCACGTCGGTCACCTTCCCCTTGAGCACGTTCCGGACGACCCAGACCTTGAGCCGGGGCTGGATGGGCACGCGCGCTCTCGGCCCCTTCCGGCGGGGCCGCGGCGGGCGGTCCGGGGCTCGGGGAGACATCGTGCTCGGATTATAGCGCCCCGGTGGACCACCGGGGCGGTCCGGGGCGCTCCCGACTGATCTGCTCTGTCCGGCATAGTGCCGGAGCACGGGCCCCGCGCAGCGGCTGCCGGCATTCTCTGCTACGATGTGACGGCAGTCGAGCAAACCAGCCGGCAGACTCGAGGAGAACGGTGGACACCGGAGAGGCATCGTGATGAGCGACCCGTACGGGGATCGCCCGCTGGCGCCGGTCGTCCGTGACGTTGACGATCCGGAGGGCGGCGCCCCGGTGGCCCGGGCCCTCGGCGTGCGGGTGCTCGGCCGGCCCGCCCCGAGCCTCCCGAGCAGGGACTACGTCGATCCCGCCGTCTACGAGCGCGAGCGCGAGCGGCTCTTCTACACGAAGTGGCTGTGCGCCGGGCGCGAGGAGGAGTGGCCGCAGCCGGGCGAGTACGCGCTGCGCGACGTGGCCGGCGAGAGCGTGATCGTCGTGCGCGACCGGACCGGGGCCATCCGCGCCTTCTACAACGTGTGCCGACATCGCGGGACCGTCCTCTGCGAGGCGGCGAGCGGCCGGTTTCCCCGCCACGGGATCACCTGTCCCTACCACGGCTGGACCTACGGCCTCGACGGCCGGCTCCAGGGGACGCGGTACATGGTGCGGATGCCGGACTTCCAGAAGGCCGACTATCCCCTGTACCCCGTCCACACGGCGTCGTGGGGCGGATTCGTGTGGCTCAACCTGGCAACCGACCCGCCGCCCCTCGCCGTGGAGCTGGGCGGGCTCTCGACCTACTACGCGCGCTTCGGGCTCTCGGCCTTGCGGCGTGCGCACCGGATCGAGTACGACGTCGCCGCGAACTGGAAGCTCCTGGTCGAGAACTTCGGCGAGTGCTACCACTGCCCCCTGATCCACCCGGCGCTGAACCGGGGGACGCCCTACCTCGGCGGCGGCGCCCCGCGCCTGGAGGGCGAGCGCGCCTGGCGCGGTGGCGCGTGGATGGACCTGGCCGACGACTTCGCCACGCTGACGATCCAGGGCGACGGCCGCCGACCGGCGCTGCCGGGGCTGGTCCCCGAGGACCACCGGCGGGTCTACTACAACACCGTCTATCCCAACCTGTTCCTGAGCCTCCTGCCGGACTACGTCCTGACCCACACCCTGTGGCCGGTCGCGCCGGACCGGACCCGGATCGTCTGCGAGTGGCTGTTCGCGCCGGAGACGATGGCCGCCGAGGGCTTCGACCCGGGCGATGCCGTCGAGTTCTGGGATCTGACGAACCGCCAGGACTGGCGCGTGTGCGAGCTGGCCCAGCGCGGCAACCGATCCCGGGCTCACGTCCAGGGTGTGCACGTGGGGCAGGAGGCCGGCCCGCAGTACTTCAACCGGTATTACCTCGCGGCCATGGGCGACGGGGAATGAGCGCGGGAACGAAGCGCTACGACGCCGTCGTGCCTGTGGTC
>CAVPSB010000045.1:0-8381 GCA_963708025.1 uncultured Candidatus Rokubacteria bacterium | reverse complement strand
AGCGCTTGCCGCCGTCCTGCATCATCGGCGGGTACGCCGCGCACCGCATCCGACGACGATCCCCGGGGACTGTTCGGCCGAGGGATGCAGATGGTCGCCTCCCAGATCCGAGCACCCCCGCGACCGTTTCTGATCTCGGTCGCCGGCGCGTTCGTGTACGCGGTCGCCTCGGTCGCGGTGACGGTGGCCCTCGGCCGGGTCACCGACCGCGTCCTGCGTCCGGCGTTCGGGCCGGGGGTCTCCGCCGGCACGATCTGGCTCGCGGTCGGGGCGATCATGGGGAACGGTTGATCTTCGCGCGGCCGGCATCGGCGTCCGGCGGTACTACAGCGGGGTCCTCGGCTGGCGGCGGCGATGCTCCGGGACCGGGTGAGGATCGACGATCGGCGACCTCCCGCTGGCCTATCACCGTTCGCAGCCGACCGGTGAGCTCCTGGCCCACGCGGAGGCCGACGTCATGGCCGCCACCGAGGTCCTCCACCCGTTGCCGTACACGATCGCCGTGCTCCTGCTGATCGGGTTCGCCGTGATCGCCCTGATCGTCACCGACCCGTTCCTCGCGGTGCTCGGGCTGCTGGTGCTGCCCACGCTCACGATCTTGAACCGGTACTACACGCGGAAGGTCGAGGGGCCGGCCCGGCGGGTCCAGGAGCGAATGGGGGACGTGTCCGCCGTGGCCCACGAGAGCATCGACGGCGCGCTCGTGGTCAAGACGCTGGGCCGGCAGGAGCCGGAGGTGGAGCGGCTGGCAGCCCGGGCCGACCAGCTGCGCACGGAACGCGTCGCCGTGGGCCGCCTTCGGGCCTCGTTCGAGCCCGCGTTCGAGGCCATCCCGCTGCTCGGCATGGTGATGTTGATCTCGGTGGGGTCCTGGAGGGTCTCCACGGGGGCGATGAGCGTGGGCACCGTCGTGCAGTTCGTGGCCCTCTTCCAGCTCCTGGCGTTCCCCATGCGGCTGATCGGCTTCATCCTCTCCGACATCCCACGGGCGGTGGCCGGATACGAGCGCGTGCAGGAGGTGCTGGACGAGACGGTGACGCTGGAGCCCCGCCACGAGACCGCCGCGCTTCCGACCGGCCCCCTCGGGATCTCCGTCCGGAACGCCACCTTCGGATACAACCAGAACCGGGTGCTGGACAACGTCGGCTTCGACGTGGCTGCCAACGAGTCGGTGGCGATCGTCGGCCCCACCGGATCGGGAAAGAGCACGCTGGCCATGCTTCTGGTGCGGCTGGCCGATCCCGAACACGGATCGGTTCGGATGGGCGGCATCGACCTCCGGCACGTGGAGACCGCCGAGCTCCGAACGGCGGCATCGCTGGTGTTCCAGGAGAGCTTCCTGTTCGCCACCAGCGTCCGGGAGAACCTCACGCTCGGTGCCGACGTGAGCGACGAGGAGATGGTCCGCGCCGCCAGGCTGGCCAGGGCGCACCAGTTCGTGACGTCACTCCCGAAGGGGTACGACACGGTCCTGGGGGAGCGGGGAGTCACGCTCTCCGGTGGGCAGCGCCAGCGGCTGGCAATCGCCCGGGCGCTGGTCAGGAACCCCCGTGTGCTCATCCTGGACGACGCCACCTCCGCGGTGGATCCCACCGTCGAGGCGGAGATCCTCGCCGGCCTCCGCGAGGAGCTGCAGACGACCCTGATCGTGGTGGCCTACCGGGTGTCCACCATCAGCCTTGCCGACCGCGTGCTGTTCCTGGACGACGGCAGCATCGTGGCCTCGGGATCGCACCGCGAGCTGTTGATGACCCACCCGGACTACGAGGCGATGGTCCGCGCCTACGAGCGGGGGGCGGCGTGAGCACGTCGCGAACGCAGCGCTCCCGGGACGCCCTCTCCCGCGCCTTCCGCCGCGCCCGGCCCCGGCCGGTGGAGACCGACGGGCCGGCGCTCGAGTCGTCCCCCCGATCGAGGAGTTCGGTCCCCGTCCGGAATGGGACGGCGAGGCTCGTGGGCCGAGGAGGCCATCGCGCGGCCGAGGGCCGGGGGTCCGGGGCCATGGCGGTGCTTCGACGGGGTACCGCGAGAGCCCCGAGCTTCGGAAGGGGTTCGGGTATACGGTCATCTTGGCGGTGGCGCTGTCGGCCGGCCGGGTGTTGGCCGTCCTCATCCAGCAGACCATCGACAAGGGGTTGAACGGTCCCACCGGATTCCGGCCGGCGTTCGTCTACGGCGTCGCCGCAATGACGGCCGGCATCATCGTGGTCATCTACTTCCTCTCCCGCGCGGTGTATCGGCGGATGGTGCAGGCGTCCGAGAACGCGTTGTACGGACTCCGGGTCCGAACGTTCGCCCACATCCACGACCTGTCGATCGCCGACCAGACCGCAGAAGCGGGGGGCGTTCGTCTCCCGGGTCACCTCCGACGTCGACGCGCTCGGCCAGTTCATGGAATGGGGCGCGCTCGCTTGGTTCGTGAGCCCCGTCATGATGCTGGTCGCGCTGGGGGCCATGTTCGTGTACTCGTGGCAGCTGGCCTTGATCGTGCTGGTCCTGGTGGCACCCCTGGTCCTCGTGCTGCGGACCATGCAGCGTGGGATGGTCGCCGCCTACGACACGGTCCGCACCCGGGTGGGCGAGATGCTCACCGACTTCTCCGAAAGTGTGATGGGCGCCGCGGTAGTGCGCGCATACGGACTCGAGGACCGCACCAACCGCCGGGTCAAGGAGGCGATCCACCGCCGGTACAAGGCCGAGATCCACGCGAACAAGTACATGGCCTCGATCTTCCCATGGCCGACCTCTTCGGCGCCATCGCCATCGCCGCGGTGGTGGCCGTGGGGGCCACCAAGGGTCCGGGATGGGGCTTGTCCGTGGGAGACATGGTGGCGTTCCTGTTCCTGGTCACCCTGTTCCTGGAGCCCCTGCAAGAGCTGTCGGAGTCGTTCGACTGGACCCAGCAGGCCATCGCGGCCTGGCGGAAGGTCCTCGGCGTCAACGACATCCCGGTGGACGTGGTGGAGCCGGAGCCCGGGACGACGCTTCCCTCCGGCGCGCTGTCGGTCCTGACCGAGAGCGTGCAGTTCCAGTACCGCGACGGCGATCGTCCCGTTCTGCGCGGGATCGATGTCGACATCGCCGCCGGTTCCCACGTGGCGATCGTCGGTGAGACGGGGTGCGGGAAGACCACCTTCGCGAAGCTCCTGTCCCGGCTGGCCGACCCCACCGCCGGACGGATCGTGATCGGGGGCGTGGACCTTCGAGCGGTCTCGCACACCTCGCGGCGGTGCGCGGTGCGCATGGTCCCCCAGGACGGATTCCTGTGGGACACCGACCATCCTGGAGAACGTCCGGTACGGCAGGCCCGAGGCCAGCGACGAGGAAGTACGAGGCGTTCCGGCATCTCGGCCTGCACGAGTGGGTGGCATCGCTGCCCGACGGCCTGCTGACGAAGGTCGGCGAGCGCGGCGAGAGCCTCTCCGTGGGCGAGCGCCAGCTCGTCTCGCTGGTCCGGGCCCAGCTCGCGGAGCCGGGGTTGCTGATCCTGGACGAAGCCACCAGCGCGGTCGATCCGGAGACCGAGCGCGCGCTCTCCGATGCCCTGGTCCATCTCTCGGAGGGGCGGACCACGGTCACCATCGCCCATCGGCTCTCCACCGCCGAATCCGCCGAGCAGGTGCTGGTGTTCGATCGGGGACGGATCGTCGAACGGGGCCGCCACGCCGACCTCGTCGCCGCCGGCGGCGTGTACGCGAGCCTCTACGAGAGCTGGCTCGGGAACACCCGCGCGGTCGCCGACGCCAGCACGCCGCTCGAAGGACGCCGGCCCGGGGGCCGGCGATAGACACGGACGATGACCGGCCCGGAACGGATCGATCCTCTACGACCGGCACGTTCGAAGCCCTGGGCGCCAAGCTGACGGAGTTCGGCGGCTGGGACATGCCCCTGCAGTACGAGGCGGGCATCCTCCGGCGAGCACCTGGCCACCCGCCGCTACGGGGGCATGTGGGACGTCAGCCACATGGGCCGGCTCAACGGGCGGGGCCGCCTCGCCTTCCTGCAGCACGTCCTCTCCAACAACGCCGAGGCCCTGCGGCCCCCTGGAGGCGCAGTACACCCTGATCCCCAACGAGGCCGGCGGGGCCATCGACGACGCCTACCTCTACCGCTTCGGGGAGGACGACTTCATCCTGGTGGTCAACGCCTCGAACCTGGCCAAGGACCTGGAGCACCTGCACGCCACCTCCGCCGTCGGGTCGAGCTGGCCGACGCCACCGCCGACCTGGCGATGATCGCCTTCCAGGGGCCGCTCGGCGAGGTCCTCGAGAGCCTGCTGGGGCCGGCCCCCTGCCCGAGCCCGGCCGCAACGCCTGCTCCCGGGATCGCCGGGGCGACGTCCTCGGCCGCACCGGGTACACCGGCGAGCCGATCTGCTTCGAGTTGATGGTGCCGGCCGCCGAGGACGGGCCGTGTGGTCGGCCCTGGCCGCGGGCGCGGCGCCGCCCCTGCGGCCTGGGCTCCCGCGACACCCTGCGGCTCGAAGCCTTCCTCCCCCTCTACGGGCACGAACTGGGGACGACCCCGAAGGCAACGAGTTCCCCGCCCTTCTTCCCCCTCACCGGCATGGCGGTCTTCTCGCCGAGCGCAAGGGGAACTTCATCGGCCGGGCGGCGCTGCACCGCCAGTTCGAGGTGGACCATCCCGGAACACGCGCGGCGACTACCACGGCTCCGCGGTGCTGCCGCGGCGCACCCGGGGCCTGGCCCTGCTGGCCCCCGGCGTCGCCCGCAGGGGGAGGTCTTCGTGGGCGAGCGCAAGGTGGGCTTCGTCACCAGCGGCACCGCCGCCCCCTACTGGAAGTTCTCGGGGCAGGGGGCGACCGCATGCCCGCCGACGAGCACGACCGGCGCTCCATCGCCCTGGCCTGCCTCGATGCCCCCCTCCTGGTCGGCGACAGGTGGCGATCGACGTGCGCGGCCGCCGCGCCACGCCGGGTGGTGGCCTTCCACGGACGGTCCGAGGCGCCCCCCTACTTCCGGGCGGCGCCGATGTCGCCCGCCCGAGGCGCCGGCCCGGGGGCACGCCGACGGCCGCCGGGCCGGGCCCGCGGGGCTGCTGCAGCGGGCCCTGGCCAACCACGAGTGGCGCCAGGGCGACTGCATCAACCTGATCCCGTCGGAGATGACCCCCTCGCCCCTGGTGCGCCTGCTCCAGGTGTCCGACCCGGTGGGCCGCTACGCCGAGCACCGCGAACTGCTCGGCCTTCGGCCAGGAGGTCTTCTACTACCAGGGCACCGACTTCATCGATGGGTCGAGGCCGAGATCGCCGCCGAGATGAGCGCCTACCTGGGGTGCCGGCGGATCGAGTCGCGCCTGGTCAGCGGGCAGATGGCCAACATGACGGTGTTCAGCGCCATCGTCGACTGGCGCAACCGGGTCGACCGCCGGCGCGAGCCGCAGCGCATCCGCCTGGCGATGAACAACCACATCGGCAAGGGCGGGCACCTGCAGCACCCAGCCCATGGGGGCGCTCCGCGACTACATCGCCCGCGACCCCGGCCACCGAGCGGCCGGCGGTGGTCAACTTCCCCGTCGAGGCCGACAACCCCTACCGCATCGACGTGGCCGCGGCACCGGGCTGCTGGAGGAGGCAGCCCGGAGATCATCATCTTCGGCAAGAGCATGGTCCTGCACCCCGAACCGGTCGCCGAGATACGGGCGATGGTGGAGGGGCGGGAGGACCGGCCGCTGATCATGTACGACATGGCCCACGTCCTCGGCCTGGTCGGCCCGCACTTCCAGGAGCCCTTCCGGACGGCGCCGACATCGTCACCGGGTCCACCCACAAGACCTTCTTCGGCACCCAGCGGGGCATCGTCGGCGGCGACATCACCGAGGACCCGCGCGCGGACCTGTGGAAGGCGGTCCGGCGGCGGGCCTTCCCCGGCTGCGTCAGCAACCACCACCTGGGGACGATGGTCGGCCTGCTGCTGGCCGCCATCGAGATGAACACCTTCAAGGCCGAGTACCAGCCGCAGGTGATCGCCAACGCCAAGGCCTTCGCCCGGGCCCTGGCCGACGCGGGCCTGGCACGTGGAGGGCGACCCGGCGGTGGACTACACCGAGACCCACCAGGTGATCGTCCGAGGTGGGCCACGCCCGCGGCGCCGAAGTGGCCCGCCCCCTGGAGGAGCGCAACATCATCTGCAACTACCAGGCGATCCCCAGCGACGAGGGCTTCACCGCCTCTTCGGCGCTGCGCCTGGGCGTCGCCGAGATGACCCGCTTCGGCATGGAGCCGAGGACCTCGGCGAGGGTCGCGCCTGGTGCGCGACGCGATCGTCGACGACGGCCAGGTGCGCAACAAGGTGAAGGCGCTGAGGGCCGGGTTCACCGACCTGCGGTACTGCTTCGGGCGGGACGAGGCGGCGGACGTGCTGGGGAGGCTCGCGCCCTAGGTTCAGGAAGCGACTCTTGCCGGGGACCGCCGACTTTCGACGGATGCGCCGTGTCCCCCGAGGGCCCTACAGTCCCTCGTCATGCAGACGCCCTCGCACCAGCCGGAGCGGCGCTACGAGCTCCCCCGGATCCCCTGCACGGCGTGCGAGCACTCGGAGTTCGTCCACGGCGACTTCGAACCTCGCCGGTGCCTCTACACCGAGTGCCAGTGCGGCGGGTTCACGCTCGGATTCGCTGCATAGCCTCCGGCACGAACGCCACGAGGGAGCGGCCACCGGTCGCTCCCTCGTTCGTGTTTTCTGCAAGCGCAACAGCAGCGCCCGCAGAGAAGTCGAGCCTGAGGTTCCCGCCGCCGCGCTCGAGCCGGTGAGTGCGGCTAGTCGGGGAGAGCCCGGACCTCGGAGACCGAGAGCCGGCGGGTCTTGGGTGCGAGGCGGAGGCCGATCATCCCGAGCGGCGCGCTGCACCAGGCGCCGGCCGGGAGGCCAGCTCCGTCAGGGTGACCGAGCCCGCCTCGAAGACCACGCTGTAGGCGGCGTACTCGTCCGGGCGCATCCCGGCATCGCGCATGGCCTCGGTGACGAGCGCGCGGGTGCGCTGCCCCAGCACGAAGACGTCGAACAGGATCGAGGTGTCCCGGTCCGGATCCGGACGCCATGCGGCCGTGTTGTCGACGCGCACCGGATCGGGTCGCCGCAGGGCCATCGGTGCGGAGCGGCGCCACACATGGCCTCGAAGCGGTAGTACGGATTCGTACTATATGGTACGAACTCGTACGACCTTGACCGAGGGGGGATGTCGATGGCCCTGCGCGGGTGCTGGCGATCGCGCTCGCCCTGACGGTGACCGGTTCGGCGTGCACCGCGGGCGAGGCCGCCGCTCCCCGCCCGACGCCCTCCGCTCGCGAGTCCCGCTGGGCGGAGGACGTCGCGTACCTGGTCGATCGCATCGAATCCGTCCACCCGGATCCGGACCACAGCGTGTCGGAGGCGGACCTCCGCGAGGCGGCGAACGCGCTCGTCGTCGAGCTCCCGAGCCTCGGCGACGACGAGGTCCTGGTCGGCCTGATGCGCCTGCTCGCACTGGTCGGCTCCGGAGGCGGGGACGGGCACATGGGCCTGTGGCCGCCGGACAACCCACAGGCGGTGCGCCGCTTCCCGATCCGCGTCTGGCAGTTCCCCGAGGGGCTGTTCGTCACCGCGGCGCGGCCGCCGAACGAGGATCTGTCGGCTCGAGGATCGTCTCCGTCGACGGGCTCCTGATCGAGGAGGTTCTCCGCCGGCTCGACCCGATCGTGCCGCACGACAACGCGTCGAACCTCCGCGACGCGCGGTCCGTGTTCCTCACCAGCGCCGAGGTCCTGTCGGGCCTGGGCATCGCCCGCTACCTGGCGACGATGGAGATGGAGGTCGCCTCCCCGGAGGGCGATCGGCGGACGGCCACGGTCCGCGCGGTCGACGCCGCGACCTTCGCGGACTGGGTCGGCGGCTGGGAGCTCCTCCTGCCCGAGCGGCCCGGCCTTGGTTTCCTCCGGGACGCGGCCGACCCCTACCGCCTCGAGTACGTGCGGCCGTCGCGGGCGCTCGTCGTCCGGTACAACGTCGTCGAGGAGACGAGCTCGTCGCTGGCGGCGGCGATCGAGGCGGCGATGGACGATCGACGCGTCGACCGGGTCGTGCTCGACCTCAGGAGCAACGGCGGCGGCGAGGCCGGCGGCTACCGGGACCTGCTCCGGCTGCTAGCGAGCCCCGCCGTCGATCGCGCCGGGGCGCTGTTCGTGCTGATCGGCCGGCTGACGTTCTCGGCGGGGGCGAGCCTATCCGTCCTGCTCGAGCGCCACGCGGCCGACACCGTGTTCGTGGGCGAGGCCACCGGCGGGGCCCCCAACTTCTGGGCCGACCCGCTCACCGTCACGCTCCCGAACTCCCGGCTGAACGTCCTGATCCCGGACGCGTACTTCGGCATCGGCGGCCCGGGCG
>CAVPSB010000044.1:0-145876 GCA_963708025.1 uncultured Candidatus Rokubacteria bacterium | reverse complement strand
GATCAGTAATGCCACCCGGGTGCTCCATCAGATCGGCGATCAGGCCACGCGGCTCCAGGACATCATCGGCCGGCAGACGCACCACCTGGCCCGGCTGCTGGACGACCTGCTCGACGTGTCGCGGCTCACCAGCGGCAAGATCCTGCTGCACCCCCAGGCGGTCGACCTCCGGGAGACCGTGGCGCACAGCCTGGCGGCGCTGGAGCACGAGGGCAAGACCGGACGCCACGACATCCAGGCCGACACGGAACCGGCTTTCGTGGACGGAGACCCGACCCGCCTGGAGCAGGTGGTCCGCAACCTGCTCGACAATGCCCTCAAGTACACGCCGACCGGCGGCCGCGTCTCCGTCTCGATTCGTCGTGAGGGCGACGAGGCCGTCCTCCGGGTGAGCGACACGGGGGCTGGCATCGCGCCGGACGTTCTCCCGCGGGTCTTCGACCTGTTCGTCCAGGCCGAGCGCTCGCTCGATCGGTCGATGGGCGGCCTCGGCCTCGGGCTGACGCTGGTGAGGCGGCTCGTCGAGCTGCACGGCGGCCGCGTGGCGGCCACGAGCCCGGGTCCGGAGCGGGGCAGCGAGTTCCTCGTGCGCTTGCCGCTCCGGCTGGAGGCACTGCCCCCGGCGCCGCCACCGGAACCGACGACCGGATCGTCCCGCTCGCGTCGCATCCTCGTGATCGAAGACAATCGCGACGCCCGTGAGGGGCTGCGGATGTTGCTCGAGACCTGGGGCCACCGCGTCGAGGAGGCAGGCGACGGGCGCCGGGGGCTCGAGCTGGCGCTCGCCTCGCGTCCGGAGGTCGCCCTCATCGACGTGGGGCTGCCGGGTCTCGACGGCTACGGCGTGGC
The DNA here is from genome assembly GCA_963708025.1 of uncultured Candidatus Rokubacteria bacterium. GTDB lineage: Bacteria > Methylomirabilota > Methylomirabilia > Rokubacteriales > DASRDR01 > CAVPSB01. Next base: position 145,027 of record CAVPSB010000044.1, on the reverse strand, counting down.
CCGGGGCATCCGGGCGGCGCCGAGCGGCCAGGGCGTGCTGCTGGTGGCCGTGACGGGCTACGGCCAGCCGGAGGACGCCGAGCGCTCCCGCGAGGCTGGATTCCATGCCCACATGGTGAAGCCGATCGACCCGGACGAGCTGGCGGCGATCCTCACGCGCGGCAACGGGCCGGCACGCTGATCCCGCAGCCCGCGCTCCCTGCGCGGCGCCGTGCGCGGTCGCTCGTTTGACCCCCTCCGACCCATCCGGTATCCTAGCTCCGCGATGTCCGCGACGAACCTGCTCGAATTGACCCCGGACGAGATCGTCGGGCTGACCGAGGGCTGGGGAGAGCCGGCCTTTCGGGGGCGCCAGCTCGCCGGCTGGGTCTACCAGAAGGGGGTCCGCGACTTCGCGGCGATGACCGACCTCCCGAAGAGCCTCCGGACGCGCCTCGAGGCCGAGGCCGTCGTGGCCCCGCCCACGGTCAGCGACCGCGCCGGCTCCCGGGACGGCAGCCAGAAGCTCGTCCTCCGTCTCGGCGACGGTCGGACGGTCCACGCGGTCCTGATGCCCGACGACGACCGGCTGACCCTCTGCGTCTCGACGCAGGTGGGCTGCGGGTTCGGCTGCACGTTCTGCTACACCGGCACCATGGGCCTCGTCCGCAACCTCACCGCCGGCGAGATCGCTGGGCAGGTCTTCGCGGCGCGGGAGGTGGCCGGGACCCAGCGGATCACCCACGTCGTCTTCATGGGGATGGGGGAGCCGCTCGCCAACTATGCCGCGACCGTGAAGGCGCTCCGCATCCTGATCGCACCGGACGGGTTCGGCTTCTCGCCGCGCCGGATCACCGTCTCGACGGTCGGCCTGGTGCAGGGGATCGAGCGGCTCGCCAAGGAAAACCTCCGGGTGAACCTCGCCATCTCGCTCCACGCCGCCACCGACGAGGTCCGGAGCCGGCTGATGCCGGTGAACCGGGGCTTCGGCCTGGACGAGCTCCTGGCCGCGTGCCGGCGCTTCCCGCTGCCGGTGCGCCAGCGGATGACCTTCGAGTACGTCCTGCTCGACGGGGTGAACGACCGGGTGGAGGACGCGCGCCGGCTGGCGCGGCGCCTGGCCGGGATCCGGGCCAAGGTGAACCTGATCCCCTTCAACGCCTGGAGCGACTCGGGCTACCGCCGGCCCCCGGCCGAGCGGATCGCGGCGTTCCAGCGGGTGCTGCTCGACGCCGGGCTCACGGCGACGATCCGCTGGTCCAAGGGCGAGGACGTGGGCGCCGCCTGCGGGCAGCTTCAAACGCCGGAGCGACGGACCGCGACCGAGACCCTCAGTGCCTGAGGCGGCGGTCGCGGGGTCTTCGGAGCCGGTGACCATCGCCTTCGCGACGCTCGGCTGCAAGCTCAACCAGTACGACACGACCGAGCTGCAGGCTCTCCTGGAATCGCACGGCTTCCGCACCGTCCCGTTCGAGGCGCCGGCCCAGCTGTACGTGATCAACACCTGCACCGTCACTGCCCGCGCCGACCATTCCGACCGCCAGGTCATCCGGCGCGCCGCGACGCGGAACCCGGACGCGCTGGTGGTCGTGACCGGCTGCTACGCGCAGACCAACCCGGCTGCGGTGGCGGCGATCCCCGGTGTGGACGTGGTCCTCGGCACCCGCGACCGGTACGAGCTGCCGGCGCTGCTGACGAGCCTCCGGAAGCGCGTGCGCCCGCTGGTCCGGGTCGGGGACGTCTTCGACGAGCGCCCGCTGCCGGTGGTCCCGCTCCGGAAGTTCGCGCCGGGCTACACGCGCGCCTTCGTCAAGGTCCAGGACGGCTGCCAGCACCGCTGTGCCTTCTGCATCGTGCCGTTCGCCCGCGGCGGGAGCCGGAGCCAGCCGCTCCCGATCGTCGTCGAGCAGGTCGAGACCCTCGTCGCCGCCGGCTACCGCGAGATCGTCCTCACCGGCGTGGACCTGGGCCACTACGGCTGGGAACTCACCCCGCGGCTCTCCCTGGCGGCGCTGGTCCGCCGGCTCCTCGAGATCGGCGGCCTCCGCCGATTGCGGCTCTCCTCGATCCTGCCGGCGTACTTCACACCCGAGCTGATCGAGACGCTCGCCGCCGAGCCGCGCGTCTGCCGTCACCTCCACGTGCCGCTCCAGTCCGGAGCCGACCGGGTGCTCCGGGCGATGCGGCGCCCGTACAACGTGCGCCTGTACCGGGCGCTGATCGAGCGACTCGGGGCGACGCTGCCCGACCTCGGGCTCGGCGCCGACGTCATCACGGGCTTTCCGGGAGAGGGGGCCGAGGAGTTCGCCGCCACCGAGGCGCTGCTCGAGGCGCTCCCGTTCACCTACCTCCACGTCTTCTCGTACTCCGACCGGCGTGGGACCGAGTCGGCCCGGCTTCCGATCCCGCGACTGCCGCCGGCCGAGGTACGCCGGCGCACGACCCGCCTGCGCCAGCTGGGCGCCGACAAGAGCCTCGCCTTCCGGCACGCGCAGGTCGGCCGCGAGCTGGAGGTGCTAGTGCTCGAGCACCGCGAGGGGGGCGCGCTGGTGGGCCTGACCGACAACTACCTAGAGGTCGCCTTCGCCGGACCGGACGCGCTGCTCCGGAGCTTCGCGCGCGTACGGATCACCGGGCTCGACGGGGAGCGCCTCCTGGGTGAGACGCTCTGACGCCACCGCGGACGTGTGAAGTACGGGGGTCCTCCGACGCCCCCCTCCCCGCCAGGCCTCGACGGTGGGGGAGGGGGGCCAGGCCGTGGGGGGTCGGGTGGGCGGGAGGTCCCGAACAGTCTCGAAAAGAGGTATCGCCACATGCCTGAGCCGCGCATCGGGGTGATCGGGGGGAGCGGCCTCTACGAGCTGGAAGGGCTCACCGGCGTCCGCTGGGAGAAGGTCCGGACGCCGTTCGGCGACCCCTCCGACGCCTACTGCGTCGGGCGCCTCGGCGCCCGCGAGATCGTGTTCCTGCCGCGCCACGGGCGCGGGCACCGGCTCCTGCCCTCCGAGCTGAACTACCGGGCCAACATCTACGGGCTCAAGGCCCTCGGCGTCGAGTGGGTCGTCTCCCTCAGCGCGGTCGGCAGCATGCGCGAGGGGATCGCGCCGCTGGACCTCGTCGTCGTCGATCAGTTCTACGACCACACCCGCCGGCGGGTCTCGTCGTTCTTCGGGGAGGGGATCGGCGCCCACGTCGGGATGGCCGACCCGGTCTGCCCCGACCTGGCCGGCCGTCTCTACCGGGCGGCAGTGGCGACCGGCGCCCGTGTCCACCCCCGCGGCACCTACATCTGCATCGAGGGCCCGCAGTTCTCCTCGAAGGCGGAGTCCGAGATCTACCGGGGCTGGGGCGTGGACGTGATCGGGATGACGAACATGCCCGAGGTCAAGCTGGCCCGCGAGGCGGAGCTCTGCTACGCCACGGTGGCCCTGGTCACCGACTACGACGTGTGGCACGAGAGCGAGGCTGCGGTCAGCGTGGAGGCGGTCATCGCCAACCTCCTGAAGAACGCCACGACCGCCAAGGACATCATCCGCCGGGTGGTCCCGGAGATCGGGCCCCCGCGGGCCTGCCCGTGCCCGCGCCTGCTCGAGAACGCGATCATCACGCCGGCGGACAGGTTCCCGCCGACGATCCGGAAGCGGCTCGACCTGCTGATCGGCAAGTACTTCCCGGCGGCGCGCGGGCCGGCCCGCCGTCCGGCCACCGGCCGGCGAAAGGGGACCCGACGCCGTGGCTGAGCTGCTCGTCGTCGGCTCGGTGGCGCTGGACACCGTCCAGACGCCGTTCGGCAAGGCGGAGGACGTCCTGGGCGGCTCCGCGACCTTCTTCTCCTACGCGGCCTCCTTCTTCACCCCGGTGCGACTCGTCGCCGTGGTCGGCGGCGACTTCCCGAAGGCGCACCTGGATCTCCTGGCCCGGCGCGGCGTTGACCTGGCCGGCCTCCAGGTCACGGATGGCGCCACCTTCCGCTGGGCCGGGGAGTACGGCTACGATCTGAACGAGGCCAAGACGCTGGACACCCGGCTCGGGGTCTTCGCTGAGTTCCGGCCCACGCTCCCCGAGGCCTTCCGCCGGACGCCGTTCCTGTTCCTGGCCAACATCGACCCCGAGCTCCAGCTCGACGTCCTCCGGAAAGTCGACCGCCCCCGCCTGATCGCCCTGGACACCATGAACTTCTGGATCAAGGGCAAACGCGAGGCCCTCCTCCGGGTCCTGCGTGAGGTGGACGCGCTCGTCGTGAACGACGCCGAGGCGCGGATGCTGACCGAGGAGCCTAACCTCGTGAAGGCGGCCCGCCGGGTGCTCGAGTACGGACCCCGCATCGTCGTGATCAAGCGGGGCGAGTACGGGGTGCTGATGGTGACCGACGGCCGCTTCTTCTTCGTGCCGGCGTTCCCGCTCGACTCGGTCTTCGATCCGACCGGGGCCGGCGACACCTTCGCCGGCGGCTTCATGGGCGCGCTCGCGCGGGCCGGCACCCTCGACGAGGCGGCGCTCCGGCGTGCTATCGTGTACGGCAGCGTGATGGCGTCGTTCACCGTGGAGAACTTCTCGCTCGACCGGCTCCTGCGCCTCCACGACGGCGAGATCGAGGAGCGGTACCGGGCCTTCCAGGAGATGATGCGGCTCGATGAGCACTGATCCGCGCCTGGCGGCGCTCGACCCCGGGCTCCTGGCTCGCTACGGGCAACTGCGCGAATGCCTGACGACGCTCGAGAGCGTCGCGGTGGCGTTCTCGGGCGGCGTGGACTCGACCTTCCTCGGCTGGGCCGCCCGCGATGCGCTCGGCGACCGGGCCCTGCTGGTGACGGCCGACTCCGAGAGCTACGCCGAGGGCGAGCTGGACGAGTCGCGCCGGCTGGCCGCGCTGATCGGCCTCCGCCACCTCGTGATCCGCACCCACGAGGTCGAGAACCCCGCCTACGCCGAGAATCCACCGAACCGCTGCTTCTTCTGCAAGGAGGAGCTGTTCACGCGGCTCGAGCCGATCGCGGCCGCCGAAGGACTCCGGCACCTCGTCTACGGCGCCACCGTGGACGATCTCGGGGACCACCGGCCCGGGATGGTCTCCGCCCGCCAGCGCGGGGTGAAGGCCCCGCTGATCGAGGCGGGACTCGGCAAGGCGGACATCCGGGCGCTGTCGCGGGCCGTCGGCCTCCCCACCTGGGACAAGCCGGCGATGGCCTGCCTGTCCTCGCGCTTTCCGTACGGAACCCGCATCACGCCCGAGAAGCTCCGCCAGGTGGATCAGGCCGAGGCCTTCGTCCGGGGCCTCGGGTTCCGCGAGTTCCGCGTCCGGCACCACGGCGACCTCGCGCGGCTGGAGATCGCGAAGGGAGAGTTGAGCCGGCTGTGGGAGGAGGAGCGGGCCGAGGCCATCGCCATGCGCCTCTCCGAGCTGGGCTTCCTCCACGTCACCGTCGACCTCCAGGGCTTCCGCTCGGGGAGCCTGAACGCGGCGCTCCTCCGGCTCCGTTCGCGCGTTCCCTCTCCCCCCTCGGGGGAGAGGGTAGGGTGAGGGGGGCCACCATCCCCCGGAACCCTCACCCCCACCCTCTCCCTGGGAGGGAGAGGGAGTAGGACGATGGATCCAGATCGCCTGCGCGCGCTGCTGGCCGCCGTGCAGGCGGGCGAGGTGTCCCCGGAGGCCGCCCTGGAGCGCCTGCGCGGGCTGCCGTTCGAGGACCTCGGCTTCGCCCGGCTCGACACCCATCGGGCGCTCCGGTCCGGCGGCCCCGAGGCCGTCTACTGCCAGGGCAAGACCCCGGAGCAGATCGTCCGCATCCTGGCCCGCCTCGCCGAGCACCACCGGAACGTCTTGGCGACGCACGCGGGCGCCGAGGTTCACGAGGCCGTCCGCGCCGCCGGCATCCCGATCGCCTATCATCCCGAGGCGCGACTGCTCGTGGCCAACCCCGAGCCGGTGGAGGGCGTCGGGCTGATCGCGGTCGTGAGCGCGGGCACCTCCGACCTGCCGGTGGCCGAGGAGGCGGCGGTGACGGCCGAGGTGCGGGGGAACCGGGTGGAGCGGATCTACGACGCCGGGGTGGCCGGCCTTCACCGGCTGCTCGCGCAGCACCCCCTCCTCATGGAAGCGAACGCGATCGTGGTGGTGGCCGGGATGGAGGGCGCCCTCGCCAGCGTGGTCGGCGGCCTCGTCGACCGGCCGGTCATCGGGGTCCCCACCAGCGTCGGGTACGGCGTCTCCCTCGGCGGATTCGCGGCCATGCTCACCATGCTCGCGACGTGCGTGCCGGGCGTCGCGGTCGTGAACATCGACAACGGCTTCGGCGCCGCCTGCATGGCGGATCGCATCAATAAGCTGGCCGCCAAGATCCGCTAGCGCCGTGCCGATAACCTTCGCAATCTTCATCTCGGCCGTGACGCGCTCGGCCTGCGTCGATCGGACGGCCTCCGGCCTGGGGGCGTCCGTCCCGGCCTATGGTCGTCCTCGGTCGTCGCCGATCCTCGGCGTACTCGGAGTACGCCTCCGGTCGGCGACTCCCTGCGTCGATCGGACAGCCTTCGGCCTGTGGGGGCTGCTCGGTTCTCGGCCCGGCGCTAACCCGGTTCGTGCGCGAAGCGCCCTCACGACAGCTTCCTGACTAGATCTGGTTAGCGCCGGAAGAAGAGGATCGCGATGCCGTTCATGGCTGGGAAGCGGGCGTTCCTGGAGCTCTTGCGCCAGGAGGGGGTGGAGTATCTCTTCGGGAACCCCGGGACCACCGAGCTGCCGCTCATGGACGGCCTCGTGGCCGAGCCGGGCATCCGTTACGTGCTCGGGCTCCAGGAGGCGGCGGTCGTGGCGATGGCCGACGGCTACGCCCAGGCTTCGGGGAAGCTCGCCGTCGTGAACGTGCACGTCGCGCCCGGCCTCGGCAACGCTCTCGGGATGCTGTACGACGCCCAGAAGGCGGGGGCGCCGCTCCTGCTGACGGCCGGCCAGCACGACCAGAGCTTCAACTTCACGGAGCCGATCCTCTGGGCCGACCTGCCGCCGATCGCCCGGCCCTTCGTCAAGTGGTCGTCGGAGGTCCGCCGGCTTCACGACCTGCCGCGCGCCGTCCACCGCGCCGCCAAGACCGCCCTGGCGCCGCCGACCGGCCCCGTGTTCCTGTCGCTGCCGGCCGACGTCCTGAACGCCGAGGCCGAGCTGGACCTCGGGCAGCCCACCCGGGTGGCTCACCGCATTCGCGGCGATCGCGCCGCGATCGAGGCCGCCGCCGAATTGCTGGCGGGCGCCGAGCGCCCGCTCATCATGGCGGGGGACGGCGTCGCCCAGGCCGACGCCCTCGCCGAGCTGGTCCGGGTCGCGGAGCTGCTCGGGGCGACCGTCTACGCGGAGGCGATCCCGAACACGGCGTCCTTCCCGGCGTCGCATCCGCTCTTCCGCGGCGCGCTCGTCCGCCAGGCGGCCGCCGTCCGGCAGGCCCTGGGACAGGGAGACGTTCTCTTCTCCGTCGGCGCCGACCTCCTGACGATGTCGCTGCCGTCGGACCTGGATCCCATGCCGGAAGAGCTGGCGATCGTCCACCTCGACGTGGACCCGTGGGAGTTGGGGAAGAACTACCCGACCCGCGTCGCGATCCTCGGCGACCCGAAAGCGACGCTGCCCGACCTGGCCGCCGCCCTGGAAGCCCGGCTGACGGCCGAGCAGCGGAGCCGGGCGCGGCAGCGCCTGGAGGCGGCGCGGGCGGCGAAGGCGCGCCACCGGGAGGAGCTGGCCGTGCGAGCCCGGGCCGACGCGCTCCGGGTGCCCATCAGCCCGCTCGCCCTCATGCACGCGATCGCCGAGGCCCTGCCGGCCGAGGCGGTCGTGGTCGACGAGAGCGTCTCGTCGGGGGCGGGGCTCCGGATGTTCCTCCGGAGCGAGGACCCGCGGAGCTTCTTCGGTCTCCGGGGCGGCGGCATCGGCTGGGGCCTCCCGGCCGCGATCGGCGTGAAGCTCGCGCTGCCGGACCGGCCGGTGGTCGGGCTGATCGGGGACGGCAGCGCCCTTTACACCTGCCAGGCGCTGTGGACGGCCGCCCACGAGAAGGTGCCGGCCGTCTTCGTCATCCTGAACAACTCTTCCTACCGGATCCTCAAGCAGCGGGTCCACGCGATGAAGGGGCTGGCCGCCCAGCACGACCGCTACGTCGGCATGGACCTCGAGGATCCCCGCGTGGACTTCGTGGGCCTGGCCCGCTCCTTCGGCGTGGAGGCCGAGCGGATCGAGAAGCTCCCGGACGTCGCCCCCGCTTTGGCCCGGGCCCTCGGCCGCCGCGAGCCCACCCTCCTCGACGTCGCCCTCGACCGCTCCTTCAAGCCGAGCTGACCGCTCATGCTCGGACTTTGCTGCGCTGACACTCTGCCGCGGGCCGCCCCCCCTCCCCCCGGCAGGTGGGGAGGGGTCGGGGGTGGGGGGGGTCTCGAATAAAACTCGCGTACTTCGACTGCCCCGCCGGGGCCAGCGGCGACATGATCCTGGGCGCCCTCGTGGACGCCGGCTGCCCGCTCGCCGCCATCGAGAAGGCCCTCCGCGCCCTCGAGGTCGGCGGCTGGCGCCTGGAGGCGCGGCCGGTCGAGCGCGGCGGCCTGCGCGGGACCCACCTGGTCGTGGACACCGACCCCGGCGCCCACTTCCACGACCTGGCGGCCATGGTGGCCCCGATCGAGCGGAGTGGGCTGGGGGAGCTCGTGCGGAGCCGGGCGATCGCGATCCTCCGGCGGCTCGCCGAGGCCGAGTCACGCGTCCACCGGGTTCCGGTGGACGCGGTCCACTTCCACGAGGTGGGCGCCCTCGACACGCTGGTGGACGTGGTGGGAGCCGTCGCCGGGCTCGATGCCCTGGGCGTCGAGGCGGTCCACGTCTCGCCGCTCCCCGTGGGCGGCGGGACCATCGAGAGCGCCCACGGACGGCTGCCCATCCCGGCCCCGGCCACGGTCGAGCTGCTGCGCGGCTTCCCGGTCTACGACAACGGCGTCCAGGCCGAGCTGGTCACGCCCACCGGCGCCGCCATCCTGACGACCCTGGCGGCCCCCGGTCCGATGCCGGCGATGCGGCTGGAGACCCAGGGCTGGGGGGCCGGGACTCGGACGCTCCCGATCGCGAACCTGCTTCGGGTCCTCCTCGGGGAAGGGCAGGCGGCCGACGCCGAGACCGAGAGGCTGACCGCGATCGAGACGACGATCGACGACATGTCGCCCCAGCTCTACGAGCCGCTGATGGAGCAGCTCTTCGAGGCGGGCGCGCTCGACGTGTACCTGACGCCGGTCATCATGAAGAAGAGCCGTCCCGGCGTGGTCCTGACCGCCTTCGCCACCCCCGAGCGGGTCGGGGAGCTGGCGGCGCTCCTCTTCCGGGAGACGACGACCATCGGCGTGCGCTGGCACGAGTACGTGCGGACCCGGCTGCCGCGGGAGCTGGTCCGCCTGCCGACCTCGCTGGGGCCCCTCACCTTCAAGGTGTCCCGACTCCAGGGCCGGCCGGTCACGGTGACCCCGGAGTTCGAAGAGGTCCGTTGCATCGCCCGCGCGCGCGGCCTGCCGGTCCGCGAGGTGCTCGAGCGGGCCCGGGCCGAGGGGCGGACGCTCCTGGGGGACGCCCCGGCCGGCGGGGCGAGCCCGTCGTAACGGAAAGGAAAGGAGAACACCGTGGAGGCTCCCATGATGCACAGCGTGACCACCGGACTCATCCTGGCCATCCTGGGGGGCGGTGTGCTGCTCCTGGTGGCCGCCTGGTGGTCGTGGGCGGGCGATGGCGTCAGCCTGCCGCGCGAGCGCTGGCCCCGCGAGATCCGCCTGGCGGCGGCCGCGGGGTGGGGCCTCTTCCTGGCCGGCATCGTCGTGCAGCTGGTCGGCTATGTCGGCCAGGTCGGCCTGGCCAACTTCGCCGGGATGACCGCGACCCACTGATGCAGCCGAGGAGCACCACCTTGACAGTCGTTTCGCAGGGAGTTACGGTAGCCCAGCCTTCGTTGCCTCCTGACGTATGACCCTGGACGGAACCCATCACTTCAGCGCCCCGCGCGACCGCGTCTGGGCCGTGTTCACGGACCCGGCGGTCCTGGCTCGGGCTACGCCCGGCTGCCAACGGCTCGACCCGATCGGCCCCGACGAGTTCGAGGCCACGCTCTCGGTCGGCGTGTCGGCGGTGAAGGGCGTCTACCAGGGAAAGCTCGCGCTGCTGGACAAGAAGCCCCCGGAGGGCTACACGCTCCGGGTCGAGGGGAGTGGCCGGCCGGGGTTCGTCAAGGGTGAGGGCCGGCTCACGCTGACCGAGGAAGACGGCGGAACCCGGGTCACCATCCGCGGTGAGGCGCAGGTCGGCGGCGTCATCGCGGCAGTCGGGCAGCGACTGCTCGGCGCCGCCTCTCGCATGCTGATGGAACAGTTCTTCTCGGCCCTCGAGACGGAGATCGGCAAGACATCCAGCCACTAATCCTCCCGGACCCGACGCGCTCCTCGCCACTCAACCGAACGGAGGTCAGCGGTGAAGATCCAAGTCACGGTCAACGGCACGGCGCACGCGTCCGACGTGGAGCCCCGACTGCTCCTCGTCCACTACCTGCGCGACGTGCTCAACCTCACAGGGACGCACGTGGGCTGCGATACCAGCCAGTGCGGCGCCTGTACCATCCTGGTCAACGGCATCTCGGCCAAGGCGTGCACGCTGTTCGCGGTACAGGCCGACGGCGCCGACGTCATGACCATCGAGGGCCTGGCCAAGGACGGGAAGCTCCACCCGATCCAGGAAGGCTTCTGGGAGAAGCACGGCCTCCAGTGCGGCTTCTGCACCCCCGGTATGATCATGGCGGCCTATCAGATCCTGCAGCGTCACAAGAGCCCGACTGACGCGGAGATCCGCCATCACCTGGAGGGCAACCTCTGCCGGTGCACGGGGTACCACAACATCGTCCGCGCCATCCAGTACGCGGCCGAGAAGATGAAGTAGGGGGGCCGCCATGGCATCGGCCAAGCTGTTCGGTGCGAGCATCAAGCGCCGCGAGGACCCGCGCCTGATCACCGGCAAGGGGGTCTACACCGACGACGTCAAGCTGCCGGGCCAGACCTATGCCGTCTTCGTCCGGAGCCCCCACGCCCACGCGCGGCTCCGCCGGGTGGACGTGTCGAAGGCCCGGCAGGTCCCGGGGGTGGTGGCTGCCTTCACGGGCAAGGACCTGGCCGAGGGCGGGGTCGGCCCGCTACCCTGCGGCTGGCTCCTCCCGGACCTGAAGATCCCCGAGTACCGGGTGATCGCGACCGGCACGGCTCACTTCGTCGGCCACGCCGTCGCCGTCGTCATCGGCGAGAGCGCCTACGCCGCCCGGGACGGGGCCGACGCGGTGAACGTGGACTACGAGGTGCTGCCGGCCGTCACCGACGGCGAGAAGGCCGTCGCCGCCGGCGCCCCGCAGCTCCACGCGAACGCTCCCGGCAACGTCGCGTTCCGGTGGTCGATCGGTGACAAGGACAAGACCGACGCCGCCATCAAGTCGGCGGCCCGCGTAGTGAAGCAGCGGCTGGTCAACCAGCGCCTGATCCCGAACGCCATCGAGCCGCGCGCGTCGATGGCCTCCTACAACCCGGCCACCGGCGACTTCACGGTGTGGGTCACGTCCCAGAACCCCCACGTCCACCGGCTCCTGATGGGGGCGTTCGTCCTCGGCATCCCGGAGCACAAGCTGCGGATCATCGCCCCGGACGTGGGCGGCGGCTTCGGGTCCAAGATCTTCCTCTACCCGGAAGAGGTCACGGCCACCTGGGCCTCGAGGAAGCTGGGCCGGCCGGTGAAGTGGACCGCCGAGCGGCGGGAGTCGTTCCTGACCGACGCCCACGGGCGGGACCACCTCACGGATGCCGAGATGGCGGTGGACCGGGACGGCCGGATCGTCGCCCTCCGGGTGACGACCAACGCCAACCTCGGGGCCTACCTCTCGACTTTCGCGCCGCTCATCCCGACCTACCTCTACGGCTGCCTCCTGTCGGGCGTCTACGAGATGCCGACCATCTACTGCGAGGTCGTCGGGGCGTTCACCAACACGACCCCCGTGGACGCCTACCGCGGCGCCGGACGCCCCGAGGCGACCTACCTGGTCGAGCGGATGTGTGACCTGACGGCCAAGGCCATCGGGATGGATCCGGTCGAGCTCCGGCGGAAGAACTTCATCCCGGCCGCGAAGTTCCCCTACCAGACGCCGGTCGCGCTCCAGTACGACAGCGGGAACTACGGCCCGGCCCTCGATCGCGCCCTCCAGATGCTGGACTACAAGAAGCTCCGCGCCGATCAGGAGAGCGCCCGCAAGCAGGGCCGGCACCTGGGCATCGGCTTCTCCACGTACATCGAGGCGTGCGGCGTCGCCCCGTCCGCGGTCGCCGGCGCCCTCGGCGCCCAGGCCGGCCTGTGGGAGAGCGCCCAGGTGCGCGTCCACCCGACCGGGAAGATCACGGTCTTCACCGGCTCCCACTCCCACGGTCAGGGCCACGAGACGACCTTCGCCCAGCTCACCGCCGACGAGCTGGGGATCCCCTACGAGGACGTCGAGATCGTGCACGGCGACACGGCCGCCATCCCGTTCGGCATGGGAACCTACGGGAGCCGCTCGGCGGCGGTCGGCGGTTCCGCCATCTATGCCTCGATCCAGAAGATCAAGGAGAAGGGGAAGAAGATCGCCGCCCACCTCCTGGAGGCCAACGAGGCGGACATGGACTACGCCGAGGGGAAGTTCTTCGTGAAGGGCTCGCCTGGCCGGGCCAAGACCTTCGGCGAGGTGACGCTCATGGCCTACCTGGCCCACAACCTCCCGAAGGGGCTCGAGCCCGGGCTGGAAGCGACCTCCTTCTGGGACCCCTCGAACTTCGTCTACCCCTTCGGCACCCACATCGCGGTGGTCGAGGTCGATGTCGACACCGGCAAGGTGAAGATCCTGCGCTACGTCGCGGTGGACGACGTCGGACGGGTCATCAACCCGATGATCGTGGACGGCATGGTTCACGGCGGCATCGCGCAGGGCGTGGCCCAGGCCCTCTGGGAGTACGCGGCCTACGACGACGGCGGCCAGCTCGTCACCGGCAGCATGATGGACTACGCGCTCCCGAAGGCGGGCGACTTGCCGTCCTTCGAGACCGACCGGACCGAGACGCCGACGCCCGTGAACCCGATGGGGATCAAGGGCGCCGGCGAGACCGGCACCATCGCCTCCACGGCGGCGGTGGCGAACGCGGTGCTCGACGCGCTCGCCCCGCTGGGCATCTCGCACATCGATCTGCCGCTGACGCCCGCCCGCATCTGGGCGGCGGTGTCGGCCGCGCGAAAGAAGTAAGCCAGAGGTCGGCGCGTCCCGAGGGCCTCCTGGCCCGAGGCGCGCCGACCGAGAGGGAGGATCCGAATGTATCCGGCCAGCTTCGAGTACCATCGGCCCGGCACCGTCGAGGAGGCCGTCCGGCTCCTCGGGACGCACAAGGACGACGCCAAGCTCCTGGCGGGGGGCCACAGCCTGATCCCGCTCATGAAGCTCCGGCTGACCAGCCCCAAGCACGTCATCGACCTCCGGCGGGTCAGCGGGCTCTCCGGCGTGCGGGAGGAGGGCGGCGCCATCGTGATCGGCGCCCTGACCACCCACTACGCGATCGAGTCCAACGCCTCGCTCAAGGCGAAGTGCCCGATCCTCACCGAGGCCGGCGCCATGATCGGCGACCCCCAGGTGCGCAACTGGGGGACGATCGGCGGCAGCCTGGCCCACGCCGACCCCGCCGCCGACTGGCCGGCGGTCGTGCTGGCCCTCGGCGCCGAGCTCCGGGCGACCGGGCCGAAGGGCGCGCGGACCATCAAGGCCGACGACTTCTTCAAGGACCTCCTGACCACCGCCCTCGCGCCGGACGAGGTCCTGACCGAGGTCCGCATCCCGGTGCCAGCGGCCGGCAGCGGCATGGCCTACGTGAAGCATCCGCACCCGGCGTCACGCTTCGCGGTGGTCGGCGTCGCCGTCGTGCTCGCGGTGAGCGGTGGCAAGTGCCAGGCGGCGCGCGTCGCCGTGACCGGCGTCGGCGCCAAGGCCACACGCGCCACGGGGGTGGAGGCCGCCCTGGCTGGCAAGGCCCTCGACGCGCAGTCGATCGCGGCGGCGGCCGAGAAGGCCGCCGACGGCATCGCGATGAACGCCGACCTCCAGGGCTCGGTCGAGTACAAGCAGCACCTGACGCGCGTCTACGCCCGCCGCGCCCTGGAGGCGGCCGCCGCCCGCGCGAGGAACTCGCGGCCGGGAACGTACGACCCCCAGGTGGGGGAGGCAAGGGGAGGGCGGTCGGGAGTCTCCCGAGATGCAGTATCGCCGTGCACGCCGCGCCGGAGGCCGTCGCGCCGATGTCCCGGCGGCGCGGGTACCCGTCACCCCCAGGTGGGGGGGTTCAGGGGGGGACCACCGGAGGGGCGGGACGGACGCGAGGCCGAAGGCCGAGCGCGTCCCGGCGATCCCGTGGTTGGGACTCCCCCCCTGACGGATGACCATCGCGGCGGTCGTCCTGGCCGCCGGGATGGGGAGCCGGATGGGGCGGCAGAAGCTCCTCCTCCCCGTGGCGGAGGGACGGCCGCTCATCCGGCTCTCCGTCGAGCGGGTCATCGCCGCCGGCCTCGACGACGTCGTCGTCGTGCTGGGCCGCGATGCCGACGCGGTCGGCGCCGCGCTGGCCGGGCTCCCCGTCCGGACCGTCGTGAACCCGCGGTACGCGGAGGGGCAGTCCACCTCGCTCCGCGCCGGTCTGGACGCGCTCGGACCCGCCACCGAGGCCGTCGTGGTGGCCCTGGGGGACCAGCCACTGCCAGACCCCGCCCTCATCGGCCAGCTGGTGTCCGCCTTTCGCGCGAGCGGCCGCCCCATCGTGGTTCCGCGCTACCGGGATGGCCGCGGGAACCCCGTCCTCTTCGCGGCCGGCCTCTTCGACGAGCTGCGCGCCGTGACCGGCGACACTGGGGGGCGTGGCGTGGTTGCGCGCGACCCCGGGCGGGTCGTCGAGGTGCCGGTTGACGACCTGATTCCGCCGGACGTGGACACGTGGGGTGACTACGAGTCGATCGGGGGGCGGCCCGGTCCGGCGCCCGGTCCTGCGCTACAATGAGGTCCCGGGCACCGCCCGGCCGAACCCGATCTCAATCCAAGGAGCCCGCATGCGCGAAGAGATCCGCAAGATCCAGGCCCTGATGGAAGGGGCCGCCTACATCACCGACCCCGCCATCTCGACGGCAGTCCACCTCGGGATGGCGCTGGGGAAGCCCCTCCTGGTAGAGGGCCACGCCGGCGTCGGGAAGACCGAGATCGCCAAGGTCCTGGCCCAGGTCCTGGGAACGAACCTGATCCGGCTCCAGTGTTACGAAGGGCTCGACGCCTCCACCGCGCTCTACGAGTGGAACTACCCGAAGCAGCTCCTGCGCATCAAGCTGGAGGAGCGCGAGGACCGCTCGGTGGCCGAGAAGGAGGCCGACATCTTCTCGGAGCCGTTCCTCCTCAAGCGTCCGCTCCTCCAGGCGATCAGCCAGGACGGGAAGCCGCCCGTCCTGCTGGTGGACGAGATCGACCGCGCCGACCTCGAGTTCGAGAGCTTCCTGCTGGAAGTGCTCTCCGACTTCCAGGTCACCATCCCCGAGATCGGGACGATCCGGGCGACCCGGCGGCCGGCCGTGGTCCTGACGTCGAACCGATCGCGCGACCTCTCGGACGCGCTTCGGCGCCGCTGCCTCTACCTCTGGATCGACTACCCGTCCTACGAGAAGGAGATCCGGATCCTCCGCACCAAGGTGCCCGGGGTCAACGAGCGCCTGGCCGGGCAGATCGGCCGCGTGATGCAGAGCCTGCGTCGCATGAAGCTGGCCAAGGTGCCGGGGGTGGCGGAGACGCTGGACTGGGCGGCGGCCCTGGCCGCGCTCCACGCCGACCACCTGGACGCCGAGCTCATGCGGGAGACGCTCGGCTGCGTGTTGAAGGAGGTCGACGACGTCAAGCGCCTCGAGACCGAGCTGGCGGCCGGGCGGCTGACGGAGATCCTGGAGAGCTGACCTGACCGCCCTCACCCGTCCGGTCCCGAGCGATCTGCTCTCTGCCACGGTGCGCTTCTGCCGGCTCCTCCGCGCCCGGGGCCTGGGGATAACGCCCGGTCAGAGCCGCGACGCCGTGCAGGCGCTCGAGCTGATCGACCTGGGCGATCGGGACGAGGTTCACCGCGCCCTGCGAACGGTGCTCGTCACCCGCCCCGAGGACTTCGCCACCTTCGACGCCGCCTTCGACGCCTTCTGGGGTGGGCGAGCCGGCCCGGTGGGGCCGGCCCCGCCCGGTGGGGACGAGGAGCCTTCGGCCGTCGAACCCCACTTCCCGCGGGCCAAGGACGCCGCGCTGGAGTTCGCCGAGTGGAGCGAGGTCGGCGAGGGGGAGGGCGAGCCGGTGGGCCTCCCCGGGCTGTCGGACCTCGAGGCCGTGATGGGCAAGGACTTCTCGGCCTTCGGCGCCGACGAGCTGGAGGAGGTGGCTCGACTGGCCGCCCAGCTCGCCCGCCGGCTCGCCACCCGGCGGAGCCGGCGTCTCAAGCCGTCCCGTCGGCACGGGCGGGTGGACCTCCGCCGGACGATGCGGAGCACCCTCACGCGCGGGGAGCCTGTCGAGCTGGCGCGGCGCCAGCGCAAGATCCTCAAGACGAAGCTGGTCGTCCTGTGCGACGTCTCCGGGTCGATGGACCTCTACAGCCGCCTCCTGATCCAGTTCCTCTACGCCCTCCAGAACCAGCTCGGCCGCATGGAGACCTTCGTGTTCTCCACCCGGCTCTCCCGCATCACCGAGGAGCTGCAGGGCGAGACGTACGGCCGCGCGCTGGCCCGGCTCGGCGACGTCCGGGACTGGTCGGGCGGCACCAAGATCGGCGAGAGCCTCCGGGCCTTCAACCAGGAGTGGCGGCGGCTCCTCGACCGGGACACCGTGGTGCTGGTGCTGTCGGACGGCTGGGACACCGGGGAGCCGGCCATCCTGGCCGACGCGCTCGTCCAGATCCGCCGGCGCGCGGGCAAGGTGATCTGGCTCAACCCGCTGCTCGGCAGCCCCGACTACCAGCCGCTCACCCAGGGCATGGTGGCCGCGCTCCCGCACGTGCGACGCGTTCCTGCCGGCGCACAACCTGGAATCGCTCAAGGCGCTCGCCCGTCATCTGAAGCCCTGAGCGATACTGACGAGGAGTAGAATGGGCAGCGTGAGCGAGTTCTTCGATCAGATCGACCAGCTTCGCCACGTCGAGGGGCGCGCCGCCCTCGCGACGCTCGTCAGCACCCGGGGCACCACGCCTCGCAAGGAAGGCGCCAAGATGTGGGTGGGGGAGGACGGGCGGATCCTCGGCTCGGTCACGATCGGCGGCTGCGTGGACGCCGAGGTGATGGCGGAGGCCGAGGACGTCCTGGCCGCGTCTTCCCCGCGCCTCTTGGAGCTGTCGCTGGGAGACGAGGACGCCTGGGAGATCGGCCTCACCTGCGGCGGGACCATCGAGGTCTTCCTCGAGCCGGTCGCGCTCGGGGAGGACAGGGACGAGCCGGGCGGCGCGCTGCCGTTCTACGAGACGCTGCGGGGCCACGTGGCCGGCGGCCGCGCCGGCGCCCTGCTGACCCGGATGGATGCCCCCAACGCCGGCGCCAAGCTCCTCCTCCTGGACGACGGCCGGCGGGTCGGCACGCTGGGGGATTCGGCGCTGGACACCGCGGCCGAGCGCGAGGCCACGGCGGGCTTCGCCACCGGCGCCTCACGGACGGTCGTGCTCGGATCCGAGCCCGGGGTCCGGTGCTTCCTCGAGATCCACATGCCGCCGCCCACGCTCCTGGTCGTCGGCGCCAGCCACGTGGCGATGCCACTGGTGACCCTGGCCAGGACCCTCGGCTTCCGCACCGTGGTCGTGGACGGGCGGCCCCGCCTGGCGACCGGGGAGCGCTTCCCCGACGTCGACGAGCTGGTCGTCGGGATCCCGTCCGAGGTGACCAGCCGCGTCGTGCTGCTGCCGTCCACGGCGGTGGTGCTCGTCGCCCACGACTACAAGTACGACCTTCCTGTCCTCCGTCACGTCCTGGCCACGCCCGCCGGCTACGTCGGCATGCTCGGGAGTCGCCGCCGGGGCGAGGCGATCCTGAAGCTCCTCCGCGAAGAGGGCGTGGCTGAGGACGCGCTGGCCCGGATCCGGGTGCCGATCGGCCTGGATCTCGGCGCCCGGAGCGCGCCGGAGATCGCGCTCGCCATCCTGGCCGAGATCGTGGCGACTCGCTACGGCGCCACCGGCCGCCCGCTGGTGGCTGAGCGGCGAGGTAGCGCCGCGTGAAGACCCACGCGGTTCGCCCCGCCGAGCTCGGCCCCGAGCGTCTGGCCGGCTGGGTCCTCTGCCACGACGTCCACGACGGGGCGGGGAAGCCCGCCCTCCGGAAGGGCCAGGTGCTGGACGCGGCGGCGGCCGCCCGGCTCGCCGACATCGCTCAGGGCGACGTTCACCTCATCGAGATGGAGCCGGGTGACCTCCACGAGGATCCGGCCGGCGAGCGGCTGGCGCGGGCGGCGGCGGGGCCGGGCGTGCGCGTCCGCGACGCGGCCGGCGGTCAGTGGGCGCTGGTCGCCGAACACCGCGGGCTGCTCGGAGTGCGCATCGAGGGGCTGGCCGGGGTCAACGGCCTCGACGGCATCGCCGTGTACACGCTCTACGACGCCCAGGTGGTGGACGCAGGCGAGGTGGTGGCGCGGGCAAAGGTGACGCCACTGGTCATTCCCGAGGCCACGGTCCGCGACGCCGAGGCGCGCTGTGGGACCGCCGGGGGCCTCGTCACGGTCCGGAGCTTCCGGGCGCTCACCGTCGCCGCAGTGGCGCCGGCGAGCCTCCAGCCGTCGGCCCGGTCCCGGTTCGAAGCGGCGTTGCGCGAGAAGCTGGCCTGGTTCGGCGCGCGACTCGGCCACCTCGAGTTCGTCGATGCCGATCCCGCGGCGCTGGCCCGCGCCATCGAGACGGCCCGCGTGGGCGGCGCGGATCTCGTGGTCGCGGCCGGCGCCAACGCGCTGGACCCGCTCGACCCGGTCTTCGGCGCCCTCGAGCGCCTCGGCGGCCGATTCCTCCGGCGGGGGGTGCCGGCCCATCCCGGGAGCCTCCTCTGGGTCGCCGCGCTCGGCCCGCTGCCGGTCCTCGGCATGCCGTCCTGCGGGATGTTCTCCCAGGCCACGATGTTCGACCTCGTCCTGCCGCGCCTCCTGGTCGGGGAACCGGTGGGAGCGAGCGAGCTGGCCGCCTTCGGCCACGGCGGTCTCCTCAACCGCGACATGGCCTTTCGCTTCCCGCCGTACCGGGCCGGCCAGGACCGCGGCGCGCTCCCCGAGTAGGGCAGGGCCGATGAGCTTCGCATCGCGTCGTCGTTTCGGACGGCCTTCGGCCTTTGGGGTCGTCGCCGATCCTCGGCGTACAGGAGTACGCCCGCGGTCGGCGACTCCCTGCGTCCTTCGGGACGGCCTTCGGCCTGTGGGCGCTGCTCACTCCTCGGCCCTGCCCCACGAAAACGTGACTCTGCGAGGGCTTTGAGACTTCAAACCGTCTAGGCACTCCGCGTCGTAACTCCGCTCCCGAGTTGCCCGAACGGGACGTGTGTGCTACGGTGACCCCGTGGCCACGCTTTACAGCGACGTCATCCTCGACCGCTTCAGGCACCCCCGCTACCTCGGCGAGCTGGACGCTCCCGACGCGGTCCACGAGGACGTGAACCCGCTCTGCGGCGACCGGATCCGGGTCGAGGTGCGGCTCGATCCCGGCGCCGAGATCGGGGCGGTCCGCTACCGGGGCGACGCCTGCGCGATCGCGCTGGCGTCCGCCGACCTGCTGGCCGAGATGGTGGAGGGCCGGCCGGTGCGGGAGGCCCTGCGGGTGGACCGGGACACGCTCCTCCGCGCCCTCCAGGCCGAGATCCGCTCCTCACGGCTCCGCTGCGTGACGCTGCCCCTGGACGTCCTGCGCGCCGCCCTGGCCGGCGCTCCCGTGCGGGCGTGACGCTCGGCGAGCGGGTTCGCGGCGACTTCCCGATCCTCGAGCGGACCATCGGGGGGCGGCGGCTCGTCTACCTCGACTCGGCGGCGACCGCCCAAAAGCCGCGGGCCGTCCTCGACGTCTTGCGCGCCTACTACGAGCGCTCCAACGCCAACGTCCATCGCTCGATCCACACGCTCGGCGAAGAGGCGACGGAGATGTTCGAGGCGGCCCGGGACCGGGTCCGGGGCTTCCTCGGCGCTCGCCACCGCGAGGAGATCGTTTTCACCAAGGGGACGACCGAGGCGATCAACCTGGTCGCCCACACCTGGGCCCGGCGGGCCCTGGTCGAAGGGGACGAGATCCTCCTCACCGAGATGGAGCACCACTCGAACCTGGTGCCCTGGTACCTCCTGGCCCGCGAGCTCAAGCTGAAGCTCCGCTACATCCCAGTCACCGACGACGGGCTGCTGGACCTGTCGGGGCTCGACCAGCTACTCGGGCGGCGGACCCGGCTGGTGGCGCTCACGCACGTGTCGAACGTGCTGGGCACCGTGAACCCGGTGGCCGAGCTGGTCGAGCGCGCCCAGGCCGCGGGGGCGCGGGTCCTGATCGACGGGGCCCAGGCCGCGCCGCACCTGCCGCTGGACGTGGCCGGCCTCGGCGTCGACTTCTACGCGCTGTCGGGTCACAAGCTGGGCGCGCCGACCGGGATTGGCGTCCTCTACGGCCGCCGGGAGATCATGGAGCCGCTCGAGCCCGCCTTCGGCGGGAGCGAGATCATCAAGGAGGTCTGGCTGGATCGGGTCACCTGGAACGACCTCCCGTGGCGCTTCGAGCCGGGCACGCCCCCGATCGCCCAGGCGATCGGCCTCGGCGCGGCCATCGACTACCTCGAGGCCCTGGGCTGGGACGCGATCCAGTCCCACGAGGCCGCGCTGACTCGCCAGGCGCTGGCCGAGCTCGGCGAGGTGGAGGACCTCACGCTCTACGGCCCGCGGGACCCGGCGCTGCGCGTGGGGGTGGTCTCGTTCAACTTGGCTGGCATCCACCCGCACGACCTGGCGGCCGCGCTGGATACCGAAGGCATCGCCGTGCGGGCCGGGCACCACTGCGCGCAGCCGCTGGCGCGGCGGCTCGGCGTGGCCGGCACGACCCGCGCGAGCTTCTCCGTCTACACGACGCCCCAGGACATCGAGGCGCTGGCCGCCGGGCTGCGGCGGGCCCACGATGTGTTCGGGCTCCGGCCCTCCGTTCACTGACCGTCCGTCTCCAAGGGAGGAACGCCATGAAACGATGGCTCGCGTGGGTGCTGGTGGTCGTGGTGGTCGCCGGTCTGTCGACGGTGGCGGCGGCCGAGCCCCTGAAGATCCGGTACTCGATCTGGGTGGGGTACGGCCCGCTCTTCATCGCCAAGGAGAAGGGCTTCTTCAAGGAAGAGAAGGTCGACGTCGACCTGGTCAACATCGAGGACCCCAAGGAGGGCTTCTTCGCCCTGGCCGCCGGGCGGCTCGACGGCGTGGTCTCGACGATCGACACCATGGTCCTCTACCTGAAGACCGGCAAGGAGTACCAGTACGTCCTGGCCCTGGACGACTCGGCCGGCGGGGACGGCATCGTGGCCCGCAAGGAGATCAAGTCGGTCAAGGACCTGAAGGGCAAGAAGGTCGCGGTCAACGAGGGCTCGGTCTCCCAGTTCTTCCTGAACGTGATCCTGAAGGAATCCGGGATGTCGCAGAAGGACATCGAGGTCGTCAACATGAAGCAGGGGGATGCCGGCGCCGCGTTCGTCGCCGAGAAGGTGGACGCCGCCGTCACCTGGGAGCCCTGGCTCACCAAGAGCAAGAACGCCCCCCACGGCCAGATCCTGGTGGACTCGTCGAAGACGCCCGGGCTCATCAGCGACGTCCTGATCTTCCCCCGCGAGGTGATCGCCAAGCGCGGCAAGGAGATCCAGGGCGTGGTCAACGCCTGGAACAAGGCGGTGGCCTACTACGAGAAGAACAAGCCGGAGTCGCTCGAGATCATGTCCAAGGGCCTCGGCGACTGGCTGAAGGACCCGAAGGTCTTCGCCGAGACGCTCGACGGCGTGAAGTTCTACAACCGGGACGGCAACGTCAAGTTCTTCGGGACCGCCCAGAAGCCGGGGGACATCAACAAGGTGGTCCAGAACGCCCTCGACATCTGGGCGAGCTTCGGCAAGCTCCAGGCCAAGGGCGTCACCGCCAAGGACCTGGTCAACCACTCCTTCGTGAAGTAGCGCTCGCCCTGCGATCGAATCCCTCTCCCCCGCCTCGGGGGAGAGGGCAGGGTGAGGGGGCTCGATGACCTCCTGGCTCAAGCCGAAGGAGCCGATCCCGCCGCGCGTCTACCTGGCGGCCAGCGGCCTCACGGTCGTGGCGATGCTCGGTGGCTGGGCGCTCCTCACCTACGGCGGCCTCGTGCGGGCCGACTTCCTGCCCGCACCCCACCGGGTGGTGGAGACCGGGATCGAGCTCGTCGGCGACGGCACCCTGTGGATCCACATCCGCGCGTCCTGCTTCGTGATCTTCACCGGCTTCGCCATGGCCTCGATCCTGGCCGTCCCGCTCGGCATCCTCATGGGCTCGTTCCCGCTGGCCGAGGCCACGCTGGAGCCGGTCGTGAACTTCGTCCGCTACCTGCCGGTCAGCGCCATGATCCCCCTCCTGATCCTGTGGGTCGGGATCGACTACGAGGCCCGCGTCGCCGTCATCTTCATCGGCACCTTCTTCCAGCAGATGATCCTCATCGCGGACGTCTCGGCCCACGTCTCGCGCGACCTCCTCGACGTCTCGTACACCCTGGGCGCGGGCCGGGGGCAGGTGGTGTCCCGGGTGCTCATCCCGGCGACTCTGCCCGGGGTGATGGACACCCTCCGCATCACCATGGGCTGGGCCTGGACGTACCTGGTGGTGGCCGAGCTGGTCGCGGCTCAGCGGGGCCTCGGCTACATGATCCTGAACTCCATGCGCGGGTTCTTCGTCGATCGCATCTTCGTGGGCATCATGGTGATCGGGCTCCTCGGCCTCGCCACCGACCAGTGCTTCAAGTACCTCCACCGCTGGCTCCTGCCCTGGTCCCCCAAGGCGGGCTGACCCTCCTCTCCCTCTCCCTTCCAGGGAGAGAGTCGGGGTGAGGGTCGATGCGTGGCGCGGGAGGACCCCCTCACCCTGACCCTGTCCCCCGGCGGGGGAGAGGGAATGGAGCGGCCCGCGTGGCGGGCGCTCGCCCCGTGTGCTAGGCTCTCCCTCATGGTCGACATGGACACGCTCGTCTCGCTGTGCAAGCGGCGGGGCTTCGTCTTCCAGTCCAGCGAGATCTACGGCGGCCTCGGCTCCTCATGGGACTACGGCCCGCTGGGCGTCGAGCTGCGCCGCAACATCCGGAACCTCTGGTGGCGCGACACGGTGCACCTCCGCCGCGACGTGGTCGGGCTGGAAGCGGCCATTCTCATGCACCCCCGGGTCTGGCAGGCCAGCGGCCACGTCGAGCGGTTCAGCGACCCGATGGTGGACTGCCGGGCCTGCAAGCGCCGCTTCCGGGCCGACCACCTGGACAGCCAGACGTGGGTGCACTACTGCCCGGCCAAGAAGGACAACAAGTTCGAGGTGCCGGCCGGCGAGCCGTGCAAGCACTGCGGCGCCCGGCGGACGCTCTGCCCCGAGTGTGGCAAGGGCGAGCTGACCGAGCCCCGGCAGTTCAACCTGATGCTGAAGACCTTCCTGGGCCCGGTGGAGGACGAGGCGGCCGCGACCTACCTCCGGCCGGAGACGGCCCAGGGCATGTTCGTCAACTTCGACAACGTGCTGCAGGCCACGCGGCGCAAGCTCCCGTTCGGCATCGCCCAGATCGGCCGGAGCTTCCGGAACGAGATCACGCCGGGGAACTTCATCTTCCGCACCCGCGAGTTCGAGCAGATGGAGCTGGAGTTCTTCGTGAGCCCGCTCGACACCGTGGACGGCCAGCCGGCCGACGAGCACTGGCACGACGTCTGGATCCAGGAGCGCTTCGCCTGGTACCAGCGTTACGGCATCCAGGCCGACAACATCCGGCTCCGCGAGCACGGCAAGGACGAGCTGGCCCACTACGCCAAGCGGTGCGTGGACGTCGAGTACCACTTCGCCATCGGCTGGAGCGAGCTGGAGGGGATCGCCAACCGCACCGACTACGACCTCCGCCGCCACGCCGAGGTGAGCGGGAAGTCGCTCACGCTACTTCGACGACGAGCGGAAGACCCACGTCGTCCCGTTCGTCATCGAGCCGGCGGCCGGGGTGGACCGGAGCCTCCTGGCCTTCCTGACCGACGCCTACCACGCCGAGGAGGTGCGCGGGGAGAAGCGCGTGGTCCTCCGCTTCCATCCCGAGATCGCGCCGGTGAAGATCGCCGTGCTGCCGCTCCTCAAGAAGCGGGACGACATCGTCGCCCGGGCCTGGGCGCTCCGGGACCGGCTCGCCCGGCGCTGGGTCGCCGTCTACGACGACACCGCCGCCATCGGGCGGCTCTACCGGCGCCAGGACGAGGTCGGCACGCCCTACTGCGTCACCGTGGACGTCCAGACGGTGGGCGACGCGGCCAAGGGAGAGCAGGGGGACGGGAAGGTGACCATCCGCGACCGGGACTCGATGGAGCAGATCCGCGTGCCGCTCGCGGATGTCGAGCGCGTGCTGGAACGGCTCCTCGGCGGCAGTCCGTGGGCCGAGGTCGCCGCCGACCATCCCCGGCAGCAGACCGGCTAGCCTTCCCGGCGCCGGAGCGCGGTCCGTGGCGCGGCTGACCCTCGAGCGGCTCACGATGCGGTACCGGACGCGCCGGGGCGAGGTCGATCACCGCGCTGGACGACGTGAGCTTCGAGGTCGAAGACCAGGAGTTCGCCGTCCTGGTGGGCACCTCGGGCTGCGGCAAGTCGACGATCCTCCGCCTGGTGGCCGGGCTCGTCCCGCCGTCCAGCGGCCGCGTCCTCCTCGACGGCCGTCCGGTCACCGACCCCGGGGCCGACCGCGGGATGGTCTTCCAGGCCTACACGCTCTTCCCCTGGCTCACCGTCAAGCGCAACGTCGAGTTCGGGCCGCGCCTCCGGGGGCTGCCGGCCGGCGAGCGGGAGACCCTGGCCCACCGCTACATCGGCCAGGTCGGCCTCCGCGGCTTCGAGCACGTCTACCCCCGGGAGCTGTCCGGGGGCATGATGCAGCGGGTGGCGATCGCCCGCGCGCTGGCCAACGACCCGGCCGTGCTCCTCATGGACGAGCCCTTCGGCGCGCTGGACGCCCAGACCCGCGCCCTGATGGGGGAGCTGCTCCTCCGCGTCTGGGGGGAGGCCGCGAAGACCGTGCTCTTCGTCACCCACGACATCGACGAGGCGCTGTTCCTGGCCGACCGCGTCCTCGTCATGACCGCCCGGCCGGGGCGGATCCGCGAGGAGATCCAGGTCCCGCTGCCCCGGCCCCGCACCGTGGACCACCTGACCTCGGAGGCCTTCGTCATGCTCAAGCGCCGGGTCATGCAGCTCATCCGCGAGGAGGCCCTGCGCACACTGGAAGCTGCCGCGCCGGAGGGAAGATGACCAACCCGTTCCAGCCGATCGACGCCTTCAAGTCCCCGCGCTTCTCCCAGATCCCGACCTTCATGCGGCTGCCCCACCACCGGAACCCGGCCGACCTCGACGTGGCCCTGGTCGGCATCCCCTACGACGGGGGCACCTCCTACCGGGCGGGGGCCCGCTTCGGCCCGCGCGAGATCCGCTCGCAGTCATCCATGATCCGGCCGTGGAATCCCGTGCTCAAGGTCTCACCCTTCGAGGCGCTGCGGATCGCCGACTACGGGGACATCGACATCTCGCCGGTCTCGATCGAGCGGACCAACGAGATCGTCGAGCAGGAGGTGACCGCCATCCTGGCCGCCGGCTGCATCCCCGTCTCCATCGGCGGCGACCACTCGATCGCGCTCCCGATCCTGCGGGCCCTCGCCAAGCGCCACGGCCCGGTGGCCCTGGTCCACTTCGACTCCCACCCCGACACCTGGGACCAGTACTTCGGCTCCCGGTACTTTCACGGCACCATGTTCCGGCGGGCCGTCGAGGAGAACCTGATCGACCCGCGGCGGACCTTCCAGGTCGCGATCCGCGGACCGCTCTACAGCGCGCAAGATTTCGACTTCCAGGCCCAGCACGGGTTCACGGTCCTGCGGGTGGAGGCCCTCAAGGAGCAGGGGGTCGGCTGGGCCGTCGAGCAGTACAGCCGGCTCCGGGGCGGCAAGGTCTATCTCTCGTTCGACATCGACGCCGTCGATCCGGCCTACGCGCCCGGGACCGGCACTCCCGAGGTCGGGGGGCTGACCTCGTACGAGGCGCTGAGCCTCGTGCGAGGGCTCCGGGGCCTCGACTTCGTCGGCTTCGACCTCGTCGAGGTGGCGCCGCAGTACGACGGCCCGGGGCAGATCACCGCGCTCCTGGGGGCCAACCTGCTCTTCGAGTTCATCTCGCTGGTGGCCCTGAACCGCTGACGGACGGCGGCCCGGGGGGCCGGCCGCGTGCTATCATGAGGTCACCCATGACGCCACGCGGCCTCGCTGTCTCTCTCGGATGGCGACTCCCGGCCGCCCTGGGCCTGGCCCTGGCGCTCGCCGCGGC
Source organism: uncultured Candidatus Rokubacteria bacterium (assembly GCA_963708025.1). Taxonomy (GTDB): domain Bacteria; phylum Methylomirabilota; class Methylomirabilia; order Rokubacteriales; family DASRDR01; genus CAVPSB01. Next base: position 118,409 of record CAVPSB010000044.1, on the reverse strand, counting down.
CGGGCCGGCCGGCGCGGCCACGGTCTCCACCCTCCAGCTCGACGGGGTCATCAGCCCGATCGCGGTCCGGCTGGTCAGCGGCGCCATCCAGCAGGCCAAGGCCGAGGGGGCCGCGGCCCTGGTCATCCAGCTCGACACCCCCGGGGGCCTCGAGCGGTCGATGCGCTCCATCGTCCGGGACATGCTGAACGCGCCCATCCCGGTGGTCGTCTACGTCTCGCCCACCGGCGCCCGGGCCGCCTCGGCCGGGGCCTTCATCACGATGGCCGCCCACGTCGCCGCCATGGCGCCGGCCACCAACATCGGCGCGGCCCACCCGGTGGCCGCCGGGGGCGGGCAGATCGACAAGGAGTCGATGAAGAAGATCGAGAACGACGCCGCCGCCTTCATCCGGACGGTGGCGCTGGAGCGGGGCCGGAACGTCGAGTGGGCCGAGAAGGCCGTCCGCCAGAGCGTCTCGGCCACCGAGCGGGAGGCCCTCAAGCTCGGGATCATCGACCTCGTCGCCGACAGCCTGCCCGACCTCCTCGCCAAGATCGACGGGCGGCAGGTCAAGACGACCGCCGGGATGGTGACGCTCCGGACGAAGGACGCCACCGCCCGGCCCATCGACGTCGGCTGGCGCGATCGCTTCCTCGCCCTGATCACCGACCCGAACGTCGCCTACGTCCTCATGATGCTCGGGATGCTGGGGCTCTTCTTCGAGCTGGCCAACCCCGGCGTCATCCTGCCCGGCGTCATCGGGGGCATCTCGCTGATCCTGGCCTTCTTCGCCTTCCAGAGCCTGCCGATCAACTACGCCGGGCTCCTGCTGATCCTCTTCGGCATCGTCCTGCTGGTCGCCGAGATCAAGATCGTGAGCCACGGCGTGCTGACGATCGGCGGCATCATCGCCATCGTGCTCGGCTCGCTCATGCTGGTCAACACCCCCGAGCTGCCGCTGTCGGTCTCGTGGAAGGTCATCGTCCCGGTGGTGGCGGCCACCGCGGGGATCTTCGTCTTCGCCATCTCGGCCGGGATCCGGGCTCAGCTCCAGCGGCCGGCGACCGGCTCCGACGGCCTGATCGGGCAGGTGGGGATGGTGCGGACGCCGATCGACCCCGACGGCCAGGTCTTCGTGCGCGGCGAGATCTGGCGCGCGGTGTCGGAGGGCGACCGCATCGGGGAGGGCGAGCAGGTCCGGATCGTCGGCGTCGACGGCCTGACCGTGCGCGTGAAGCGCGTCTAGCCGGGAAGCGGAGAAACCGGGGGACATCATGGAACTGAGCATCTCGCTGGTCGCGGCCATCGTCGTCGTCCTCTACTTCCTCTTCTCGGCGATCAAGATCCTCCGGGAGTACGAGCGGGGGGTCATCTTCCGGCTCGGCCGCCTGATCGCCGCCAAGGGGCCGGGGATCATCCTCCTGATCCCGTTCGTGGACAAGATGGTCAAGGTGAGCCTGCGGACCATCGCGATGGACGTGCCGCCCCAGGACGTCATCACCCGGGACAACGTCTCGGTCAAGGTGAACGCGGTCATCTTCTTCCGCGTGATCGACCCCCGGCAGGCAGTGGTCCAGGTCGAGGACTACCTCTACGCGACCTCCCAGATCGCCCAGACCACGCTCCGGAGCGTGCTCGGCCAGGTGGAGCTGGACGACCTCCTGTCCTCGCGGGACAAGATCAACCAACAGCTCCAGCGGATCATCGACGAGCAGACCGACCCCTGGGGGGTGAAGGTCAGCAACGTGGAGGTCAAACACGTGGACCTGCCCCAGGACATGCAGCGCGCCATGTCCAAGCAGGCCGAGGCCGAGCGCGAGCGGCGGGCCAAGGTCATCAACGCCGAGGGCGAGTTCCAGGCCGCCGAGAAGCTGGCCCAGGCGGCCACCGTCCTGGCCGCCACGCCCATCGCCGTGCAGCTCCGCTTCCTCCAGACCATGCGCGAGGTGGCCTCCGAGCGCAACACGACCACCTTCTTCCCGGTCCCGATCGACCTCTTCAGCCCGTTCCTGCGGGCCATGCAGCCGCCGGCGGGGTCCTGACCGACCGCCGGAAAGACTACGCGCCTCGGCGCGACCGGCTCGATCGGGCGAGTGGGGTGATCGACTCCGATGATCCGTGCCCCCCATCGTCGCGGCGGCGGTCGCCCTGGTGATGGCGTTTCGGCGGGCGCCACCGGTGGCCTACGTCGCGGGGTCCCAGGGCACCCTGATCGGCGCGGACCTCCTCAACCTCGAGCGCATCGCCGCGCTGGGAGCGCCGGTGGTCTCGATCGGCGGCGCCGGCACCTTCGACGGCGTGTTCCTGACCGGCGTCATCGCGGGGCTGTTGGCATGCACGGAGGGAGGTCCATTTCTTCGTCGCCAGCGCCTCCTGCCGGCCGGACCGGCCGCGGAGTGGACAAGCCCGCGGACCCCGGTGTATCGTAAGGTCCGTCCGGGGGGTTAGCTCAGTTGGGAGAGCGCTGGAATCGCACTCCAGAGGTCGAGGGTTCAACTCCCTTACCCTCCACCAAGTATCCCGTGTAGTTAGAAGGGGCGGCGACGAGCCGCCCCTTCTGGTGTGCGGGATTTGTGCGGGTCGCCGTTCGGATGGACCCGCGAGCCTCGCTGAGCGGCACCACCGTTCCCACCGTCCGCTCCGTTAGGTCCGCCTGCATTCGGGCGAAGGCTTGGCGGACGTCGTCCTCGTCAACGATCCGGTACCGGCGATAGACGCTGGCCGTCTTGTGCCCGCTGAGGTGCGTCGAACCGCGCCTTCGCCCATTCGATCCTCCGCGCCGTTGTCGATGTCGCCCGCCAGCACCACGACGTCCGCCGGCGCGGTGGCGGGTTGAACGGGACCGCCTCGAGGTGCAGGTCGGAGAGGATGCGGATCTTCATCTGCTCCGCCGCGCCGCCAGGCGGCGCAAGCCGTACAGGGCGAGCGCGAGCGCGCACGGCACACCGATCCATTTCAGCTCGCTCAGCGCCACCTCGGCGCCGCGCCCGGAGAAGAATCCGCGCAGGAACGGCGAGACCTCGAGCGGCCTCCACGGCATGAAGTATCGCGTGTCGTCGAGCGGCCAGAAGAAGGGGATGCCGAGACCGCCGTTGGTGAAGGCGTCGAGCACCGGGTGCGACAGCGTCGCGGCCGAGAACACCGCCGTGAGCCGCCAGAACCCGCGGCGGGGCCGGGCGCGAAAACCGAGCCAGGCGGCGGCGGGGCCGAGAAGGAGCGCGAAGAGCACGGTATGGGTGAAGCCTCGGTGGCCGAGCATGCTGTCCCACGGCACGCCGAAACCATAAGCGAACACGTCGAGATCGGGCAGGACGGCGCAGCCGATCGCCCACAGGACGACCTTCAGCCGGGCGCGGGCGAGCACACCGGCCGTCGCGATCACCGCCGCGTGGCCGACGAATGTGGGCATTCGGCGCTAGTGTCCCGAGTTAGAGGTTCGATGACAAAAGCGGTCTAGGCTCGCGAGGATGTCGTCGGCAGTCTTGGTCTATCCTAGCTGCTGGCGTTGTCCTCACACGCGCAGATCGCTCACTTCGGAACTGGCGTCGTGCAGCACCGATCTCCTTCAACGTCCGGAGCACCGGACCGCTGACCACGACGCCGTCGCGGTACTTCTTCATGACCTCGGCCCCCTTGAGGCTGGTGAAGTCCTTGTAAGGCTTCGCCAGGAACGCGAACGGTGTCGTCATGTGCCCTCCCTTCGAGTTTGACCGGATGCTACCACTGGGGGAACCATTAGACGCGAAACCCCGGGATGGGATCAGGCGGCGCTACCCGCGCGGGACTCCTGGGGCCGGGCGGTTTTCCTTCTTTTTCCGGGGCCCTCTGGGGTAGCTTGGTAGCCCGGGAGGGGACCCCATCCATGAGTGGTCGCGACGTCATCACCTTGCTCGTCGGCCTCATGCTCACCGGCGTGCTCGTCTGGTCGGTGACCGCCTGGGTGTTCACGGGGGCGGCCACGTTCGTGTCCGGAACCCTCGTCGGCCTCATCATGGGTGGGCTCATGCTCTGGGGGGTCGGGTGGCTGCTGGAGACCCGCGCCCCCTCGCCGCCGCCCGGGACGCGCAGAGCAGGCGTGAGGTGAGTCCCCCTCGTGTCCTCGTGGTCGAGGACTCCCGGACCGTCCGCGCCGCGCTCATGGGGGCCCTGACGGACGCCGGGCTCGAGGCGGTCGCCGTCGCCGATGCCACGGAAGCGCTGGACGCGCTGGCGCACCGCCGGTTCAACCTGGTCCTCGCCGACTACCAGCTCCCGGGCATGAATGGGCTGAACCTGCTCGCCGCGCTGCGCGGGACCGACGCGGACTTCCCGCTGATCCTCTACTCGGGATCGATGACCCCGGAGCTGGCCGCGCAGGCGCGGGACTTCGGCGTCGCCGCCGTGCTCGAGAAGCCGATCTCGCTCGAGCGGCTGGTGGCCGCGGTGCGCGCGGCACTGCCGGCCAGGACGGGCGAGCCGCGTGGCTGATCGCCCCCCGCCCGAGGGCGGAGGGAATCTCGCCAGACCGGTCAGGAACTCACCGCCGGCGTGTCAGCACGGGGGCCGGGACTCTGATCGTTGACGGAAAATCAATGCGATGCGGGTCACGCCCGCGTCTGGCATTCGGTTTGCTCTATCCACGCGGTTTCGAAGGGAATGGGTCACATGATCTCTCGTTCCACGTCACGCCAGCGGACGGCTCACCTGCGGCGCTCAAGCCGGGCGCTCCTGGGACCGGCCTGTCTCCGCCTCTCCCGGCTCCGCCGAGGACCCTCCACCCGCGAGTCCGGACCGATCGGCGCGTCGCGGCGACAGCTGGAGCCGGTTACCAAAGGGGAAGGCATCAGGGCCCGGAAGTGGATCCTGGTCGCCGAGGACGACCGGTCGATCCGGCTGCTTCTCGGGCGCGTGCTGACCGCCGTCGGCTACTCGGTCCTGACGGCCGAGGATGGGGTCGAGGCGCTGGATCTCACCAAGGAGCTGCTGCCTCACCTGATCCTCCTCGACCTCCGGATGCCGCGCCTGTCCGGTGTGGAGTTTCTCGCCCGGTCGCGCGGAGTCCCGATCGTCGTGCTCTCCGGATTCCTCGGTGATCTGCCCGATGAGGTCGCCTCGCAGGCGAATGTCGTCGCTCGGCTGGAAAAGCCGGTGAGTCTCGACGTCCTGCGGTTGACTGTGGAGAGGGTACTCGGGCGGTAGGCAGGGGGGCTGCCCGGGCGCCGATACGGCGCCGATCGGCTTGACGCCCGGCCTCGCCAAGCGTATCGTCAGCGCACCCGGCCGCTTAGCCACAGGAGGAAACCCGCCGGCGAGGGAGGGTGCCATGGATCACGCCGAGTGCCTGGTCATCGTCCAGCGACATCAGCGGAGCCTCTTCGCAGCGCTCTGCCGCCGCTACGCCGGCACCGCCGAGGTGCTGTTCGATCGCCGCCTGGGCGAGCGCCGGCGGGGCGGACGCCACGAGGGGGTGGAGCGCCGGGCGACGGATCGCCGGCGCCTGCTCGAGCCCACCGAGCGCGCCGCGTGGACGGAGCTCCGCCATCTCCAGGTCTTCCGTGCGGGGGCGCGGGCAGGCGCGGTCGCCGACCTTTCCGGCTAGCGCCCCTGTCGTGGTAGCCTGAGCCCGTGATTTTCGCGACATCGACTACCCGCGCGAGCCGGTAGCATGCCGAGGGCGGCCGGGGGAGGGGGCCGCGGCTCGCTCCGCCGGACCTTTCTGGCGGTCGCGCTCGCCAGCATCCTCCCCTTCCTTGCGCTCTTCTCCTATTTCGGCTACGCCCAGGTCGGCCGGGAGAAGGGGCGCGTCCAGCAGGAGGGCCTGAGCCAGGCCCGCGCGCTGGCGACCCAGCTCGAGGGGCATCTGACCGCGCGAGTCGACGGCATCGGCGCCGCCGCGGACGCGGTCGCCGCCGCCGGCGCTACCCCGGCCGCCGCCGAGGCTCAGGCCCGCCGCCTCCGCCAGACCTACCCCGACTTCGACCAGGTGCTGGTGCTGGACCCCGTCGGCGCGGTAATCGCCGCCGCCGGTGGCCAGCCGGAGGGTCGTCGACCGGTGCTGGGCGACCAGGAGTGGTTCAAGCGGGCGGCGACCTCGACCCAGCCCTTCATCGGCGAGCCCCGGCAACCGGGCCAGGACGTCACCGTCGGCGTCTACACCGCGGTCCGCACCGCCGACAACCAGTTCCGGGGAGTCGTCGCGGGCGACCTCAACCTGCGACGCTTCCAGGATCTCCTCGCCCGCGGCCGCCTGCGGGAGGGCACGGTCGCGGAGGTTATGACGGACCGGGGCGTGGTCGTCGCCCGCCAGCCCAGCCTCTTCCTCATGCAGAGCGTCCCGGGCGGGGCCGAGACCCGGGAGCGCCAGACGACCGGGGAGATCGTGTTCGCGGACGGCGAGATGCGGCTAGGCGGGACGGCGCCGATCCGTCCGGTCGGCTGGGTGCTGGCGGTCGGCCATCCCTCGGCGCAGGTCCTCGCGGATGCGCGGAGCCTGCTGGCCCAGGTCGCCGGGGGTGTGGCGGTCATCGCGGTCCTGAGTCTGGCCCTCGCCCTCGCCATGGCCCGGCGGACCGCGGCCGGGATGGGCCGGCTGCGCGCCGCCATGAGCCGGCTGGAGACGGGTGACCTCCCGACGACCATCCCGCTCACGGCCGGCGGCGAGGTCGGCGCCCTCACCGAATCCTTCAACCGGGTGGTCGGCTGGCTCCGGAACAAGCAGCGCGAGCACGAGGCCGTCAGCCAGGTCGAGGAGGCGGCCGGCGCCGCGATCGGCAGCGATCGCTCGGTCAGCGCCGTGCTGCCGGAGCTGCTCCGGAAGATGGTGGTCGGCATGGGAGCCGACGCCGGCGTCCTCGTCGTGCAGGAGGACGCCGGGCTGGTCACCAAGGCGGCGGTCGGCTTCGGCGCCACGCCGACGGACGGCGTGCTCCGACGCGGCCAGGGGCTGGCGGGCGCCGTGATGGGCGGGCGGGAGGCGATCCTCATCGAAGACGTCGAGGGCGACTACCGGGTCGAGGAGCCCTACATCAGGGCGATCGGCCTGCGCTCCCTCGCCGCCGTGCCGGTTCTCTCGGGGGAGCGGGTGATCGGGGCGGTGGAGGTCGGCTACCGGAACCCCCACACCTTCACCGACGGCGAGGTCCAGCGGTTGGAGGCGATGGCGCGCCGCACGACCCAGGCCCTCGAGCACGAGCGGGCGCTGGAGGACGTCCGCCGGAACACCGTGGGCCTCGAGGCGAAGGTCGCCGAGCAGATGGAGGCCTTGCAGAAGGCCGCGATGGAGAAAGCGGAGGCGGACCGGCAGGCCCAGGCGGCCCGGCGCCAGACCGAGGAGCTGCAGCAGACGATCCGGATGCAGGTCCAGCCCACGGTGCAGATCAAAGAAGTCATCCGGATGGACCCGGCGGCGGAGGAGGCCAAGCGGATGCGGGCGCAGCTCCAGAAGACGGTCAGCGAGGAGCTGCGAGGCCCGCTCACGGCACTCCTCGACCTGCCACGCTTCCTGCTCGACGGGATCCAGAAGCCGCTGGGGGCCGAGGCCCAGCAGCAGCTCGAGATCCTGCACACCCGCGGCGAGGAGATCATCGAGCTGATCGACAACCTGGTGACGCTCTCCGCCATCAACGGCCAGCAGCTCAAGACGGCCAGGGCGTCGTTCAACCTGCCCGAGATGGTCCAGCGGATCGTGCGGACCCTCCAGCCGCGGGCGGCCGCCCGCGGCAATCGCATCGTGACCGACGTCAAGCCCGAGGTCGGCCAGGTGGTCTCCGACGCCCGGCGCGTCGAGCAGATCCTCACGAACCTCGTGACGACATCGGCGAAGTACACCGAGCTCGGCGAGATCCGCGTCAGCTGCTACCTCAAGGGCCCCGAGGTCGTGCTGACGGTGGCGGACGACGGCGCCGGCTTCACCACCGAGGAGCAGGCGAAGCTCTTCGAGCCGTTTCTCCTGGTGGCCCCCCGGGGCACCCGGAAGCTGCCGGGAACCGGCCTGCTGCTGACAGTGACCCGGCGTCTGGTCCAGCTCCTGGGCGGCAAGATCTCCGTCGAGAGCGAGGTGGACCGGGGCACCTGGTTCACCGTCAACCTCCCCGTCAAATCGTGAGAGTAGGCAGGGGCTCCGATACCCCCCTCCCCCCCGCCACAGGCCGAAGGCCGTCCAGACACTGGGGGACGGGGGGCTGGGGGGTGGGCGGGAGGTCCCGAACAGAGACCATCCGCTCCGCGCTCGTGCCCGGCGCCGCCACGGTCCCGGTCATGAGCACCACGCCCGGCCGGGCCCGCGTCCTGATCGTCGACGACGACCCGGTGGTCCGCGAGACGATCCGGGATTCCGTCGAGCACCTGGGGTACGCAACCCGCGAGGCGGGGTCCGCGGAAGAAGCCCTCGCCAACATCACCGGCGAGCTGCCCGACCTCATCCTCCTCGACGTCCGCATGCCCGGGATCACCGGAATCGAGCTCTGCCGCCAGCTCAAGGCCGACCAGGCGACCCACCTCATCCCGGTCGTGCTCCTGACCGCCCAGGGCGAGCTGGACACCCGGGTGGCCGGGCTCGAGGCCGGCGCCGACGACTACTTCACCAAGCCCGTCCACCTGCGGGAGCTGCGCGCCCGCCTCCGCGCCCTGATCCGCCTCAAGCGGGTGGTCGAGGAGCTGGAGCAGGCGGAGAGCATGATCACGACGCTCGCCCTGACCATCGAGGCGCGCGACACCTACACCGCCGGCCACTGCGTCCGGCTGGCCAGCTACGCGGTGGAGCTGGGCGAGCGGCTGGGGCTCGGCCACGAAGAGCTGAGCGCGCTCCGGCTGGGCGGCTTCCTGCACGATCTGGGGAAGATCCGAGTGCCGGACGCCGTGCTGCTGAAAGCGGGGCCCCTCACCCCCGACGAGTGGCGGATGATCCGGGAGCACCCCGACGCCGGCGATCGGCTCGCCACGCCCATGCGCACGCTGTCCCTGGTCCGGCCGCTCATCCGCCACCACCACGAGCGGATCGACGGCCACGGCTACCCCGACAAGCTGGTCGGTGAGGAGATCCCCCACCTGGCCCGCCTCATGGCGGTGGTGGACGTCTACGACGCCCTGCGGACGCGGCGCCCCTACAAGCCACCCCTCGAAGAGGCGGAGGCGCTCCGGATCCTGCTGGAGGGGGCGCGGACCGGCCAGCTCGATCCCGAGATCGTGCGGGCGTTCATGGAGATCCGGACGGAGGCCGGGCGCGAGCGGCACGCGCCCTGAGGCCGAGGGCGTGGCGACCTGCCTCTTCTGCCAGATCGTCGCGCGCCAGGCGCCCGCCGACATCGAGTACGAGGACGACCAGGTCCTCGCCTTCCGGGACATCTACCCCAAGGCGCCGGTTCACCTCCTCGTCATCCCGAAGCGCCACGTCGAGTCGGTCATGACCCTCACCCCTGCCGACGCCGACGTCGTGGCGCGGCTCGTCCTGACGGCCAAGCACCTGGGCGAGGCGCTGGGCTTTGCCGAGCGAGGCTACCGGCTGGCGATCAACTGCGGGCCCGAGGGCGGCCAGCACGTCCACCACCTCCACCTGCACTTCATGGCGGGCCGCCTGCAGGAGCGGCGGGTCGAGCGCCGCTAGAACCTTTCGGGGGGGTCTCGGAAGACCCCCCCGATTCCCCCCCCCCCTCAGAGGCCGCGGCGAAGCCGCGGCGCGGAGCGGAACACCATAGCCGCGAGGCCGGCAGAAGCACGCTGCGAGAAGCCAATCGGCCGGAGAGGGATCGCGGGCACTTCGGCTCGGGCGCGGAGTGGGCAGGAAAGGCACAGGAAAGGCGCTGTCTTGCGGGCCCCGGAGGCGTCTGCTAGGCTGGTCGTGTCGGCGCGGTAGCGAGCGGGAGCAGGCCCGCAGCGGTCTCACACCATCACGGGAGCCCACACGGCGTTGTCCAATCTTCTCGCCTCGGGCGCGGCTATGGCCGTGGCCACGGCCGCCGATGCCCCGGTGCCCCAGCGGACCCGGCTCGACAACGACCTGACCGTCATCTTCCGCGAGCACCCGGCGGCCGACGTCGCCGCCGTTCAGCTCTGGTTCGGGGTCGGCGCCCGGGACGAGGCCGAGGACGAGGCCGGGCTGTCACACTTCATCGAGCACCTCCTCTTCAAGGGCACCCCCACCCGGGTGCCGGGGGAGATCGACCGGACGATCTCTGCCCTCGGCGGCGAGATGAACGCCGCCACCTCGCAGGACTTCACCTACTACCACGTGGTGCTGCCGGCCCGGCATCTCGACACCGCCCTCGACGTGGTCGCCGACGCCGCCAGGCACGCCGCCTTCGACGCCGGCGAGCTCGAGCGCGAGCGGCTCGTCGTGCTGGAGGAGATCCGGCGCTCGCGGGACAATCCGAGCGGGTATCTCTGGCGGGTCCTGACCCGCCACCACTTCGCCGGCCACCCGTACGCCAAGGACGTGCTAGGGACTCCGGAGTCGATCGGCGAGGCGCCCCGCGAGCGCATCCTCGACTACTACCGGCGCCACTACGCCCCGGGCAACGCGACGGTCGTCGTCATCGGCAACCTGGACCCCGCCCGGACACTGGCGCAGGTCCGCGAGGCGTTCGGGGGCTGGACGCCGAGCCGGCTCGCGCCAAGGCCGCGCGCCGTGCCTCCCGACCTGGCCGTCGTCGAGCGCGTCGAGGAGCCGCGGCCCCTCCAGCAGGCCTACGTCGGGGTCGCGTGGCGCGGTCCGGCGGCGCCGGGCCCCGACATGTACGCCGCGGACCTCTTGGCGTCGATCCTGGGCCGGGGCCGGACCTCGCGCCTCTACCAGGCGCTGAAGGAGCAACGGGGCCTGGTCTCGACCATCGGCGCCAGCTACTGGGCCCAGCGCGAGGCGGGCACCATCGCGGTGACCGCGCGGACCGACGCCGGGCGGGCGCGCGAGGTCGAGGGGGCTCTCCTCGAGGAGCTGGAGCGTGTCCGCCGCGCCCCGGTCAGCGAGGCGGAGCTGGCCCGGGCCCTCACCGCGGTGGAAGCGGGCTATGCCTTCGGTCACGAGACCGCCGAAGGGGTGGCGTACTCGTACGGGCTGGCGGAATCGGTGTGGACCCTGGAGTTCGAGCTCCGCTACCTCGACGAGATCCGGAAGGTCACCCGGGAGCGGATCCAGGAGGTGGCCGAGCGCTACCTCGTGCCCGATCGCTTCACGGTCGCCGTCCTGACGCCGGACGGGCCCCCATGATCGGCACCTCGGCGCGACCGTCGCTCCCGCGCCGGCAGGGGTCGCGCGTGCGCGGCTCCCCAACGGCTTGACCGTGGTCGTCCGTGAGAACCGCGCAGCGCCGGTCGCCGCCCTGACCCTGTTCCTCGGCGCGGGCTCGCGCGACGAGTCGGCCGCCACGAGCGGGGTCAGCACGCTCCTGGGCCGAGTCCTCATCAAGGGCACGCACTCGCGCCCGGCCCTGGCGCTCGCCCAGGCCGCCGAGGACGCCGGCGGCGCGCTGGAGAGCGCGACCGACCAGGAGTACTCGGAGCTGCGGACGCGCGGCCTGGCCCGGCACTGGCGGACGCTGCTCGACCTGCTCCACGACGTCGCGACGGCGCCGGCGTTCGCGCCCGACGAGATCGAGCGGGAGCGGGAGACCCTGCTGGCCCAGATCCGGGGACTCGAGGACCAGCCCTTCCAGGTTGCCAACCGGCTCCTGAGCCGGGCCCTCTTCGGCGAGCATCCCTACGGGTTGCCGGTGCCCGGCTCGCCCGACACCGTCCGTCGCCTCTCGCGCGACGACTTGGTGCGGCACTTCGAGGCCTCCACGGATCCCGAGCGCATGGTCCTCGCGATCTCGGGGCAGGTGGCCGCCGCCGACGTTCTCGACGAGGTGGCCCGCGTCTTCGGCGACCTGCCCCGACGCGGCGCCGCGCCGGCGCTCCCGCCGCCACCCGCGCGCCCGGCGACGCCAAGGCTCGCCGAGACCCGGCCCATCCACCAGACCCAGGTCCTGGTCGGGTTCCTGGCGCCGCCGATCGACCATCCCGATCATCTGCCCCTCAAGCTCGCCAACGCGATCCTGGGGGGCGGGATGTCGGGCCGCCTCTTTCGCACGTTGCGCGACGAGGCGGGGCTGGCCTACGCCGTCGGCTCGTTCTACCCGACCCGCCGGGAGGCGAGCCGGGTCGTGGTCTACATCGGGACGGCTCCGACCAACCGGGAGCCGGCCGAGGAAGGAATGATGCGCGAGCTCGCCCGGCTGCGGGATGAGCCGGTCCCCGCCGAGGAGCTGGCTCGCGGCAAGGCGTTCCTGGCCGGGTCGTTCGACCTGGATCTCCGGACGAACGAGCGCCAGAGCTTCTACCTCGGCTTCTTCGAGCTGATGGGCGTCGGTTACCAGTACGTCCAGGGCTACCGCGACCGCCTCCTGGCGGTCACGAGCGCGGACGTCCAGCACGTCGCTCGGCGCTACCTGACAGAGCCCACCGTCGTCGTCGTCGGCCCGGACTAGAACCGGCCCGACCGGGAGCCCGACGTGTTCCCGCTGAAGGACGACGCGCCGGTCCAGTCGTTCCCTCTCGTCACCATCGGGCTGATCGTCGCCAACGTTCTCGTCTACCTCTACGAGTTCGTGCTCGGCTTCCCGGGGGCGGCCAGCCCAGAGACCGCCGCCACCGCCGAGCGCGCCTACCAGGCGTTCATCTACGAGTTCGGGCTCATCCCGTGCCGGCTGGGGGACGTCTGCCCCGCCAGCCTGGGCACCGCGCTAGCCACGGCGCCGCCACCCTGGCTCACGATCTTCACGTCCATGTTCCTCCACGGCGGCCTCTTCCACGTGGGCGGCAACATGCTCTACCTCTGGATCTTTGGCGACAACGTCGAGGACGCGATGGGCAAGGTCCGCTTCCTCGTCTTCTACCTCCTGTGCGGGGTGGCGGCCGCCTTCGCCCAGTACCTGAGCGACCCCCGCGCGACCGTCCCCATGGTGGGCGCCAGCGGGGCGGTCTCGGGCGCGCTCGGCGCTTACCTCCTCCTGTACCCGAACGCCCGGGTGTGGACCCTGGTCATCTTCGGCTTCTTCGTGCGGCTGGTGCCCATCCCGGCCCTCGTCGTGCTCGGCTTCTGGGTCGTGCTCCAGGTCATCAACGGGCTCTTCACCTTCGGCAGCGGCGCCCTGGGTCGAGGCGAGGCGGGGGGCATCGCCTTCCTCGCCCACGTGGGCGGCTTCGTGGCCGGCATGGCCCTCCTCTTCCTCTTTCGCCGGCCGGACCGCGTCGCTTACCGGCGCTATCCGGGGTGATCCCGGGCTATAATCCTGCACGGTGACCACGCCGTGAAAGCCGTGATCATGGCCGGCGGATTCGGGACGCGACTTCGGCCCTTGACCGCCAACGTGCCGAAGCCGATGGTCCCCCTCGGGAACAAGCCCATCGTGGAGCACACCGTCGAGCTGCTCCGGGCCCACGGCTTCGACGACATCGTCATGCTGCTCTACTTCCTGCCGGAGGCGATCACCGAGCACTTCGGGGACGGCAGCCGCTGGGGCGTTCGCATCTCGTACGTGACGCCCGCCGCCGACCTCGGCACCGCCGGCGCCGTGAAGTTTGCCGCCGAATCGTTCGGGGAACCGATCCTCGTCATCTCCGGGGACATCGTGACCGACTTCGACCTCGGCGCCGCCGTCGCCTTCCACGCGGCGGCCAAGGCCGAGGCCACCATGGTGCTGACGCGGGTCGAGAACCCGCTGGCCTACGGCATCGTGATCACCGACCAGGCCGGGCGGATCACCCGCTTCCTGGAGAAGCCGAGCTGGGGTGAGGTCTTCAGCGACACCATCAACACCGGCATCTACCTCCTGGAGCCGTCGGTGTTCGCCGCGATCCCGGCCGGGCGGGAGTACGACTTCGGCAAGGACCTCTACCCCGCGCTCCTCCGGGACGGGCGGGTGGTGGCGGGGCACATCGCCGACGGGTACTGGCGCGATGTCGGCGACCTGGTGGAGTACCGCCTGGCCCACCTCGACCTCCTCCAGGGTCGCGTGCGTCTCACCCCGCCCGGCCGGAAGGTGGAAGGCCTCGACCGGGACGTCTGGCTCGACGACGGCGCCCGGGCCGATTTCACGGCCCACCTGACCGGCGCGGTGATCGTCGGTCGGGGGGCGCGCATCGAGCCGAACGCCCGTCTCGCCTACTCCGTGATCGGCCCCGACTGCGTGATCGGGGAGGGAGCGGTGCTCGACGGCTGCGTCCTCTGGGAGGGCGCCGAGGTCGGGCCGCGCGCGGTCCTGAAGGAGTGCGTGGTGGGCCGCCGGGCGGTGATCCGCGCTCACGCCACCATCCAGGAAGGCGCCGTCATCAGCGACTTCTGCAAGATCGGGGCGGAGGCGGTCATCCGCGCCAACGTGAAGGTGTGGCCGTCCAAGGAGGTCGAGGACGGGGCGACGCTGGCGGTGAGCCTGGTCTGGGGCGAGCGCTGGACCAAGAACCTCTTCGGCCGCTACGGCATCACCGGCCTCGCCGGGCACGAGATCTCGCCCGAGCTGGCCTCCAAGGTCGGCGCCGCCGTCGGCGCCTCCCTGGGGCGTCGCCGGATCGTCATCACCAGCCGCGACCACCACAAGGCGTCGCGGATGATCAACCGCGCCCTCATGTCCGGCCTCCTCTCGGTCGGCGTCGAGGTGCAGGACCTGGGCGTGGCGCCCATCCCGGTCGTGCGCTATCAGATCCCGGCCCTGGGACTGGCCGCCGGCACCCACGTCCGGAAATCGCCCTACGACCCGGAGCTGCTGGACATCAAGGTGATGGACCAGCGCGGCATGGACTTCGCCCCCGATCGCGAGAAGTCGGTCGAGCGGCTGTTCTTCCGCGAGGACTTCCAGCGGGCTCCGATGGCCGAGGTCGGCACGCTGTCCTTTCCCCACCAGGGCACCGAGCGCTACCGCGACGGCCTCCTCCGCTTCGTCGACCGGGAGGCCATCCGCCGCGCCCGGTTCCGGGTCGTCCTCGACTATGCCTTCGGGGCCGCCTCGGCGATCTTCCCCTCGGTGCTCGGCGAGCTGGGCGTGGACGTCATCTCGCTCAACGCTTACCTGGACGAGGCGCGCATCTCGAAGACCGCCGAGGAGTTCCGGCGCTCGCTCGAGCAGCTCTCCAACATCGTGCGGACCCTCGCCGCCGACCTGGGGATCCTGCTCGACACCGGCGCCGAGAAGCTCTTCCTCGTGGACGACAAGGGCGAGGTCCTCTCGGGCGATCTCTCGCTGGCCCTGGTCGTGCTGCTCACCATGCAGACCCACGAGCGCGGCACCATCGCCGTCCCGGTCACCTCCTCGCGCGCCATCGACCAGCTCACCGCCGCCCACGGATTCAGCCTCCTCCACACCCGGGCCAGCCCCCGGGCCCTGATGGAGCAGGCGGCGCAGAAGGGGATGGTCTTCGTCGGGGAGGAGCGCGGGGGCTGCATCTTCCCGGCCTTCCAGCCGGCGTTCGACGGCATGCTGGCCACCGTGAAGCTCCTCGACATGATGGCCCGGACCGAGGTGCGGCTCCACGCGCTGGCCCGCTCGGTGCCGGCCAGCCACCTGATCCGCGACCACGTGCCGTGCCCCCACGAGCGGAAGGGCACGGTCATGCGCCGCCTGCTGGAGCTGACCCGGGACGAGGTCATCGAGCTGGTCGAGGGGGTCCGGGTCCGCCTGGGGGACGACTGGGTGGCCGCCATCCCGGACCCCGACCGGGCGCTGTTCCACGTCATCGCCGAGGCGAGCACGCGGGCCCGCGCCCAGGAGCTGGCCGATCGGTACAAGGGGCTGATCGAGAGCTGGCGCCGTTGAGCGCGTCCCGGGCCGGGGCCCGTCGCCCCGCGTCGTCCGTTCATCTCGGCCGGGCCGCGGACGTCCCGGCCTGTGGGGCCGTCGGCGGGTCTCCCACAGGTGAGCGACGTCGCGAGGGCCGCTGCCCCGAGACGTCGCGAGCAGGTGGTCGATCGCGGCCCACGCCTCGGCCCGCCTCGTCGCAGCGTCCTTCGGACGGCCTTCGGCCTACGGGCGGGGCCCGGGCCGCGGCCCGGGACGAGGACACCGGAGACCGGCACCGGTGAGCGGGAATCACGCCGCGTCTACCTCGAAGTCGCCGAGGGTGCGGCTGGACGAATTGGTGGTCGCCCGGGGCCTCGCGGCGACCCGCGCGGAGGCGGCCCGGCTCATCCTGGCCGGGCGGGTCCGGCTCGGGGGGGAGCGGGCCGACAAGGCCGGGCGCCCGGTCCGGGCCGACGCCGCCGTCGAGATCGAGGCCGGCCGCCGCTACGTCGGCCGCGGTGGGGAGAAGCTCGAGGCCGCGCTGGCGGCCCAGGCCGTCTCTCCGCGCGATCGGGTCTGCCTGGACGTCGGCGCCTCGACCGGCGGCTTCACCGACTGCCTGCTCCAGCACGGGGCCCGGCATGTCTACGCGGTGGACGTGGGGCACGGCCAGCTTCACCCGCGGCTCCGGTCCGACCCTCGGGTCACGGTGCTCGAGGGCTGCCATGCCCGGGACCTGGCGCCGACCGCCTTCGTCGAGCCGGTGAGCCTTGCGACCATCGACGTCTCGTTCATCTCCCTCGAGAAGGTGCTTCCGGCCGTGGCCGCCTGCCTGACACCGCCCGCCGCTGGAACGCCGCCCGATCTCGTCGCCCTGGTCAAGCCCCAGTTCGAGGTCGGCCGGGGCCAGGTGGGGAAGGGCGGGGTGGTGCGGGATGCCGAGCGGCACCGGGAGGTGCTCCTCCGCCTCGCCGGCTTCGCCGCCGCCCACGGGCTCGGGCCGCGCGGCGTCGTGGCCTCGCCCCTCAGGGGCCCGAAGGGCAACCGCGAGTTCTTTCTCCACTGCCAGCCCGGCCGGGCGCCGATCGAGCGGGAGCCGCTCGAGGCCGCCGTGCTGGCGGCGACGGGTGAGAGCCGCTGAGGACCGGAGCGTTGCAGCGCATCGGCGTGATCGCCCGCGTGGATCGCCCGGACGCCCGGGCGGTCGTGTGCGAGCTGACCGGGTGGCTCACCGCCCGCGGCCGCCGGGTCGTCGTCGACCGCCAGACGGGCGGGCTCCTGCCTGAGGGCGCCAGTGTGGTCGAGCGGAGCGAGGTCCCCGGCCAGGTCGACCTCATCGTCGTCCTCGGCGGGGATGGCACCCTGCTGTCGGTGGCGCGCCTGGTGGACGGCCTCGACGTCCCGATCCTCGGCGTGAACCTGGGCGGGCTGGGCTTCCTCACCGCGACGACCCTCGAAGCGCTCTACCCCACGCTGGAGACGGTGCTCCGGGGGGAGTACACGGCGGAGGAGCGGATGGTCCTCGCCGCCGCGCTCGCCCGGGGAGACGACGTCCTCGCCGAGTACCAGGCGCTCAACGACGTCGTGATCGCCAAGGGGTCCGTCGGCCGCCTGATCGACCTGGAGGTCTCGGTCGATGGTCAGATGGTGACCGCCTACCGCGCTGACGGCCTGATCATCGCGACCCCGACCGGCTCCACGGCCTACAACCTGTCGGCGGCGGGCCCGATCCTCTTTCCGACGATGGACGCCGTCGTCCTCACGCCGATCTCGTCGCACGCCCTCACCAACCGGCCGATCGTCCTGCCGGGCACGGCCCGGCTCGAGGTGCGGCTCCGGACCGACATGCCGGACGTGACGCTCTGGCTCGACGGGCAGCCGGGGCTTCCGTTGACGGCGAAGGACACGGTACGGGCCCGGCGGGCGGACGTCCCGGATCCGTCTCATCCGGGACCCGAACAAATCTTACTTCCAGGTCCTGCGCACCAAGCTAAAATGGGGCGAACGTTGAGGGGTTCGCCGGATCGCGGGAGGAACAGACGGTGCTGAAAGAGCTGCGGATTCGGAACCTCGCGGTCTTCGATTCCGTCACCATCCCCTTCGGGCCCGGCCTGAACATCCTGACGGGCGAGACGGGCGCCGGCAAGTCGATCATGATCGACGCCCTGACGCTCCTGCTCGGCGAGCGGGCCCAGCCGGCCGAGACCATCCGGACCGGCGCCGACACCGCGACGATCGAGGCGATCTTCGCCCTTCCGAAGAAGAGTCCGATCCCCGCCCTGCTCGACGCTCACGGCTTCAAGGTGGACGAGGGTCAGCTCATCGTGCGCCGCGAGCTGGTCCGCAATGGCCGTGGGCGGGTCTTCCTCAACGACTCCAACGCGACCCTGGCGGTGGCCGAGAAGCTCGGCGAAGCCCTGGTCGAGGTCCACGGCCAGCACGAGGCCCAGGCCCTGCTTCGCCCGAGCCGTCACCTCGACCTGCTCGACGCCTTCGCCGGCCTCGGCATCCTCCGGGACAAGCTGCGGCAGCGCTACGAGGAGTGGCGGACGCTGGCCGCGGAGCTCTCGGAGCTCGAGACCGCGTCCCGCGACAAGTCGTACCGCCTGGACCAGTACCGGGAGCAGATCGCCGAGATCGACGCGGCTCGCCTGCGGCCGGGAGAGGACGAGACGCTGCGGGAGGAGCGCAAGCGGCTGCAGAACGCCGAGCGCCTGGCCGAGGGGGCGACGGCGGCGTACCAGCACCTCTACGAGGACCCGAGCGCGGCGGCGGCCCGCGTGGGGCAGGCCATCTCCGCCCTCCGCGAGCTGGCCAAGGTCGATGGGAAGCTCGGGCCGACCGTGGAGGCGCTGGACGTCGTGGCGGTCCAGCTCGACGAGGCGGTACGTGGCGTCCGGACGTACCGGGACGGGATCGTCTTCGATCCGCCCCGGCTCGACGAGATCGAGCGGCGACTGGACGAGATCGGCCGCCTCAAGCGCAAGTACGGCGAGACCGTCGAGGCGGTCCTGGCCGCGCACACCCAGATGGCCCTCGAGCTGGAGAAGCTCGGTCGTGGCGACGAGCGCAGCCAGGAGCTCCGGGAGCGCATGGAAAAGCTCCGCGGCGAGCTGGTGACCCGTGGGGCCGACCTCTCGACCCGGCGGGAGCAGGCCGCCACCAAGCTCGAGAACCTGGTCACCGCCGAGCTGAACGAGCTGGGTATCGAGAAGCCCGTGTTCCGGGTCCGCTTCCTCCGGGAGCCGGCCGGCGCGGGCGAGATCGCCGTCGGCCCGGAGGGCTGGCGGCTCTCCGGCCGCGGCGTCGACCAGGCCGAGTTCCTCTTCTCGCCGAACCCGGGGGAGGAGCCGCGGGCGCTGGCCCGGATCGCCTCCGGCGGGGAGCTGTCCCGGACGATGCTCGCGCTCAAGGTGATCCTGGCGGCCACCGACGCCGTGCCCATCCTGATCTTCGACGAGGTGGATGCCGGCATCGGGGGCAAGACCGCCGATTCGGTTGGCCGCAAGCTCCGGCAGGTGAGCCGCACCCGCCAGGTGCTCTGCATCACCCATCTCCCGCAGATCGCCTGCTTCGCGGACCACCACCTGCGGACCGAGAAGCGCGTGGAGGGCGAGCGGACCCTGACGGCGGTCGGCGTGCTCGGCAAGGAGGAGCGCGTCCGGGAGGTCGCCCGGATGCTCGGGGGCGAGTCGGTCACCGACACGAGCCTCCAGCACGCGATGGAGCTGCTGAACCAGGCCCGCGGGCGGTAGGCCGCCCGGCGCCGCCCAGCCGTCTCGGCCCCATCCGGGCCGGGAAACCCCCTGATTCTTCGACCTTCTTCGCATCTGCTCGCCACGTATTTTTCTTGACACTCGAAAACGGCGTTCCTTATAATCGCGCCGTTTTAGCCCGGGTTTGTCGCCCGGGTGTTCACCAGCAACACAGGGGAGGGAAGGCAGACGATGGGCAAGACGGGCAAGGTCAAGTGGTTCAGCGACGCCAAGGGCTACGGGTTCATCGAACAGGAGGACGGGGAGGACGTCTTCGTTCACTACTCGGCGATCCAGGGCGAGGGCTTCAAGACCCTCTCCGAGGGCCAGAAGGTCGAGTTCGAGGTGACCCAGGGTCCGAAGGGGCTGCAGGCCACGCGCGTCATGAAGCTCTAGGCTCGCGTTCTCCCCTCCACGACATAGACCCCCGGTGCGACGCCACCGGGGGTCGTCGTTTCCCGGCGAGGACCGGCCAGCTTCGCGCGGTTGGACCCGGCCAGCCGGACGGGATGTTAGAATGTGGACGCGATGATTGACTTTCTCCTACGCAAGCTCCTCGGCTCCAAGCACGACCGCGACATCAAGCGTCTCCGACCGGTCGTCGCCGCCATCAACGCCCTCGAGCCTGACCTCGGCCGGCGGACGGATGAGGAACTGCGCCAGCGGGCCGGCGACCTCCGGAAGCGGGTCCAGGACGGGGAGGAAATCGAGGAGATCCTGCCCGAGGTCTTCGCCGTGGTGCGGGAAGCGGGGCGGCGGAGTCTCGGCATGCGGCACTTCGACGTCCAGCTCATGGGTGGGATGGTCCTCCACCAGGGCAAGATCGCCGAGATGGCCACCGGGGAAGGGAAGACCCTGGTGGCGACGCTGCCCGCCGTCCTGAACGCGCTGACCGGCCGCGGCGTCCACATCGTGACCGTCAACGACTACCTGGCCCGCCGCGACACCCAGTGGATGGGCCCGCTCTACCACCTGCTCGGCCTGTCGGTGGGGGTGATCCAGCACGAGGCCTCGTTCCTGTACGATCCGGCCCACCCCGGCAGCGACGCCCGGTTCCAGAGCCTCCGCCCCTGCTCGCGCCGGGAGGCGTACCTGGCCGACATCACCTACGGCACCAACAACGAGTTCGGCTTCGACTACCTCCGCGACAACATGCGCCTGGGGCTGGAAGAGCTGTCCCAGCGCGAGCTGCACTACGCCATCGTCGACGAGGTGGACTCCATCCTGATCGACGAGGCGCGGACCCCGCTGATCATCTCGGGGCCGGCCGACGAGTCGACCGACCTCTACTACAAGATCAACCGGATCATCCCGCGGCTGACCCGGGCGGCGACGATCACCGAGGGCAAGCTCCACGAGATCGAGGAAGTGCGGGCCGGCGACTACA
Organism: uncultured Candidatus Rokubacteria bacterium; assembly: GCA_963708025.1. Lineage (GTDB taxonomy): Bacteria > Methylomirabilota > Methylomirabilia > Rokubacteriales > DASRDR01 > CAVPSB01. The sequence continues at coordinate 97,563 of CAVPSB010000044.1, read as the reverse complement.
TCGTCGACGAGAAGGCGAAGACGGTGACGCTGACCGAGACCGGCATCGCCCGGTGCGAGCAGCTCCTCTCGATCGACAACCTCTACGACCCGATCCACATCGAGACGCTGCACCACATCCACCAGGGGCTCCGGGCCCACACCCTCTACAGGCGCGACGTCGACTACATGGTGAAGGACGGTCAGGTGATCATCGTCGACGAGTTCACCGGCCGGCTGATGCCCGGGCGGCGCTGGTCGGACGGGCTCCACCAGGCCGTAGAGGCGAAGGAAGACGTCCGGATCGAGCGCGAGAACCAGACCCTGGCCACCGTCACCTTCCAGAACCTCTTCCGCATGTACGACAAGCTGGCCGGCATGACGGGGACCGCCGACACCGAGGCGGCCGAGTTCGCCAAGATCTACAAGCTGGACGTCGTCGTCGCCCCCACCAACCGGACGCTCATCCGGACCAATTTCGCCGACGTCGTCTACAAGACCGAGCGCGAGAAGTTCGACGCGGTAGTCAAGGAGATCCAGGAGCTGAACGAGGTCGGGCGGCCGGTCCTGATCGGCACCGTCTCCATCGAGAAGTCCGAGCGCCTCTCGAAGCTCCTCAAGCGGCACGGGGTCCCCCACCAGGTCCTGAACGCGAAGTACCACGAGAAGGAAGCCGAGATCGTGGCCCAGGCCGGGCGGATGGGGGGGGTGACCATCGCCACCAACATGGCCGGCCGCGGCACCGACATCCTGCTCGGCGGCAACCCCGACTTCCTGGCCAAGGAGATGCTGCGAAAGCGCGGCCTGGACCCGGTGACCGCGCCGGAGCCCGAGCGCCAGACGGCGTACGAGGAGGCCCGGCGGATCACCGAGGCCGAGCACCGGCAGGTGGTCGAACTGGGCGGGCTCCACATCCTGGGGACCGAGCGTCACGAGTCCCGGCGGGTCGACAACCAGCTCCGCGGCCGCTCGGGGCGCCAGGGCGACCCGGGCTCCTCCCGCTTCTACCTCTCGCTCGAGGACGACCTCCTCCGCATCTTCGGGTCCGAGCGGATCCAGAAGATCATGGACCGGCTCGGCATGGAGGAGGGCGAGCCCATCGAGCACCGGCTGGTGACCCGCGCCATCGGCACCGCCCAGAAACGGGTCGAGAATCACCACTTCGAGATCCGCAAGCACCTCCTCGAGTACGACGATGTCATGAACAAGCAGCGCGAGGTGATCTACGGCATGCGCCGGGAGATCCTCGAGGGCGGGAGCCAGGAGGAGACGATCCGCGAGTGGCAGGAGGAGCTGCTGGACGGCATCGTCGCCACCTACGTGGCGGAGGACACGCACCCCGAGGACTGGGACCTGGCCGGCCTCGCCGAGGGGATGCACCGGCAGTTCGACGTGAAGCTGCCCGCGGCCGTCCAGACTCGGGAGGCGCTCTCGCGCGAGGCGGTGCGGGAGGCGCTGTGGGAAGCGGTGCAGGCCCGCTACGCGGCGCGCGAGGGGGAGGTCGGCCCCGAGATCCTGCGCCAGCTCGAGCGCCTGGTGATGCTCCAGATCATCGACGCCCAGTGGAAGGATCACCTCCTGTCGATGGACCACCTGAAGGAGGGCATCGGGCTCCGCGGCTACGGCCAGCGGGATCCGCTGACCGAGTACAAGCGCGAGGCCTTCGACATTTTCGAGGAAATGGTAGGCCGCGTCCGGGCGATGGTGGTGGAGTGGCTGTTCAAGCTGCAGGTCACCCGGGAGGCGCCGGAGGCCCCCCGGCCGGCGCCGCCGCGGATGCCGGCGCCCGGCCGGACCGGACGGGACGTCGTGCTCTCCCACGGCACCCCCGAGCGGCGGGTCGATGCCGCGCGCTCCGGACAGAAGGTCGGCCGCAACGAGCCCTGCCCCTGCGGCTCGGGCAAGAAGTACAAGAAGTGCTGCCTGGCCAAGAACACCTGAGTAGCCCGGGCGAATGCCCGTGCCCGACGACGAGACCGACGCGCTGCCGCCGGGTGACGCGCCGGAGCCTCCCGGGCTAACCAAGCCCGTTCCCGAGCCCGCACGCGCGCCGCTGGCGGCGCCGTCCTTCGACGGCCTCGAGCCGAGCCTCTGGTATCTCGCGGCCGCCGGCGCCCTCTACGCCGGGATGCTCTGGCTCGTCTACCTGACCGACGTCGAGATCCTCGACCGGGCCGAGAGCGATCCGTGGGCCTTCCTCCGGCTTCAGACGCTGGACGACGGCATCCTGATCGGCGTCGCCCTGCTGTTCGGCCGCCTCCGGTTTCCCGGCTCATGGGCGGGCCTCGGCATCCGCCCCGTCCCTCCGCGCTGGTACCCGATCGGCGCCGGGGCCGGTCTGGCCGCCGCCGTCCTCGCGTGGCTCGTGAGCGCCGCCATCGAGCAGGCGGGGGCACCGGTTCCGCCCCATCCGGTCGAATCGGTCCTGGCCCGGGCCGACGGCGTCCGGGAGGTGCTGCTCGTCCTGGTCGCGGTGACCCTCCCGGTCGCCATCGGCGAGGAGATCTTCTTCAGGGGTTTCGCCTACCGCCTGCTCCGGGCGCGACTCGGTGTCGGGGTCGCCATCGGCGGCAGCGCACTGATCTTCGCGCTGGTCCACGGCCTCGACCCCGGCGCCTGGCTCCCCATCCTGCCGGTCGGGATCGTCCTCGCCATCGTCGTGGAGTGGAGCGGCTCGCTGGCCCCGGCGATGGTGGGCCATGCGGTGGTCAACGCCGTCGCTGTGCTCGCTGGCCTCGCGGACTGGTAGGTTGGGGGTCCGCGAGGGACCTGGGCCGGCGCCGGACGCAACATCTACATCTGGGGCCCGGGAGACCGTCCCGGGACCACGCATGGTATTTTTTTCTTGGCGAACCCCGGGCCCTGTGCTACTAAGACTTCAGGGTCATGCGGCTCACGTCGGTGACGTTGTTCGGCTTCAAGTCGTTCGCCGACCGGACGGATGTGAAGATCCTTCCCGGTATCACCGCCATCGTCGGCCCCAACGGCTGCGGGAAGACCAACATCGCGGACGCCCTCCGGTGGGCCCTCGGCGAGCAGAGCCCGAAGACCCTGCGCGGCCACCGGATGGAAGACGTCATCTTCCACGGCTCGACCTCCCGGCGCCCGCTCGGGTTCGCCGAGGCGCTCCTGACCTTCTCCAATGACGGCGACGTGGCGGTGCCGTGGAGCGAGGTCGCCGTCGGCCGGCGCCTCTACCGGGACGGCGAGTCGGAGTACCTGCTCAACAAGACGGTGTGTCGCCTCAAGGACGTCCACGACCTGTTCATGGGGACCGGCGTCAACCCCAGGGCCTACGCGCTCATGGAACAGGAGCGGCTCGCCCACATCCTGACGGCGCGCCCACTCGACCGCCGGATCTTCATCGAGGAAGCGGCCGGGATCACCCGCTACAAGCAGCAGCGAGCCGAGACGGTCGCCAAGCTCGAGGCCACGCGTCAGAACCTCCTCCGGGTGCGGGACGTGATGGACGAGGTCAAGCGACAGCTCGCCTCGCTGGAGCGCCAGGCCCGAAAGGCCAAGCAGTACAAGGCGCTCCAGGCCGAGCGGCGCGCTCTCGAGCTGGCGCTCCTGGCTGTGGAGTACGCGGCGCTCGTCGCCGAGGAAGCCAGCCTCGCCGAGCGCGAGGCCGCAGCCACCGATCGCGCGGCGCAGCTGGAGACCCGGGCGGCGACCGTGGGCGCCGAGCAGGAGGTCGTGAGAGCCGAGGCGATGGCCGCCGAGCACCGGGCGAGCGACCTCCGCCACGCCCGGGAGCGCGCCGAGCTGGAGCTGGAAACGGCGCTGACCCGGGCCGTGCAGCTCCGCCAGGCCCAGCAGGAGGTGACCGCGGAGCTGGCACAGCTGGCCGCCGAGGCCGCTGCGCTCGCCGGGCGCCTGACGGCGCTCGGCGGGGAGCGGGACGCGAAGCGAACGCTCGCCGCCGCGCTGCGCGAGGAGTTCGGCGCCGTGCAGGCCGGGGCGGCGGCCGAGGAAACGGCGATCGAGGCGATCCGGGGGCGACTCCGCCAGGCCCGCGAGGAGGCCGAGCGCCTCCGGCGCGACCAGGTCGGGCTGGCCGGGCGGCGGACCGAGCTGGGCCAGGCCCTCGGCGGCCGCGAGGAGCGCCGCGAGGAGCTGGGCCGGCGGCTCGCGCGCCTCGCGACCGAGCAACAGGGGGCGGAGGCGGAGCGGGAGCGGCTGGCAGCGGCGCGGGTGGCCGCCGAGACCCGGCTCGCGGTGGCCGCTGCCCGGGCGGCGGAGCTGCACGCTGCCCTCGACGACCTCGCCGCGCGCAGCGAGACGGCCGGGGCGGAGCGCGCCAAGGCGGCGGGGGCCGCCGAGGAGTGTCGCGTCACCCTGGCTTCGCGGCGGTCGAGCCTGGCCGCGCTCGAGGAGCTCGAGGCCCAGCGCGCGGGGTACGGTCGCGGCGTGCAGACGGTGTTCGCCGCCGCCGGTGAGGCCCGGCTGGCCGGCATCGTCGGCACCGTCGCGGATCTCCTCGATGTCCCGCGCGACCTCGAGCGGGCAGCCGAGGCGGCGCTCGGCGACCGCCTCCAGTGGGTCGTGGTGGACACCGTCGCCACCGCCAAGCAGGCGCTCGCGATGCTGAGGGACGGCGGCGCCGACGGGGGCGGGCAAGCGACGTTCCTGCCGCTCGACTGGCTGAACGGCGGGCCCAAGGTTCACGTTCCCGAGGACGACGGCGTGGTGGGCGTGGCCCCGGGTCTCATCGGCTCGCCGTATCCCGCGCTTCTCCAGAACCTCCTCGGCGCCGTGGTGGTGGTCCGGGACCTCGGCGCCGCCGAGCGCCTCTGGAGTCAGAACGGCAACGGCACGAGCTACGTGACCGTGGAGGGCGAGTTGGTCAGCCCGCCCGGGGCCGTCGGTGGCGGCCGGGCCACCGGAGCTGGGGACGCCTCGCTGCTCGCCCGCAAGCGGGCGATCCGAGATCTGCGTGCGATGGTGACCGGGCTCGAGGCTCGGCTGGCGGCGGCCCTCGAGCGGCTCCAGGCCGCCGAGGCGGCGCTCGCCGCGCTCGGCGTCGAGCAGAAGCGGGTCGCCGGCGAACGCGAGACGGCGGATGTCGATCGGCTGGGCGCCGCCAAGGATCTGGAACGCGTCGGCCAGGACGCCGAGCGGGGGGAGCTGTTCGCCCGGACGCTCGGCATCGAGGCCTCCCAGCTCACCGCCGAGGTGGCGGAGGTCGAGGGTCAGCTCCGCGACCAGCGAGAGGAGCTGGCGGGGATCGAGGCCGCCGCCCGCGCGTCGGAGGCCGAAGTCGCCCGCCTGCTGACCGCGATCGAGACCGACGCCGCCGCCGAGACCGAGCGGGCGCAGGCCTTCCTGCAGGCGCAGGTGGATCTCGCCGGCCTGGCCGGCCGCATCGACGCCGCGGAATCGGAGCTGGAGCGCCTGGGCGCCGACGAGGCCGACACGCGGGCCCGGATCGCGACGGGCGAGTCCCGCGCCCGTGGGCTTGGCGAGCGCGCTCGGGAGAGCGCGGCCGAGCACGTGCGGCTCGAGGCGCGTGCGGCCGAGCTGGTCCGGGTCCGGGACGAGGCCCAGGCCGCCGCCCAGCTGGCGGCCGACGAGCTCCAGACCCTCACCGAGCGGCTGCGCGCGCTGGGGGAGGAGGCCCGCGCGACCGAGACCGAGCTGTCGCGGGTGACGCAGAGCCTGCGTGAGCTCACGGTGCGGGCGGCCGAGGTTCGGGTGCGGCGGCAGGACGTGGAGGCGGACGCTCGCCGCCAGTTCGAGGTCACGCCCGACGGGCTCCGGGCGGCCCACGAGCCCGAGCGCGACGTCGCGGCGACCCGGGCTCGGATCGATGAGCTGACGGCGAAGATCACGGGCCTGGAGCCGGTCAACCTGATCGCCGACGACGAGTACCGCGAGCTGGACGAGCGCCTGACGTTCCTGCGGGCGCAGCACGACGACCTGACCGCCTCGATGAAGGATCTCGATCGCGCACTGCGCGGGATGACCCGGACGGCCCAGGAGCGGTTCGCCGCGGCGTTCGAGGCGATCAACCGGAACTTCCAGGAGCTCTTCGGCCGGCTCTTCGAGGGCGGCCGGGCCGAGCTGCGCATGGTCGAGGCCCCCGAGGACGGGGACCCGCTGGAGACCGGCATCGACATGGTGGCCCAGCCGCGCGGAAAGCGGCTCCAGTCGATCTCGCTGCTCTCGGGCGGGGAGAAGGCCCTGACGGGGCTCGCCCTCCTGTTCGCCATCTTCTACTACCGGCCGAGCCCGTTCTGCCTCCTCGACGAGGTGGACGCCCCGCTCGACGACGCGAACATCCACCGCTTCACCCGGGTCCTGCGCGAGCTGTCCGGCCAGACCCAGTTCCTGGTGATCACTCACAACCGCAAGACCATGGAAGCAGCGGACGTGCTGTACGGGGTGACGATGGAGGAGCCGGGGCTGTCCCGCCTGGTCTCCGTCAGCCTCGCGTAGGCGGCGGGGCCGATGAGCTTCGCATCGCGTCGTCCTCGGTCGTCGCCCATCCTCGGCGTATGCGGCATACGCCTGCGGTGGGCGACTCCCTGCGTCCTAGCGCTGCTCGCTCCTCGGCCCCGCCGCGAGCACTTTTGCGGGGGTCTTCCGGACCGCCCCCGACGGACTTGGTGAGCAGGGGGGAGGAGACGGAAGGGTCCGACAGCTACCGCCCAGAGGGCCAGGTCCCCCGCGGGGGGGGACGGGCTGCCGCCGGGGGCGAGCGGCCCTGGTTTTGTGGCTGCAGCGGACCCCTGTGCTAGACTACGATCCATCATGCCGGACGGCGCGGAACTCGGCGCGCTACTTCGCGAATGCCGAGAGGCTAAGAGATCGTCGCTCGACGATCTCTCGCGCGCCACCCGGGTCCCCCCGCGTTTCGTCGTAGCCCTCGAGGAAGGCCGCTTGCGGGACCTGCCGGCTCCTGTGTTCGTCCGCGGCTTCATTCGATCCTTCTGTGCCGCCGTGGCCGAGCCGCCGGACCGGGCCCTCGCGCTCTTCAATGCCTGGGTGCGGGTCAACGAGCGGCCGGCGGCGAAGCTGCCGGCCAGCGTCCTCAAAGCGGCGCCGGGGTCTGGGTCGTGGCTCACCTGGCGGTCGCTCGCGCCGCACCTCCTCGTGGCCGGAATCCTGATCGTCGTCGGCGGCGCCGTTTACCTCCTGGCCTCGTCCGCGGCGACCGGTCCCGCGGAGCCTCCCCGCCCGGCCAGCGAGGGCGGGGTGCCCGCCCGGCCCGGCGACCCGCCCACGGCGCCGGCCGCGGATCGGCCGGGGACGCGGCTCGATCCGGCGCAGGAAGCCGCCGCCCACACTCTAGTCGCGCGGGCTCACGAGTCGACCTGGGTCTGGGTTCGCCCGGCGGATGGGGCGGTGCAGCAGGAAATGCTGGAGCCCGGGACCGTGCGCGAGTGGCGCAGCCCCGGGCGCTTCACGGTCACGGTGGGGAACGCGGGGGGGCTGAGCCTGGAGCTGGACGGCGTGGCGCTCCCCCCGCTCGGGGCCCGGGGCCAGGTCGTCTGGGACCTGATGCTCCCCCGCGAGCCCGGTCCGTGAAGCTCTTCTCCGGACTCACCGAGCGCTTCCGCCAGACGCTGGCCAAGACTCGGGATGCCGTCCAGGAGGGACTGGACCGCGTCTTCAAGGGCGAGGAGCTCCAGCCGGCGACGATCGAGGATCTCGAGGAGATCCTGATCCAGGCGGATCTCGGTGTCGAGACGACCGAGGCGTTCATCGAGGCGGTGCGTGACCAGGCGCGGCGAGGCCGCCTGACCGGCGGTGACGTCAGGGAAGCCCTGGCCGCCCACCTGCGGACCGCGCTCAAGGGCGGGGGCGCGCCGCTCGCCCTCGACGCGCGACCGGCGGTCCTGCTCGTCCTCGGGGTGAACGGCTCCGGCAAGACGACGACGTGCGGGAAGCTCGCCGGGCAGCTCAAGGCCTCGGGGCACCAAGTCTTGCTGGCGGCCGGCGACACGTTCCGCGCCGCGGCCATCGAGCAGCTCGAGCGGTGGGGCGAGCGGGTGGGCGTGCCCGTCGTCAAGCAGGGGCCGGGCGCGGACCCGTCCGCGGTGGCGTTCGACGCGGTGAAGGCCGCGCAGGCGCGGCGCGTCGACGTCCTGATCATCGACACCGCGGGACGGCTTCACACCAAGACGAACCTCATGACCGAGCTGGAGAAGGTGAAGCGCGTCGTGGGCCGGCAGCTTCCGGGGGCGCCGCACGAGACGCTGCTCGTGCTCGACGCGACCACCGGGCAGAACGGGATCGCCCAGGCCCGCCTCTTCCACGAGGCACTCACCCTCAGCGGTCTCGTGCTGACGAAGCTCGACGGGACCGCCAAGGGCGGGATCGTCGTCCGCATCGTCCGCGAGCTGGGGTTGCCGATCAAGCTGATCGGCACCGGCGAGCGACCCGAGGATCTCGCCCCCTTCGACCCCGACGCCTTCGTTACCGCCCTCGTCGGCTGAGCGTCGCGGATGCAGGTCTCCCCATGCCGGTAAGCATACCGGGCCAGGCCGGAGCCCCCTCCTCGGAGCCTGACGGGGGCGACCACGTCTGGATGGCACGAGCCCTGTCGCTCGCGGCCCGGGGGCTGGGCCTCACCTCTCCGAACCCCGCGGTCGGTGCCGTCCTCGTCCGGGCCGGCGGCCTCGTCGCCGAAGGCGCCCACCTGCGCGCTGGTGGACCGCACGCCGAGGTGGCCGCCCTGGCCCAGGCCGGGGACGCCGCGCGGGGCGCGACGTGCTACGTCACCCTCGAGCCCTGTGCCCACCACGGACGCACCCCGCCGTGCGTGGAGGCGCTCATCGCGGCGGGCGTCGCGCGCGTCGTCGCCGCCTGCCAGGATCCGAACCCACGGGTGAACGGGCGGGGCCTCGCGGCCCTCGCGGAAGCGGGCATCGCCGTCACGGTCGGCGTCGGCGAAGCCGAGGCGCGGGCCGTCAACCGCGCGTTCTTCACGCGCGTCACGACCGGCCGGCCCCACGTTACCCTGAAGGCGGCGATGACGCTCGACGGAAAGATCGCCGCCTGGGACGGCACCTCCCGCTGGATCACCGGTGAGGCCGCCCGCCGGGAGGGCCATCGGCTCCGCTTCCTCGCGGACGCCGTCCTGGTGGGGATCGGCACCGTCCTCCGCGACGACCCCGCGCTCACCGTGCGGCTGCCCGAGGTGCCGCCCAAGGAGCCGCTCCGGGTCGTGGCCGACAGCCGACTGAGGACGCCGCCCGCCGCCCAGATCCTCCGGGCCGGGACCCCGGCGCGGACGATCGTCGCCGGGGCGGCGCCGATCCCCCGGCGGCGGGCGGATGCCCTGCGGAGCCTGGGGGTTCAGGTGCTCGAGCTGCCCCGCGAGCGGGAGAGCCGCCGGGTCAGCCTCCCGGCCCTCCTGGCGAAGCTGGCGGAGCTCGACGTGGTGGCGGTGCTGGCCGAGGGCGGGGCTGAGCTCGGCGCCGGCCTACTGGACGCCGGGCTGGTCAACCGGGTAGCCTTCTTCGTAGCGCCCCGTCTCCTCGGGGGGCGCACGGCGCCCGGGCCGCTCGGCGGGGTCGGGCGAGCTCTCAAGGAGGCTGTGAATGTGACGGGGGTAACCTATCGCTCCATCGGCGAAGACCTCCTGATCGAAGGGGACGTGGCGCGCTGATGTTCACGGGGCTGGTCGAGGCGCTCGGCGAAGCGGAGAGCGTGAGCTCCGGCGGGGCGGGGCACCGCCTCACCGTGCGGGTGCCCCGTGGGTGGAGCGGGGAAACCGCCCGGGGCGACAGCATCGCGGTCAGCGGCGTGTGCCTGACGGCGGTGACGGTCGAGTCCGAGCGCCTAATGTTCGATCTGGCGGACGAGACGCTTCGGGTGACGACGCTCGGCGACCTCGTGACGGGCGACGCGGTCAACCTGGAGCGGCCGCTTCGCCTCGGGGCGCGCCTCGGAGGCCACCTGGTGCTCGGCCACGTGGACGGCGTGGGCCGGGTGGCGGCGGCCGACGCCGAAGGGGCGGGCCGCCGGCTGACGATCGCGATACCGGGCGGGCTGCGGCCGCTCCTGATCCCGAAGGGCTCGGTCGCGGTGGACGGGGTGAGCCTGACCATCGCCGCGCTGGGGGAGGCCACGTTCAGCGTGGCCCTCATCCCCCACACGCTGGCGGCGACGACGCTCGGTCGCCGCGGCGTCGGCGCCCGCGTCAACCTGGAGATGGACGTGATCGGCAAGTACGTGCGGGCGCTCTTGCCAGCCAGTCCGCGCCGGGCAGCTCGCCCTAGAACCGGCGCCAAGGGAGCCGGGCGCGGACGAAAGACGAAAGCTGGAGAAGCCCGCGAGTTCCTCGAGCGCCACGGCTTGCTGGCGCCGACAGGGGAGGCCTCCGGATGACACCGTCAACTGATCCGCGCGAGCGAGCGGACGACGACCGCGACCCGCGGCCGGCGCCCTTCGTAGCCATCGAGGAGGCCATCCAGGAGATCCGGCAGGGGCGGATGCTCGTCGTGGTCGACGACGAGGATCGCGAGAACGAGGGCGACCTCCTCATGGCCGCCGACCGCGCGACGCCGGAGGCGGTCAACTTCATGGCGAAGCACGGCCGGGGCCTCATCTGCGTCCCCCTGACCGGCGAGCGGCTGGACGAGCTGCGGATCGCCATGATGGTGAGCGAGAACACCGCGAGCATGGGCACGGCGTTCACAGTCAGCGTGGACGCCAAGCGGGGCGTCACCACCGGCACCTCCGCGTACGATCGCGCGCTGACGATCCGCGCCCTGCTCGACCCCGCGACCCGGGCCGAGGACCTGGCCCGGCCCGGCCACATCTTCCCGCTCCGCTCGATGCCGGGCGGCGTGCTGCGCCGCGCCGGGCACACCGAGGCCGCCGTGGACCTCGCGCGGCTGGCCGGATGCCTGCCGGCCGGCGTCATCTGCGAGGTGATGGACGAAGAAGGCCGGATGGCCCGGATGCCCCAGCTGCTGGCCCTGGCCGAGGCGCACGGGCTCCGGATGATCACGATCAGGGACCTGATCCGGTACCGGATCCAGAAGGACAAGCTGATTCACCGCGCGGCCACCACGGTCCTGCCGACGCCGTACGGCACGTTCACCGCGATCGCCTACGAGACGACGGTGGACGACCGCGTGGTGCCGGCCCTGGTCATGGGCGAGATCCGGGGGGACGATCCGGTGCTCGTCCGCGTCCACTCCGAGTGCCTGACCGGCGACGTCTTCCAGTCGCTCCGCTGTGATTGCGGGGATCAGCTCCGTAAGGCACTGGCCATCATCGCCAGTGCCGGGCGCGGCGCCCTCGTCTACATGCGGCAGGAGGGCCGTGGCATCGGGCTCCTGAACAAGGTCAAGGCCTACGAGCTGCAGGATGCGGGCAAGGACACGGTCGAGGCCAACGAGGCCCTCGGCTTCAAGGCGGACCTCCGCGACTACGGAATCGGGGCCCAGATCCTGGTGGACCTCGGGATCCGCACCATGCGGCTCTTGACGAACAACCCCAAGAAGATCGTGGGCCTCGAGGGCTACGGCCTCACGGTGGCCGAGCGGGTGCCGATCGAGATCCTCCCGTCCGAGCAGAACCGCTTCTACCTGAAGACGAAGCAGGACAAGCTCGGCCACCTCTTCTCGTTCTGAGGGCCCGTGAACGAATCGTCTCCTCGCGCTCGTCCCGACAGCTTCTCCGGCCCCCCCCTCCCCCCAGTGGGTGGGGGAGGGGGGCCAAAGGCCGAAGGCCGTCGAAGGATCGGGTAGGAGGGAGGTCCCAAACGGCGGGAAGAGCCCCCGGGGCCCGGGCCGGGCTGTCGGCCCGCGGCCGGCGCTTCGCGATCGTCGCCTCGCGCTTTCACGAGGAGATCGGCAAGCGTCTGGTCGACGGCGCCCGCGAGACGCTCCGCCGGCACGGCGTGGCCGACAAGGACGTCCTGGTCGTCTGGGTGCCGGGCGCCTTCGAGCTCCCGCAGGTCGCCCTGGCCCTGGCGCGGCATCGGGCGGTCGACGCGCTGGTCTGCGTCGGCTGCGTGATCCGGGGCGAGACACCGCACTTCGAGTACGTGGCCGGCGAGGCGGCCCGGGGGATCGGGGAGGTGGCACGGCTGACCGGCGTGCCGGCGACCTTCGGGGTCATCACCGCCAACACTCAGGAGCAGGCCGTCGAGCGGGCCGGGGGCCGCGTCGGCAATCGCGGCGAGGAGGCGGCGCTGGCCGCGCTGGAGCTGGTCGGACTCTTCCAGAGCCTGGGCGGCCGCCCGCGCCGGCGCCCGGCCCGGGGCTGAGATCTCCGGGGGGGTCTCGGAAGCCCCCCCTCGGACGCCGCGGCGAAGCCGCGGCTCGAAGTGGAACGCCACGGCCGCGGGGCCAGAGTCAGAGGGTTGCGAGAAGCCGACGCGTGGTGGGATCAAGGAGCCTGAGGCATTGGTTCGCAGACTCTGAGAACATTCGTGGGGTCTCGGAAAAAGGTCGAAGGATCGGGTAGGCGGGAGGTCCCGAACAGCCCATGGGGAAGCGGCGGAAGGCGCGCGAGCTGGCCCTCCAGCTCCTGTACGAGCTGGATCTCCGGGGGGCCGCCGATCCCGGCGAAGCGCTCGACGAGTTCTGGCAGCGGCAGCCGGCGCCCGACGAGGTCCGGAGCTTCGCCGAGACCCTCGTCCGGGGCACCAAGGCGCACCAGGACAAGATCGACGAGCTGATCACCCGCTTCGCCGAACGGTGGGACCTCGACCGCATGGCCGTGGTCGACCGCAACATCCTCCGGGCCGGGATCTTCGAGCTCTTGTGGGCGGGAGACGTGCCGCCGAAGGTCGCGATCAACGAGGCGCTCGAGGTGGCCCGGAAGTTCTCCACCGAGGAGTCCACGCGCTTCATCAACGGACTACTGGATCGCGTCCGCCGGGAGCTCTGCCCGTAAGGTACGGGGTCCTCTCCGACATCCACGGCAACGAGCCGGCGCTGGCCGCGGTGCTGGTCGACCTCGCCCGCTCGGGCGTCGGCGTCGGCGGCCTCCTCTGCCTCGGCGACATGGTCGGCTACGGCGCGGATCCCGACCTCGTCGTCGACCTCTTGCTCGGCTACGACGCGATCGCCGTCGCCGGCAACCACGACCACGCCGCGGCCGGGCTCATGGATCTCGAGTGGTTCAACCCCTTCGCCCGCGCCGCCGCCGAGTGGACCGCGGGGCGGCTCCACCCTGCGCAGGCCCGCTACCTGACGACGCTGCCGCTAGTGCGGGAGCATGCCGGCGCCACGCTGGTCCACGCCTCGCCCCGGGATCCCGGCGAGTGGCCCTACCTGGTGGCGCCCCGCGACGGGGCCCGGGCGTTTCCCGCCTTCTCGACCCCCTTCTGCTTCGTCGGGCACTCGCACCTGCCGGCGGCGTGGGCCCTGGGCGAGGACGGGCGTGTCGACTTCGCCCGGGGCGCGGTGCGGATCGACGCGCATCCGGGCGAGCGCTACATCGTCAACGTTGGCAGCGTGGGTCAGCCGCGCGACGGGGACCCGATGGCCGCCTATGCCTTGTGGGATCTCGACGGCGGGTGGGTGGAGATCCGTCGCGTGCCGTACGACACCGCCGAGGCCCGTCGGCGGATCCACGCGGTCGGCCTCCCGCTTGTCCTCGGAGACCGTCTCCTCCATGGGCGATAGTTTCTCCGGGGGGTCTCGGAAGACCCCCCGCTGCCCCCTCCTCGGAGGCCGCGACTGATGGACGGCCTTCGGCCTTTGGGCCGCGGCCCGGAGTGGGACTCCTCGAGCGTGAGAACGGCAATCAACCCGTTGCGAGAAGCCGACGGTCGGCGGGAATGGGAGCCGGCGCATCCGGTCTGACGGCTTGAGTCCTCACATCACACGGGAAGGGGGCAGCGGAGCCGAATCGATCAGGCGGGTCCTCGTGGCAACCGGCGCCGGGCTCGCTCTGCACCTCGCCTATCCGCGACCCGCGTGGGATCTGCTCGGCTGGGTGGCGCTCGCTCCCGTGTTCGCCCTCGCCGCCACCGCCCGGTCGCCGGGCCGGGCCTTCCTCGAAGGCTGGCTCGCGGGCCTCGGGTTCTTCCTCCCGCTCCTCCGCTGGATCACCCACTCGATGACCCACTATTCGAGCCTCTCCGGGCCTCTGGCGATCCTGCTGCTGCTCGCGCTCGCCGCCTACTGCGCGCTCTACGTGGGCGCGGTGGCCTTCGCGGTCGCGTTGCTGGGGACGCGCCTGGGCCCAGGGGCGGTGTGGCTGACCCCGCCGTTCTGGGTATCGAGCGAGCTGGCCCGCACCTATGTCTTCAGCGGCTTCCCGTGGGGCCTGCTCGGCTACGTCCCGTACCGACGGCTCGAGCTGATCGGGATCGCCGCCTGGACGGGCGTGTACGGCGTCTCGTTCCTGCTCGCGCTGAGCAACACGGCGCTGGCGTGGGTGCTCGTGCGGCGCAGTCGGCCGGCCATGGCGGTGAGCGCGGCGGTCGTCGGGGTCGCCGTCGGTGCCACGCTGGCGGTCGGCGCGTCCCGGTCGGCGCCGGAGACCGGGACGGTTCCGGTCGGCATCGTGCAGGGGCACATCGACCAGGCCATCAAGTGGGAGAAGGCCTCCCGGTGGGCCACGCTCGAGACCCACGCCGAGCTGACCCGGCAGGTCACCCCCGGGAGCCGGCTGGTCGTCTGGCCGGAAGCGGCGGTGCCGGCCTACCTCACCTACGAGCCGGGGGTCATCGACTGGCTGACCCGACTGGCCGGCGAACTGGGCACCCCGCTCCTCGTCGGCGCCCCCGACGCCCGCCAAGAGGGCGCGACGACCCACTTCCTCAACAGCGCGTTCCTGGTCCGCGCGGAGGGTCTCCAGACCCGCTATGATAAAATCCATCTCGTGCCTTTCGGGGAATACGTGCCCCTGAGAGGACTGCTGTTCTTCGTGGAAGCGCTTGCGGCCGAGATCGGCGACTTCACCCCCGGTCGCGACCGGGTGGTGTTCCCCCTCGAGGGGGCGCCGTTCGGAACGGTCATCTGCTACGAGGTCATCTTCCCGGACCTCTTCCGTGGGTTCGTCCGGGAGGGCGCGAGGTTCATGGTGAACATCACGAACGACGCCTGGTTCGGGGAGTCGAGCGGCCCCCTCCAGCATCTGGCCATGGTGCCGCTGCGGGCCGTCGAGAACGGTGTGGCCGTCGTGCGGGCCGCCAACACCGGCGTCTCCGCGCTGGTCGGCCCCGACGGTCGGATCGGCCCCGAGCTGGCGCTCTCTCGCCGGGGCGTCCTCCGGGTCGAGGCGCCGCTGGCCGGCCGGCCGACCTTCTACACCCGCTTCGGGGACGTCTTCGCGTACGGCTGCGCCGCCGCCACGCTGGCCGCGCTCGCCGCGCGGGCCTGGGCCGGGCGCCGGAGGTAGCCGGTGCTCGGCGACCTCCGACGCGACCTCACCGACCTCGAGCGGCGGCTCGAAGATCTCCGGGGGCATCTTTGACCTCGCCGGCAAGGAGGCGCGCGTGGCCGCCATCGAGGCGGAGATGGGGGCCCCGAGCTTCTGGGACGACGCCCGGCGCGCCCAGGGGTTGATCCGCGAGCGCAACGAGCTGGGCGGCCTGGTCGATCGAGCCAAGGTGCTCGGCCGGGAGCTGGGTGAGCTGCGCCTGCTCTGGGAGATGGCGCTCGAGGAGGGCGACGAGAGTCTCGAGCCGGAGCTCCAGGACGGGCTGCGACGCCTGCAGTCGGCACTCCGGGAGTTCGAGCTCACCGCCGTCCTGTCGGGTGAGCACGACCGGAAGACCGCGATTGTCTCCATCCACGCCGGGGCCGGCGGCACCGAGTCCCAGGACTGGGCCCAGATGCTCCTGCGCATGTACACGCGCTGGGCCGAGCGCCACGGCTACAAGATCGAGGTGGTGGATCTGCTGCCGGGCGAGGAGGCGGGCATCAAGTCGGCCACCCTCACGCTGACCGGCGACTACGCCTATGGCTACCTCAAGGGCGAGACCGGCGTCCACCGCCTGGTGCGAATCTCGCCGTTCGACGCCGCCCGCCGGCGGCACACGTCGTTCGCGTCGGTATCGGTGATGCCGGAGGTCGAGGACGTCGAGGTGGTCGTCCGCGACGACGACCTCCGGGTCGACGTCTTCCGCTCCTCGGGGCCGGGCGGGCAGGGGGTCAACACCGCCGATTCCGCCGTCCGCATCACCCACTTGCCGACCGGTATCGTCGTCTCGTGCCAGAACGAGCGCTCCCAGCTCCGGAACCGCGACACCGCCCTCCGGGTCCTCCGCGCGCGCCTGTATCAGATCGCCGACCAGGAGCGAAAGGCCGAGATGGAGAAGCTGACCGGCGAGAAGAAGGGGATCGCCTTCGGCAGTCAGATCCGCTCCTACGTCTTCGCCCCCTACCAGCTCATCAAGGACCACCGGACCAACCTCGAGGTCGGCAACGTTGACGCCGTGATGGACGGCGACATCGACCCGTTCATCGAGGCCTACCTGTTCCGTAAGGACAAGCCATGAGCCCGGGGCCCCGGGAAGCCAGGGACGAGGGTCTCCCGGCGAACGAGCTGGTCCGGCGCCGGCACGAGAAGCTGGAGGCCCTCCGGGTCGCCGGCGTTGACCCGTTCGGCACGCGCTTCCCCGTCTCCCACCGGGCGGGTGCGCTCCACGCCCACGGGGACGTCGCCACCGACGACGCGCTGAAGGAGGCCGGTCCGGTCAGCGTGGCCGGCCGGGTGCTGGCGCTCCGACACTTCGGCAAGTCCTGCTTCGCCAGCCTCCTGGACGGCACCGGCACCATCCAGGTCTACGCCCGTGCCGACCTCCTGGGCCAGGAATACGAGGCGTTCACCGGGCTGGACGTCGGTGACTTCGTCGGGGTGACCGGCGAGCTGTTCCGGACGCGGACGGGCGAGCTGACGGTCCAGGTGAAGGCCTGGACCTTCCTGACCAAGTCGCTCCGGCCGCTGCCCGAGAAGTGGCACGGGCTCAAGGACGTGGAGACCCGCTTCCGCCAGCGGTACGTCGACCTCGTGGTCAATCCGGAGGTGCGCGAGGTCTTCCGGCTCCGCTCGCGGGCGATCCAGACGATTCGCGCGTTTCTCGACGCCCGGGGCTTCCTGGAGGTGGAGACGCCGACGATGCAGGCCGTCGCCGGCGGGGCGACCGCCCGGCCCTTCAAGACCCACCACAACGCGCTCGACCTCGAGCTCTACCTCCGGATCGCGCTCGAGCTGCACCTCAAGCGTCTCGTCGTCGGCGGGATCGACCGGGTGTACGAGATCGGCCGGATTTTCCGGAACGAGGGGATCTCCACCGAGCACAACCCCGAGTTCACGATGCTGGAGTTCTACCAGGCCTACGCCGACTACGGCGACCTGATGGAGCTGACCGAGCAGCTCTTCGTCGAGCTGGGCCAGACCCTCCGGGGCGGAACCACGCTCACCTACCAGGGCGAGACGATCGACTTGACGCCCCCCTGGCGCCGCCTCCGCTATCTCGACGCCATCGGTCAAGCGCTGAGCCTCGGCCGGAATGCGGTCTACATCACGGAGGAGGTTCGCCGGCAAGCCTGGGCGGTCGCCGGCCAGCGTGGCATGGACGCTGGCGAGTGGCGATGGGGCTCCGAGACGCCCCTCTTCCAGATGTGGAAGGACGTGTTCGAGGCCTTCATCGAGCCTGAGCTCGTCCAGCCGACATTCGTGGTCGACTTTCCCATCGAGCTCTCGCCACTGGCCCGGCAGAAGCGGGAGGACCCGCGGCTGGTCGACCGGTTCGAGCTCTTCATCGCGCGCCTGGAGCTGGCCAACGCCTATTCGGAGCTGAACGACCCGATGGAGCAGCGGCGCCGCTTCGAGCTCCAGCACCGCGAGCGCGAGCGAGGTGACGATGAGGCGCATCCCCTCGACGAGGACTACGTGCGCGCCCTCGAGTACGGGCTGCCGCCGACGGCCGGGGAAGGCGTCGGGATCGATCGGCTGGTGATGCTGTTCGCCGACAAGGCCTCGATCCGTGAGGTGATCCTCTTCCCGCTCCTCCGGCCGGAAACCTCCGAGGAGGGCGCGTGATCTCGGGCCGCGGGCTCCCCTTCGAGCTGTTCGTCGGCCTCCGCTACCTCCGGTCGAAGGGCCGGCGGGGCGCCCTGTCGCTCCTCACGCTGATCGCGATGGCCGGCATGGCCCTGGGGGTGATGGCGCTGATCGTCGTGATCGGCGTCATGTCGGGAGCCGAGGAGGAGCTGCGGGGGAAGATCCTCGGGACCACCGCCCACGTCCTGGTCCTCGACACCCTGGGCCAGGGTATCCAGGATCCGGACGGAGCCGTCCGCGTGGTCCGCCAGCACCCGGAAGTCAAGGCCGCTGCGCCGTTCGTCGTCCAGCAGGTCATGCTCTCCCACGAGGGGGCGGCGACCGGCGTCGTCCTCCGCGGCATCGATCCGGAGGTCGGCCAGGCCGAGCTGGCCCGCCGGGTCAAGCAGGGCAGCCTGGCCGACCTCGCCGAGGGCGAGCCGGGGATCGTCCTCGGCCGCGAGCTGGCGCGGAACCTCGGCGCCTTCGTCGGCAGCACCGTGATGGCGATCTCCCCGAAGGGCGCCGTCACCGCCGTCGGGACCATCCCCAAGATGCGCCCGTTCCGGGTGGTGGCAATCTTCGAGGTCGGCCTCTACGAGTACGACTCGGCGCTGGCCTACACCTCGCTGGCCACCGCCCAGCAGTTCGCCGACCTCGGCGGCCGGGTCTCGGGGATCGAGGTGCGGGTCGGCGACCCCTACCGGGCGCGCCGGGTGGCGCTCGACCTCGGGAAGGCGCTCGGCTTCCCGTTCTGGACGCGGGACTGGATGGAGATGAACCGCAACCTCTTCTCGGCCATCCAGCTCGAGAAGACCGCGATGTTCGTGATCCTGACCCTGATCGTCTTCGTGGCGGCGTTCGCGATCATCAGCCACCTGATCCTCATGGTCGCCGAGAAACGCCGGGAGATCGGCGTCCTCCGCACGCTGGGCGCCGACGCGCGCAGCGTCATGCTGATCTTCATGGCCGAGGGCGTCCTCATCGGCCTGGTCGGCACCCTGGTCGGGACGGGGCTCGGGGTGACCATCGGCTGGATCCAGGAAACGTACCACATCGTCAAGATCCCCGGAGACGTCTACCAGCTCTCGGTCCTCCCCATGCGCCTGTACTCGCTCGACCTGACCCTGATCTCCGTCTCCGCGCTGGTGCTCTCGTTCCTGGCCACGCTCTACCCCTCCCGCCAGGCGGCCCGGCTCGACCCGGTCGAGGTGCTCCGCTATGAGTGAGGTCGAGCCCCGACCCACCCTGATCGTCGCCGAGCAGGTCGAGAAGGAGTACCGAACGGGTGGCGAGGCGGTGCGGGTCCTCAAGGGCGTCAACCTCACCGTCCACACCGGGGAGCTGGTGGCGGTGGTGGGCGCGTCGGGCGTCGGCAAGTCCACCCTCCTCCACGTCCTGGGGGCGCTGGACCGGCCGACGACGGGCCGGGTGCTGTTCCGGGGCCAGGACCTGTTCGCCCGCACCGACACCGAGCTGACGCGCTTTCGCCGCCACGAGGTGGGGTTCGTCTTCCAACTCTACAATCTACTGTCCGAGTTCACCGCGCTCGAGAATGCCATGCTGCCCGCCCTGGTGCAGCGTCGGGCGATGGCGGAGGCGCGGGTGGCGGCCCTCGACGCCCTGCGCGAGGTCGGGCTCTCCGAGCGGACCGGTCACCGCCCGGGCGAGCTGTCCGGCGGCGAGCAGCAGCGGGTCGCCCTGGCCCGAGCCCTGGTGGGTCGCCCGAAGGTCATCGTGGCCGACGAGCCGACCGGGAACCTCGATGCCAAGACCAGCGAGGGCGTGTTCGAGCTGTTCGGACGGCTGCAGGCGGAGCGCGGCGTCACGTTCGTGATCGCGACCCACAACATGGAGCTGGCCCGCCGCGCGGACCGCCTCGTCCGGCTGGTGGACGGCCGGGCCGTGGTGGAAAGCTGACACTCGCGTCCGAGGCGTAAGTTCCTCGACGTGAAGCATTTTTTCCGTGACAACCTGTCCGGCTGGGGTATCATGAGGGTGCCGGACCGAAGGGGAGGCACTCTCGTCGAGCCCGACGGGGGCTGGCTGGACGGCCGGCTGGAGGGACAGCGTGTTTGAACGGTTCACGGAGCGCGCGCGGCGAGTCATCATCCTGGCCCGCGAGGAGGCTGGCCGGTTCCGACACGACTTCGTCGGGACCGAGCACATCCTCCTGGGTCTGATCCGAGACGGGGAGGGGATCGCCACCGCGGTGCTCCAGCGGCTCGGCCTTCGCCTGGAGACGGTCAAGTCGGAGGTCGAGCGGGCCCTGGCCGGCTTCCCCAAGACGCTGACGTTCGGCGAGGTGCCGTTCACCCCTCAGGCCAAGCGGGTCCTGGAGCTGTCCATCGAGGAGGCCCGCCAGCTCGGTCACAACTACATCGGGACCGAGCACCTGCTCCTCGGGATCATGAAGGAAGGCCAGTCGATCGCCGCCAAGATCCTGGAATCGCTGGGCGCGCGGCTCGACGAGGTCCGCCAGGAGACGCTGGCGCTGCTCGGCGACCAGTACTACCCGCGGCCGAAGAAGCGCAGCCAGACGCCGGTGCTGGACGAGTTCGCCCGTGATCTCACCCAGTTCGCCCGGGAGGGCAAGCTCGATCCGGTCATCGGGCGCGAGACGGAGATCGAGCGGGTCATCCAGATCCTCTCCCGCCGGACCAAGAACAACCCGGTCCTCATCGGGGAGCCCGGGGTCGGCAAGACGGCCATCGTCGAGGGGCTGGCCCAGAAGATCGTCAACCACGACGTCCCCGACGTGCTGGCCGGCAAGCGACTCCTCCAGCTCGACCTCGGCGCCCTGGTGGCCGGGACCAAGTACCGCGGCCAGTTCGAGGAGCGGCTGAAGGCGGTCATGAAGGAGATCCGCCAGTCGGAGAACGTGATCCTGTTCCTCGACGAGCTACACACCCTGATCGGCGCCGGCGCCGCCGAGGGGGCGATCGACGCCTCCAACATGCTCAAGCCCGCCCTGTCACGGGGCGAGATCCAGTGCATCGGGGCCACCACCCTCGACGAGTACCGGAAGCACATCGAGAAGGACGGGGCGCTGGAGCGGCGCTTCCAGCCGATCATCGTCCGCGCCCCGTCGGTGCAGGAATCGGTGGAGATCATCAAGGGCCTGCGCCCGAAGTACGAGGCGCACCACCGGGTGAAGATCACCGACCAGGCGATCGACGCCGCGGTCAAGCTCGCCGACCGGCACATCACCGAGCGCCAGCTCCCGGACAAGGCCATCGACGTGATCGACGAGGCGGCCAGCCGCACGCGGCTGCAGTCCATGACGCCGCCCACCGAGCTGAAGGAGCTCGACAAGGAGATCGAGCGGGTCGTCCGGGAGAAGGACATGTTCCTGGAGGCCCAGGAGTTCGAGAAGGCCGCCTCCCTCCGCGAGAAGGAGAAGGTGCTGCGGGGCCGGGACGAAGAGCTCAAGCGCGAGTGGGAGAAGAACAAGGGCCGGCAGACGTTGATCGTCACCGAAGAGGACGTGGAGTACATCGTCTCCCGCTGGACGGGCATCCCGCTCTCTCGCCTCGAGGAGAAGGAATCGGCCAAGCTGTCCCGCATGGAGGAGGCGCTCCACGGTCGCATTGTCGGGCAGGACGACGCGGTGCGGGCGGTCTCGCGGGCGATCCGCCGCTCGCGGGCCGGTCTGAAGAACGCCAAGCGGCCGGTCGGCTCCTTCATCTTCCTGGGCCCCACCGGCGTCGGGAAGACCGAGCTGGCCCGCGCCCTGGCCGAGTTCCTGTTCGGCGACGAGAACGCCCTGATCCGCATCGACATGTCGGAATACATGGAGAAATTCTCGGTCTCGCGCCTCCTCGGTGCCCCGCCGGGCTACGTCGGCTACGAGGAGGGCGGCTACCTGACCGAGAAGGTGCGCCGGCGGCCGTACTCGGTCGTCCTTTTCGACGAGATCGAGAAGGCCCACCCCGACGTCTTCAACATGCTGCTCCAGGTTCTCGACGACGGGCGCCTGACCGATTCGCTCGGGCACGTCGTGGACTTCAAGAACACGATCCTCATCATGACGTCCAACCTCGGGACGAACCTGATCGGGAAGCGAGTCAGCCCGGGGTTCCTCTCGGAGTCGGCCGACGAGAACTACGAGCGGATGAAGGAGCGGGTGCTGGAGGAGCTGAAGCGTGCGTTCCGCCCGGAATTCATCAACCGGATCGACGACGTGATCGTGTTCCACCCGCTGTCCGAGGAGCACATCAAGGGGATCGTCCGGCTGATGATCGACGCCGTGAACAAGCAACTCGAGGAGAAGACGATCCGGATCGAGTTGACTCCTGAGGCCGAGGACCTGCTCCTCCGCAAGGGGTACGACCAGACCTACGGGGCCCGCCAGCTCCGGCGGACCATCCAGAAGCACATCGAGGATCCGCTCGCGGAATCCATCGTCGGCGGCCAGATCCACGAGGGCGCGCGGATCGAGGTCCGCGCCAACGGCGAGAGCTTCGACTTCGCCCCGCTCGCGGAACCATCGCTGAATCTCGCGGAACGCTGAGTCCTCGCCCGGTGCCGCGAGGCCGGTGAGGGCTCGCCGGGAGGGGCGGCACCGGAGGCTGTCGGGAGCCGAGCGCCCTCGGCGCCAAGCCAGCCGGCCGAGGCGTTCCCCCGGGCAAACGGGAGGGCCCCGGTGACTTACGGAGGGAACCGCCTCTCCGTCGTCTGGCTCCTGATGCTGGTCGGCTGGGCCGGCCTCCTCCACGCCCAGGAACGGCCGACTCCCCCGACCCCCGCCACCCCCACCGTCCGCGACATCGCCGTCGAGGGCAACCGCCGCATCCAGTCCCCGGTCATCGTGAACCGGGTCCAGACACGGATCGGCGACGCCTTCTCACCGAGCGCCGTCCGGGAGGACGTCCGCTCCATCTTCGCGCTGGGGTTCTTCGACGACGTCCAGGTCCGGGTGGAGGAGTTCGAGGGCGGCGTCCGCCTCATCTTCGTGGTGGTCGAGCGCCCGCTGGCCCGGGAGGTCAGCTTCGAGGGGAACCAGGGGCTGAAGACGGAAGAGCTGCGGGAAGCCGCCGCGGTGCGGGTCGGCGTCCTATACAACCCGGTGGAGGTGCAGCGGGCGGTCGATACGATCCGCCAGAAGTACGAGGAGGAAGGCTTCTTCGGGGTGACGATCTCCCCGCGGACCGAGCGGACGCCCGAGGGGGACATCCGGGTCGTCTTCCGGATCGACGAGGGCCGGAAGATGTACATCGACCGGATCGTCATCGAGGGGAACCAGGCGCTCACCGCCAAGCAGATCAAGGACGTGATGCTCACCAAGGAGCGGATCCTGTTCATCCTGCCCTTCTCCAAGGTGCACCGCCGTGTCTTCGAGGAGGACGCCGAGCGGATCATCAACCTCTACGCCGACAACGGCTACCTCCAGACCCGGATCGAGTCGCACGAGATCATCCCGAACTTCGAGCGAGGCAAGGTCACCCTGCGCACCCGGCTGGTCGAGGGCCCCCAGTTCCGCACCGGGCCCGTGACCTTCAAGGGCAACGAGATCCTGTCCAACGAAGACGTGCAGCGCCTGATTCGCATCAAGGAGGGCGACGTCTTCAACCGGAGCCTCCTGCGAGGGTCGGTCCGGAGCATCACCGATCGCTACTCCGAGATCGGCCGGGCCCGGGCCGAGGTGACGCCCGCCACCGATGTCGACCCCGACGCCCTCCGGGTCACGGTCGGCCTCAACATCAAGGAAGGGCCCGAGGTCTACGTCGAGCGGATCAACATCACCGGCAACACCAAGAGCTCGGAGAAGATCCTCCGTCGCGAGCTGCGGGTGGTCGAGGGGGAGCTGTTCACCAACCAGAAGCTCGTCCGCAGCCGGCAGCGGCTGTTCAACCTCGGCTACTTCGAGGAGGTGAACGTCTCGATCGAGCCGGGCACGGCGCCCGACAAGGTGGTCGTCAACGTCGACGTCAAGGAGCGGGCCACCGGACTCTTCAGCGTCGGCGCCGGCTACAGCTCCCTGGACAACGTCTTCGCGACCATCGACGTCACCCAGCGGAACCTGTTCGGCCGCGGCTACGAGGCCTTCGCGCGCTTCCGGATCGGCTCCCAGAGCCGACTCGGCCTTGTCGGGTTCACCGACCCCTACTTCCTCGACATCCCGCTCCGGGCCGGATTCGACGTCTACGACCGGCTGCGCGAATACCCCGACTTCACGGAAGAGCGGCTCGGCGGCGACATCCGGGCGTCCTACCCCCTGGCGGAGTACGTCACGCTGGCCGGCAGCTACCGGCTGGAGAACGTGACGATCAGCGACGTCTCCGAGGAGGCGAGCGACGACCTCAAGCAGGAGCTGGGGACCAAGCTCAACTCGGTCATCGAGCTCTCGCTGAGCCGGGACACCCGCGACAACTACTTCGAGCCCACCACCGGGAGCCGGAACATCCTCGACTTCGCCTTCGCCGGCCTGGGCGGGGACACCCAGTACTACCGCGTGGTCGGCGAGTTCGACGTGGTTCTTCCCGCTGCCGATCTTCAACTGGGTGCTGGGAACGCGCGCCCTGGCCGGCGTCGTCGAGGGCTGGGGTGGCCAAGAGGTCCCGATCTTCGAGCGCTTCTTCCTGGGCGGCGGCACCACCCTGCGGGGCCAGCGGACGCGGTCGGTGGGTCCCAAGGACTCGACCGGGGCGGTCATCGGGGGCACGTCGGAGATCCTGTTCAGCGTGGAGCTGCTCATCCCGGTCTTCCCGCGCTTCCGGCTGGCCTTCTTCTTCGACGCCGGGAACGCCTACGGCTTCGGGACGAACTTCGATCCCACGGACCTGCGGCTGGGCGCGGGGATCGGCTTCCGCTTCTTCTCGCCGCTCGGGCCGTTGCGCCTGGACCTGGGCTACAATCTCGATAGGGAGCCGGACGAGAAGGCCTACCAGATCCACTTTGCGGTCGGTGCGCCATTTTGATCTCCGGAGGCGGGCGGATGCCCCCTCCGATTCCTTCCCCGGGAGGGGGTGCGCGGGGCAGACCCCGCGCTCGAAGGGCTTCGGCTGGGAGTGCGTGGAGAGGCATGCAATGAAGCGCCACCAGACGCGTGGCGCAGTGACGAGAGGTGCGGCGATGAGGATGGTGAGCGTGCTGGGGGGGATCGGCGCGGTGGTGCTCCTGCTGCTGGGAGTCGGCGCGGAGGCCGCGTCGAAGATCGGCTTCGTGGACATCCAGAAGGTCCTGGTCCGGTCGGTGGCCGGCGTGGCGGCCCGGGAACAGCTCGAGCGCGAGAAGGCCGCCATGCAAAAGGACGTCGACACACGCCGGGTCGAGGTCGACAAGCTGCGGGAGGAGCTCGAGAAGAAGGGGCTGGTGCTGTCGTCGGAGGCCAAGCGCGAGAAGGACGAGACGCTCCAGCGCAAGGTGCGGGACCTCCGCCGCCTGGTGGACGATTTCCAGAAAGAGCTGGAGAAGAAGGAGCAGGGGGCGACCGGCCGGATCCTGCAGGAGCTGACCGGGGTCATCGAGCAGATCGGGAAGGAGCGCGGCTACCTCCTGATCCTCGAGAAGCGGGGCGCCAGCGTCATCTACGGCGACGTCGAGGCCGACATCACCGAGGACATCATCAAGCTCTACGACCAGATGAAGGCCAAGAAACCGTAGGGGGGGGCCGCGGGCGCCGTCATGCAGGGCGTGGGCACGCGCTCGCTCGGCGAGCTGGCCCGGCTGGTGGAGGGCGAGCTGACCGGCGATCCGGCGACGCCGATTCGCGGTCTGGCCAGCCTCGAGCAGGCCGGGCCCGGCGACCTCTCCTTCGTGACCGGGCCCAAGCACCAGGCGGCGGCCGAGCAGAGCGCGGCCTCCGCGTTCCTGGCACCGCCCGACCTCGAGCTGCCCGGGAAGGCCATCGTCCGGGTCGGCCATCCCATCGCGGCCGTGGCCCGGCTCCTTCGCGTCTTTCATCCCGAGCCGGCGCCCACCCCGGGCGTGCATCCAACGGCCGTGGTGGCCGAGTCGGCCGAGGTCGCCGCCGACGCCACGATCATGGCCTACGTCGTGGTGGCCGCGGGCAGCGTCGTGGGGGCGGGCGCCGTCCTCCACCCCCACGTGGTGGTCGGGCCGCGCTGCCGGGTGGGGGAGGGCAGCGTCCTCCACGCGCACGTCGTCCTCCACGGGGACGTGGAGGTTGGTCGCCGCGTGGTAATCCACGCCGGGAGCGTCCTCGGGGCCGATGGCTTCGGCTATCTCTTCGACGGCGCCCGCCACCAGAAGATCCCGCAGGTCGGCCGGGTCGTCGTCGAGGACGACGTCGAGATCGGCGCGAACGTGGCCATCGACCGCGCCATGCTGGGCGAGACGGTCATCGGGCGCGGGACGAAGATCGACAACCTCGTGCAGATCGGCCATAATACCGTGGTTGGCGCGGACACCATCATCGTGGCGCAGACGGGCATCTCCGGATCGTGTCGGGTCGGGAGCCGGGTGGTCCTCGCCGGTCAGGTCGGCGTCGCGGATCACGTGACCATCGGCGACGGGGCGCAGATCGGCGCCCAGTCGGGCGTGCACCGGGACGTGCCGCCGGGTGCCACGATGCTCGGCGCGCCCGCCATCCCTGTTGCCGAGGCCCGCCGGAGCATGGCCGCCTTTCCGCGGCTGCCCGAGGTGCTTCGGGCCGTCCGCCGGCTCTCGCAGCGGATCGACGACCTGGCCCGGCGCCTGGAGCAGGAAGGGCGCTGATGTCCGGGGAGATCGCGCACGAGATCCATCCCACCGCCATCGTCCATCCCAAGACCGAGCTCGGCCCCGGCGTCCGCATCGGCCCCTACGCGGTGATCGGCGAGGGTGTCCGGCTCGGCGAGGGCACCGAGGTCGGCCCCCACGCGGTGCTCGAAGGCCAGCTGGAGGTCGGGCCGCGGTGCCGGATCTTCGCTGGGGCGGTGGTCGGCTATCCTCCCCAGGACGTCAAGTGGAAGCCGGGCACCCCGTCGGGGGTGCGGATCGGCGCCGACACCCTGATCCGGGAGTACGTCACGATCCACCGCTCGTCGCTGGAGGAGGGCTGGACCGTCATCGGCGACGGGTGCTTCTTCATGGCCACCTCGCACGTGGCCCACGACTGCCGGGTCGGCAACGGGGTGGTGCTGACCAGCTACTCGGGCCTGACCGGATTCGTCGAGGTCGGGGACCGAGCCTTCATCTCGGGCCTGTCGTCCATCCACCAGTTCGGGCGAATCGGCACCCTTGCCCTGGTGGGCGGCTGCACGCGGCTGTCCCAGGACGTGCCGCCGTACTTCATCGTGGAGGGGAACCCATCCAAGGTGCGGGGTGTCAACATCGTGGGTCTCCGGCGCGCCGGCGTCGAGGCCCCGGCCCGGCTCGAGCTGCAGCGGGCGTACAAGCTCCTCTATCGCTCGGGGCACACCCCGGCCCAGGCTCTCGAGCGCATCCGGACGGAGCTGGGGCCCTCGCCGTACATCGACCACCTCGTCGAGTTCATCGCCTCGTCCAAACGCGGCATCTGTTAGGCCGCCAACGACCCATCGCTTGGGAGACTGGCGAGCGTGAAAAGAGAACAGAAGCGGATCCGCGCCGGAGTCGTGGGCGCCGGGCACATGGGGCAGTACCACATCCTGGTCTACGCGGAACTGTGGGACGTCGACCTGGTCGGTCTGATGGACGTCGACGCGGCCACCGTCACCCGGCTGGCCGCCCAGTACGACACGCAGGCCTTCAGCGACTACCGCGATCTCTTCGGCAAGGTGGACGTCGTGTCCATCGCGGTGCCGACGCCGCTCCACTTCCCGATCGCCCGGGAGTTCATGGAGGCAGGGATCCACGTCCTCGTCGAGAAACCTCTAACGCCGACGCTCGAAGAGGCCTGGGAGCTGTTCCGCATCGCCCGGGAGCAGAACGTCGTGCTGCATGTCGGCCACGTGGAGCGCTTCAACGGGGCGGTGCAGGAGCTGCGAAAGATCGTCGTCAGCCCGATCCTCGTGGAGTCCCGCCGCCTGGGGCCGTTCGTTCCCCGCGTTCAGCACGACACGGTGATCATGGACCTCATGATCCACGACATCGACATCGTGCTTGGCCTCGTCGACGCCGAGATCCGGGAGATCATGGTCACCGGGGTCCGGGTCCACTCGGATCGGCCCGACGTCGCGAACGTGCAGATCGTCTTCGAGAACGGCGCCCTGGCCATCATCACCGGCAGCCGGGCCACCGAGCAGAAGATCCGCACCCTGGCCATCACCCAGCCGGACGCCTACATCTTCCTCAACTACACCGACCAGGACATCCAGATCCATCGGCGGGCAGCCTCCGAGTACATCCTGAACCGCGAATCCATCCGTTACCGCCAGGAGTCCCTGGTGGAGCACCTGTTCGTCCACAAGGAGAACCCGCTCAAGCTGGAGATCCTCCACCTCCTCACCGCCGTCCGCGAGCGCCAACGGACCGGCCGGGTGGACCTCAGCGAGCACGACGACGTGCGGTCGCTCGGGGTCGCCCTGGCGATCGAGGAGATGCTGGCCGGGGGGCAGCCGCACTTGCGGTGGCCGCCGCGATGAGCGGGGGGTGGCCCGGTACCACGTCCGGCCGGCTGCCGTGTCGGCTCGGACAGGACCATGTCGGATAGCCTCGGGCTGGTCGGCGGGGCCGGCGGCCTGCCCGCCCTGATGGCCCGGGAGGCGCGGCGGGCCGGCTGGCGGGTCGTCGCCTTCGCGCTCAGCGAGCCGGGCCCGCTCCGGGACGCGGCGGACCGGGTGGTGCCGGTCCACCTGGGGGAGGTTGGCCCGATCTTCGACGTCCTGACCGGGGAGCGCATCCGCCACGTCGTGCTCGCCGGTGGTCTCAGCAAGGACGGCCTGTTCCAGGGAATGGCAATCGACGCGACCGCGCGGGCGCTGGTGGACCGGAGCCCGGACTGGACCGACGAGGCCCTCCTGCGCACGGCGACCTCGGCGCTCGCCGAGCTGGGCATCGAGCTGCTCGACCAGCGTCGCTTCCTCGAGCCGTGGCTGGCTCCGCCCGGGCTGGTGGCGGGGCCGTCCCCGGCGGACGCCGTCTGGAGCGACATCGGACGCGCCCTCGCAGTGGCTCGCGAGCTGGCCCGCCTGGGGATCGGCCAGACCGTCGTTGTCCGCGCCGGCTCCGTGGCCGCCGTCGAGGCCATGGAGGGGACGGACGAGGCCATTCGGCGGGGCCTCCGGCTGGCCGGGCCCGGCGCGGTCGTGGCGAAGGCCACCGCCCCGGGTCACGACTACCGGTTCGACGTGCCCGCCGTCGGCGCCGCCACTCTCGCCCTCTGCGCCGAGGGGCGGGCCGCCGCGGTGGCCGTGGAAGCCGGCCGCGTGCTGCTCCTGGACCGGGATGTGATCGCCGCTCACGCGGAGCAGGCGGGCATCAGCATTGTCGGGGTCGCCGGGGGTGGCGCGACCGATTGACGTGCTCCTCGTCGCCGGGGAAGCCTCCGGCGATCTCCACGGCGCCACGCTCGCCCGCGCGCTCACCGGCCTGGCGCCGGGTCTCGCGCTGGCCGGCATGGGCGGCGCCGGGATGGAAGCCGCCGGCGTGCGGATCCTCCACGGCATCGAGCGGGCGGCGGTGGTCGGGGGGACCGAGGTGCTGGGCCGGCTCCCGGCGCTCTGGAGAATCTTCCGCGATCTGGCCCGGTGCCTCGCGACCGATCGCCCGAGGGTGCTGGTCCCCATCGACTTCCCGGAGTTCAACCTGCGGCTGGCGCGCCGGGCCCGGATCCTCGGCATCCCGGTCGTGTACTTCATGGCGCCCCAGGTGTGGGCGTGGCGACCGGGGCGGGTGCGGAGCATGGCTCGCGACGTCTCCCGCGTGCTCGCGGTCTTCCCGTTCGAGGTCCCGCTCTACCAGGAGGCCGGAGTCCCGGTGGAGTTCGTCGGGCATCCGCTGCTCGACGAGCTGCCGGTCCTCGAGCGTGCCGAGGCCCGGCGCGGCCTCGGCGGCAAGCGGGCTCTCCTGATCGGGCTCCTGCCGGGCAGCCGCGCCGAGGAGGTCCGCCGCCACCTGCCGGTGCTGCTGGGCGCCGCCACCCACATCCGCCGGGAGCTGCCCCGGGCTCGCTTCGTCCTGCCCCGAGCCTCCACGATCCCGACCGCGGCGGTGGCGGGGCCGGTGGAGGCGTCGGGGCTGGGCGTGTCCGTCCTCGACGGCCAGGCCCATCGGGTGATGGCCGCGGCCGACCTCCTCCTCGTCGCCTCCGGCACCGCGACGCTCGAGGCCGCCTGCTACGGGACACCGATGGTCGTCCTCTACCGGCTGTCGACCCTGACTTACGCGCTGGCCCGCGTGCTCGTGCGTGGGGTGTCGGCGATCAGCCTCCCCAACATCATCGCCGGACGGGCTGCGGTGCCAGAGCTGATCCAGGGCCGGGCCACGCCCGCCCGCCTCGCCGAGGTCGCGCTCGGCCTCCTGCAGGACGACGCGGCCCGGGTCGCCCAGCGCGCGGCGCTCCGGGACGTGCGGGCGCGGCTGGGACCCAGCGGCGCGATAGAGCGCGCGGCCCGGGCGGTGCTGCGGGAGAGCGCGCAGGGCCGATGAGCTTCGCATCGCGTCGTCGATCGGACGGCCTTCGGCCTCTGGGGTCGTCGCCCATCCTCGGCGTATGCGGCATACGCCTGCGGTCGGCGACGCCCTGCGTCCTAGCGCTGCTCGCTCCTCGGCCCTGCCCTGCGAACTTGAACTCAGCGGCCACGTCGTCGGCGCTTCGAGGACCCTGGAGTCGAACACCTGGTGGCGAGCGGTCATGAGCGGGGGTGAGGACCGACGATCGGGTGAGGTGGTGACGAGCGCTGCGGCCCGACGGGGGCGCCGGGCCCTGCCGACCGCTGGGCGGCCCCTCAGCTGGCGCGAGCGACTCACGCTGGGTGTGAGCTTGGCCCTCGGCATTCGCGCGGTCCGGCTCCTCGGGGCGACCCTCCGTCTGACCGAGGCGAACCGCGAGACCATCGACCGGCTGTGGGCCGCCGGAGCCCCCGTGGTCTACGCGGTCTGGCACGGCCGGTTGCTGATGTTCCCGTACTTCTACGGGCGGCGGCGCTCCGTCTACATGCTGGCGAGCCGATCGCGCGACGGCGAGCTGATGAGCCGCTTCGCCGGCGCCTTCGGCTTTCGCGTCGTGCGCGGCTCGTCCTCGCGCGGCGCGTCCACGGCGCTCCGGGCTCTGGCCCGCCTCCTCCGGGACGAGAGCGCCGAGGTGGCGGTGGCCTCCGACGGTCCCCGCGGCCCCCGGTACGTGGCGCAGCCGGGTGCCGTGCTGCTGGCCAAGCTCGGTCGGGCGCCGATCATCCCGGTAGGCTTGGGGGTGTCGCGGAGCACGGTCCTCGGCTCCTGGGACGCCTTCGTCGTCCCGCACCCGTTCGCCCGCGTCGTGGTGGTCTTCGGCGATCCGCTGGTGGTGCCGGAGGACGCCGACCGGGAGACCATCGAGGCCTGCCGCCGTCGCCTCGAGGAGTCCCTCCACCGTCTCACCACCGAGGCCGACCGCTTGGCCGGCGTCTGCCGTGTACGCGCTCTATAGCGCCGGTCTCACGCTGCTGGGTCTCGGCTACCTGCCAGTCTTCCTGGTCCGGAAGGTGTGGCGGGGCGGCTATCCGCTGGCGCTCGCCGAGCGATTCGGCTTCGTGCCGCTGGCGCCGGGCCCGCAGCGCTTCTGGGTCCATGCCGTCTCGGTGGGAGAGGTGATGGCGGCCGTCCCTCTCGTCCACGCCCTCCGCCGGCGCTGGCCCAATGTGGAGGTCGTGCTCTCCACCGTGACCGCGACCGGGGACCGGGTGGCCCGCGCGCGCCTCTCCGACGCGGCGGCGGCGTTCGTCTTCCCGCTGGACCTGGGCGGCGCGATGCGGCGCGCCGTCCGGCGTGTCCGGCCCCGCTGCTTCATCGCGCTGGAGACCGAGCTGTGGCCAAACCTCCTGCGGGCGCTGCACACCGGCGGGGTGCCGGCCGTGCTCGCCAACGGGCGGATCTCGGATCGCTCGTTCCGGCGCTACCTGCGGGTCCGGCGACTCTTTCGCCGCGTGCTCGATCATGTGGCCCTTTGTGCCATGCAGTCCGAGGAAGACGCCCGCCGGATCATCGCCCTCGGCGCGCGACCCGACCGCGTGGTGGTGACGGGGAACCTCAAGATGGAAGCGCCGCACGGCGAGGCGGGCGCCGACCGCCTGTGGCGGAATCTCCTTCATCTCGGCACGGAGCGCATCTGGATCGCGGGGAGCACCCACCGGGGAGAGGAGGCGACGGTCCTCGACGCCTTCGGCGAGCTGCGGCGGGGCGGGGAGGCGCTCTGTCTCATCCTGGCCCCGCGCCATCCGGAGCGGGTCGACGAGGTCGAGGCGCTGGCGCGCGAGCGGGGATTCGCGCCGGTCCGGCGGAGCCGGCTCGCCGGCGCCGCGCCGAGCGACGTGATCCTCCTCGACACGGTCGGTGAGCTGGCTGCCCTGTACGCGGTGGCCGACGTCATCTTCGTCGGTGGGAGCCTGGTGCCGATCGGCGGCCACAACGTGATCGAGCCGGCACTGCACGCCAAGCCCGTCGTCTTCGGGCCCTACATGGGGAACTTCCGCGACGCGGCCACCCTGCTCTTGAAGGCCGGCGCCGGCATCCAGCTCCGGGACGCCGCGGAGCTGGCCCCGACGCTTCGGACGCTCCTCGGGGACCCCGGGGCGCGCCAGCGGCTGGGCGAGGCCGCGTGGACGGCGGTGCGGGCCCACCAGGGTGCCTGCGCCCGGACGATCGAGGCCCTGGAGGCGCTCCTCCACCCGGAGGGAAGCGCCGGCGATCCGTCGTGAGAGGGTGATGCAATCGGTTCGTCCAGCGTTCCCTCTCCCCAGAGGACCGTGTGTGATGCCGCCGCGGGCTCCGGCTCCCCCCTCCCCCCCGGCCAAAGGCCGGAGGCCGTCTCGCCGTGGGGGAGGGGGGCGGGGGGGGTAGGCGGGAGGTCCCGATGGGTAGGTGGGAGGTGTCGATATTGACCCCGACTCGCCGGGCCCGCCTCCTCCGCGCGTGGCGGGAAGGCCTGCCCGCCCCGTGGGACGCGCTGCTGGCCGGGGCCGCCGTCGCGTATCGTGGCGGGCTTACCCTCCACCGGGCGGCATACGCGGTCGGCGTCCTCCGAACACGGCGCCTGCCGTGCCACGTGGTGGCCGTCGGCAACCTCACGGTCGGCGGCACCGGGAAGACCCCCCTGGTGGAGTGGCTCGCGCGCGAGCTGACGGCCCGGGGCCGTCGCGTCGTGATCCTGAGTCGGGGCTACGGCCGCCGCGGAGCCGGGGACGTCCTTCTGGTGTCGGACGGGCGCCAGGTCCTCCTGTCCCCCCGGGATGCGGGCGACGAGCCGGTTCTCCTCGCCCGCCGGCTGGCCGGCGTCCCGGTCGTCGTCGGGCGTGACCGCTATCGGGCGGGCGCCTGGGCGCTGCCGCGCTTCGGCCCGGACGTCCTTCTCCTCGACGACGGCTTCCAGCAGCGCGGGCTCGCCACCGACGTGGACATCGTCTGCCTGGACGCGCGCGCGCCCTGGGGTCACCGGGGCCTCCTCCCGCGCGGGAGCCTCCGGGAGCCGCCGGCGGCACTCGGTCGAGCCCAGCTCCTGGTCCTCACCGGCGTCGCCGGCTCGGAACGGGAGGCGATCCCGGGCGAGGTGCGCCGGCACGCGCCGAGAGCGCCGATCGCGTGGGCGACGTACGAGCCGGAGTCGGTCCTGGACCCGCAGACGGGAACGGTTGGGCCGATCGAGTCGCTCCGCACGCATCCACTCCTCGCGTTCGCCGGCATCGCGATGCCGGAGCGCTTCGCCGCGACGCTGGCGGGCCTCGCGGTGGTGCCCCGCGACTTCGTCGCGTTTCCCGACCATCACCCGTACACGGCGGCGGACCTCGCCGGGCTCGAGGTGCGAGCGCGCGCCGTCGGCGCCGAGCGGCTCCTGACCACGGAAAAGGACGCCGTGCGCCTCCCGGACCCCGGCGCGCTGCCCGTCCACGCCCTGCGCGTGCGGCTGCGGCTCGACGACCCGGGCGGCGCCTGGTGGCGCGCCCTCGAGGCGTGCCTCGCCCCGCGATGACCGCCGGGCCGGACATCCACACGGACGCGATCCGGCGGGTGCTCCTCCGGGCGCCGAACTGGCTCGGCGACACGGTGATGGCGGTCCCGACCGTCCGGGCGATCCGGCGGGCGCTGCCGGGCGCCGAGCTGTGGGTCCTCGGCCCCTGGGTTGCGACGGTTTTGGAAGCGGAGCCGGGCATCGACCGGCGCCTCGTCCATCCACGCGGGTGGCCGGCGCGCTGGCGCCTGGCCGGCGCGCTTCGTCGCGCCGGGATCGACCTGGCCGTCCTGCTCCCCAACTCGTTCGAGGCGGCGCTTCACGCCTGGCTGGCCGGGGCTCGCGTCCGCATCGGCTACGCCGGAGACGGTCGAGCCCCGCTCCTGACGCACACCCTGCCGCCGTCCGGCGAGCGGCGCCACCAGGTGGCGCTCTACCTCGACCTCCTGCGTCCGCTTGGCCTCGCCCAACCGGCCGGTCCGCCGACGCTCCTCGTCACGCCCGCCCGGCGGGCCGAAGCCCGCGCCCTGCTCGAGCGGATCGGAATCGGCGCCGGGACCCGCGCGGTCGGGATCCAGCTCGGCGCCGCCTTCGGGCCGTCGAAGCTGTGGCCCCCGGAGCGTCTGGCCTCGCTGGCCACGACGCTGGAAGGCGAAGGAACGCCGGCGGTCTTCCTGGGCAGCCCGGCGGCGGGTGGCCTCCTGGAGGCCGTCGCGGCCGTCATGTCGCGCACCCCACGAAGCCTGGTGGGGCAGGATCATCCGGCCCTGCTGCCGGCACTCCTCCAGGGGCTCGCCGTGCTGGTCGCGCCGGACAGCGGCCCCGCCCACGTGGCGGCGGCGGTGGGCGTCCCGGTCGTCGCGCTCTTCGGGCCGACCGACCCCCGCCTCACGGCGCCGCTTGGGCAGGGTCACGCTGCCCTGTGGTCCAGGCCGCCGTGCGCGCCGTGCTTCCGCCCAGTCTGCGCGATCGACCATCGCTGCCTGGGCGCCATCACGGTGGACGAGGTCCTCGCGGCCGTGCGCGCCCGCGTCACCGACCCCCCCGCATGAGCGGGTCCGGGCCGACGGGCAGGGAGGCCGGACCCCTCCGGGGCCAGGGTCAACCCGTGAGGGCGCTTCGCGTCCTGCAGACCGTCGCCAACCGCTGGTGGACGGGAAGCGCGGATCCGGCGCTCGACCTCGCGTGCACGCTCCGCGATCGCGGTCACGGCGTGCACTTCGCGTGCATCCGCGGCGACGCGCTCGAAGCCCGGGCCACCGCCGCGATGCTGCCGCCGGTGGCCGGCCTCTCGCTCGAGCGCACCGCGCGCCCCTGGATCCTCGTACGCGACGTCCACGTGCTGCGCCGGCTCGCCCGGGATGGTCGGATCCAGGTGGTGCACGCCCACCTCACGCACGACCACTGGCTGGCGGCCGTGGCCCTTCGCGGGCTGTCGTGCCGCCTGGTGCGCACCGTTCACCACCGGCGCGCCATCCGCCCCGGCCCCGCGTCACGCTGGCTGTTCGGCCGGACGGACGCCGTCCTCGCGGCCAGCGAAGCGATCGCGGCCGTGATCCGCGCCGCCGGCCTCCCGGCGAGGCGACTCACGGTGGTCCCCGGCGCCGTCGACGCCCGGCGCTTCCGGCCCGATGCCGACCCGAGCGCCGTGCGGGCCGAGCTCGCGCTGGGGGCTGGCCCGGTGATCGGCTGCGTGGCGCGCCTCGTTCCCGGGCGGGGTCACGACGCACTCCTCCACGCGGTGAGCCGCCTCCGGGGGAGCTGGCCGACGCTCCGTCTGCTCCTGGTCGGGCGGGGCGAAGGCCGTCCAGCCATCGAGGCGCTGGTCCAGGTGCTCGGGCTCGCCGACCTCGTCGTCTTCGCAGGGTATCGCGGCGACGACCTCGCGCAGGTCCTGACCGTGATGGACGGCTTCGTCCTGCCGGCCGGCGGATCGGAAGAATCGGGACGCGCGGTGCTGGAGGCGATGGCCGCGGGCCGACCCGTGGTGGCCGGACGGTTCGGCGCGATGCCGGAGACGGTGGTCGAGGGCGACACGGGCTGGCTCGTCGATCCGCGACCTGACGCGATCGCCGACCGGCTGACCGCGCTGCTGGCCGATCCGGTGCGG
Organism: uncultured Candidatus Rokubacteria bacterium; assembly: GCA_963708025.1. Taxonomy (GTDB): domain Bacteria; phylum Methylomirabilota; class Methylomirabilia; order Rokubacteriales; family DASRDR01; genus CAVPSB01. Next base: position 61,502 of record CAVPSB010000044.1, on the reverse strand, counting down.
GCCCGCGCGATGGGGATCGCGGGCCGGCGACGGGTGACCACGCTCTTCACGTCCGAGCGGCGGGCCTCGCTGGTGGAGGAGGTGTACGCGGCCATCCTTGGGCTCCCGCCTGGCCTGTGCTAATATCGCCCGGTTCGGGCTCTTCACCGGAACCACGCGTACCCATGGATGCTGAGCCGCGCCTCGCCAGCGTGCACAGTCGCGACCCTCGGGCCACGCCGGCCCTGGGGGCCGGCCGCACGTGGGTCTTCGTGGGGTAGGCCGTGAAGCGGGTCATGGTCGTGGACGACGACGTGGCGATCTGCGAGATGTTCTCGAAGTTTCTCGATCGCGACGGGTACCAGGTCGTGGTGGCCTACGACGGGCGGAGCGCGCTCGAGAAGCTCCGCGCCAACGAGGTGGACTTGCTGGTCCTGGACATCAACATGCCGGAGCTGGGCGGCGCCAGTCTCGTCCAGCTCCTGCGACGCGACCCGGAGTGGGCGCGCTTCGCTACGCTGCCGATCATCGTCGTCTCCGCGCTGTGGGACGTCGTCACCTTCGACCTCGACGTCCAGGCCGGGTTCGGCAAGCCGGTGAAGTACGAGGAGCTGAGGGACAAGATCCGCCAGTTGATCGGCCCCCCCTGACCCGTGTGGCCCCCGTTCCCGGGGGAGCCTGAAAAGGCGCTTTTCAGCCTTACCGCGATCCGTATAATGGCCCCGATGGCGACGTCCGTCCGTGGGGCGGGTCCAGGCCGAGCGAGTGCCGACGGCGCCCGCCTGCTCCGCCTCGTCGAGGCCTTCCAGGGAAAACACGTCGTGGTCCTCGGCGATCTGGTCGCCGACGAGTACGTGCACGGCAAGCCGGGCCGCGTCTCCCGCGAAGCTCCGGTTCTGATCCTGAAGTTCCTCTCGCGCGACGTCCGGCTGGGTGGCGCCGCCAACGCCTGTCACAATCTCCATACCCTGGGGGCGCGGGTCCTGCCGCTCGGCGTGGTGGGGGACGACTGGGCCGGCGCTGGCCTGCGCGAGCTGTTGGCCCAGCTCGGGGTCAGCGACGAGGGCGTCGTCACGGCACCGGGCCGGACGACGCCGATCAAGACGCGGATCATGGCCGGGGGCTACAAGGCGACGCGGCAACAGATCGTGCGCGTGGACCGCGAGCCGGACGGCGCCATCCCGCCGGCCGCCGAGGCCGCCCTCCTCGAGCGGCTAGCCGGCTGGGCGGGGCAGATCCACGCGGTCGTGCTCTCCGACTACGGGTACGGCACCATCACCCCCCGCCTGCTCGACGCCGTCCGGCAGCTCGGCGCGCGGGGTGTGCTGGTGAGCGCCGACTCCCGCTACGAGCTGCTCCGCTTCGAGGGGCTCATGGTGGCGACGCCGAGCGAGCCCGAGGTGGAGCAGCTGCTCGGGCTGTCGCTCGACGGCGAGAAGGCGGTCGAGCAGGCGGGCTGGCGGCTGCTCGAGCGGCTCGGGAGCAGCCTGCTGCTGGTCACCCGCGGCTCGAACGGCATGGCGCTGTTCGAGCGGGGCGGCGACGCGACCTTCCTGCCCATCTACGGTGGGGACGAGATCGCCGACGTCACCGGGGCGGGCGACACCGTGATCAGCACCTTCACGCTGGCCCTGGCCGGGGGCGCCCAGCCCCTGGAGGCGGCGCGGCTGTCGAACTACGCCGGCGGTGTCGTCGTGATGAAGCGGGGAACCGCGCCCATCACGCGGGACGAGCTGTGCGAGGCGATCCGTCACGACGCGGAGGGTCGCGCCGAGCACGATGGACAAGGTGCTCGACCTTGACGGGGCGCGCGCGGTCGCCCAGCGCGCGCGCTCCCAGGGTTGACGGGTGGTGCTGGCGAACGGCTGCTTCGATCTCCTGCACGTGGGCCACGTTCGCTACCTCGCCGCCGCCCGCGGCCTGGGGGACGTGCTGATCGTCGGGCTCAACTCCGACGCCTCGGTGCGCCGGCTGAAGGGTCCCGGCCGGCCGCTCATGCCGGCCGCCGAACGGGCCGAGATCCTGGCCGCGCTGGAGTCCGTGGACCACGTGGTCGTCTTCGACGACGACACCGCCGATCGCCTGGTGGCCTCGCTGCGGCCGGCGGTCCACGCCAAGGGCACCGACTACACGCGAGAGTCCGTGCCCGAGGCGCCCGCTGTGCGCGCCGCCGGCGGCGAGGTGGCGATCGCTGGCGACCCCAAGCAGCACTCGAGCCGCGACCTGATCGCCGAGATCCTGGAGCGCTTCGCCCAGCCGACGCCGGGTCCGGGCCGGCGATGAACATCGCGGTGGGCGACGCGCCGGGACCGTTCGGGCTCCGCCGGTGCCCGGTCCCCGCGGGATCGAGAAGCGGATGGAGCGACGGGCGCGGCCTGGCGATCGCGCTCGTCAAGCTCTCGTCGCTGGGCGACGTCGTCCACGCGCTGCCGCTCGCTCATGCGATCCGGTGTCGGTTTCCCGGCGCCGAACTGACCTGGATCGTCGAGCGGCGTGAGGAGGCCATTCTCCTCGGGAACCCGGACATCGATCACGTGGTCCCGGTCGATACGCGGCTGTGGCGGCGTGACTTCCGCCGCCCGGGCGGGACGCGAGCGGTGTTCCTCAAGGTCCGGGGCCTGATCCGCCGGCTCGCGGCCGGCCGCTTCGACGTCGCCCTCGACGTGCAGGGGAACCTCAAGAGTGGGCTCATCACGAGCCTCACGCGGGCACCGCTCCGCGTGGGTTTCGCGCTCCGCGACTGCCGGGAGCGGGGGAACGCCCTGTTCACCAACCGGCGCGTGGCCCTCCCGCCCGGCCCCATCCACGTCGTCGAGGAGAACCTGGCGGTGCTGGCCGCGATCGGCGTCGGCCGCGCGGAGGCCAGCGAGCCCGTGTTCCCGCTCGCCGCCGACCCGGCCGCGGAAGGCGTGATCGCCCGCGTCCTGGAAAAGGACGGGGTCAAGCCCGAGACCCGGCTCCTGGCCCTCAACCCGGGGGCAGGCGGCCCGGCGAAGCGCTGGGCGGTTGCGGCATACCGGCAGCTGGGGGAGGCGCTCGCGGCCCGGCTCGGGGCGCGACCGGTCCTCTGCTGGGGACCGGGGGAGGACGGCCTGGCGCGGTCCATCGGCGCCGGGATGCGGGAGACGCCGCTCATCCCGCCCGCCACGTCGATCCCCGAGATGGTCGCCCTCTTGCGGCGGGCCACCCTCGTCGTGGGCGGCGATACCGGGCCGATCCACCTCGCCGCCGCGCTGGGCGTCCCGACCGTCGGCCTCTACGGTCCGACCGACGCCCGGCGAAACGGGCCCTACGGGCCCCGGGTCGCCACGGTGCAGAGTCCAACCGGTCAGATGGCCGCGATCGAGGTGGAGCGCGTGCTGGCGGCGGCCGCTCGACTCCTGCCGTGAAGTGCCTGGTCACCGGCTGCGCCGGCTTCATCGGCTCGCACCTCACGGAACGCCTGATCGCCGACGGCCACACGGTCGTCGGCGTGGACGGGTTCACCGACTACTACGCGGCGAGCCTCAAGGAGGCGAATCTCGCGGGCCTTCGCGAGCAGCCGGCCTTCTGCCTGGTGCGGGGCGACCTGCTCGAGCTCGACCTGGCGCCGCTGCTGGAGGGCGTCCACGTCGTCTTTCACCTGGCCGCCCAGGCGGGAGTGCGACCGAGCTGGGGCCACGCCTTCCAGATCTACACCGACCGGAACATCCTCGGCACCCAGCGGCTGCTCGAGGCGACCCGCGATGGTGGCCTCCGTCGCTTCGTCTATGCTTCGTCGTCGGCCGTGTACGGCCGATCGGAGCTGCCGATGCGGGAGGACAGCCCGACCCGCCCGCTCTCACCGTACGGGGTCACCAAGCTGGCCGGCGAGCATCTGTGCGGCCTGTATGCGGCGGCGTACGGGGTTCCGACGATCGCCCTGCGCTACTTCACCGTGTTCGGCTCGCGCCAGCGTCCGGACATGGCCTTTCACCGCTTCATCCGGGCACTCCGGGCCGGCCGGCCGATCCCTGTCTTCGGCGACGGGCGCCAGACCCGCGACTTCACCTTCGTCGGGGACATCGTGGACGCGACGTGTCGCGCGGCCGAGGCGGCGGTGCCGCCGGGCGAGGTCGTGAACGTGGCGGGGGGCAGCCGCATCGAGCTACGGGACGCCATCGGGCTGCTCGAGCGCCTGACCGGCCGACCGGCCCGGCTCGAGACCGCGGCGGGCGGCCCCGGCGAGATGCCCCACACGTATGGAGACGTCACGCGAGCGGCGGACCTCCTCGGCTGGTCGCCCAAGGCCTCGCTGGCCGACGGCCTCCGCGACGAGATCGCCTGGGTGGAGCGGGTCGAGGCGGCCGGGGGCTTCGATGACTAGGGGCAGGGCCGATGAGCGTCGCATCGCGTCGTCGTTCGGACGGCCTTCGGCCTTTGGGGTTGTCGCCGATCCTCGGTGTATGCGGCATACGCCTGCGGTCGGCGACTCCCTGCGTCCATTGGACGGCCTTCGGCCTGTGGGCGCTGCTCGCTCCTCGGCCCCGCCCCCGGCAATTGGCTCGCCTGCCGTCACCTCGGTGCTTCATGGAGCCTAGGAGCGTGTCGGACGAGGATGGCTAGCCTGTCCGTCGCGATCATCGCGCTGAACGAGGAGGAGCGCATCCGGGCGTGCCTGGAGAGCGTCGGCTGGGCCGACGAGATCGTCGTCGTCGACTCGGGCTCGAGCGACAAGACCGTGGCCATCGCCCGGGAGTTCACCGACCGCGTCCTGTTCCACGGCTGGGAAGGGTACGGGGCGCAGAAGAACTTCGCGCTCGCGCAGTGCCAGGCCGACTGGATCCTGGCGCTCGACGCCGACGAGCGCGTGTCGGAGCGGCTCCGTGAGGAGATCGTCGCCACGCTCGCCGGCTCCCCCGGCCACGTCGGCTACCTGATCCCCCGCCGGAACTTCTTCCAGGGGGCCTGGGTCCGCCACGGCGGCTGGTATCCCGACTACCAGCTGCGCCTCTTCCGCCGGGGTCGCGGGCGCTTCACCGCGAGCGCCGTCCACGAGTCGGTCCGCGTGGACGGGTCGGTGGGCCGGCTCCGGGCCGCGCTCGACCACCAGAGCTACCGCGGCATCGAGGACTTCGTCGCCCGGGCCAACCGCTACTCGGAGCTGGCCGCCCGCGAACTGGCGGCGACCGGGCGCGGCGGCAGCCTGGCCGACCTCCTCCTCCGGCCGGCCTGGCGGTTCGTCTCCATGTATCTCCTGCGGGCGGGGTTCCTGGACGGCCGGCGGGGCCTGGTGCTGGCCCTCCTCTACGCCCACTACGTGTTCCTCCGCGCCGCCAAGGTGCGCGAGATCGTACACACGCGCGAGCGATGAAACGGCGCCCATGCGGCCGCGGAAGCCGGAATCGCCCCTCCCCCTTCGGGGTGAGAGGGGCCGGGGGCGAGGGAACACCCGAATGAGACCCCCCGTGTCAACCCGCTCGTCCGTCCGGCCAGGCGGGGCGTCGGGATCGCGGCGCGCCTCCCCTCCCCCCGGCCAAAGGCCGAAGGCCGTCCATGGGTGGGGAGGGGTCGCCAAAGGCCGAAGGCCGTCGATGGGTGGGGCCAGAGGCCGCCGCGTCCCGAGGGCCGTAGGCCCGAGGCGCGCCGGCCGAGAGGGTGATCCCGAATGACCCGCGCGGTCGCCGTCATCCCGGCCCGCTTCGCCTCGGTGCGCTTCCCGGGCAAGGCCCTGGCCGAGGTTCGCGGCAAGCCCCTCATCCAGCACGTGTGGGAGCGGGCACGGCTGCTCGGCACCGTGGATCGGGTGGTGGTGGCCACCGACGACGAGCGCATCGCGAATGCGGTGCGCGGCTTCGGCGGCGCCGTCGTGATGACGAGCCCGACCCATCCGAGCGGAACCGACCGGGTGGCCGAGGCCATGCGCAGCGAGGACGCCGAGCTGGTGGTCAACCTGCAGGGCGACGAGCCGACCTTCGACGCCAGGGCGGTCGACGAGGTGGTCCGGGTGATGGCGGCCAACCCGGCGATCGAGATGGGAACGCTCGCCCATCCGATCCGCGACACCGACGAGAGGGAAGACATCAACGCGACCAAGGTGGTGCTCGACCAGGCCGGCTTCGCGCTCTACTTCTCGCGGGCGCCGATCCCGTTCCGGCGGCAAGCCGGGCTGGTGACCACGCTCCGGCACATCGGGATCTACGTGTTCCGCGCCGGCTTCCTCCAGCGCTTCGCCGCGCTGCCGCCCACGCCGCTCGAGCGGACCGAGACGCTGGAGCAGCTCCGGGCCCTCGAGCACGGCGTCCGGATCCGTGTCCTGGTGACGCCTCACGCCTCGCTCGGGGTGGACACCCCGGCCGACGTGACCCGGCTCGTCGCCTACCTGGCGGAGGCGGCGGAGCGGCAGACCGGCCGGGTCGGGAGGACCGGGTAGTGGCGGCGCGCGAGCGGATCCTCTCCGGCATGCGGCCGACCGGCCGCCTGCACCTGGGCAATTTGCTGGGCGCCCTCGACAACTGGGTGCGCCTCCAGGCCGACTACGACTGCTTCTACTTCGTGGCCGACTATCACGCCTTGACCACCGACATCCCGAAGAAGGGCGAGATTGCCGCCAACACCGTGGAGATGGTCGCCGACTGGCTCGGGGCCGGCCTCGACCCGGCTCGCAGCACGTTCTTCGTGCAGTCGCTCGTCCCCGAGCACGCCGAGCTCCACCTCCTCTTCTCGATGTTGACCCCGGTGGCCTGGCTCGAGCGCGTCCCGACCTATAAGGAGATGGTGGAGCAGCTCGCGCTCACGTCCCCATCGTATGGCCTCCTCGGCTATCCGCTTCTCCAGTCGGCGGACATCCTCATCTACAAGCCCCGGTACGTCCCGGTCGGGGTGGATCAGGCGCCGCATGTCGAGCTGACCCGCGAGGTGGCGCGGCGGTTCAACCACCTGTTCGGCCCCGTCTTCCCCGAGCCAGAGATCAAGCTCACCGTGATCCCGAAGGTCCCCGGGACCGACGGGCGGAAGATGTCGAAGTCCTACGACAACGCCATCTACCTCGCCGACCCGCCCGAGGTGACCGTCCCCCGGATCCGGACGATGATGACCGACCCGGCCCGTCAGCGCCGGAGCGACCCCGGCAACCCGGAGGTCTGCCCGGTGTTCGACCTTCACGAGATCTTCACGCCGTCGGCCGACCGGGAGCGCCTCGCCACCGGCTGCCGGACGGCCGGGATCGGCTGCCTGGACTGCAAGGGCGTCCTGCTCGACCACCTGATGCCGAGGCTCGACGCGATCCGGGGGCGCCGCGCGGAGTTCGCCGCCCGGCCGGAGCGGATCCGCGAGATCCTCCACGCCGGCTCGGCCAGCGCCCGGGAGACGGCCCGGCAGACGCTGGCGGAAGCCAAGTCTGCGGTGGGGATTGCATGAGCGCCGAGGCGCCGGAGGCCACCGCGACCCCGCTCACCGTCCACCTCGAGGGGTTCGAGGGGCCGCTCGACCTCCTCCTCCACCTGGCCCGTTCCAACGAGATCGATCTGGCGCGGCTCCCGATCCGCCAGATCACCGACCGCTACCTCGCCTACCTGGAGTCCACCGACTTCCGTGACCTGGAGGACTCCGGTGCGTTCCTCGTCATGGCGGCCACGCTCGTCTACCTGAAGTCGAAGCTCCTGCTGCCGAAGCCGGAGATCCCCGACGAGGCGCTGGACGAGGAGGGCGAAGCCCTCCGCCTCGAGCTGGAGGCGCGCCTCCGCGCTTACGCCCGGGTGAAGGAGATCGGGGAGTGGCTCCGAGCGCAGGAGGCGGCCTGGAGTCAGCGCTTCACCCGGACGTGGAGCGAGCTGCCGATGCCGGACTACCTGCCGATCGAGAGCGTGAGCCTCTGGGACCTGACCGAGAGCTACCGGGGATTCCTCGTCCGGCTGGCCCGCGGGGAGCCGACCCGGGACGTGGAGCCCGAGCCCCCGTCGCTCCTCGCCCGCATGGCGGAGATCCTGGGCGTGCTCGACCACTCGTGGTACGTCATGTTCTCGGCGCTCCTCGGGGCCGCGCCACCCCGGCCGGAGGTGGTGGTGACGCTCCTGGCCGTGCTCGAGCTGGTGCGGGTCCAGCGCGCCCGCGCCCAGCAGCGGGAGCTGTTCGGCGACATCGTGATCGAGCGCGCCCTCACGGGGGCGGCGAGCCCAGCCACCACGGCGCCGCCCACCCCGGCCCCAGCGCCCGAGAGCGCATGAAGCAACCGACGCCCCGCTTCCGGCCCCCCCCTCCCCCCGGTGGGTGGGGGAGGGGGGCTGGGGGGTGGGCGGGAGGTTTCGAATCAGTGAGAGGTCGCGATTCGAGAGCGCGTGAAACAAGCGAGTCCTCCGGCCCCCCCCTCCCCCCGGTGGGTGGGGGAGGGGGGCTGGGGGGTGGGCGGGAGGTTTCGAATCAGTGAGAGGTCGCGATTCGAGAGCGCGTGAAACAAGCGAGTCCTCCGGCCCCCCCCTCCCCCCGGTGGGTGGGGGAGGGGGGCTGGGGGGTGGGCGGGAGGTTTCGAATGACCCCTGAGATCCAGGCCGCCCTCGAGGCGCTCCTGTTCGCCTCCGACGCCCCACTCGAGCTGGCGCGGATCGGTGAGGTGCTCGACCTGGCGCCTGACGAGGTGCGCGCCGCGCTCGACACGCTGCGCGTGGCCTGCGAGACGGCGGGCCGGGGCCTGACGGTGGTAGAGGTGGGGGGCGGCTACCGTCTCGTTACCCGACCCGAGCTGGCCCCGGTGCTGCTCCGCCTCCAACGTCTCCGCCTCAAGAGCCGCCTCTCCCGCGCCGCGCTGGAGACCCTCGCGATCGTGGCCTATCGCCAGCCGATCTCGCGGCCGGAGATCGAGCAGCTCCGCGGGGTGAGCGCCGATGCGGTGGTGACGCATCTCCTCGAGCGCCGGCTCGTCCGCGTGGTCGGGCGAAGGGAGACCCCGGGGCGCCCGATCCTCTACGGCACGACCCGGGACTTCCTCGAGCATTTCGGCCTGCGGGACCTCGCCGAGTTGCCGCCGTTCGACATCCCGGCCCCGCCGGCCGCGGTCGAGGCCCCGGCGCCGGAGGCGGCAGCGGGGGAAGCCGCCGAGGTCCCGGTCGAGACGCCCGCCGACGAGGAGCAGGCTCGGCCCGCCGACGAGGGGGCGGTCCTCCCCCGGCTCTGACCGGTGGCGGCGGTGCGCCTCCAGAAGCTCCTGGCGGAGGCCGGCATCGCCTCCCGCCGGGGGGCCGAGCGCCTGATCGAGACCGGCCGCGTCTCGGTGAACGGGCACCCGGTCATCGAGCTGGGCGCCCGGGCCGATCCCGATCGCGACCGGATCAGCGTCGACGGCGAGGAGATCCGTCGGCCGGAGCCCAAGCGCTACGTGCTGTTGCACAAGCCGGCCGGGTACCTGACGACGCGCGAGGACCCGCGGGGCCGGGCCCGCGTCTTCGACCTCCTGCCCGACGTCGGCGCACGGCTCCACTCGGTGGGCCGGCTGGATTACGACGCGGAAGGCCTCCTGCTCCTCACGAACGACGGCGCCCTGACCTATCGCCTGACGCATCCGCGCCACGCCGTCCCGCGGGTCTATCATGTCTCCGTCAACGGGCACGTCGACGCGGCGGTCATCGGCCAGCTCGAGCGCGGCGTGCTGCTGGAGGATGGGCCGGCGCGGGCGCAGGAGGTGCGCCGGCTGGAGCCCGAGGCCGGGAAGACCCGGCTGGCCCTGACCCTCACCGAAGGCCGCTACCGCGAGGTCAAGCGGCTCTGCCGCGCGGTGGGTCTTCGGGTGCGCCGGCTCGTGCGGGTGGCCTACGGACCGCTCCGCCTGGGCCGCCTCACCCCGGGCGGGTGGCGCGAGCTGACGCCCCGCGAGGTCGCCGCGCTCCGCGGGGAATCGGCGCCGGCGGACGCCCGGCACGCCCGCCCCTGAGGCGCCGCCGGCCCCGCCAGGGCCCGGCGGAAGCGCGCTTGCGCCTCCCGACCCCCTTCACTATACTAGGTGGGCTTTTGTGCGACCGTTCTCTGGAGCGTGTATGGGTCTGGCGGAATGGCGGGGCAGGATCGATGACATCGACCGGCAACTCCTCGGGCTCCTCAACAAGCGAGCCGCGCTCGCCCTCGAGGTCGGTCAGGCCAAGCGGGAGACGGGGGCGCCCGTCTTCGTCCCCGAGCGCGAGCATGCGATTCTCGATCGCCTCCTCCGCCTGAACGAGGGCCCGCTGCCCGCCGAGGCCGTCCGCGCCATCTGGCGGGAGATCTTCTCGGCGGCGCGCGGGCTCGAGGGCCCGTTCCGCGTCGCCCACCTCGGTCCGCCGGCCACCTTCACGCACCTGGCGGCGCTCCGGCAGTTCGGGGGACGGGCCGAGTACACACCGCTCCGCACGATCCACGACGTCTTCACCGAGGTCGAGCACGAGCGGGCCGACGTCGGCGTGGTGCCGGTGGAGAACTCCACCGAGGGCGCCGTCAACCACACCCTGGATCGACTGATCGACTCCGAGCTCCTGATCTGCGGGGAGATCCAGCTCGAGATCCACCACTATCTCCTCTCCCGGGCCCAGGATCTGGCCGAGGTCAAGCAGGTCCTCTCCCATCCCCAGGCGCTGGCGCAGTGTCGCGAGTGGCTCGACCGGCACCTCCCGCACGCCCCGGCGGTGGAGGTGCCGTCCACCGCGCTGGCCGCCGAGCGGGCGGTCGAGGACCCGACGGTGGCGGCCATCTCGAGCGAGCTGGCCGGGGAGATCTACCAGCTCCCGGTCCTGCGCGACCGCATCGAGGACCTCGCCCAGAACGTCACCCGGTTCCTGGTGATCGGGCGCCGCCCGGTCGGCCGGACCGGACGCGACAAGACCTCCATCCTGCTCAGCATCAAGGACGAGGTCGGCGCCCTCTATCGGATCCTGGAGCCGCTCGCCGCGGCCAGCGTCAGCCTGACCAAGATCGAGTCCCGCCCGACCCGGCGGCGACCGTGGGAGTACGTGTTCTTCGTCGACTTTCAGGGGCACCAGGCTGACGCCGCCGCGCAAGACGTGCTGGCCGCGCTGCGGGAGCGCTGTCTGTTCCTCAAGGTCCTCGGCTCCTACCCCGTCGCGGGCTGAAAGAGGCCAAGATGAGCACGTCCTGGGAGCGTCTTGCCAACGAGCCGATCCTCGACATCGCGCCCTACGAGCCCGGCAAGCCCATCGAGGAAGTGCAGCGCGAGCTGGAGATCGCCGGCGTCATCAAGCTGGCCTCGAACGAGAACCCGCTGCCCCCCTCGGACGGCGTGCTCCGGGCCATCCGCCAGGTGCTGGGCGGGCTGAACCGCTATCCGGATGGCTCCGGCCATTACCTCCGCCACGCGCTGGCGAAGCGCCACGGGGTCTCCCCGGACGCCATCGTGCTGGGCAACGGCTCCAACGAGCTATTGGAGCTGATCGCCCGGACCTTCGTGCGGCAGCGGGAGGAGGTGGTGTTTCCCCACCCCTCCTTCGTCGTCTACCCGTCCATCGTCCAGAGCGTGGGCGGCATCCGGGTGGTGGTCACGCTCAAGGACCACCGGCTCGATCTCCCCACGATGGCGCGGGCGATCACGCCGCTGACCAAGCTCGTCTTCGTCGCCAACCCCAACAACCCGACCGGCACCATCGTGACGGCCGAGGAGGTGGACCGCTTCCTGGCCGAGGTGCCGGAGCGCGTCATCGTCGTCTTCGACGAGGCCTACGTCGAGTTCGCGCAGGGGCCCGACTTCCCGGACAGCTTGGCCGCCCTTCGCCAGGGGCGCCGGGTCATCATCCTCCGGACGTTCTCCAAGGTGGCCAGCCTGGCCGGGCTGCGGGTCGGCTACGCCGTCGCCGATCCCGACTGCATCGGGTTGCTGAACCGCATCCGCCAGCCGTTCAACGTCAACACGATCGCGCAGGTCGCCGCCCTGGCCGCCCTGGAGGACGACACCCACGCCCGGCAGACGGTGGCGATGATCCAGGAAGGGATCGCGACCCTCTACCGGGCGTTCGACGCGATGGGGATCAAGTACGTGCCGACGCGGGCGAACTTCATCCTGGTCGAGATGGCCGACGCCCCGGGCGTCTACAAGCGGCTCCTGCGGCAGGGGGTGATCGTGCGGCCCATGGCCAGCTTCGGGCTGGAGCGCGCGCTGCGCATCACCATCGGCACGCCGGAGGAGAACGCGCGGCTCATCCAGGCACTCCAGACCGTGCTGGGAAAGAAGGCCGGTTGACCGAGCCGTCACTCTCGCGCTTGACCGTCGTCGGCCTCGGCCTCCTCGGAGGCTCGGTGGCCCGGGCCGCCCGTGCCCGGCGGGTGGCCCGGGAGATCGTCGGGGTCGGGCGGACGGCGTCGGTCCTCGGGCGCGCCCGGGCCGCCGGCGTCGTCGATACGACCACCCACGACCTGGCGGCCGGGGTGCGAGGCGCGGATCTCGTGGTGCTGTGCACTCCGGTCGGGACGCTGCCCGGGCTCGTGCGAGGCGCCTGGCCTCACCTGGCCGCCGGCGCCGTGCTGACCGACGTCGGGAGCGTGAAGGGCCCGATCGTGGCGGCGGCCGAGGCCTGTCCGCCGGGATCCGGCGCCTTCGTCGGGAGCCATCCCATGGCGGGCTCCGAGCGCTCGGGTTTCGAGGCCTCACAGGCCGACCTGTTCGAGGATCGGCTGGCGCTGGTGACGCCGACGCCGCGCACCCCCGGGCCCGCCCTTGCGCGCGTCACCGCGTTCTGGGAGGCGCTCGGGAGCCAGGTCCGCCAGCTCTCGCCCGAGGCCCACGACCGCGGCGTGGCGGCCATCAGCCACCTGCCACACCTCGCGGCCTACGGGTTGGTGGCGGCGGCCGACGAGGACGCCCTGCCGCTGGCCGCGGCTGGATTCCAGGACACGACGCGCATCGCGGGGTCCGCGGAGACGCTCTGGACGGACATCTTCCGCGAGAACCGGGCGGCCCTGCTCGCCGCCTTCGGCGACTACCGGGCGGTGCTGGACCGCTGGGCCGCGCTCATCAGGGACGGGGAGTGGGAGGCGCTCGAATCGGCGCTGGGGCGAGCGCGCGAGCGGCGGGAGAAGCTCCAGTGAACGCGCGGGTCCGAGCCGTTCGCCGTCTGGGGGGGATCGTCGTCGTGCCGGGCGACAAGTCCATCTCGCACCGCGCCGCGCTCTTCGGGGCGGTGGCGACCGGCGTCACCGAGATCCACGGGCTGCTGGAGGGCGAGGACTGCTTGCGCACGCTGGCCGCCGTGGCGGCCCTCGGCGTCGAGGTCACGCGCAAGGCGCCGGGGCACTACGTGATCCAGGGCGCGGGGCTCGAGGGGCTGACCGAGCCCGAGAGCGTGATCGACTGCGGGAACTCCGGGACGAGTGCGCGCCTGCTCCTCGGACTCCTGGCCGGCCAGCCCTTCGCGGCGACGCTCACCGGCGACGACTCCCTGCGGCGGCGACCGATGGACCGCGTGGTGGAGCCGCTCGGCCGGATGGGCGCCCGCGTGCTGGGCCGGAGCGGCGGTCGCCGCCTGCCGCTGGTGATCGCCGGGGCGCGGCCGCTCGCGCCGATCCGCCACCAGGCGCCGGTCGCCAGCGCCCAGGTCAAGTCGGCGATCCTCCTCGCCGGGCTCTGGGCGTCGGGGCCGGTCTCGGTGGTCGAGTCCGCGCGGAGCCGCGATCACACCGAGCGCATGCTGGCGGCGTTCGGCGCGGATCTCGCGGTGGAGGACCGGACCGTCACGCTGACGCCGGGCCGTCCGCTGACCGGCCGGCTGGTCCGGGTTCCGGGCGACATCTCGTCGGCCGCGTTCTTCCTCGTCGCCGCCGCCCTCGCCGGAGAGGGCCAGGTGACCGTGGAGGGCGCCGGGCTCAACCCGACGCGCACCGGCGCCCTCGACCTCCTCGAGGCGATGGGAGCGGACCTCCGGATCGCGCCGACCGGCGACGACGGCGAGCCGCGAGGGGACCTGACGGTCCGGCCCGGCCCGCTCCGGGGGACGGCCATCGGCGGGAGCGTCGTGCCCCGCGCGATCGACGAGCTGCCGATCCTCGCCGTGGCGGCGGCACGCGCGGCGGGCGTGACCGAGCTGCGCGATGCCGCCGAGCTCCGCGTGAAGGAGTCGGACCGGATTCGCGCCCTGGTCACCGAGCTCGCGAAGCTCGGCGTGCGGATCGAGGAGCGGCCGGACGGGTTCCGGATCGAGGGGACGGGAGGCGGCCCGCTCCGGGGCGCCCACGTCTCGAGCTGGGGGGATCACCGGCTGGCGATGGCGCTCATCGTCGCCGGGCTCGGTGCGGAGGGGACGACGCTGGTCGAGGGGATCGAGTGCATCCAGACCTCCTACCCCGACTTCATCTCGACCTGCCGGTCGCTAGCGGGCCCGGACTGCATCGAGGTGACCGAGTGAGACACAGCATGTCAACCCCAACGCTCTGCCGGCCTCGCGCCGCGTCGGGGCTGCTGGCCGCCCCCCCTCCCCCCGGAGGGTGGGGAGGGGTCGGGGGTGGGGGTGGACCCGAATGACCGGCCACCCGGTGGTGACCATCGACGGCCCGGCCGGGGCGGGGAAGAGCACCGTGGCCCGGCGGCTCGCGGAGCGGCTGGGCTATCGGTTCGTCCCCAGCGGCGCGATTTACCGGGCGATCGCCTGGCGGGTCTCCGCCGGCGTCCCGGTGGAGACCGCCCTGGCGGCCACCGAGATCGAACTCCAGGGCCGGCCCGAGCAGCAGCGGGTCCTCGTCAACGGCGAGGATGTGACCGAGGCGCTCCGCGCTCCCCAGATGAGCGGGCTCACCTCGGCCCTCTCCCAGCGCCCGGACGTCCGGGCCTTCGCCGACGCCCTCCAGCGCCGCCTGGCCGCCGCCGGCCCGGTCGTCGTGGAGGGTCGGGACGCCGGCACCGTGGTCTTTCCCGCGGCCGACTGCAAGTTTTACCTGGACGCCTCGCTCGACGTCCGGGCCAGCCGCCGGCTGGCGGACCGCCAGGCCCGGGGCGAGACGACCGGGCTGGAGGCGGTCCGGGAGGCGCTCGCCGCGCGCGACCTCGCAGACCGGACCCGGGCGGTGGCGCCACTCCGGCGCATCGAGGACGCCATCTACATCGACTCGAGCGGCATGAGCGTTGACGAGGTGATCGAGCTGATGGTCAAGGAAGTCGAGCGGATATGCTCTACCGGATCCTGAGGCCCTTGACCTACGCCGTGCTCAGGCTCCTCTTCGGCTTCCGCGCGGTCGGCCGCGAGAACGTCCCGCTGGAGGGCCGGCTCCTGCTGGCCGCCAACCACGTGAGCGCGCTCGACCCCCCGGTCGTGGGCTCCGCCGCCCCTCGGCCGATCCACTTCATGGCGAAGGCCGAGCTGTTCCGGGTCCCGTTCCTGGGCTGGCTGATCAGCCATCTGAATGCCCACCCGGTGGAGCGGGACGGTGCGGACGCCGCCGCGCTCCGTCATGCGTTACTCTTGTTGCGGGAGGAGAAGGCGCTCCTCGTGTTCCCGGAGGGGACGCGGGGAACGGAGGGCCAGCTCCAGCCGGGGCGGCCGGGAGCCGGGATGCTGGCCGCGCTGTCCGAAGCGCCGGTGGTCCCGGTCTACGTCCAGGGGACGGGGCACGCCTTGCCGCGCGGCGCGAGCCGACCCCAGCGGGCCTGCGTGACGGTCCGGTACGGTCCGCCGCTCCGCTTCGAGCGCGGGCGCGGCCGGCACCGGTACCAGGAGATCAGCGACCAGATCATGGCGGCGATTGGCCGCCTGAAGGCCGAGGCCGAGCAGGCCTCCTCGTCGAGTCCCACGGGACCGACGACAACACAGCACGCGGAGAGGACGGCCCGGGGGCCGTTGCCCGTGGGCCAAATTCACTAACGGGAGGAAAGCAGGATATGGAACAGCACGAACACTACCCCGAGCGCCACGAGAGCTATCCCCGCGGGGGCGCCGGGTCCGGAATTTCCCGGAAGGAGGTGGGCGCGGGACGGGAGGCTCCGGGCGAGCAGGCGAGCGGAATCCCTCCGGCGGGAGCCGGTCAGGACGAGCTCGAGGACCTCTATCGCCAGAGCCTGCAGGATCTCGAGGAGGGCGAGGTCGTCCGCGGCCGGATCGTGGCCGTGAACGACGCCGACGTCCTCGTCGACGTCGGCTACAAGAGCGAGGGCACGATCCCGCTGGAAGAGTTCCAGCGGACGGGCATCGTCCCCAAGGTTGGCGAGGAGATCGAGGTCTACCTGGAGATGAAGGAGGACTCCGAGGGCCTCATCGTCCTGTCCAAGGAGAAGGCCGACAAGATCAAGGTGTGGGACGTCATCACCCGGGCCTACGAGAAGGGCAGCCCGGTCGAGGGCAAGGTCATCGAGGTGGTGAAGGGCGGCCTGGCCGTGGACGTGGGCGTGAAGGCCTTCCTGCCCGGCTCCCAGGTCGACCTCCGGCCCGTCAAGAATCTGGCGACCATGATGGGCCAGCAGATCCGGGCGCGGGTCATCAAGCTGAACCGGCGTCGCGGTAACGTGGTGCTCTCCCGCCGGGTGGTCCTCGAGGAGGAGCGGGAGGAGAAGCGGAAGCACACGCTCTCCGTCCTCCACGAGGGCATGGTCCTGACCGGCGTGGTCAAGAACATCACCGAGTACGGCGCCTTCATCGACCTCGGCGGGATCGACGGCCTGCTCCACATCACCGACATGTCGTGGGGCCGGATCAGCCACCCCTCGGAGCTGGTCCAGGTCGGCGACAAGATCGAGGTGATGGTCCTCCACTTCGACCGGGAGACGGGCCGGGTCTCGCTCGGCTTCAAGCAGAAGGGCGCGGACCCGTGGGAGACGGTCGAGGAGCGCTTCGCGCCCGGCAGCCGCCACCAGGGCAAGATCGTCAGCCTCACCAACTACGGCGCCTTCGTCGAGCTGGAGAAGGGGGTCGAGGGACTGGTCCACGTCTCCGAGATGTCGTGGACCCGCCGCGTGCGCCACCCCTCCAAGCTGGTGAACGTGGGCGACGACGTGGAGGTGCAGGTTCTCGACGTCAACAAGGGCCAGAAGCGCATCTCGCTGGGCATGAAGCAGGTCGAGCCGGACCCGTGGGACACGATCGACACCCGCTACCAGCCGGGCGTCCGCGTCCAGGGCAAGGTCCGCAACCTCACCGACTTCGGCGCGTTCGTGGAGCTGGAGCCGGGCATCGACGGGTTGCTCCACATCTCCGACATGACGTGGGCCCGGAACGTGACCCATCCCTCGGAAGTCGTCAAGAAGGGCCAGGCGCTCGAGACCGTGATCCTCCACGTCGACAAGGACGCCAAGCGGATCTCGCTCGGCCTCAAGCAGATCCAGCCCGATCCCTGGGAGACCGCGGTCGCCAAGTACCCCCTGGGCGCCAACGTCAAGGGCAAGGTGGTCCGCCTCGCCGAGTTCGGCGCCTTCGTGGAGCTGGAGCCTGGGGTCGACGGGTTGTTGCACATCTCCCAGATGTCGCACCGCCCGATCAACCGGCCCGAGGACGTCGTGCAGGTCAACGACGAGCTGACGCTCAAGGTGATCCGCGTGGACCCGAACGAGCGGCGCATCGGGCTGTCGCTCAAGGAGCTGGCGGCCGACCTCGCCGTGGCGGTGGAGGACCCGGAGCTCCATCGAGGCCGCGGGAAGGGGCGGAGGGACCGGGACAGGTACGAGGACGACGACGACGATTAGCCCGCGGGGCCGATGAGCGTCGCATCGCGTCGTCCTTCGGACGGCCTTCGGCCTTCGGGGTCGTCGCCCATCCTCGGCGTATGCGGCATACGCCTGCGGTGGGCGACTCCCTGCGTCCTAGCGCTGCTCGCTCCTCGGCCCCGCTTCGGTATGACCCGTCGGCCATGAGCTTCGCGCGAGAAGGATCGTAGACTGCTGATGGTGCGGCGGCGGGTTCTGACGGCGCTGGCGGTCACCGGCCTGGTCTTCGCCGCCTGCTTCATCGCCATCCTCGGCCTCCTGGTCCTCGCCGAGCGCGGCGAGTGGACGCTGGGCGGGAACCGGGTGGCGCTCGTCGAGGTCGAGGGGCTCATCGTCGACGCCCAGCCGGTTGTCCGCCAGCTGGATGAGCACCTCGAAGACGCCTCCATCCGGGCCATCGTCGTCCGCGTCGAGAGCCCGGGTGGTGTCGTGGGCCCGAGCCAGGAGATCCACGACGCCATCGCGCGCGTGCGCGAGAAGGGCAAGGTCGTGGTGGTGTCGATGGGCGCGCTCGCCGCCTCCGGCGGTTACTACCTGGCGGTCGCCGCCGACCACATCGTCGCCAACCCCGGCACCCTGACCGGCTCCATCGGCGTGCTGATCCAACTCGCCGAGTTCGAGGGCCTTCTCAAGAAGGTCGGCATCCACTTCGAGGTGGTCAAGGCCGGCCGCCACAAGGACGTGGGCAACGTCGCGCGGGCGATGACCCCCGAGGAGCGGGCGATTCTACAAACACTCCTCGACGACATGTACGATCAGTTCGTGACGGCGGTCGCCAAGGGACGCCGCCTGGACCGGGCGGCCGTGCTGGAGCTGGCCGACGGCCGTGTCTACTCGGGTCGCCGCGCGAAGGAGCTGGGACTGGTGGACAGCCTGGGCGGTCTCGAGGACGCGGTGCGGGTGGCCGGCACCCTCGCCGGCATCGCCGGCAAGCCGCAACTCGTGCGTCCCCGCCGCCAGTTCCGCTGGGCCGACCTCGCCGATTGGGCCGGCAGCCACACCGCGCTCGGCACGCTGCTCGCCGGGCGCGCCGCCCTCGCCCCGTGGCCGCTGCTAGGAGCGACCAAGCTTCCTCTCTACCTGATGGAATAATGCCGGGGCCGAGGCCCCGGCGTAGGCACCACACGGCTCTGTCCGGCACCCTTACCGGGAGTGCGCATGACAACTATGCGGCTTGACAGGCGTTTTCGCTCCGTGATAGCGTGAGGGCCGCTCAGAGGCCCGCTTGGGGATCGTGCGCGGAGGCGCCAGCTGCCGTGGCGCCGTTGACGCGAGGAGGAGAGCCAGAGCTGGCCGGAGAAGGGGGAGCAAGCGTGCCCACCATGACGAAGGCCGACCTGGTGGACGAGGTCGCCAAGGTCTCGAACCTCACCAA
Organism: uncultured Candidatus Rokubacteria bacterium; assembly: GCA_963708025.1. GTDB lineage: Bacteria > Methylomirabilota > Methylomirabilia > Rokubacteriales > DASRDR01 > CAVPSB01. The sequence goes on along the minus strand of CAVPSB010000044.1, from coordinate 42,540 downwards.
GAAGGAAACGGAGCTCATCGTCAACACGATCTTCGACAGCATCACGGGCGCCCTGGCGAAAGCCGAAAAGGTCGAGCTGCGGGGATTCGGGAGCTTCCGGGTTCGACGCCGGAACGCGCGGCGCGGCCGCAACCCCAAGACGGGCTCCAGCGTGAGCGTGCCGGAGAAGCGGGTTCCGTTCTTCAAGGTGGGCAAGCGTCTCAAGGAGCTCGTCAACGGATGACGGAATCACTCGGCGCACCGGGCCGTGAGCGCCGGGCGCCGAGATCGACCTGAGGCCGGCTGCCGTCGATGGACCTCCTGTGGGCGCCGTGGCGGATGGCCTACGTGAGCGGGGCCGGGCAGCCCGCCGGCTGTCTCTTCTGCTCCGTGCTGGCCGCCGATGATGCCAGGCAGGGCATCCTGACCCGCGCTCCGAGCGCCCTCCTCATGTTGAACGCCTTCCCTTACGCTCCGGGTCACCTGATGACGGCGACGGTCCGCCACGTGGCCTCACCCGAGGACCTCGATGCGGCCGAGAGCCACGATCTGTGGCGCCTGACCCAGCAGGCCCTGGTTGCCCTGCGCGCCGAATACCGTCCCGACGGCTTCAACGTCGGCGCCAACGTGGGTCGAGCGGCCGGCGCCGGCGTGGAGGGTCACCTCCACCTCCACATCGTGCCCCGCTGGGCCGGCGACACGAACTTCATGCCGGTCGTCGGCGCCGTGAAGGTAATGCCGGAGAGCCTCGAGGAGACCTTCCGCCGACTCCGTCCGCGGTTCCCGGCCTGACCCGGCATGGTAGCCAGCGGGCCTTTCGGTCCCGAGACGCCCCAGGGGCCGGAAAAGCCCCCGATCCCCGTGCGGGACCCGGGGGCCGAGGACGCTCCCCGGTCGGCGCCCGGCGAGCGCACTGCTTCCATCTCACGTGATCCGGGTGCCGGCGAAACCCCCCCGTCGGCACCTGGCGAGCCCATCGTCTTCGCCTCCCGCGACTCGGGTGCCGACGAATCTCCCCGGTCCGCGCCCGTCACCGACGCCGATCTCGCCGCTCCCGATTCGGGCGCGGACGAAAGTCCCCCGTCGGCACCCGGCGAGCGGATCGCCTGCACCTCCCGCGACTCGGGTACCGACGAAAGCCCGATGATGCGGCAGTACCGGGAGTGGAAGCGGCGATATCCGGATTACCTCCTCCTGTTCCGGCTGGGCGACTTCTACGAAGCCTTCCACGAGGACGCCGCGGTGGCGGCGCGGGTCCTCGACATCGTGCTGACCTCGCGCCAGAAGGGCGAGGGCGCGATCCCCATGGCCGGCGTCCCGCACCACGCGGTCGATGGCTACATCGCCCGCCTCATCCGGGCCGGCCACAAGGTCGCGGTCTGCGACCAGGTGGAGACCGCCCCGACCAGGGGTCGGAAGCTCATCCGCCGGGAAGTGGTCCGCCTCGTCACCCCGGGCACCGTGACCGAGGCCGGCCTCCTCGAGGGCCGGCGGAACAATTTCCTCGCCGCGCTCGTCCGGACGTCCGAGCGGCAGGGGGATCGCCTGGGGGCCGCGCTCGTCAACATCACGACCGCCGACTTCTGGGCCGGCGAGGCGGACGACGCCGGCGCGCTGGCCGAGGCGGTGCTCCTCCGCCGGCCCGCGGAGCTGCTGGTGCCGAGCACCTTCGCGGCCACCGATCCGCTCCTGGCCCGATTCCGCGACGCCGGGGTGACCGTGACCACCCGCGACCCGGCGGAGTTCGCGGCCCGCCCCTCGGAGGAGCGGCTCCGGGAGCACTTCCGCGTCGCCGCCCTGGAGGGCCTCGGGCTGGCCGGCCAGGGGCTGGCGATCCGTGCGGCGGGCGCGGTGCTCGCCTATCTCCGGGAGACCCAGCCGGCGCCGGCCTCCCACCTCACGCGCCTCCAGCGCCTCACCCTCGACGACCACCTCGCGCTCGACGAGGCGGCCGTCCGCAACCTGGAGCTGGTCGAGAGTCTGCAGGAGCGCTCGGTGCGCGGCTCCCTCCTCTGGGCGCTGGACCGGACGGAGACGGCGATGGGCGGGCGGCTCCTCCGCCAGTGGCTCCTGCGCCCGCTCCGCGACCCGCGCGAGATCAACGGCCGGCTGGCGGCGGTCGAGGCGCTGGTCGAGGCGCCGGCGGTGCTGGAGGCCCTCCGCGGCCACCTGGCCGACATCGGGGACCTCGCCCGCCTGGGCAGCCGCGTCGCGCTCGGTGTCGCCACTCCCCGCGACCTGGTCGGGCTGCGGGCGGCCCTGCGCCCCCTGCCGGTCCTGCGCGAGCGGGCGGCGGAGTGCGCCGACCCCCTGATCCAGGAGACGACGGCCGGCCTGGAAGATCTCGCGCCGCTGGCCAAGCAGCTCGAGGCGGGGCTCCTCGACGACCCGCCGCTCAGCGCCCACGATGGCGGCCTGATCCGCGAGTCCTACAGCCAGGCCCTCGCCGACCTCCGCCGGGAGGTGCGCGAGGCCCGGGCCTGGATCGCCGGGCTCGAGACGCGCGAGCGCGAGCGAACCGGCATCGCCACACTGCGGGTGCGCTTCAATCGGGTCTTCGGCTACGGCATCGAGATCTCCAAGGCCCAGCTCCGCCTGGTGCCGGAGGACTACATCCGCCGCCAGACCCTGGTCGGCGCCGAGCGGTTCATCACGCCGGAGCTGAAGGAGTACGAGGCGAAGGTGCTGGGTGCCGAGGAGCGGACGAACCGCCTCGAGTACGAGCTGTTCGACGAGCTGCGCCGGGGCGTCGCTCGCGAGGCGGACCGCCTGCTGCGGACCGGTCGCGCGGTGGCCGTCCTGGACGTGCTGGCGGGCCTGGCCCATGTCGCCCGCGAGCGCGGCTACGTCCGCCCGGTCGTCGACGCCGCGACCGCGCTGGAGATCCGCGACGGGCGCCATCCGGTCCTGGAGCTGGCGGCCACGGCGACGCCGTTCGTGCCGAACGACCTGGTGCTGGACGGCGACGAGGTGAGCTGCCTCGTCCTGACCGGACCCAACATGGCCGGGAAGTCGACGTACATGCGCCAGACCGCTCTCATCGTCCTCATGGCCCAGCTCGGGAGCTTCGTGCCGGCCCGGGAGGCGCGGATCGGGGTGATGGACCGCATCTTCACGCGCATCGGCGCCCACGACAACCTCCTGCGCGGCCAGAGCACGTTCCTGGTCGAGATGACCGAGACGGCGGCCATCCTCCGCCACGCCACGGCGCGGAGCCTGATCCTCCTCGACGAGATCGGGCGGGGCACCTCGACCTTCGACGGCCTGGCCATCGCCTGGGCGGTGGCCGAGCACCTGCACGAGCACTGCCCAGGCGCCAAGGTCCTCTTCGCCACCCACTACCACGAGCTGACCCGCCTGGCGGCGGAGCTGCCGCGGGTCCGCAACGTCCACGTCGCCGTGCGCGAGTGGCGCGACGGGATCGTGTTCCTCCACAAGGTGCAGCCGGGCGGCACCGACCGCTCCTACGGCATCCAGGTCGGACGCCTGGCCGGGCTGCCGGACGAGGTCGTGGCGCGGGCGCGGGCGCTCCTGCGCGAGCTCGAGCAGCGCGCGCCGGCACCGGCGCCGCCGGCGACGGCCGAGACCGGGCAGCTCACGCTCTTCCCGGCGGGGCCCCATCCGGTGCTGGAGGCCCTGGCCGCGCTCGAGCCCGACGCGATGACGCCCCTCCAGGCGCTGACCACGCTGCACGAGCTGCAGCGCCGTCTTCGGGACGACTCGTGAGCGAGCCGCGTCCGGTCCGGCGGCTGCCGGACGCCCTCGTCAACAAGATCGCCGCCGGCGAGGTGGTGGAGCGCCCGGCCTCGGTCGTGAAGGAGCTGGTCGAGAACAGCCTGGATGCCGGCAGCAGTCTGATCACGGTCGCCATCCGGGGCGCCGGCCGCCAGCTGATCTCCGTCGCCGACGACGGCCACGGCATGACTCCCGAGGACTGCCGGCTCGCGCTCGAGCGCCACGCGACCTCCAAGCTCGCCGACGAGGCCGACCTCGCCACCATCGCCACCCTCGGCTTCCGCGGGGAGGCGCTGCCGGCGATCTTCGCCGTCTCGCGCCTGCGCCTGGCCTCCCGGACCCGCGGGGCGCCCGTCGGCTACCTGATGGAGGGCGAGGGCGGCGTGGTGCAGGAGGCCGGCGATGTCGAGCTCCCCGAGGGCACGACCGTCGAGGCGCGGGATCTCTTCTTCAACACCCCGGCCCGGGCGAAGTTCCTCAAGAGCCCGCCGACCGAGCAGGCGGCCATTCTCCGGGTGGTGACCCAGCTCGCGCTGGCCCATCCCGGGGTGCACGTGCGGCTCACCACGAATGGGCGCCTCGCGCTGAACGCCCCGCGGGCCGCCACGCTACGCGACCGCGTGGGGAGCCTCTACGGCTTCGGGCTGGCCGAGCGGCTGCTCGAGGTGAGCGGGGAGAGCGGAAGTGCGCGCCTGGCTGGCCTGGTCGCCCCGCCCTCGCTCTCGCGCTCGCACCGGGAGGACATCCACCTGATCGTCAACGGCCGGGCCGTCCGCGACACGCTCCTCACCCAGGCGCTGACCGAGGCGTACCGTCCGCTGCTCCCGCGCGATCAGTTCCCCCTCGCGGTGCTGATCCTCGAGGTGAGCCCGGCCGAGGTGGACGCCAACGTCCATCCCACCAAGACCTGGGTGCGCTTCCGCCAGCCCCGGGCGCTTCACGACCTCGTGTACCAGGCGATCTCCCGCGCGCTCCGCCAGCTCGACGTGCTGCCGGTGCGGCCGCTTGCGCCCGGCGGCCCGGGCGCGCCCGAGCCGGCGGGGCTGCCCCGCCCGGACGACGGCGGCGACGCGCAGGTGTCGCTCTTCCGCGACCGCGAGGCCGACTACCAGGCCTCCGCGCTCTTCGGCCAGCCGATCGGCCAGATCGAGGACACCTTCATCGTCGCCTATACCCCCGACGAGGTCTTCTTCATCGACCAGCACGTGGCCCACGAGCGGGTCGTCTTCGAGCGCCTGCGGAGCGAGCTCGACGCCGGGCCGCTGCCCGGCCAGGACCTGCTCTTCCCGCAGCCGCTCGAGCTGGCGCCCGCGCGCCGCCGCGCGGTGGAGCGGGCGCGGCCGGAGCTGGACCGTTTGGGCTTCGCGTTCGAGGAGTTCGGTGAGGCGACGCTGCTCCTCCGCAGCGTGCCGTCTCTGCTTCGCGGGGAAGAGCCCCAGCGCCTGGTCGACGAGCTGGCCCGGGAGATCGACGACGAGGGGGGCCGTGTGACCTCCCCGGTGCTGGACCGGGTCCTGGCCTTCGTCGCCTGTCGGGCGGCGATCAAGGCCCACCAGCCGCTGCCGCGGGAGGAGATGACCCGGCTCCTCGGCGACCTGGCGGGGACGGCCACCCCGTTCTACTGCCCGCACGGCCGGCCTGTCGTCTCGCGGATCCCGCTGCGCGAGATCAAGAAGGATCTCCGCCGCACCTGGTAGGCTGGTGGTCGACCCTGTCTTGTCGCGCGCCGCGCCCTCGCTCCCCGAGATTCCGCTGGTGGCCATCGTGGGACCGACCGGGGTGGGGAAGACCGCCCTGGCGGTGGCGCTGGCGCGCGAGTGGCCGATCGAGGCGGTCAGCGTGGACTCGCGGCAGGTCTACCGCCGGATGGACATCGGGACCGGCAAGCCGACGGCCATCGAGCGGCGCCTCCTTCGCCACCACCTCCTCGACGTCGCCGAGCCGGACGAGCCCTACGACGCGGCACGCTTCGCCCGGGACGCCGCGGCGGCGATCGCGGACATCCGGGCCCGCGGCCGCTGGCCGGTCCTCGTCGGCGGGACCGGCCTCTACCTGGCGGCGTTGCTGCACGGCCTGTCGCCCGTGCCGCCCGCGGATCTCGCCCTCCGGCGCCGGTTTCGCGCCGAGGCCGCCGCCGAGGGGCCTGCCGCCCTCCACCAGCGGCTGGCCGCCATCGACCCCGCGACCGCCGCCCGACTCCACCCCCGGGACCTGGTCCGCGTGATCCGGGCCCTCGAGATCGCCCGGCTGACCGGTCAGCCAGCGAGCGCCGTCCGGGGCCGTCGCCAGCCCCCGGGCCGCTCCCCCTACCGGGTCGTGGCCATCGGGCTGACCTCGGCCCGGGAGGCGCTCTACGCGCGCCTCGACGCCCGCGTCGATCGCATGCTCGCCGCCGGCCTCCTGGCCGAGGTCGAAAGCCTCCTCGGAGCGGGCTACGGGCCCGACCTGCCGGCCATGCAGGGCATCGGGTATCGGCATCTCGCGCCCGTCGTGTCGCGAGGGGCCTCCCTCCCGGACGCGGTCTCCGCCATGAAGCGCGACACGCGCCGCTACGCCAAGCGGCAGTGGACCTGGTTCGCGCGGGCCGAGGTCACGCACTGGGTCACGATCGGCCCCGAAGACGGCGCCGCCGCGGTCGCCGAAGCGAAAAAATTGATTGAGAGCGCGGGTATTTTCGGCTAACCTGACCTTCGACGTGGGGATGGTCACGCACCGTGCCGCCGACCGCGCCATTCTGGTCGGCCTCCGGCTCCCGAGGCAGAGACGCTGGGAGGTCGAAGAGTCTATTGAGGAGCTGGCCCGGCTCGCGGAGTCGGCCGGGGCGCAGGTGCTGGCGAGCGTCCTCCAGGAGCGCGAGGCGCCGACCCCACCGCTCCACTTCGGTCGCGGCAAGGTGGACGAGGTCCGCGGCCTGGCGAAGAGCCTGGGGGCGACCCTGCTGATCTCGGACGACTCGCTGACCCCCATCCAGGAGCGGAACGTCTCCCGGGCGGTGGGCGTCCGGGTCATCGACCGGACGGCGCTGATCCTGGACATCTTCGCCCAGCGGGCCCGGACCAGCGAGGGCAAGCTGCAGGTTGAGCTGGCCCAGCTCACCTACCTGCTGCCGCGCCTGGTGGGACAGTGGTCCCACCTCGAGCGGCTGGGCGGCGGGATCGGGACGCGGGGGCCCGGCGAGACGCAGCTCGAATCGGACCGGCGGGTCATCCGGCGGCGGATCGGGCAGATCAACGCGGACCTGCGGGACGTCCAGCGGCACCGCCGGCTCTTGCGCGTGCACCGGCGGGACGTCGGGCTGCCGGTGGTGGCCCTGGTCGGCTACACGAACGCGGGGAAGACCACGCTGCTGAACCGGCTCGCGGGCGCCGACGGCCGCACCGCCGACCAGCTCTTCGTGACGCTGGACCCGGCGGCGCGCTTGGTCAACGGCGGCGGTCGCGCGCCGTTCCTGCTGACCGATACGGTCGGCTTCATCCGGAAGCTGCCGACGCAGGTCGTGGCCGCGTTCAAGGCGACCCTGGAAGAGCTGGGGGAGGCGGACCTCCTGCTCCACGTCGTGGACACGAGCCACCCGCGGGCGCAGGATCAGATGGCGGCGGTGCACCAGGTGCTCGGCGAGCTGGCCCTCGAGGCCAAGCCGATCCTGACCGCGCTCAACAAGGTGGACCGCCTGGTCGACGGGGACGGACTCCTGCGGCAGCTCGCCGCCGAGGGAGGGATCGCGGTCTCGGCGCGGCAGGGGACGGGCATCGAGCGGCTCCTGGCCGGGATCGACGACGGGCTCCGGGCGACGCGGCTCCACTGCCGGCTCAAGGTGCCGTACGACCGGGCCGGGGTCGTGAGCCTCATCTACGCGCGGGGTCAGGTGCTCTGGCGGGAGGACGTCGCTGATGGAATCCGGCTCGACGCGCAAATCCCGCGCGCCCTGGCCGGGGTCGTCGAGCCATATCGGGAAGAGTCGGTCGGGACATCTGTCACGGTTGGTCGCGCCCGCCTCGCGGCGGGCGGGTGACGCCGCCTCAAGGAGGGGACTCATGAGTGGGTCGCGGGATGTCCGGGCGTGGAGCGTCTTAGTGGTGGTCGCCCTGCTCTTCGGGCTCGCGGGCAGCGCCCAGGCGCAGCTCATCAAGCCGAAAGCCACGGTGACGAATCCCGAGGGCAAGAGCATCGAGGAAGCCCAGCAGGAGTCGTACGACGGCCCGAAGGCCCGGGTCGCGGTGAACCGCTTCACCGACAAGACCGGGAAGGGGTGGTGGACCGGGGCGATCGGGGACGGCATGTCCGACATGCTGGCCACCGCGCTCTTCCACTCGAACCGCTACATCGTGCTGGAGCGCCAGACGCTCGGTGACGTGCTGAAGGAGCAGGACCTCGCGACGGCGGGCCGGATCAAGAAGGGCACCGAGGCGCCCACCGGCGAGATCGAGGGCGCCGAGCTCCTGATCACCGGCGCGGTGACGGAGTTCGAGGGGGCCCAGTCGGGCGGCGGCGGCGGGATCGGCGGGATCGGCGGCACCGCCGGCCGGATCCTGGGCGGCATCGCGGGCGGCATCAAGAACGCCCACATGGCGATCGACGTCCGGGTCGTCGACACCAAGACGTCGCGGATCGTGGCCGCCACCAGCGTGGAAGGCAAGGCGACGGACTTCGCCCTGGGCGGGGCCCTCGCCGGCGCCGGCGCCGGCGGCGCGCTCGGGGGCGCGCTGGGCGGCTGGTCCAAGACGCCCACCGAGAAGGCCCTCCGGCTCTGCATCCAGGAAGCGGTGAAGTTCATCGTGTCGAAGACGCCGGCGACCTACTACCACTACGGGGCCAGCGGGGCCCAGGCTGCGGCGGCCGCGGCGAAGGCGTCGGTCGCGGCGGCCGGTGCGGCGCCCACCACTCTGGCGGCGACGGCGCCGCCGGACGCCACCGGCACGCCCTCGGCTCTCAAGGTGATCCAGACGATCAAGACCGACCACGACAAGGAGCTGCTCGTCGACCTCAACGAGGTCAAGGTCCGGGGCGCCGTACTGTCGGTCGTCGTCACGCTGCGGGCGGTGGGGAGCAAGCAGTCGAAGTGGGTCCTGGTCAACGAGAACAAGAGCGGGGTCCTCAGCTACGACACCGGCGAGACCGCCGCCATGATCAAGGTGGACGGGTTCAACAACGGCACGGTTCCGCCCGGGGACCCGAAGACCATTCGCGCCACGTTCAAGGTGCCCAAGGGGGCCAAGAAGGTGGCCATCACCTTGGCGGGCGTCGGGACGTTCGACGACGTGGATCTGCAATAGGGCGGCGGGCCTTTCGGCCGGGTGCGGAGGGCGGCGAGCGGCTCGGCCTCGCCGCCCTCCGCACCCGCGCTCCGGCGGCGCCGGCACCGAAGGCTCCGGGACACTTCCCGGGGCCTTCGGCGGTTCTCGGGACCCCGTGGGAGGCGTCAGAGTCGATCCGGTATGGGCCTGGCCAACTGGCTGACGATCGTCCGCATCCTGCTGATCCCGGTCTTCGTGACCCTGCTCGTCTACAACCGGGTGGTTCTCGCGTTGGCGACCTTCGTCGCGGCCGGCATCACCGACATGCTGGACGGCTACATCGCGCGCACGCGAGGAACGAAGACCCGGCTGGGGGCCTTCCTCGACCCCCTGGCCGACAAGCTGCTCCTCACCGCCGCGTTCGTGACCCTGACCTACAAGGTGCCGCGCATCCTCCCGTTCTGGCTCGCCGCCGTCGTGCTCAGCCGGGATCTCGTGCTGATCCTGGTCGCCGTGCTCATCATGCTGACGGGCGGTCAGATCCATCCGGCGCCCACGATGCTCGGCAAGACGAGCACGGTCTTCCAGATGGTGGCGGTGGCGGTGGCGCTCCTGCTGGCGGCGCACGTGCGGCTGTTCGAGCCGATCCGCCCGTCGCTCCTGCTCGTCACGGCGGCGCTGACGATCGCCTCCGGTCTCCAGTACCTGGTGCTAGCGCCGCGCTACATCGACTGGGGCCCCCAGTAGAGGGGCGAGGCCGATGAGCTTCGCATCGTCCATCTCAGCCGGGACGCGCTCGGCCTACGGCCTCGCGTCCGTCCCGACCTATGGTCGTCCTCAGTCGTCGCCCATCCTCGGCGTATGGGGCATACGCCTGCGGTGGGCGACTCCCTGCGTCGGTTGGACGGCCTCCGGCCTGTGGGCGCTGCTCGCTCGTCGGCCTCGCCCCAAGAACTCGACCCGTTTGACCCCTCGAGGATTCTAGCGGGATGCCGAAGCGGGTTCCGGAGATCGGCGTGCGCGTCCTTCGCGTCGAGCCCGACGGGCTGGCCGCCCAAGCCGGCCTGCTCCCCGGCGACCGGCTGGTGCGGGTCAATGGCCGCCCACTGCGCGATCTCATCGACTTCCACGTGCTGGCCGGTGAAGAGCGCCTCGCCATCGACCTCCAGCGCGGGTGTCAGACGCACGCGGTGTTGCTCCGCCGCGAGTGGGGGCGGGACCTGGGGCTCGAGTGCGAGCCGCCCACCCCGGCCGAGATCTCGACCTGCGCCAACAAGTGCGTCTTCTGCTTCATCCACCAGCTTCCCAAGGGGCTGCGCAAGAGCCTCTACGTCAAGGACGACGACTACCGGCTCTCGTTCCTCCACGGCAACTACATCACGCTGACCGACCTCCCCGACGAGGAGGTCCAGCGCATCATCGACCAGCATCTCTCGCCGCTGTACATCTCGGTCCACGCGACGGATCCCGAGCTCCGGCACTTCCTCCTCGGGCGGCCGAAGACCATGCGGGGGGAGCTGATGGCGCGGATGCGGTCCCTGGCCGAGGCCGGGATCCGCATGCACGCCCAGATCGTGCTGTGCCCCGGCCTCAACGACGGTCCTTACCTCGAGCGCACCGTGCGGGAGCTGGCGGAGCTCTACCCTGCGGTGGCGACGATCGCCGTCGTCCCGGTCGGCCTCACCCGCCATCGGGACGGGCTCTATCCGCTGCGGGCCCTTACCCCCGACGAGGCGCGGGCGGTGCTGGCGGCCATCCGTGACTGGCAGACCCGGCATCTCGAGCGCCACGGGAGCCGGATCGTCTTCGCGGCCGACGAGCTGTACCTCCAGGCGGGCGAGCCCATCCCCCCGGCCGCCGCCTACGAGGGCTTTCCGGTGGTGGAGGACGGCATCGGTCTCGTGCGCCGGTTCGAGGAGACCTTCACCCGGGCCATGGGGCGCCGGCGCGACCGGAGCGGCCCGGCCGGGCCGGCGACGATCGTCACCGGGGAGCTGTTCGCGCCCGTCCTGCGCCGGCTCCTCCACGGCGCCGGGCTGCCGCCCCCGGCGATCGACGTCGTCGCCGTGCGCAACGACTTCTTCGGGCCGGCCATCTCGGTCGCCGGGCTCTTGACCGGGGAGGACATCGCCCGGGCCCTGCTCGATCGGGGCGTGGGCGAGCGGGTGCTGATCCCGGGCGTTGCCCTCCACGAAGGCCGCGGCGTGCTGCTCGACGACACCGCGCCGGACGACCTGGCCCGCCACCTCGGCGTCCCCGTGGAGACCCCGGACGCGACGGCCGAGGGCCTGCTCGGCGCCCTGTTCCGCCGCCGTCCGGCCCGCCGGGGCTGACCGCCAGGGCCACCGCGTGGGTGCGACCCGCCTCCCCACGATCGCGATCGTCGGCCGGCCCAACGTCGGCAAGTCGACCCTCTTCAACCGTCTGGTCGGCAACCGCAAGGCCCTCGTCCGCGACACACCCGGCGTGACCCGTGACCGGATCCGGGGCCTCTGCCGGTTCGGCCGCTGGAGCGCCTCCGTGATCGACACCGGCGGGCTCGACCCGAGCGCCGGGGAGAGCCTCACCGCGCAGGTCCGGGCCCAGGTCCTGGCAGCGATCGCCGAGGCCGACGCCCTGATCTTCCTGGTCGATGGGCGCGAGGGGCTGACCCCGCTCGACGCGGAGGTGGCGCGCCTGCTGCGCCGGGTGGCCAAACCGGTGCTCCTGGTGGCCAACAAGGTTGACACCGAGGCCCAGGAGCCTCAGCTCGCCGACCTCTACCGGCTCGGCATGGGGACGGTCTTCCCGGTCTCCGCCGAAGGCGCTCGCGGCGTGGACGCCCTCCTGGAAGCGGCGGCCGCGCTCTTGCCGGGGTCCCACGAGGAGGAGGCCGAGGGCGACTCCGTGCGGATCGCCGTCGTCGGCCGCCCGAACGTCGGCAAGTCGTCGCTCGTCAACGCGATCGCCGGGGAGGAGCGGGTCGTCGTGCACGCCGAGCCCGGGACCACCCGGGACGCCATCGACACCCCCGTCACGGTGCGCGGGCGCCCGTACCTGCTGGTCGACACGGCCGGTCTCAAGCGCAAGGGACGGACCGAGGAGGCGCTGGACAAGCTGGCGGCGGTGATGGCCCGCCGGAGCCTGGAGCGGGCCGATCTCGCCCTCGTGGTGATGGACGCCGTGGCCGGGGTGACGGCTCAGGATGCCCACATCGCCGGCTACGCCGAGGCGGCCGGGCGCGCCGTGATCCTGGTCCTCAACAAGTGGGACCTGGTCGAGGGTGCCGACCGCGCCCCGGTGCTCATCCGAGCCCTCCGCGAGCGCCTGCCCTTCCTGACGTATGCGCCGGTGGTCTTCACCTCCGCCCAGGAGAAGACCGGGCTGGACTCGCTCTTCGAGACGGTCGAGCAGGTCGCCACCGAGTACGCCCGGCAGGTGTCGACGGGGGAGCTGAACCGCGCCCTCATCGCGGCCACAACCCGGCGTCCGCCGGCGGGCGTCCGGGGCAAGACCCTGAAGATCTACTACGCGACCCAGATCGGCACCCGACCGCCGACCTTTCTCCTGTTCGTCAACGACCCCGGCGCGCTCCACTTCTCCTACGAGCGCTATCTGATCAGCCAACTCCGGGAGGCTTTCGGCTTCGCCGGGTGCGCCGTCCGGCTCCGCCTGCGCCGGCGCCGGTCGTCTCACGTCCGAGTCGTGCGCTGACCGGAGGACACCGCATGATGCGTCGCCTGCTCGTCCGGCCCCGCATCGTCCTGCCCATTCTCCTGTGGGCGGTCGTGCTCGGCTTCCTCCCGAGCGCGGCCGAAACGGCGCCGCTGCCCCCGGCCACGACGGCGTCACCCGAGGCCGACCCGGCAGGCCTCGAGACCCGTCTGGTGCTCGCCCATCTGGTGGCGCTCGGTGTGAGTCCCGAGGAAGCGCGCGCCCGGGTGGCGGCCCTGTCCGACGCCGAGCGGCACGCGCTCGCCGACCGCCTCGACGAGATCGGCGCCGGCGGAAGCGCCGCGGCGATCCTCGCGGTCATCATCGTCGTCGCGCTCCTGGTCGTGCTGACCCTCGAGCTGATGGGGCGCCGGGTCATCTCCCGGCCCTGACCTCATGCCGGGATCCCCGCTCCGACTGTTCCTGGTCGCCGCGCTCGTCCTGTCGGCCGGCTGCGCGGCGGCTCCACCCCGGCCGATGGTGGCCCTCTCGGCCGAGGAGCACAACGACCTCGGCGTCGCCTACTACCGCCAGGGCGAATACGCGGCGGCGGCGCGATCCTTTCGGCGGGCGCTCGACCAGCGCCCCGGCTTCACTCGCGCCCTCGTCAATCTGGGAGACGCCGAGCAGGCCCGGGGCGCGATCGACGCCGCCATCGTGGCCTACGAGGCGGCCCGGGTCCAACGTCCCGACGACGTCGGGATCGCCAACAACCTCGCCTGGGCCCTACTCCAGCACGCCGAGCGCTGGCCCGAGGCCGAGCCGCTCGTCCGGGCCGCGCTGGCGCGCGACCCCGCTCCGCGCGGCTACTACCTCGACACGCTCGGCTCCGCGCTCCTTCGGAAGGGCGAGCCGCGCGAAGCGCTCGACGCGTTTCGCGCGGCGCTGGCCGACTCCGGGCTCCGCGACCCGGCCACGCGTGCCCTCGTCATCAAGCACGCGGGCGACGCGCTGGCGCGGCTCGGCCAGGCGGCCGCCGCCGAGCGCTGCTATCGTCTCGCCGAGAGCCTGGAGGGTTGGGATAGCCGCCCGTCCGTGCCGCATCGGGCGGTCGGTGCGGCGGTCGTCCCGGCAGACGTCCGACCTGAGCCCCCGCCGGACATCGGGAAGGTTGGTGGGAGCGACCCCGTGTGCTAACATGGCTGCCGGCCTAAAATCACGTGGCCATTGGGGATTTCTTACATGAGACACTACAGGTCGGATGTCTCCCATCGGATGCGGCGACGGCCGAGCCTCTTCACCGCCCCGTGGTTCCGCTTTATCTTTGGCGGCGGGATCGTGGTGATCCTGGCTCTGCTGATCGGGCCGCCCGTGAGCGGCTGGCTGCGAAGCGGGCAGGGGGCACCGGCGGCGCCCCGTGTCCGGATGGCGCCGGTCGCGCCGGTCGTGCCCGTCACGCCGGCCAAGGCGGTCGAGGTCGCGCCTGCGCCACCGCCCGTCGCCGTCGCCGTGCCCGAGCCGCCCGAGCCCGCGCGGCCTGCGTCACGCGCACCGGACAAGGCGCCGGCGAACGGCGCCGCGAAGACAACGCCGCCGGTCGAGACCGCCGACGTGCCGAAGTCGGGCACGACTTCCGCAGCCCGGCCGGTGGCGCCGCCGATCCCGGCGGGCGCCGGCGTGTACCGCATCCAGGTGGGCGCGTTCCTCGATCACCGGAACGCCGATCGCCTGATCGAGCGGCTGCGCGGTGAGGGTCTCGAGGTGGTCACCAACCTGATGGAGGAGAGCCGGACCACCTACCGGGTCCTGGCCGTGCCGTCCGAGGGCGACGGGCGCGAGGCCCTCGTCCAGCGCCTTCGCGAGCTGGGCTTCTCCCCCGAGCTGGCCGGTGACGGCGCCGCGGTCACCCAGCCGGTGCCGCTGCGGGCCGCCGTGGAGACCTCCCGGCAGCTCAAGGCGCACGGCATCCGGGTCCGGCTGGAGCGAGAGGCGAGCTCGGCGGCGTTCCGGGTCGTCCGGGTCGGCGCCTACCCCACGGCCGAGGAGGCCGAGCGGGCGCGGGGCGAGCTGACTGCGAAGGGATACGAGGGCGTCATCGTTCGCGAACGCTGAGTTCGGTTCGCGGGCGCTGAACGAAGCGTCGGGGCGGAGCAGGTGTCGCGGTCGGGAGATGTTCTCATGCTGCTTGTCGTGCCCCGTTCGAGGTCGGAGCGGATGGCGGCCGCGGTCGTTCCCGGACACCTGGCTGCCCTGTGTGAACATCCTGCCGGGTTTCCGCTCGATCTCCTCCTGGAGGGGTCGGGTCGAGCCGTACGTGGCCTGGATCTCCGAATCCGTGATGACGAAGGGGGGTGGCACCTCTGACCAAGAATGACCTCATCAACGCCGTAGCGGCGCACGGGCTCTCGAAGCGGCAGTCGGCGGCGGTGGTCGAGTCCGTGTTCGACCAGATGCTCCACGCCTTCGAGCAGGGGAACGACGTGAAGATCGTCGGCTTCGGGCACTTCCGCGTGCGCAAGAAGTCCTCTCGCAAGGGGCGCAACCCGCAGACAGGCGACGAGATCGAGATCACCGCGCGGCGTGTCCTGACCTTCAAGCCGTCCAAGGGGCTGAAGGCGCATGTGAACCAGCAGTAGGTCGGGGCATGAGCCCGGCGAGCGTGGACGTCCCGATTCCCGACAAGCTGTTCTTCCGGATCGGCGAGGTGGCCGACCTCACTGGAGTGCCGCCGTACGTCCTGCGCTACTGGGAGTCGGAGTTCAAGCTCCTCCGGCCCCGGAAGAACCACGCCGGACAGCGGGTGTACCGGAAGGGTGACATCGAACTGGTCCTGCGCATCAAGCGGTTGCTTTACGAGGACCGGCTGACGCTGGAGGGGGCCAAGAAGCGGCTCCTGAACGAGGCGCGGAGCCGCGTCGAGCAGCTCGAGCTTCCTGGCCCCGACCCGCAGACCCTCGATGTGTTGCGGGGCCTCCGCGCGCATCTGGAGGGCATGCGGAAGATCCTGCGCGGCCCCGGCGATGGAACGCTTGAACGCCGGCGCGGGACCACGTAGAATGCGAAACTGATCCGGGGCGTGGCGCAGCCTGGTAGCGCACTAGCATGGGGGGCTAGGGGTCGCTGGTTCAAATCCAGTCGCCCCGACCACTTCCGACCGATCCCTCCGCGACCCCCGACGCGTTGACGACCGGCCGGACCCGGCGCTGGGCATTCCAGTCAAGGGGTCCGGCCGGCCGGTCCGATCCGGTCAGCAACCCGGCGCGCGGCATCGGCCGCTCGGCGTCCGGTGGCCCCGTCGAGATCCCCCCGGTGGAAACCTCGCGCGCGCCGTTAGCGTGCCGGGCGAGGTTGCAATGCGGAGCGAGGTGGGTATAATGCGCTCGTCACGCGGACTTCGGGACCAGGCGATCGCATGATGTCCTCCGGCCGGTCGAGGAGCAGCCCGAACATCCTGGTCTCGAACGACGACGGGATCCACGCGCCCGGGCTGGCCGCGCTGGCCACGGCCCTCGAAGCGCTCGGTGAAGTGTACGTGGTGGCGCCGGATCGCGAGCAGAGCGCCGTGGGACATGCGCTGACGCTTCACCGGCCGCTCCGGGTGGAGCCGCTGGCCGCGCGGCGGTTCTCGGTCAACGGGACCCCGACCGACTGCGTCAACCTGGCGATCCTCGGGATCTTGCCGGTTCGGCCCGACGTGGTCGTCTCCGGGATCAACAGCGGCTCGAACCTGGGCGACGACGTGACCTACTCGGGGACGGTGTCGGCGGCGATGGAGGGCAGCCTCCTCGGGGTGCCGTCGCTGGCGGTCTCGCTGGTCGAGGCGGGTGAAAGCGCCGACTACGGGCCGGCGGCCCGGGCGGCCGTGGAGCTGACCCGGCTCCTGCTGGGGGACCGCGAGAGCGGCGTCACGCTCCTGAACGTGAACGTGCCCCGGGGAGAGCCGCGGGGTCGACGGATGACGCGACTCGGGCGCCGGGTCTACAGCGAGAAGGTGACGGAGCAGCGCGATCCGCGCGGCAAGGTGTACTACTGGATCGGCGCGGGCCCACCGGCCTGGGAGGCCGGGGAGGACACGGACTTCGCGGCGGTGCACGCCGGGTACGTGTCGGTGACGCCGTTGCACCTGGACCTGACGAGCTACGACGGGCTCCAGGCCCTGAAAGCGTGGGAAGCGGACTCCGGCGACAAGGGACCACGGCCTCGGCGCCGGGCGCGTCGCGGCTGAGCCCGGTGTTCGGCAAGGCGCCTGGGTCCGGCAACGGCTGGCAGGAGGCCCGGGCGGGTCGCGAGCGCGAGCGCATGGCGGACGAGCAGCTCGCGCGTCGCGGCATAACGGACGCGCGGGTGCTGGACGCGATGCGGAAGGTACCGCGCCATCTGTTCGTGGAAGAGGCGCTGCGGGATCGGGCGTACGGTGATCACCCGCTGCCGATCGGCGAGGGGCAGACGATCTCGCAGCCATACATGGTGGCGGCGATGAGCCAGCTCCTCGGGCTCCAGGGGACCGAGAAGGTGCTGGAGATCGGGAGCGGCTCCGGGTACCAGACGGCGGTCCTGGCCGAGCTGGCGCGGCGGGTGTGCTCGATCGAGCGGCTGCCGACGCTGGCGGCGCGGGCCCGCCGGGTCCTGGAGGAGCTGGGTTACACGAACGCCGTGATCCGGACCGGCGACGGGACGTACGGCTGGCCGGACGAGGCCCCGTTCGACCGGATCCTGATCACGGCTGGCGCCCCGGCGGTGCCGAGCCCGCTGTTCCAGCAGCTTGCGGAGAAGGGCCGAATGGTGGTACCCATCGGAGAGGCCCAGTCGCAGACGCTGCACCTGGTCGAGAAGGTGGACGGCCAGATGCGGACCACCACCGACTGCGGCTGCGTCTTCGTCAAGCTGGTGGGCCGCTATGGATGGGAAGAGTGATCGGCCGCTTGATGCGGCCGACGGGGCCCCGGGGTCGCCGGGTCGCCGCATGCGAAGGATCGGGGCGTAGCGCAGCTTGGTAGCGCGCCTGCTTCGGGAGCAGGAGGTCGCTGGTTCAAATCCAGTCGCCCCGACCATTCCCCCCGCCGCTCCCCGTCATCCCGGCCGGGGTTGATGGTCCCGCCGTTGACACCCTGAGCGGAGCGGCGCCATGACGCCCGCCGCGCTGGCCGGGGTGGAGGTCCTGGTGGAAGGCCTGGTGCAGGGCGTTGGGTACCGGGCCTTCGCCCTGCGCCGCGCCCGCGAGCGAGGTCTCACGGGCTACGCCCTCAACCTGCCCGACGGTCGGGTGAAGGTCCGCGTCGAAGGCAACCGGCAGACGATTGACGAGTACCTGCACGATCTGGAGATCGGCCCACCCCTGGCGTGTGTGGAGCGGGTCACGGTGACGCCGGGGACCTACACCGGACACTACCGGGACTTCGGCGTCCGCTTCTCCGAGGCCTGATGAGTCCCCGGAGTCGTGGCGGCGGGCCCGCCCCCGACGAGCCGGTCGAAGAGCCGCTCGTCGACGAGGCGGGCACCCCTCCGGACGCAGAGGTCGCGGGCGACCCCGAGCCCGAGCCCGAGGCGGCCGAGGAGCTGGAGGACGTCGAGACGGCGGGCGCCGGGGAGGAGGACGCCGGACCGGTCGCGCGCAACGCCCTGGCCGCCTACCTCGCCGAGATCCGCCGCATCCCGCTGCTCACCCGCGAGCAGGAGGTCGAGCTCGCCAAGCGGGTGGCGGCCGGTGACACCGACGCCGAGCGGCGCATGGTGGAGGCCAACCTCCGCCTCGTCGTCATGGTCGCCCGGCGCTACGTGAATCGGGGCCTGTCGCTGCTCGACCTGATCGAGGAGGGCAACCTCGGCCTCCTGCGCGCGGTCCGCAAGTTCCGCTGGGACCGGGGCACGCGGTTCTCGACCTACGCGGTGTGGTGGATCCGGCAGACGATCGTCCGGGCCCTCGCCAACCAGGCGCGCCTGATCCGCCTTCCGGTCCACATCGAGCTGCTCTACGCGAAGTACCGCCGCGCCAAGGAGCGACTCACCCGAGAGCTGGACCGCCCGCCGTCGCTCGCCGAGATCGCCCGGGACCTCAAGGTCCCGATCGAGCAGCTGGAAGGGCTCGAGGAAGTCGCGGCGACGCCGCTCTCGCTGGAGACTCCGGTGGGGGAGGGGGGCGGCGTTCTCCGGGACGTCATGTCCGACCCGGACCAGCTGGGCACGGATCGCGTCGCCACGCTCCTCCGCCAGCGGGCGGACGTCCGGGAGATGCTCGACGCACTTCCGGCCAACGAGCGCCAGGTCCTCGCTCTCCGCTTCGGCCTGGACGGCGACGAGCCCCCCATGACCCTCGAGGCCATCGGCCAGCGCCTGGGCCTCACCCGGGAGCGCATCCGCCAGATCGAGGGCGCCGGGCTCCGGAAGCTCCGGGCACGCCTCGAAGCGCGTGGCCTCGGCCTCACGGATCTCTGAATCGACTCGGCGCGTTGCCTGTCCCTTCCGCTTAACCATCCCGGGTGCTCATGGAGGGACCACGGGCGGTTGGCGGTCGGGCGGCACCGCCCCTCACTGAGGAAGGACACCGATCCCGAGCAGAACGTTGCCAATGACCGTGGGTCCGAACATCCGGCCGGCGGGAGGGAAGAGAAGCCTTGGCCGGAAGGGACACCCCCTCGCCTCGCCATCGACGTCAGCCTGGCCGAGCTACCCCGCCGGTCTGGGCCTATGCTGCCCGGCGGCTGTACCGGTGATGGAGGCCGCCGACCAGGGGCGTCTGGACGATCCGGCCGCTGGCGGGGCGCTCCACCGGTCTCGGTTCCGGGGCATCCTTGTCGAGGGACAGGTGAGTCCGGGCGCCGTGGTAGTAGCCAAGATACGCGTGCAGCAGGCGACGCAGGTGGGTCTCGCTGAGCACGACCACGTGGTCGAGGCACTCGCGGCGCAGGGTCCCGATGAGGCGCTCGACATAGGGATTCTGCCATGGGGCGCGCGGTGCAATCTTCACCTCGTGGATCCCCAGGGCGTGGACCCGGCGCGAGAACACGACCCCGTAGACCGCATCGCGGTCGCGCAAGAGGTAGCGCGGCGCCGTGTCCCAGGGGAACGCCTCCACGATCTGCTGGGCCGTCCACTGAGCGGTGGGGGCGTCGGTGACGTTGACGTGGACGACGCGTCGCCGGTCGTGCGAGAGGGCGACGAAGACGAACAAGACCTTGAATAGCACCGTGGGCACGGTGAAGAAATCCACGGAGACGAGGCTCCCGATGTGGTTGTCGAGGAACGTGCGCCAAGTCTGCGACGGAGGCGTTCGACGGCGGACCAGGTACTTGGAGACCGTGGCCTGGGAGATCTCGAGGCCGAGTTTCTGGAGTTCGCCGTGGATGCGGGGTGCGCCCCACAGGGGGTTGGCGCGAGCCATGGTGCGGATCAGCGCGCGGACCTCGGGGGCGACGGCGGGGCGGCCGGGCCCGGGCCGGCGGCTCTTCCAGGTCCAAAACAGCCTGAAGCCTGTCCGCTGCCACCGGATGACGGTCTCGGGTTTGACGAGCAGGACGGCCTCCGCCCAGCCGTGCCACAGGCGGGCGAGCAGGACCCGGAGGGTCGCAGGCGTGGACGCGGCGCGGTCCGTCGGAGGACGGCCAGCTGATGGCGCAGCGCGAGGTTCTCGAGCACCAGGGCGTGCTGGGCCCGGATCCCGCGGAGGAGGCCGGTGAGGATGAGGGTGAGCATGGCGGCCATCATCCATCGGGCCGGACGGAAGTTCAATGTTGACGAGGCGGACGGAGTAAGCAGAAGGGACAGGCACTTAGCCGGCTCGGGGGGCTGGTTCTGACCCCACCACTCCGCGTTTCCGATGCCCTTGCCGGACCCACCGGCGACGCGCTATCGTTCGGGCGCGCCGCTGGAGGCGTGGCCGACGCCGCGAGGGGGGGGCCGGGGCGCGGAGAACGGGACACAGAAACGTGGCCAGGACCGCCTACGTTCTCGGTTCCCGTGGGCGATCTTGCCCCGGGCGCGGGAAGATCCGCCCGGTCTTGCGTAAAGGTCTCGCGTAACGTTCTTCCGAGGGACCCATGCCCACCTCCATCGACGACGCCGAGGTCCGCGCGCTACTCGCCCGCGCCCAGCGAGGACAGCTCCCCACGCCTCCCTTCCCATCGCCCACCGACTGGCGGGACGTCTGGATCTACTTTCTGCTGATCGACCGCTTCAACCGGCACGGCGGCCTGCCGCCGGCCAGCACGCAGGCGGCCGCGCCCGTGCCGTGGGACGGCGTCTACGGGTTCCGGCAGGGCGGCGATCTCGCGGGGGCGCGCGAGCGGTTGCCCTACCTCCAGGACCTGGGCGTCAGGGCCATCTGGCTGTCACCGGTGCTCAAGAACGCGAAGCCGCCGCAGTGGGCGTTCAACTATCACGGCTACGCCGCGCAGGACTTCCTGAACCTGGACGAGCGGCTGGCCTCCGACGGCACGCGCGCCACGGCGGAGCTGGAGCTGCGCGCCCTCGTTGACGACGCGCACGCGCGCGGCATGTACGTCATCCTCGACATCGTCCTCAACCACGCGGCGCGCGTCTTCGACTACGAGCGCGCGGGCGGCACGGTGGCCGACTTCCAGGACGGCAGCGTGATGGGCGGCTCGCTGGGCAGCGAGCCCGCCATCCAGTGGCTGAACGGCTTCGGGTTCCTGCGTCCCGACTGGAGGAACACGCTTCCGCCCCCGCGCAGCTCTCGGCCGACGACGCGGTCTGGCCGAGCGAGCTGCAGCGCGCCGATCTGTTCCGCCGGCGCGGCGGCAAGCTCGACGACAAGGTCCCGCCGGGCCCGGGCGGGTTCGTGCGCGGCGACTTCGGCTCGATGAGGCAGCTCGTCGTCGAGTACGACGCCGACGCGGCCGGCGACCCGGCGCTGCGGCGCCGGCGCGGCCGCTTCCCCGTGCTCGACGTCCTCATCAAGGCGCACCTCTATCTCATCGCGCGCTACGACTTCGACGGCTTTCGCATCGACACGGTCAAGTACGTCCATCCCGACATGATCGAGACCTTCGGCAACGCCGTGCGCGAGTTCGCGCTCAGCATCGGCAAGAAGAACTTCTTCACGTTCGGCGAGATCTACGACGAGGAGCCCGCGGTCGCCGCCTTCGTGGGCCGCAACGGCGGCGGGCCCGACGCCGGCTTCGGCATCGATGCGGCGCTCGACTTTCCGCTCTTCTTCAGGCTGCCGGGGGTGGCCAAGGGGCAGGCCCGGGTCGAATCGATCCGCGAGGTCTTCGAGGCCCGCAAGCGGCACGAGGCGGAGCTGCTCAGCTCGCACGGCGAGGCGGGCCGCTACTTCGTGAGCTTCCTCGACAACCACGACCAGTCCGAGCGCATCCGCCACCCGCAGACGCCGCCGGATCAGGTCTCCCTGGCCCTGGCGGCGATGTTCGCGCTGCAGGGGATCCCCTCCCTCTACTACGGCACCGAGCAGGACCTCGACGGCACCAGGCCAGCGAGGCCGCAGTACGAGGGCGTCCGCGAGGCGTTGTGGGGCAAGCCGAACGCCTTCTCGCAGACCGGGGCCACGTACCTGGCGGTGAAGGCCCTGGCCCGCCTTCGCGACGCCGAGCCGGCGCTGCGTTACGGGCGCCTCTACTTCCGGCAGGTCGCGGGCAACGGCGTCGACTTCGGGATGCCCGCCGGCGACGGCGGCATCCTCGCGTTCTCGCGGACGCTGGCCGGTCGCGAGGTGCTGATCGTCGCCAACACGGAGGGCAACCCCGCCCGGCCGCCCTGGCGGGGGATGGTGATCGTCGACCTGGATCTCAACGAGACGCCGCAGACGTACGAGGTCGCGTTCAGCAACAAGGCGACGGCCGGCAGGGGCACGGTCCAGCTGCTGACGAACGCCGTCTTTTGGAACGAGGCCAACCAGCCCGGCGCGCCGGCGCGCACGGCGGCGCTCTTCGTCGTGCTGGCGCCCGGCGAGATCCAGATCCTCGTGCCGGCGTAGCCGCGCCGACTTTGACCCCGCGCGGCGTCGAGCCGATGATGCCGGGATGGTGCGCCGGCTCGTCCGGATCGCCGCGGGTCTGACGGCGTCGTTCCTGCAGACCGCGCACGCCTGTCCCGGTTAGAAACCTGATCGGCACTCACCTCGCCTCCGCGGCGACGCTCGGTGCAGACGTCTGGACCTGCCGTCGCTGCCCACTGGCGGGCTGGGATCGGAGACCGACCGACAATCCGCGAGGGCGCGGCGCTGAACCTCGTGGACAAGTCCGCCATCTGACGGGCTCCGCGAGCGATGGCCACGGCTGCGCCTGGCCGCGATCAGGCGACGCGCTGGTAGCGGTACGAACTCGGGGACGACTACTACGACCGCCGCCAAGCCGAACGGACAAAGCGACCGGCTCTCGCGACGCTTGAGCGTCAGGGCTACCGGGTCGCCCTCGAAGCCGTCGCTTGAGCGGGCGCGCCAAGTCTGACGAGGAGGCTTTCTGAGCAATCAGGTGCAGTCTAGAGTCTCTCACGAGCCCGGACAGAAGACAGCGACGGTGGGTCGAGTTCTTGCGCGCTACAGGTGTCCGGACAGACTATCCCTCGAACCATCCAGGTGGCGGTCGCCCTCGCCAACCAAATGGAGGAGCAAGCCGACGGCCGGCGAGTCGCGAAGCGCCAGCATTCCCCGATAGGGGATCCGGCGGCCGAACAGATGGTACACCGGATGCCGGTAAAGAGGCCGCTGCCGGGGGCAAGAAGAGACGCCAATGCCAACCGCTGATCCTGGTAAACTTGAGGGCGATCCCAAGGAGGCTGAGCACCATGAACTGGCAGGATCGCATTACGGTGGATCCGCGTGTGTGCCACGGCAAGGCCTGCATCCGCGGCACTCGGGTTATGGTATCAGTGATCTTGGACAACCTTGCAGCCAACGTCCCGACCGAGGAGATCCTTAGGAGCTATCCCACGCTGCGCTCCGAGGACATCCAGGCAGCGATCGCGTACGCGGCGGACCTGGCCCGGGAGCGCGTCATCCCGCTAGTGCCCGGCGCGGCGTAGTGCCGGAGCGCCCCCTCGCGTTCAAGGTCGACGAGAACCTTCCCGAAGACGTCGCCGCAGCATTGCGTGATGCTGGGTACGAGGCATCCACGGTCACGAGCCAAGGGCTCGCGGGCGTCGAGGACGCGCGCCTCATGGAGGTGGTACAGCGGGAAGGGCGTGTCTTCGTCACGCTCGACGTGGACTTCGGGGACATCAGGGCCTATCCGCCGGATGAGTACCCGGGGATCATTGTTCTCAGAGCGACGCGGCAGGACAAGGCGCGCATCCTGGCGGCGATCAGACGGATGCTGCCGCTCATGGTCACGGAAGCGGTGACTCGGCGACTGTGGGTCGTGGAGGAGCACGCGGTCCGGATCCGTGGCGAGGCGTGAGGAAGACCTTTCGTGTCCGTGAAGTGTCCGTGAACCTCTGCCAACCAGCCTGAAGGGTGCACAAACCCCGGTTCATGCGGCGGCCGAGTAATATTCGCGCAGTAGACCACCGAGGAGATCGCGCCGCCACACCTTCACGCGCGCCGCGGAGGCGATCGGCGCCGGCTGGCGCCGTCCCTCGGAGGTGACCATCCCGAGCCCTCGGTGAGGTCGTTGGTGGTTGTAACGGCGGACGTAGATTCGGAGCACCCGTTCCAGATGCGTCCGATTCCGGATGAGGAGCCAGTCGAGACACTCCGTCCGCACCGTCCGGACCCAGCGTTCGGCGTACGCATTGGCCCGGGGTGCTCGCACGGGTGTGCGGAGAACCCGGACGGCCTCGCTCCGGAAGACCTCATCAAACGCCCGGGTGAACTTGCTATCCCGGTCGCGTACCAGGAACCGCACCGGGCCCTCAGCGTCGGGCCGCTCCCGAGCGAGATTCCGCGCCTGCTGGGTGACCCAGGCGGCGTCGGGGTTCGCCGTGCAGCCCCCGAGGAGCACCCGCCGGCTCCCCAGCTCGATGAAGAACAGCACGTAGAGCGTTTTGAGCCACATCGTCTCGACCGTCAAGAAGTCACAGGCCAGCACGCTCGCCGCCTGCTGGCGCAGGAACGCCCGCCAACTCGGCCCGCCTTGGCGGGGAACCGGCCCGAGCCCGTGGCGGCTCAGGAGTCTTCGGATCGCAGTGGCCGATACTCGAAGGCCGAGCTTCGCCAGTTCCCCCTGAATCCGCTGATAGCCCCATCGCGGGTTCTCGCGAGCCACCCGGAGAATCAACGCCCGCGTCGCCTCGGCGAGGGCCGGTCGACCCGGCCGGCGGCCGGCCCCGCGGGACCACGTCCGGCGGACGAGTTCGCGGTGCCAGCGGAGCACGGTCTGGGGCGTCACGAGGAAGGCGCGCCAAGTCTCCCGCGCCAAGTGGCGGCTCGCCGCGGCGAGGAAGAGGCGATCGCTCCACCGAAACCGAGGACGGCCGACTTGCCGCCGCAGTACTTGAAGTTGGTGACGAAGGACTACGATCTCCAGATCCTTCGCGTCCTCGCTCCTCCGCACGAATAGCGCGAGGACGCGCAGCAGGACCAGGACCAAAACAGACCGCCCCATGCAGCCCCTCCAGCTCCTGAGATGCTGTCCAACCCTACCCGCCTACTGCCCGCCACGCCGATCACGAATAAGTGTGCCCTTCAGTCCTCCGTGGCGAGGTGGAATCGGCTGCACGCAGCCACGCCATGCTTTCACAACGGGACATGCTGAGGACGACGGCGAGAAGAGGGAGTCAGCCGGAAGGCGAGGGTGCCCGGCTGACCGGTGGGCGACCGACTACCGCGTCAGCGGTTTAGTCCTATGCGGATTATGGTGTGTTTTCCATAATTCCGCACTTCTCAGAGTTCCGCAACAACGCTATACTGCCTCTGCGATGCCGATCCTGCGCAACGGCGATGACTCCCCGTGGGTGAGCGACGCCCAGCGCGCGCTCAAGGAGCGAGGGTTCTACCAGAAGGCGATCGACGGCGACTTCGGCAGCGGCACCGAGAACGCCGTGCGCGCCTTCCAGCTCTCGCTCCACCTCCCCGTGACCGGTCAGATCGACGAGGCGACGGCGCGGGCCCTCGGGCTCGACCATCTGATCGGTCCGGTCGGGACGTGCTCTCCCGAGAGCACGTCCCTCCTCTTCCCGGGCACGCGGTTCGCGAATGTTGAGAGCAATCTGCCCTTCGTGGTCAGGGGTCTCACCCAGAGCGCTCTGGCGGACAAGACCATGTTCCTGATGGCCGTGGCCACCATCCGCGCCGAGACCGCGATGTTCCTACCGATCAGCGAGGGCGTGTCGCGATTCAACACCTCGCCCGGCGGGCGTCCGTTCGACCTCTATGACAACCGCAGAGACCTCGGGAACCAGGGGCCGCCGGACGGGGAGCGCTACAAGGGCCGCGGGTACATCCAGCTCACGGGACGGGCGAACTACGCGGACATCGGGCGGCGCATCAACCTCGGCAACCAGCTCGTCGACGACCCCGAGAAGGCGAACGATCCGGACATCGCGGGCAAGATCCTCGCCGAGTTCCTCAAACGCGAGGAGACCCGGATCAGGGCCGCCATCGCCCGGAACGATCTGGCCGAGGCTCGCAAGGCTGTGAACGGTGGCTCGCACGGGCTGAATCCCTTCCGCACGGCGTACCTGCGGGGCGAGGAAGTGTACGCCGACGACCTGCGGCTCTCCTAGCGGCGCCACACGGCTTGGCACGCGCCTCCAGCTGGGCATTCTCGGCTCCGCGGCCGTGCAATGGCCCGCATCGGCCAGCACCTGCTTCGGCCGCCGCCGCAGCGTTCGGCCGATCGCAGTGACCTGCCGGCGACGCGCATGCTATAGAAATCGCGCACATTTCTCAGTCATCCCCGCCGATCGACGGCTCGCGCGCCGGGTGACGCGGCGCGACTCGAGAGGAGCCCACGCGACATGGACACGTCACGCGCGCAACAGCGCGAGCTCTCCGCCCTGCTGCACCACGTCTGGGCGCAGTCGAGCTTCTACAGGGAGTACTACGGCGACCACGGGATCAGGCAGGAGGACCTGGCCCACGTCACCGTCCGCGATCTCCCGTTCCTGACCAAGCCGATCCTCATGGACCACTTCGACGCTGCCGTGACCGACCGGCGGCTCCGGAAACGTGAGCTCGAGCGGTGGTTCGCCGAGCACCGCGACCCGCGGGACCTGTTCCACGAGGACCTGATCGCGGTGACGAGCTCCGGGACGTCCGGGACCTGGGGGTTCTTCGTCTACGACCGGCCCGCCTGGAGGACCGTGAATGCCAGCGCCTCGACCCGGCTACCCGCGCCCGAGCCCGGGCCGTCGGGAAAGACCCGCGTGGCGTTCTACGTGTCCACCTTTGGACACGGCACCTCGATCACGACCAGCCGCTACCTGACGCCGGCGCTGCACGACGTGCTGCTGCTCTCGATGCTCGACCCGCCCGCCCAGGTCGTGGAGCGCCTGGAGGCATTCCAGCCGGACCGCCTGGTCGGATACTCGACCGCCGTGGCGACGCTCGCCGAGTGGGCGCTGGCGGGCCGACTGCGCATCGCGCCCCGGTGGGTCGTCGTGGGGAGCGACCGCCTCTCCGAGTCCATGGAAAGGACCATCGCCGCCGCGTGGGGCACGAAGCCGTACCTGCTCTACGTGGCCACCGAATCGCTGTACATCGGGATCCGCGGCCCCGGCGAGCCGGAGATCACGGTGCTCGACGACCTGAACATCGTCGAGATCCTGGACGCCGAGCATCGCGAGGTCGGTGCCGGAGAGTCCGGCCGTGTCGTCCTGACGAACCTCTACAACTACGCGCTCCCCGTCATTCGCTACGAGCTGGGAGACGAGGTCGTGCGCGGGGCCGTGGCCGACGGCCGCGCGTCCTCGACGATCCGCGACATCCAGGGGCGCAAGACCGCCACGCTGCCGGCGCTCATGGACGATGGGACGGCCGGCCGCATCTCGTCGATCCCGCTGCTGCAGATCTATGCCGCCGGTCTGCGCCGGATCCAGTTCGTGTCGGTCGGGCCCGATCGGGTCCGCATCGACTACGTGGGCACGGACGATCAGGACGCGGTGGTGGCGCGCGACTTCGCGCGCGTGCTCGCGACCCTCGGCGCGCGTCGCACGGCGTTCTCGGTCCGGCGCGTGGCCGACATCCCGGCCGATCCCCGCACGGGGAAGCTGGAGCTGGTCCGGACGGCGTGGGAGGCGGATGTGCCGGCCGGGATGGCACCGCCGACGCCTGCCGTCTCGCCGGCCCCCCGCGTGGCCCCGACCAACCCGTTCACGCCGTTCCCCCGCACGGCGATCGAGCAATCCGTAGCGGCGCGCTTCGAGGCGCAGGCGGCGCTCCACGGCGCCCGGCCCGCGGTCGTGACCGACGGTGACGCCCTGACGTACGACGCGCTCAACCGCGCCGCCAACCGACTCGGCCGGGCGCTCGTCGCCCGCGACCCCGAGGGTGTCGGGCCGATCGCGCTGCTGACGAGCCATGGGGCGCCGACGATCACGGCGATGCTCGCAGTCCTGAAGGCCGGCAAGATGTTCGTGCCGCTGGACCCCACGTTCCCGGTCGATCGCCTGCGCACCATGCTGGACGATGCGAGGCCCACGCTGCTGCTGACCGACCCGCCGCATCGCGAGCTCGCCGCGGGGCTGGCCGTCGAGCCGGCGCGCCTCCTCGACACCGCGGCCGTCGACCTCGCGCTCGCCGACGACGACCTCCGGATCGCCATCCCGCCGGACGCGTTCGCGTACGTGCTCTACACCTCGGGCTCGACGGGCCAGCCTCGCGGCGTGGTGCAGAGCCACCGGAACGTCCTGCACAACATCATGAAGTACACGAACGGCACTCACCTCGCCGCCGCCGACCGGATGACCATGCTGCTGTCCTTCAGCTTCAGCGCGGCGATGACCAACACCTTCGGCGCCCTCCTCAACGGCGCCGCGCTCCATCCGTTCCCGCTTCGCGAGCGCGGGATCACCGGACTGGCGGCACTGCTGCGCGACGTCTCGATCACCGTCTTCAAGACGGTGCCGACGACGTTCCGCCTGTTCTGCCGGACCCTCGCCGCGGACGAGCGGTTCCCGTCGCTGCGCCTGGTCGAGCTGGTGGGTGAGCCCGTGACCCCGGGCGACGTCGACCTCTTCCGGCGGCATTTCGACGCGCCATGCCTGCTCCACAACCGTCTCGGCGCCACCGAGATGCACGTGATCCGCCAGAACTTCATCGACGCGCGGACGCCGATCGACGGCGCGGTCGTGCCCGTCGGGTACCCCGTGGACGACACGGAGGTCCTCATCGTCGACGAGGGCGGACAGCCCCTGCCGGCGAACTGGGAGGGCGAGATCGCGATCCGCAGCCCGTTCCTCGCCGTCGGCTACTGGCGCCAGCCCGAGCTGACGGCGGCCGCCTTCGCGAAGGACCCCGCCGGCGGCGACGCGCGGATCTACCGGACCGGAGACGTCGGGGTGCTGCGCGCCGACGGCTGCCTCGAGCACCACGGCCGCAAGGACTCCCAGGCGAAGATCCGCGGCCAGCGCATCGAGGTCGGCGAGATCGAGCGCGCGCTGCTCTCCGTGTCCTCCGCCAGGGCAGCCGTCGTGGTCGTTCGCGAGGACGGCAGCCACGACGCGCGCCTCGTGGCGTACCTCGTCGCCGACGGCGAGACGCCCCCGCCGGCGGCCATCCTGCGCGAGCGTCTCGCGGCGACGCTCCCCGGCTACATGATCCCGTCCGCGTTCGTGTGGCTCGAGGCGCTGCCGCTGGCGCCGACCGGCAAGGTCGACCGGCGTGCCCTGCCCGCGCCGCCTGCCGTGGAGCGAGCGGGGGACACCGCGCTCACCGCGCCGTCGACGCCGTTCCAGGAGCAGCTATTGCAGATCTGGAAGGAGGTCCTCGCCGTAGATCGGATCGGCGTCGACGACGACTTCTTCCAGCTCGGCGGACACTCCGTCCTCGCCATGCAGATCCTGGCGAGGGTCGAGACCACCTTCGAGGTCAACATCCCGCTCCGCCGGTTCTTCGAGGCGTCCACCGTCGCGACGCAGGCCACCCTCATCGTGCAGCGGAAGCTGGAGGGCCTGGCCCCGGCCGACCAGGAGCAGTTCTTGAAGGGACTCGACGCTCCGCCCGGCGGCCCGCCGCGCGGGGCGTAGGTCCTCCATGCCCCTCGCTCCCCTCACGCACGCGGACGTCGAGCGCTCGCTCCCACACCGGTTCGAGCAGGTGGTGGCGGCGCACGGCGATCGGCTCGCCGTCGGCACCCCCGCCCGCGGAGTGACGTACGCGGAGCTCGACGTTCATGGCCAACCGCGTGGCGCACGCCATCCTCGCCGAGCGCGGCGATGCCCCCGAGCCGGTGGCGCTCCTCGGCCATCCCGTCCCGGATGTCGAGATCTTGCTGCTGGACGACCGCCGCTGGCGGGACCCAGGTCCGCTGTCGGGACCGCCTGGGCGGGCTGTTACGGTACTATCACCGCGCGGCCTGAGCCTGAGATGGGATGAGTCTTCGGACACTACGGGGTGCGACCCGTCAACGTCCCCGGCGCGGGGCTAGACCCCACCGAATCTGAGCTACCTCCTGAGGTGCCCGGGCGTCGGTGACGGCGCAAGGGCGATGATTCTGGTTATCATGGTAGCTGACTGCGTACGGGCTGACGCAGATGAGCTGGTCGGTCGAGGCGACAACGCCAGAACGGTGGGTCCCGCGGTCCTGAGCCGCGAGACTCGGCACCGGGATGCTCAATCGGATGGTCGGCCGCATCCGCGCCCGGTGGCCCGCGGGCCGTGTGGCGGCAAGCGTGCCGCGTGCCAATGGCCGCAAGACTGCCGGTGTCCTGGCGGAGAGCCGAGCTTCGGCGGCCGGTCGGGTGGTCCGGCCACAACCGAGGAGCTGGGGTCGGGATTTCCTGACCGCGGTCCTATCGGCCTGGCTGATCGCCGGCGTGTTCCTCGATGCCTGGGCGCACAATACCCGGCCCGACCTCGAGACCTTTTTCACGCCCTGGCACGCTGTGCTCTATTCCGGGTTTCTGGCCACCGGCGGATGGATCGCATGGACCGTGGGGCGCGCCCGGCGGAGGGCGGGGTCCTGGACAGCCCTGCCGTCTGGTTATGCCCTGGGCGGCTACGGGGTGATCCTGTTCGCGGTCGCCGGCCTCGGCGACATGATCTGGCACGTGGTGTTCGGTGTCGAGCGGGAGCTGGCCGCGCTGTTGAGCCCGACGCATCTCGGGCTGTTTGGAGCTCTGGAGCGGGTCGCTCATCTGGACCGGCCTGACGCTGATCGCCGTCACGCTGGCGATGTCGGGGAGTGGTCATCGCTCGCCGACCGGCCATGCGGCGGGCGAGCGAGGAGCCGCTCGGGCATCGGCCGCGCCACCCGGCACATGAGCAGGCGGGAAGGTGTGCATAGCGATCCTCGAACGTCCGGTTCCGCCCATCCGACGTAGCCGAGATCGCGAAGACTCCAAGGCAAGATCCCGCCGGGCCGTGCAGCGGCACGAGAGTGAGGGGACAGCGCTAACCTCCCGCTTGACAGGGGTTGAACGCCGGCAGTAACGTCGAGGTTGGCAGCCCGACCCACGCTCGGCCGTCTGCGTGGATGACGGCGCGCTCCCGTGGCCCAGGCCATTCCGCTGGGAGCCGGACGATTCGGGCTGAGCCCCCATACGCATGCCGGTTGCTGGGAGCCGATGCCCGTGGTCGCTGATGTCACCCGCCTGGCTCGCGATTCGGTCGGACTTCTTGGTTCCTACCCTCAACGGTGGGACCTTCCCGACACGCATAGCGGGTCGGACCACGTAGGCTCGGCCAGCAGAGGAGGCCCCTATGCGACCGAAAGTCCTCGCCCTCGTTGTGCCGACCGTCGGGCTGGCCTTGATGCTGACCGGCTGTCCGAAGCGCCCGATGGTTCCCGAGGTGTCGGCGCCGCCGCCGGCCGCTCCGGCCCCGCAGGCCGCGCCGCCGTCCTCGCCTCCTGCCCCGGCCTCGCCCCCGGTCGTCGCCGCTCCGGCGGCTCCACCGACCCCGGCTCCGGCGCCGGCTCCCGTGGCACCTCCGACCCCGGCTCCGACTCCACCCCCGGCGCCGCTGCCCAAGGAGTACAGACCCAACGACGCGCTCAAGCCGATCAACTTCGCCTTCGACCAGGCCGTCATCAGTCCGGGTGACGCCAAGACCTTGGAGGCCAGCGCGGCGTGGCTCAAAGCCAATCCGAACCAGCTGGTGCTGATCGAGGGGCACTGCGACGAGCGCGGAACCGACGAGTACAACCTGGCGCTCGGTGACCGACGGGCCCGGGCAGCCGTGAACTTTCTCGTGACGCAGGGCATCCCGTTGAATCGCATCACGATGATCTCCTACGGCAAGGAGCGGCCGCGCTGTCGCGAGCGCACCGAAGCCTGCTGGGCCACGAATCGGCGCGACGAGTTCTTGACCAAGGAGCGCTAGCGCACCCGCTGAGAGCGATCGGGAAACTCTGCAAGGACGAGGCCCGAACGGTGGAGTTCTTGCCCGGGTCGGCTCAGCGGCTCCTGGAATCCCCGCGCGCCAAAGTCCTCGCCTTGAGGAAGGCGATCGAGGACGAAGAGGTGCGGCAGCGCGCGCGAATCGACGCCGCCCTGGCGACGCATCGGCTGAGCGCGGCGAATCTCGCCCACTACCTGGGTTTGCGCAAGCAGGAGATCCGCCCCCTTCAGACCGAGCTGGCGGCGCTGGGGTTGTCCTCCCTAGGCAGGAGCGAGGGACATGTGCGGGACACGCTGCTCCGGCTGTGCGCCTGGCTCTCGGGCCAAGGAAGCGGGGTCACGGGCGCGGCCGACCCCCTCGACGGGGCAAAGGCTGCGGCGCTCCTGCACGAGAATACTCGGCGCTCTTCGGCCCGCCGCCGGCCGGTCGTCACGTCTACATCATGGTCACTGCTCCTGACGCCGCCGACGTGACGCCGGAGTGGGCGGACGAGGTGGTCCAGGCCGGAGCCGATCTCCTCCGCATCAACGGCGCGCACGAGTCTCCGCGCGAATGGGAGGCGATCGCGTCAACCTTCAAGGCGCGCGCGGCGGTGCGCGGCAGGGCTGGCCGCGTGATCGTCGATCTTCCCGGACCCAAGCTGCGGGCGGAGATCCGCCAGTTCGAGGACGCGGTGCTGCACCTGCCCCGCCGCAAGGACCGCCGTGGGAAGACCGTGGCGCCGACCCCGGTGTTGCTCGTGGCCGCGTACGCGGGAGGCGCCCAGATACCGGTGCCGCCGGACTGGCTGGCCAAGCTTCAGAGCGGTGACGAGATCCGTCTGACAGACGCGGGCGAGCGGGAGCGCACGCTCGTGGTGCGTGGAGCCGTCGAGGGCGGAGTCCTCGCCGAGTGCGACCGCTCGCTTTACGTGATGTCCGGGTTGCGACTCGTCTGGCGACGCAACCAGGCCGTGCTGGCCGAGGGGTGCGTCGGGGCACTCCCCAAGCAGCCGAGGGCCCTGACGCTGGGCGTGGGGGACAGTCTGCTGCTCACTGCGAGCGGGGACAGCGACGACCCCGCGCAGCGCGTGCTGGCCTTTCCCGAGCCCGGCCTCCTCGAGCAGGTGCGGGCGGGGGAGCGGGTGGTGCTGGACGATGGCAAGCTCGTGGCCGTCGTGGAAGCGGCGCGCCCCGATGGGCTCGTGTGCCGCGTTACTCAGGTCCTCAAGTCCCCACGCCGCAGGACGTGGCACGGATTGGCGAGCGCTTGAAGAAGGCGGGGCGGCCGGACTTCGGGATGGTCCTGAAGCTCGAGACGCGGGCGGCGACACGCAACCTCGCCGTCATCCTCTTCGAGGCGCTCAAGTACGACTCGGTAGGGCTGATGATCGCGCGCGGCGACCTCGCGGTGGAGCTCAGCTTCGGACTCGGAAACCGTCAGACTTGTCGATCGCGCTGGCCTGCCAGAGTTGGCACCGCTTCTCGCCCGCAGCATAGGGGAGTAGAATCGCTCCATGGCGAGCCCTACGAATCGGCTGCTTCAGGAGGCGCTCCGACTGTCGCCCGATCAGCGCGCCGAGTTGGTCAGCGAGTTGCTGGCCACGCTCGAGCCTGATACGCCAAGCGAACGCCGTACCGAGGCCGAGTGGGTCGGCGAGATCGAGCGGCGCGCGCGCGCTGCCATAGCAGGTAGTCCCGGGGTTTCCTGGACGGAGGCACGAGCCCAGATTCAAAACCGGCTGTCGAGTCGGTGAGCGCGGTCCGCCTCTCCCCAGAGGCGGTGACCGAACTGGCTGAAGCGGCCCAGTGGTACGCGGCCAGGAGGCCAGGGCTCGAGGTGGAGTTCCTCACGGAGGTCGAGCGCGTCCTCCCACTGATCGGAACCTCGCCGGCGTCGTTTCCCCGTCTTCTGGATCTGCCCGCGGACCTCGTCGTCCGGCGCGCACTGCTCCCGCGCTTTCCGTACGCCATCGTCTTCATGGACCTCGGCACGGAGATCAGGGTTCTCGCCGTGGCCCATGCGAAGCGAAGGCCCGGGTACTGGCTGAATCGCGTGGAGACGTAGCCCAAACAAGCGGCGGCGCTCGCTGTCGGACGTGCGAGAGCACCGTCCTTCGGTGAGGCACACGGGGAACTCGCAATCGGCGCAGCCGTGAAGGGTCGTGGAGTATTTTGCCTGGGTCCTTTTCGCGGGCCGCTGTCTTGTAACGTGCCGGATTTCCAGGCACGCGCGTGGGGGTCAGATGCTTCTGGAAGTTTGATCATCAGCGAGCACCGGCCTTGCCATGCATGCAGGGCACGATCGCCGACTGAGACAACCGCGCCGCCGCGCGCTTTCGTGACCACGGCCCACACGGCCCCGCATGCAGGCCGGGCGCGTGCTACACTCCGAGGCGTATGACTGTGGGGCATGCACGGCGGCCGAGCGAGCGCGAGCTGGTTACCGGCCTGGTCCGGCGTGTCCGCGCGGCGCGGGCCTGGCGGCAGGCCGACCTGGCGCGGGCGCTCGGCGTCTCGCAGAGCTACGTGGCACGGCTGGAGGCCGGGGCGCGGACGAGCCCGAGTCTGCGACTCTGGCGACAGCTCCAAGCCCTCGCGGGCGAGGGGGAGGGCGACCGCATGAGCCGCCTGAACCGGGGCACCGGTACGCTCTATCGCCCCACGTACCAGGCGTCGGACGGCACGATCCGGCAGCAGGCCGTATGGTGGATGCAGTACTTCGTCCAGGGGCGGTCCGTGCGCGAAAGCACCGGGACCCGGAACCGGACGGCCGCGGCGCGGCTCCTCGCCACCAAGGTCGGACGCGTGGCCGAGGGTCGGCCCGTCCCGCCGCGGGTCGACAAGGTGACCTACGACGAGCTGGCCGCCGACCTCCGGCGGCACTACCGGACCACCGGGTGCCGCGACCTGATGGAGGCGGAGAAGCGGCTCCGCCCTCTCGACGCCCATTTCGGGGGCTGGCTCGCGACCGCGATCACCCCGGCGGAGATCACGCGGTACGTCGAGACGCGGCAGGCGGCACGGCTTGCGAATGGGACGATCAACCGGGAACTGTCGATTCTCGGGACCCTGTTCCGCCTCGGCGACGAGCACGAGAAGGTGCTGCGGGTCCCGCGGATGCGCCTCCTCAAAGAGGCGGCGCCGCGCGCGGGGTTCTTCGAAGAGGTCCGCTACACGGCGGTACGGCGGTGGCTCCGGCCGGACCTCCAGGTCGCGTGCGACCTGGCCTACACCTATGGCTGGCGGATGCTCGACGAGGTCCTCACGCTGGAGAAACCCCAGATCGACCTGTCGGCGGGGACCGTGCGCCTCGAGCCCGGGGGCACGAAGAACGACGACGCGCGCGTCGTCTACCTCACCCCCGAGGGGACGACCGCCCTCACCGCGCAACTGGAGCGTGTCCGGGGGTTGGAGCGTCGCCTGGGGCGCATCGTCCCGTTCGTGTTCCCGCACCTGACCGGGCCGCTCGCGGGGACCCGGATCAAGAACTTCCGCAAGGCCTGGGCGACGGAGTGCCGGCGGGCGGGGTGTCCCGGGATGCTGAAGCATGATTTCCGGCGGACGGCGGTCCGGAACCTCGTGAACGACGGCACGCCCGAGAAGGTCGCCATGACGATCACGGGCCACAAGACGCGGTCGGTGTTCGATCGCTATCACATCGTGGCCCCGGCGGATCTGAGGGCGGCCGCCGCGAGGATCGCGGCGCGGTCCGGCGAGAACCGTCAAGGTGATCGTCAAGGTGGAGCCGTTTCGGAGGAAATGTCGCTCCGTAAGTAGCTGTAACGATTGGCTTGCCCCCGTAGCTCAGTCGGATAGAGCAAGGGTTTCCTAAACCCTGGGCCGGGTGTTCGATTCACCCCGGGGGCACCAATCTTTTCAATCGCTTGTGGGACACCATGTCCCCTCTGACGAGGCTACTGTGGCTGAAACTGTGGCTGTCCCCGAGGAAGCGGCCCTCTCAAAGCCATTCGGCGCGGTCCCACGGCTCGGACCTCCCGTCGAGTGGCCGAGCCCCGCCACCGACCGACGCCCCGCCAACGAGAGCACGTCAGGGCCAGAGCTTGAGGACAAGGCAAATCCGCCCGCCTTTACCTTCATCGCCCTTGGCATCGGGTTCTTCCTTTCTCCCGGCGTTGACGCGGCCCTGCCGTCGGGGCCGATCTTCGGCACGGATGGGGGGGGCAGCGTCGATTTGGGGAGCGGGATCGTCGTCGGTTCCGGACACTGGCTGTCAGCTCGTGGATCAGGCGGGGCCTTCGTGAACGCGCGCGGGTACCTCGTTCCGAACTAAGGGTACGGGGCTCGAAGTCCCCGCACTGGAAGTGGCACTCCGCCGAGGGTCACGGCGGCTGCCGGATCGGAGGCGGTGGCGCCCGATACGACCGAGCCGTTCGCGGGGCCGCCGGTCCCCGTCGCCCTCGTCCAGGGTCATGTGAGTCGATTCCTTGCGCCCTACGGCCCGCTCTCCGGCGTGATCCTGCTTAGCGGATCGGAAGACGGCGAATGCGAATCGAAGACTCGTCGACCGAGACAATGGCGCCAGCCGTGAGCTCCGCTTGGAACCGTGGCAGCGCTTGCTCCAGCACTGCCGTGATCCGCCGAGGGGAGGGGAGAGCCAGGCGTAACGAGATCACGCTCGGGCCTGGCTCACCTCGAGTCGCGATGAGCGCGGAGAAGTCCAGGTCCGCCGTGATGAGGACGGCGCCCTCCCGCCGTGCGATGTCAAGAATCTCGAGGTCTGTCGCCGTTGGCGGGAGGAACTCCGTGATCCGGGAAATCTCATGACCTTTGGCTCGGAGGGCGCGGACGCTGAGCGGCGAGATGTGCACGTCCGCCAGATAGCGCACCGGCTATCCGGTGTCGGGTGTCGGCAGCGGGCGGGCCTGTTCGCCGGCCAGCCAGGCGGCGTATTCCGCGGCCTGACTGAGGTCCTCGGCTTCCAATTCGGGGTAGGCCTTAAGGACGTCGGCAGCGGTCATCCCGGCGGCGAGCTGCTTCATCACGAAGGCGACCGTGATCCGCAGGCCGCGGATGGTCGGTTGACCCTGGCAGACGGCCGGGTTCACACTGATGCGATCGAGTTTCATGGCGACCTCAGCCCCAGTGTAGCATCACGAGGCTACCTCTCCCTTCCGTTTAACCATCCCGGGTGCTTCTGGAGGGACCACGGCGGTTGGCGCTCGGGCGCACCGCTGTCCTGGTCAAAAACCTGATCGGCCCGACCTTCCGATCCTCTGACGCGGGATGGGGGCATGAGCTGTCGGCATCTGGGGCGACGGCGATCAGAGATTGCCACGCCCGACCTCCCGCGAAGCCAAGACATGCCACTCCGGGCGGGTGGTGAGTGACACCAACGGCCGAGCGTGGGCCGGGCGACCGACCGCGATCAGGCCGCCCGCTGGTAGAGGTGGCGGCACGGCGATCTCGATGCCCGCCAGGTCGTCGGTCATCAGGAGCACGGCGCAGGCGCGGCGACTGAGCTGGGCCGGGATCCAGTGCGACCGCTGGAGGCGTTCCAGTTCATCCCGGTCGGCCGCCCTGACGGTGATCGCGCGGACGCGATGGAACCGTGTTCGTTGCCGAAACCGGGTAGGAGCTACTCCGGCTACTCGAACGCCGGGCGCGGCACGCGGCTCTGACGGATAATCGACAGGAGGGTCCCGATGGCCAGCTCGGCGTGGTCCGGGACCGGGACCGTGGTCGTGCCGTCGGAGGTCCGGCGCTGCATGACGATGTGACTTCCTCGGCGCCGAACCTCGGCGAATCCGTGCTGTTCCAGGATGCGGCAGACCTCGCTTCCGGAGAGGACGCGCAGCCTACCCATCGACGACGTCGAACGTCGTCACGAATACGCCGGAGCGGAGGCGCCGGGTGATCTCTCGAGAGTCGGCCGTCTCGAGGAACAGGGCAACCGCCTCCCGGAGGTTCGCGGTGGCCTCTTCGATCGTGCCCCCTTGGCTGGCGATGTCGAGCTCGGGGCACAGCGCGACATAGACGTCGCCTTCGCGTTCGAGGATGGCGGTGAAGGTGGTCTTGGACATGGTCGAGCTCACGTGGTAATGCTTGCTGCGGCAGTTTATCACGAAGGTCGTGCCCTCTTCAGCGATCTTGCTGAGCCCAGCCTGCCATGAGCTGTTCGGGCGCCAGCCGACAGACGGGCGTCTCTGGTCGCACGTCCACCGGAACGGCTTTCGCCCAGTCGTCGCCTACGCCGAGCCGTGACGCGACGCGTAGCCTCGTGTCACCAAAATCGTAACCACGGATCGTGATCATTCCCTCTCATGACGCGTCACACCGTGTTGCCGCGTCAGAGGGAACCTTTCGATTTTCCTCACGGCCCATCACAGGGTGCAATCACCGACCCAGCTTCCCAGGCTGGACGTCGCCGGTTCGATTCCGGTCGCCCGCTCCAATGTGCATCGGGGGTTGCGGCGCACGCCGAGCCCCCGGTGCGACTGCCAGCGTTCCAGACTGACACTCACCTCCGAGCCCCGATGTGCCGGGCAGGTTCTTCAAGGAGTTCCGAGCCGGCGATCAGGGCGGTCACCGAAATAGTCTCCACCGCATGGTTACCATTTGGTGACCGGAACGCTCCCGCCTCGGTCTGTCGGGACCAGCGGGTCGCCGGCGAGGGCTTCTTCCACTTCTCCTCGGGCGACGCGGCGTCGCGCGCGATGTGCCCACCATCTCGTTCATCCCGGACGAAGGTCCTGATCCAGGGCATACCCGGGGCAACACCCTCGGGCCGCGGCGCGGCGGGGTCTGCCAGAATGGGATCGTTCGGGAGGCCCTCTTCGTCCGGTCTCAGGGAAGGCGCCGGTCGATGAGCGAGGCGATGCACGGGATCCCGCGGGAGCCCTTGGGTGAGGCGAGGCCGTGATGGGTGGCGATGTCCTGGTCCGCGTCGTGATCCCCGGGGTCGTCGTCTTCTGCATGACCGTGGTCGGCCTCGATCTCACCCTCGAGGATTTCCGACGGGTCACTCGGCACCCCCGCCTCGTGGGGGTCGGTGTCCTCGGGCCGGTCCTCATTCTGCCGCCGCTCGCGGTGGCGCTCGGGCACCTGCTCGCGCTGCCGCCGGCCGTCGCGGAGGGGATGCTGCTCGTCGCCGCGTGCCCGACGGCGGTCCTCTCGAACCTCTACACGGCGCTGGCGCGCGGCAATGTCGCGCTGTCTGTCACCGTGACGGCCGTCTCGAGCGTCGGGAGCGTCGTGACGCTCCCCGCGATCCTCCTCTTCAGTCTCGGGCGCGCCGCTGGCGGCGAGGCCCGCGTGTCCGTGCCCGTCGGGCCCATGATGGGCCAGCTCGTCGGCCTTCTCCTCGTCCCGATCATCCTGGGGATGCTCGGGCGAGCGGCGTGGCCCGAGCGAGCCCGGCGCTGGGCCGCGCCCCTTCGCGCGACGAGTCTCGCCGCCGTGCTCGCGGTGGTGGCGGCCATCGTCGCGGGACAGGTGGACCGGTTCGTGGCGGTCGCGGGCCCCGTCGTGGTCGGTGCGGCGGCCTTCGCCGGGGTCGCCATGATCGCGGGCTGGCTGACGGCCGCCGTCGTCGGGGGCGATCCGGGGGACCGGTTCGCCCTCGCGATGGCCTGGTCGGCGCGGAACCTCGGCATCGCGACGCTCGTGGGCGCGACGATCCTCGGCCGGGCGGAGGTGCTCGTCTTCACGGCCGGGTTCCTCGCGGCCCATGCGCTCGTCGCGACGGCCGCCGTGGCGTGCGCTCGGGTTATCGGCCCGGCTCGGCAGGGCGTGCCGGTCGTCTGATCCCGAGCTTGGCCATTCGCGAGCGCAGGGTGCCGGGATTGACCCCGAGCCTCGCGGCGGCGTGGCCCGGCCCTTCGATCTTCCAGGCGCACGCCTCGAGCACGCGCCGGATGTGTGCGCGCTCGACCTCGTCCAGGCGCTCGAAGGACGGTGGGCCGCCCGCGCTGCGGGCCTTGGCGCCCCACGGCTCCTCGAGATGCAGCGTCGAGCCGGGCGAGAGGATGAGCGCGCGCTCGATCACGTTCTCGAGCTCGCGGACGTTGCCGGGCCACGCGTAGGCCGTCAGCGCCGCCATTGCGCGCTTCGGCACGCGCTCGATGGCCCGCCCGAGCTTGGCCTGCCGGCGGCTGATGTAGCTCCAGACGAGGAGCGGGATGTCCTCGCGCCGCGCCCGCAGCGGCGGCAGCCGGATGGGGAAGACGCTCAGCCGGAAGTAGAGGTCCTCGCGGAAGCGGCCGTCGGCCATCGCCCGCTCGAGGTCGCGGTGGGTGGCGGCCACGATCCGCACGTCCACCTGGCGGGGCCGGCCGGAGCCGACGCGCTCGAACTCGCCGTGCTGCAGGACCCGGAGGAGCTTCACCTGGATGTCGGGGGTGAGCTCGCCGATCTCGTCCAGGAAGAGCGTGCCCCCGTCGGCCAGCTCGAAGCGGCCCACCTTCACCCCGGTCGCCCCGGTGAAGGCCCCCTTCTCGTGGCCGAACAGCTCGCTCTCGATGAGGGTCGGCGGCAGGGCTGCGCAGCTGACCTTGACGAGGGGCCCGTGCCGGCGAGGGCTCCGGTCGTGGATGGCATGGGCCAGGAGCTCCTTGCCGGTGCCCGTCTCGCCAAGGAGCAGCACCGCGCTGGTCGTAGGGGCCACCTGGGCGACCTTCGCGAGGACCTCGAGAATGGCCGGGCTCTGGCCGACGATCGCGTCGAACCCCTTCTCGCGCCGGATCTCGGTACGGAGGTAGACCGTTTCCGCTTCCAGCTGAGCTTTGAGGTGGCGGATCTCGTCCAGATGCGCCTCGAGCTCGCCCCTTCTGCCGATCGAGCGCCGTGACGGCGGCCCGCAGCTCCGTTTCGACGCGCTCGCGGTAGAGGGCGTTGGCGAAGATGTGCCCGACCAGCCGCAGGCGCTCGACGACGACGTCCGGCCAGTCGCGCGGCGTGCGGAATGCGCCGGTCGCGAGCGCGCAGACGGGATGCTCCCCGACCCGGATCGGGATCGTCAGGTTCGACTGCATGCCGAGGCGGCGCATGTACGCCTTCTCCGCCTCCGCTTCCTCGGGGAGGTCGTCGGGAAGGCGGAGCCGGATGGTCTCACCCCGGACGAGCTGCGCGTGGTACCAGGGCAGCTCGGCTTGCACGATTTGTGTGGTGTAGGGCTCCACCCCGGGGCGCGCCCACGAGGCGGCGGCCGTGAGGCGCGTCCCATCCGGCGAGAACTCGAACAGGGTGCTCCGGTCGGTGTCGAGGAACTCGACAAGCCGACGCAGGCCGTGCTCGATCTCCTCGTGGATGCGCTCCACGGGCAGCCTCGTGAAGCGGGCCGTGAGGTTGCTGATGAGGCGCTCGGCTCCGCCGCTCTCGTCGCCCGGCTCCATGGCGCCCTAGTGTACCAAGAGAATCCGTGACATTTCACGACCTCCCACGATATGTCTCGGGTTTTCGAGCGCGGCGATCGACACCCGCCGCTGCGGGTTTGGGTTCCAAGGCCGCGCCACGGTAGGCCAGACTCGCGCATGGTCCCATCCGCCGGCTCCGCGGCAGTGATCTTGCTGTCTCTGATCGCGATGCTGCCGATGGTCGGCCCGGTCGCGAGCGCGGTGCTTGAACCCCGGGCCGGACGACCGTGACGCTGCGGATCGCGTGCGACCAGGCATCGGGCATCTCGGTCATTCGCCTCGAGGGTTGGCTGGAGGGCGACGTGGTCGCCGAGTTCGAACAGGTGGTGAGCGAGTGCGCCGGGCCGCTCCGCCTCGACCTCACCCAGCTCCGGTCGGCGGACCCGGCGAGGCTCTGAAGGAGGAGCTTGCGAAGAAAGCGGCATCTCGGGCGAGCCAGTAGAGCGCACCGGGAGGCGTGAACCGATGACCTACGTGCCGGGCGGCCCTCACTGGGCCGCCCGGCGGCTGTGCTGGCGCGGAGACGCGCGTCACGCACGCGGCCCGCGACCTCACGAGCGAACCAAGAGAGTCCGCTGGGCAACCAAAGCCAAGAAGGACAACGACATGGGAACGAAACCACAGATTGCACGAATCGTCAGCCGCATTGTGTCCGTGGCGACACTCCTGACACTTGGCGCAGGGTACGCTGCCGCCCAGCCGGCACGTGACCCGTTGCCAGCGTGGAACGACGGCGCGGCGAAGCAAGCCATCGTCGCCTTCGTCGCGAAGGTCACGAAAAAGGGCTCGCCGGCCTTTGTTCCGGCTGCCGAGCGCATCGCCACGTTCGACAACGACGGCACGCTCTACGCCGAGCAGCCGATGTATTTCCAACTGATCTTCGCTCTCGACCGGGTGAAGGCACTCGCGCCGCAGCATCCGGAGTGGAAGGACAAGGAGCCGTTCGCCTCGCTGCTCAAGGGTGACGTGAAGGGCGCACTCGCCGGCGGGGAGAAGGCGATGGTCGACATCGTCATGGCCACGCACGCGGACATGACCACCGAGGAGTTCGAGAAGATCGTGAAGGACTGGCTCGCCACGGCGAGGCATCCCAAGTTCAAACGGCCCTACACCGATCTGGTGTATCAACCCATGGTCGAGCTGCTCGCCTACCTGCGCGCGAACGGCTTCAAGACCATCATCGTCTCCGCCGGCGG
>CAVPSB010000043.1:0-49149 GCA_963708025.1 uncultured Candidatus Rokubacteria bacterium | reverse complement strand
GCGTGAGGTCCATGTGACCAGTATCTTCTGTCGTTTCAGTATTGACAGAATAGACGCGCACGAGCCGCGATGTCAAGCTCCGGCCAACGGGTAGACGCCTGGGTCGCCGTCGGAAATCGGGCTTTTCCCGTGCTCCACGCGCGCGCTATGCTTGCCAAACAACCCGTCTCATCGGCGACACCTTCACGGTTGCCCGCGAAAGGAGAGCCGCATGCATACGCTCGTGACCCTGGTCCTCGTGGTCCTGCTGTGCGCGGTCGGGGGCGGCACCGCCGGCGCGCGCGATACGAAGTACATGCTTCCCATCGCGAAGGGGCTCGCCACACCGGCGGCCAAGGAGAAGCTCGGCACCTCGGTGAAGTTCTACTTCGGCAACCAGCCACACCCGCCGGTGGCCCGGACAATCGGCGAGTACGTGTCGAACCACAAGACGAACGCCTCCAACAAGTCCGACGAGACGGCCTGCGAGTGGGTCTTCCTGTCGGCCATGCTCTCGTTGCGTGACCGGGCGGTCACCGAGGGGGGCAACGCCGTCGTCAAGATCAAGAGCTTCTACCGGAAGGACGAAGTCGTCAGCGACACCGACTACGAGTGCCATGCGGGCGCCTTCGTCGCCGGCGTGGCCCTGAAGGGTAC
This sequence comes from uncultured Candidatus Rokubacteria bacterium, assembly GCA_963708025.1. Classification (GTDB taxonomy): domain Bacteria; phylum Methylomirabilota; class Methylomirabilia; order Rokubacteriales; family DASRDR01; genus CAVPSB01. The sequence continues at coordinate 48,513 of CAVPSB010000043.1, read as the reverse complement.
CGTGGTGAAGCTCGCGGAGTGAGAGGGCCGAAGCCCGGATGCGGGCGCACCGGTCGGCCGACACGGGCCGGCGCGCTCGATCCGTGCCGGCCGCTTGTCAGGCCGCCGCCGGGTGCGGTATCGTCCTCGCGCCGGCCGGCCCGTCGAGGCCGCCGGCAGAGGAGGCACGGATGGCGACGACCGAGGCACTGAAGGCGCGGGTGTGCGCCGAGATCGACCGGCGGGCCGAGGAGATCGTCGCGGTCAGCGACCACATCCTGCGGCACCCGGAGAGCGGCTTCCGGGAGATGCGGACCGCCGAGTACGTGGCCGCCCAGCTCGACCGGCTGGGACTGAAGCACCGCGACGGGCTGGCCCTCACCGGCGTCAAGGCGCGCATGAAGGGACGCGCGCCGGGCCCGACGGTGGCGGTCCTCGGCGAGCTGGACTCGCTGATCGTCGCCGCCCACCCGTTCGCCGACCCCGTGACCCACGCCGCCCACGCCTGCGGCCACAACGCGCAGGTGGCGTCGATGCTCGGCGCCGGGATGGGACTCCAGGCGGTGATGGACGAGCTGGACGGGGACGTGGTGCTCTTCGCGGTGCCGGCCGAGGAGTACATCGAGGTCGAGTGGCGGATGGGGCTCCGCGAGCAGGGCAAGCTCGAGTTCCTGGCCGGCAAGCCCGAGCTGATCCGTCTCGGCGAGTTCGACGACGTGGACATGGCCATCATCACCCACACCAACGCGCGCCAGGAGGACGGGCTCTCGAGCGTCGGCGACACCCACAACGGCTGCGTCGTCAAGTTCATGCGCTTCGTCGGCAAGGGCGCCCACGCCGGCAGCGCCCCTCACCTCGGGATCAACGCGCTCAAGGCCGCCCAGATCGCGCTGGTCGCCATCGACGCCCAGCGGGAGACCTTCCGCGACGACGACACGATCCGGGTCCACCCGATCATCACCCGGGGCGGGGAGGCGGTGAGCGCGGTGCCGGCCGACGTCCGGCTGGAGACCTTCGTGCGGGGCAAGACGGTGGAGGCGATCGCCGACGCCGCCGCGAAGGTGGACCGGAGCCTGCGGGCCGGGGCCCAGGCCATGGGCGCGAAGGTGGAGATCACCACGCTGCCCGGGTACCTCCCGCAGCAGATGGACCCGAACCTGGTGGCGCTCACCTACCGGAACGCCGCCGCCATCGTCGGGGAGGCCAACATGGGCCGGCCGCGCCACTCGACCGGCTCCACCGACGTCGGCGACCTCGGCTTCATCATGCCGGAGGTCCACCCTCGGGCCGGCGGGGTGCGGGGCACGGTCCACAGCGCCGACTACGTGATCGTGGACCAGCGGCTGGCCGCGGTGAACCCGGCGAAGTTCATGGCGATGACCGTCGTGGACCTGCTGCACGACGGCGCCCGGGAGGCCCGCCGGGTGAAGGCGGAGGCGGGACCGAAGCTCAGCCGCGACGACTACCTGGCGCTCGTCCGGCGGTTCGCCTCCTTCGAAGAGTACGCGGCCCGGTAGGGGGGACCCATGGGGAACCTGCCCGTCACGCTCGCGACCCGCGACTACGACTACGTGCTCCCGCTCGCCCTCGGCGACGTCACCGCCGAGGGCATCGACCTCACGCTCGTCCGCGACTTCGGCGCGCTGCCACGGGTCCTCCAGGACCCGGCGATCCACGGCGGCGAGGCGTCCTTCAGCCGTCACGTGCAGCGCCTGGCGGCCGGCGACACGAGCTTCGTGGCGCTGCCCGCGTTCGTCATGCGGGAGTTCCGGCACCGGAACTTCTTCGTCCGTCGCGACAGCGGGCTCCGCGACATGCGGCAGCTCGCCGGGACCCGGATCGGCATGGACGCCTGGCCCAACAGCGGCAACACCTGGAGCCGGGGCCTGCTCCGCGCCGCCGGCGTCGGCCTCGACGCGGTCCGGTGGGTCGTGGGACCCATCAACCCGGGCGACAAGCCGGCGCCGCCGGACGCCCTTCCCCAGGGCGTGGCGGCGGCGGCGCCCGGCCGCTCGCTCCAGGAGATGCTGCTGGCGAAGGAGCTGGACGTCCTGATCACGGCCTGGCCGCCGCCCGGCTCCGGCGGGCCCGGGAGTCCCATCGTCCGGCTCTATCCCGACTTCCGGGCGGTCGAGCGGGAGCACTACCGCCAGACCCGCCTGTACCCGGCCCATCACCTGGTCGTGCTGCGTCGCACCCTGGTCGAGGCGAACCCGTGGGTGGTCCGCAGTCTCTACACGGCGCTCGTCGAGGCCCAGGCGCGTGCGGCGCGGATGCGCCGGCAGCTCCACGAGTCGAGCGCCTGGCTCCTGGCGGAGCTCGAGGAGGAGGCCGAGGTGCTGGGTCCCGACTTCGAGTTCTACGGCCTTCGCGGAAACCGGGCGATGGTCGCCGCGTTCTGCGAGGAGCAGTGGGTCCAGGGCCTGGTCCGGCGGCGCGTGGACCCCGGCGAGGTCTTCGCCGACTTCGAGCGGCTCGCCGGCTGACGGCGTGTGAACGAATCAGTCCTCCGGCTCCCCCCTCCCCCCGGTGGGTGGGGGAGGGGGGTTGGGGGGGTAGGCGGGAGGTTCCGAACTGACGGGAGGCGCCATGCGTATCGTGTCGAGCGTCCTGCTGCTGGTCCTGGTCGCGGTGTCGGGCCCCGGGATCGCCGGAGCCCAGGCCAAGGAGCTGGTCTTCTCGGGCTACGGCGGGGACTACGGCGAGGTGATGCGGAAGCTCGTCATCGCGCCGTTCGAGGCGAAGTTCGGGGCGAAGGTGATCTACGACACGACCGGCAGCTCGGCCCAGAAGCTCGCCAAGCTCCGGGCCAGCCGCGACACCTACACCTACGACCTCACCGTCCTCACCGGCTACGACCTCCTCGCCGCCGGGCGCGAGGGCGTGCTCGAGGCCGTCGGGGCGGACCGGGTGCCGAACATGGCCCGGCTCTACGAGTTCGCGCAGAAGGCCGGCGAGGGCTGGGGCCCGATCGTCTCGGTCGACCCGCTCATCCTCCTCTACAACCGCGACCGGGTGAAGCCGGCCCCCGACTCCTGGGCCGTGCTGTGGGATCCCAAGTACAAGGGCAAGGTCGGGGTCTCCCACGTCTCGGAGGGGAAGGGGCTGTTCCTGCTCATCGTGGCGGCGTACATGGCCGGCGGGGACGAGAAGCGCATCGACGGGGGCTTCGCGAAGATCCGGGAGCTGGTGCCGAACGTCGGGGCCTGGCTCACCCTGTCGCCCCAGTACGTGCCGTACCTCCAGCGCGAGGACGTCTGGCTCACCCCGTACTGGAACGGCCGCGCCCAGCTCATGATCGACGAGGGGCTGCCGCTCGCCACGGTGGCCCCGAAGGAAGGGACGATCGCGATCACCAACGCGCTGGCGGTGCCCCGGACCGCGAAGAACAAGACGCTGGCCTACGAGTTCATCAACTTCTACCTCGACGCGGCGCAGCAGGAGGCGTGGGCCCGGAAGATCTACTACGGCCCGACCAACCGCGAGGTGACGCTGCCGCGCGAGTTCGCCGGCCGGGTGCCGGTCGGGGCGGAGGCGATCGGCCGGCTCCGCTTCCCCGACGAGGACTACCTCGCCCGGAACCGGGGCGCCTGGGTCGAGCGCTGGAACAAGGAGGTCTACGACGCCGCGAAGTACCCGAAGTGAGCCGGCGATCTGACTGATCGCCCCGCTGGCGGCGCTCCTCGGGGTGTTCTTCCTCCTGCCCCTCGCCCTCCTCCTCGCCCAGAGCCTCCGCCCGCTGGTGATCGGTTAGCGGGCGCCGCCCGACCTCACCATCGCCAGCTACGCGCGCTTCCTCGGCGACCCGTTCCACCCGGTGCGGGGCCGATCAGTGACGTCCCGAGGTCCTCGGCCGCTGCTTCGGCCCACCGTGGCGACTTCGGGGCCTTCCGTCCAGCCCCAACCACATCCGGTGACCGGCCACCATCCGCGGTGGGTGGACCGAACAGGTTCGCCGGGATCCGCCTCGAAATTCGACCCCGGTGACGCGATTTGCAGCGGGATGGCTGCTGGCCCCCTTCTTGCTGCCCCACCCCGTGGAAACCGCCCCGCGCGGTTCTCCGCCGAGCCGAGCGGGCTACGAGAAACGGGCGAGTTCTAATGCAGGACCTGACAGGGAAGGAGGGAGGACCGCATGAGGAGACTCGTAGGGTCGATGGGGGCAGTCCTGGTCGCGCTCGTCTGGGCCGCCGGCCCGGTGGCAGCCCAGCCGAAGCCGAACATCGTCGTGATCATGGGGGATGACATCGGCTGGCTCAACATCGGGGCCTATCATCAAGGGATGATGTCGGGCAAGACGCCGAATCTCGACCGGCTCGCGGCCGAGGGGATGCGGTTCACCGACTACTACGCCGAGGCAAGCTGCACCGCGGGCCGCGCCAACTTCGTCACCGGCGAGCTGCCGATCCGCACTGGCCTGACGACGGTGGGCCAGGCCGGCTCCCCGATCGGCATGCCGGCGCAGGCGCCGACCATCGCGACCGCCCTGAAGGCCATGGGCTACGCCACCGGGCAGTTCGGGAAGAACCACCTGGGCGACCTGAACCAGTTCCTTCCCACGCTGCACGGGTTCGACGAGTTCTTCGGGTACCTCTATCACCTGGACGCGATGGAGGATCCTTGCCACGTGAACTACCCGACGGCGCTGAAGGCCACGGTCGGCCCGCGGAACGTCGTGCACAGCTGGGCGACCGACGTCGATGACGCGACCGTGCAGCCGCGCTGGGGCAAGATCGGCAAGCAGAAGATCGAGGACGCGGGCGAGCTGTGTCCGAAGCGCATGGAGACCGTGGACGACGAGATTCTCGATCACGCGCTCAAGTTCGTCGACAAGGCGCGCAAGGACGGCAAGCCGTTCTTCCTCTGGCTCAACCCGACGCGCATGCACGTCATCACGCACCTGTCCCCGAAGTACAACGGGATGCGCAACTCGGAGAACAACTGGTCCGAACATGAAGCCGGGATGGCGCAGCTCGACGACATCGTCGGCGCGGTCATGAAGTACCTCAAGGACAACGGCCTCGAAGGTGACACCATTCTCGGCTTCACCACCGACAACGGCACCGAGAACTTCACCTGGCCGGATGGTGGCCAGACGCCGTTTGCCGGTGGCAAGGGTACGGCGATGGAGGGCGGCTTCCGCGCGCCCATGATCTTGCGGTGGCCGGGCAAGGTGCCGGCGGGCAAGGTGGAGAACGGCATCGTGTCCGGGATGGACTGGTTCCCGACGTTCGTCGCCGCGGCCGGCAACCCCAACAGCGCCCAGGAGCTCAGGCAGGGCAAGCAGCTGGGCGACCGCACCTACAAGGTGCACTTGGACGGCTACAACCAGATGGACCTGATCACCGGCAAGGGTCCGTCGGCACGCCACGAGATCTTCTACTTCACCGAGGGCACGCTGTCCGCCGTGCGGATCGACGACTTCAAGTACCGGTTCACGGATCAGCCGCAAGGCTGGCTCGGCGGCACGGTCAAGCTGGACTGGCCGGTCCTCACCAACCTCCGCCTCGACCCGCTCGAGCGCACGGGTCTGCCGAACGGCTCCGGCGGGTCGCTGGCCTACTACAACTGGTTCGCGCTCCAGTTCTGGCGGTTCCAGTTCGTCCAGCAGGAGGTGGCGAAGGTCGCTCAGACCGCCATCGAGTTCCCACCGATGCAACGTGGCGCGAGCTTCAACCTCGAAGCGGTGAAGGCGCAGATCGAGAAGGCCCAGGCGGCGCACGCCGGCCAGTAGCCTGACGGAAGAGCGGGCGCCCGCCGGGGCGCCCGCTTGCTCCGCGCATGCCCCGAAACCCCGAAGACGGCGGCCATGCTTTCTCGGTATCCTGTCGCCCTGTGGCTGTCCACCATTTCCCCGTCTCGACCGGAGCAAGAGGCCTGCGGCGCCACGAAGGGCCCGGAGTAGCCCGGCCACCCCGGCTTGCCGAGCGGAGGGAGCGGGCGGCGGCGGGGCGGGGCCGTGCCGCGGCGCGCTCTCGATGCGCGCGGGGCCTGGCGGCGAGGCCCGCTGCCCGTGCCGCATAGCCGCAAGTCGATCGGCGCTCGGCCGGCCGTCTGGCTGATCCTCCCGCTGGCGGCGCTCCTCGGGGTCTTCTTCCTCCTGCCCCTCGCCCTCCTGCTCGCCCAGAGCCTCCGCCCGCTGGTGATCGGCCAGCCGGCGCCGCCCGGCCTCACCCTCGCCAACTACGCGCGCTTCCTCGGCGACCCGTTCTACCTCGGGACGCTGCGCGCGACCGTCGGTCTCGGCCTCTGGGTGACCGCGCTGGCGGTGACCCTCGGCTATCCGGTAGCCTACGGGCTGGCCCGGGGCCGGCACCGGTGGAAGACGCTGCTCCGGCTCTGCGTGGTCGCCCCACTGCTGGTCAGCGTCGTCATCCGCACCTACGGCTGGATCGTCCTGCTCGCCAACAACGGGCTCGTGAACCAGGTCCTCCGGGCCCTGGGCGTCGTCGAGGAGCCCGTACGGTTCATGTTCACCCTGACTGGCGTGACGATCGGCCTCGTCCACTTCGCGCTGCCGGTGGCCATCCTCTCCCTGGTCGGGGTCATCGAGGCGGTCGATCCGTCGCTGGAGGAGGCGGCCCGCGGTCTCGGGGCGAGCCGCTGGAAGACCTTTCTCCGGGTGACCCTGCCGCTGACGCTGCCCGGCGTCGCGGCGGGGTCCACGCTGATCTTCGCGCTCACCGTGGCCGCGTTCGTCACCCCGGCCCTCATGGGCGGCCCCTCCCTCATCGTGCTCTCCACGCTGATCTACCAGCAGATGACCGTGACCCTCGAGTGGGGATTCGGGGCGGCGGTCGCGACGATCCTGCTCGTCGTCACGGTCGGGCTGTTCCTCCTCGCCCAGCGGTGGCTCGGCGCGCCGCGCGGGCTCGGGCCCGTCGCGTGAGGCGCGGCGGCCTGGCCCTGGGGGCGTTCAACGCCCTGATCTACGCCTTCCTCCTGGCGCCGATCCTGGTCGTCGTCGTGGTGTCCTTCGGGGACGCCGCCTTCCTCGAGTTCCCGCCGCGGCGGCTGTCGCTCCGCTGGTACCGCGACATGACCGAGTACCCGGACTTCGTCGCCTCCTTCTGGCTGAGTCTGGTCCTCGCCGCCGCCACCACGGCCGTCTCCGGCGTGGTGGGGACGCTCGGCGCCTTCGCGCTCGCCCGCCACCGCTTCCTCGGCCGGGCGCTCCTGAGCGGCCTGGTGATGGCGCCGGTCGTCCTGCCGGGGCTGGTGACGGGCATCGCGCTCCTCCAGTTCTTCAACCTGCTCCGCAGCGCCCCCTCGTTCTGGCATCTGCTGGTGGCGCACGTCGTCGTCACGGTGCCGTACGTGGTCCGCTCGGTCGGGGCCGTCCTGGTCGGGTTCGACCGGACGCTCGAGGAGGCGGCGCGCGGGCTCGGCGCCGGCCCCTGGACGAGCACGCGCCTGGTCACGCTGCCGCTCGTCAAGCCGGGCATCGTGGCCGGCGCCATCTTCGCGTTCATCCTCTCCTTCGACAACGTGGTCGTGTCCATCTTCCTGGCCACGCCGCGCCTGGTTCCCCTCCCGATCCAGATCTACAACTACGTGGAGTCGAGCGCGCGCCCGATCATCGCCTCCGTCTCGACGCTCCAGATCGCCGCCATCGTGGGGCTGCTCCTGGTGGCCGAGCGGCTGGTGGGGTTCAGCCGCTACTACGTCGGTGGCAAGCAGTGACCCCCGCGCTCGAGCTGGTGGGGGTGCGGAAGCGCTACGGGGAGGTGGTGGCGCTCCACGAGACCTGGCTCCGGGTGGACGAGGGGAAGCTCGTCTTCCTCCTCGGCCCGAGCGGCTGCGGCAAGACGACGACCCTCCGCCTCGTCTCCGGGTTCGTCGAGCCGGACGCCGGCGAGATCCGGATCCGCGGGGCCCGGGTGGACGGGACGGCGCCCGAGCGCCGCGGCCTCGGGATGGTCTTCCAGCACTATGCGCTCTTCCCCCACCTGACCGTCTTCGAGAACGTCGCCTTCGGGCTCCGGATGCGCCGGCTCGGCCCCGCCGCCATCCGGGAGCGCGTGGAGCGGGCCGTGGCGCTGGTCCGCCTGGGGGACCTCGCCGGGCGCTATCCGCGTGCGCTCTCCGGGGGCCAGCAGCAGCGGGTCGCCCTGGCCCGGGCGATCGTCATCGAGCCGACCCTCCTCCTGCTCGACGAACCGCTGTCGAACCTCGACCTCAAGCTCCGCGAGGAGATGCGCGCGGAGATCCGGGCGCTCCAGCGGACGCTCGGCCTCACCACGCTCTTCGTCACCCACGACCAGGAGGAGGCCCTCACCATGGCCGACGAGGTCGTGGTCATGGCCGGGGGCCGGATCGTGCAGACGGGGACCCCGGCCGAGCTGTACGAGCGCCCCGCGACCCGCTTCGTGGCCCACTTCGTCGGCGAGTCCAACCTGGAGGCCGGGCGCGTGGAAGGCGCGCTCGGCCCCGGCGCCTGGCGCGTGGAGGCGGGAGGGCTCCGGGTCGTGGCCACCGGGACGGGCGCGTGGCAGCCGGGGGACGCGGTCACGGTCGTGGTGCGGCCGGAGCGGATCCGGCTGAGCGACGGACCGCCGGCGGGAGGCGAGGCGGGGGAAACGTCGTCGCCGGGCGCGTGGAGGACTGCGTCTTCCACGGGGCCTTCCGCCGCTATCGCGTGCGGCTGCCGCACGGCGCGGTGTGGAGCGTTGACGAGCCGGCCGGGAGCGGCCGGCCGCTCCGCCCAGGTGGGACCCCCGTGTGGCTCGCGTGGCGCCCCGAGGACTGTCTCGCGGTCGCCGATGGCCCGGCGCCGCCCGTCGGGTAGGGCAACGGGCGGTGGTGGCGCCGGACAGTACGACCGGGCCACGCTCGAGCACTGGAAGCCGCGCTACGAGCGGTCCACCACGAAGATCCTGAACGAGGTGATCCTGCCCGTCCTCACGACCATCCAGGTCGGGAAGCTGGATCGACGGAGTTACTCGCCACCATGAAGGCCCTGCTGCGACGCCGCAGCGCCTCCCGCGCCCCCTGGGCAGGAGTGACAGGCCCGCCGCGCCACGCCTTCACCTCACGCCTCCGGGCTCCCGCCCTCCTCCGTCAACAGCCGCCGCAGCACCAGGCCCAATTCCGCCACGGTCATGGGAGTCTCCACGTGGGCGTCGAACCCCGCGGCCCCCATAGTCTCCACCAAGATCGGTCCGGCCAGGCGCGAGAGCGCGACGAGCTTGATCTCGCGCCGCGCGGGATAGGCGCGCAGGCGGCGGGCCAGGTTCAGCCCGCTCAGGCCCGGCAGGGCCAGATCCACGAGGATCAGGTCGGGCCTCACGTGGGTCAGGACGGCGAGGGCTGCCTCGGCGTCCTCGGCCACGACGACGACGGCCTCGGTCCGCCGCAAGGCCCGCTTCAGAAACAGGCGAACGCTCCGGTCGGCCTCCACGACGAGGAGGGTCCGGTGGTGCAGGACCGGGAGGCTCGACGGCGCCATGACGGATCCGACCCCAGCATGATGGGTGACGACGCGGCCAGGCGTCAACCGCGCGAGCGGACGATCCACACCCCGAACGTCGCGGGGAGTGAGTCGCGCGAGACGATCGCACGGCGGCGCGCCGCCGTCCGGCGGTTGGAGGCAATCTTCGTGAGATCCCGGCGGCGCTCGTGGATCCGCCGATCCAGGACGACAGCGATGCCCGCAACGTCCTCGAGCGCGCCGCGTAGGTGCCAGAAGAGCGGCCGGGCCTCGCGCGCGACAACGAGGAGGACGTGGCCGGGCGGCAAGGGAGTAGGCGGCGGCAGGTCCCGGCCCGTCTGAACGCGATTGAAGCAGCGGTCACAGATGCCGTGCGTGACCGCGGTGTCCTCATACGGCGACACCTGGCCCATCGCGACCCCACACCACGCGCAGACTCGGTACACCGAGGCGGCCTCAGCCGATAGGGGTTTTACCCTAAGTGAGAGCGCCCGGCTTGTCAAGCCTCATTGGTTGTTGAGAGTCCGCCCCCTTCGACCGCTGGTCAGTTCGCGACCAGACCGATGACTCGGTTCATCTGAGAGTCGTTCTCCCGCGGACCTTTACGTCGGGCCTGCGGGTTGCACCTTCCACCAGGCCGCGATCAAGACATCTGTGGTGGGGGGAGAACGGAGTGGAGGTGGGCTGGCGAGTGCTCGGCGAAGTCCTGTTGATTCTTGGTGGGTTCGACCTGCTGCTCGTCGGCCTCAGTCTCACGGGCAACCCATGACACCCCCTCGCGTGCTCGTCGTGGACGACAACCCCGCGGTCCGCCACCTCTGGTGCGACGCCCTCTCGCTCCTCGGCTACGAGGTCACCGCCGCGGCGGACGGCCCTGACGCGCTCGTGCGCTTCGACGCGGCGACCTACGATCTCGTGCTGACCGATCTGCGGATGCCGGAGATGAGTGGCTGGCAGTTGGCCGCGGCGATCAGAGATCGGGCACGGATCCCCGTCGTCCTGATCACCGGCGCGGCGTCGGAGGAGGACTGGGCGCGCGCCCGCGCGCACGGGATGATCTTGCTCCAGAAGCCGCTGCAGCTGGCGGACCTCCGGCGCGTGGTCGAGCAGGCCCTCCGCAGCCGACCCGACGCAGTCTCGTGAGGGTCATCACGCCGCCTCGGCCTCCCGCTTCCGCAACGCCTCCGGCGCCGCCTGACGGAGCTCGGAGGGCGTTATAGCGGGAGCGCGGCCGGGGGCAGCTCGATCTTCCGCGCCTGCCGGTGGCCCTCGACTAGGTCCCAGCTCACGGTGATCCGCATGCCGACGGCGAGGCCCCGCAGGAGCGCGGCATCGGCCACTTGGTAGGGGACGCCGCCGATCCGGATGATGTCCGGCGCGCGGCTGACGGCATCGAGGGTCCCCGTCGTCAGGCCCGGCATGCGTTCCCGCCGGCGGCGATCGCCACCGGGACGGCCTGGAGGCGAGTGTCGCCCCGCGTCAGTACGCCGTGGACGCGATCGAACCGGATCTGGGACTGGACTAGGAGATCCCGGGTCCAGCGTGCGCGGGCGGGCGCCACGACCCGCAAGGACCGGGACTCCGAGGCAGGGGAATGACGATCGCGTTCCATGGCACGCTTCCGCGCCACCCCTCGGCGGAGTGCCATGACGCATCAGTGGGTCGCATCCCATCCTACGCGGGGATCCCGAATCCCACAAGGGCGGCCCTGAGGCGTCAGCCCTCGGTCCCGTCCCGCGTGAGCTGGAGGTCGTACTGCTGGCGCGCCATGCCAGCGGTGATGCGGCCGATCCCGGGCCAGCCACCGAGCCATTGGCGGAGGGCGGCGATCAGCGGGGGCTCGTGGCCAGGCGGGTAGCCGAAGCGGAGGGTGGTCAACATCGTGAAGAGGATCCGGCGGCGCCGAGCGAGGTCGTGGGGGGTCACTGGATCACTTCGTCGGCGTGCAGTAGCAGCGACTGTGGGATCGTCAAGCACGCCACGATCGCACGGGCGGCACCGCCAAACGCTCCACAGCGAGCGGGTGCAGGCGTACGCAAAGCCGTTCCCCCGGACCACGACGCCCGGCACGCGACCGCGCGGCCGTGGAGCGCGACTCAGCTCGCGTTCGGGGTTACGGGCGGTGCTCGGGCCTCCAGCACAGCGCATGCACCAGCCGGTCACCTTGGAACAGCACGCTCCCACCCCCCGCAAGCGGATGGTGACACACGGGACACCCTTGCCGGGTGGCGGCGCTGAACCTCACACGGCGTCCCGCTTCTTCCTGCGCTGGCGCCGTGCTCTCGTCCGGTCGTTCGATGGTTTCGGTTTCGCGCGCGAGGCACGGAACGTGGACCAGCGCGCCGCTTGGTAGTGTAGTCCCAGTGCCCGGCCGAATCGACTTGCCGCAGCGCGGGCAAGTGGGAGCGGATGGGCTAGGGCCGGGCGGCTTAGGCGACACCCCCGCAGCCTCCCGCTGGACGTGAGCCGTGGCGAACCATTGGAGCCCAGGTTAGGTCAAGCGCGTGGCTGCCGCCAATGGGACCTTGGTCGTACGTATTCAGCGCAGAAATGGCCGGGAGGCTACGCCGGGCGGCCCGGCGGGTCAACGGCGGGGTCAGCCCCGATCCGAAGGAATGAGACGAGCCCGTACCCCTCTCTTACCCTGTCCCCCAGAGGGGGGAGACGCACGGGCCCCTCCTGCCCTCACCCTCACCCCCACCCTCTCCCTCCCTTGGGAGGAGGGAGCGGATGGGAAGCCACGATCGTCACCCCTGCGTGGCATCAGGAATTTCGGATAGGGGGGTTAGGGTGTCATCGTGACGCCGGTCAGTCGCGCGCGGCCGAGCCGAGGAGCTTCTCGACGATGACGCAGTCTCGCCACTGGCCGTCGAGCCGCCCATGACGCCGGTACACGCCGACGGTGCGGAAGCCGGCCCGCTCGTGCAGGGCCAGGCTGGCGGCGTTCTCGGGGAAGATGCGGGAGACCAGCTTCCAGAATCCCCGCGCCTCGTACTCGCGGGCGAGGGCCTCGAGCGCCGCCCGGCCGGCGCCGGTCCCGCGCGCGTGGCGCGCCACGTACACCGAGTGCTCGGCGACGCCCGCGTAGGCCGGCCGCGTCCGGTAGGGCCCGGCGGTCGCCCAGGCGACGACCTGCCCCGCCCGCTCGACGACGACCGTGGGATGGCGATCCCCCTTCTCGGCCAGCGTGACCTCGACGTCACGCGGCGACCGCAGCGCGGTCTCGAAGGTCGCGATCCGCTCCTCGATCCCCTGGTTGTAGATGTCGGCGATCGCGGCGGCGTCGGCCGGCGTGGCGAGCCGCGCGCGAATCTCCCGCCGATCCGTCATGTCTCCGGCCGGCGGGTCAGGCCACCGGCTTCCGGGCGCGCACGAAGGCGCTCATGAACTTGCCGTCCACCTGGGGGGCGATGGCGTCGGCGTCCAGGCCCGCGCCAGCCAGGAACTGGCGGGCGTCCTCGGCCCGGTAGACCCGCGTGGGCTCGAGGTCGATCCCCTCGAAGCCGGCCTTCGCCAGCTTCTCCCGGTACTCGGTCTCGTCCAGCGCCCCGGCCACGCAGCCGATCCAGAGCTCGACGCTGCGCCGGATAGCCGCGGGCACTTCGCCGCGCACCACGACGTCGGAGACGGCGAACCGTCCGCCCGGCTTGAGCACGCGGAAGGCCTCGGCCAGGACCCGATCCTTGTCGGCCGACAGGTTGATGACGCAGTTCGAGATGATCACGTCCACGCTGTCGCCGGGCAGCGGGATGGCCTCGATCTCACCCTTCAGGAACTCGACGTTCTCGACTCCCGCCTTGCGCTGGTTCTCGCGGGCGAGGGCCAGCATCTCGTCGGTCATGTCGAGCCCGTAGGCCTTGCCGGTCGGCCCGACGCGCCGGGCGGAGAGGAGCACGTCGATCCCGCCGCCCGAGCCGAGGTCCAGGACGACCTCGCCGGCCCGGAGCTCGGCCAGCGCCGTGGGGTTGCCGCAGCCGAGCGACGCGCGCACCGCCTCCTCGGGCAAGGCCGCCATCTCCTCCTTCTCGTACAGGTTGCCGGTGACGGGATCACAGCCGCTGCGGGACGACGCGCTGCCGCAGCAGCCACCGTCGCCACTCGTCACCCGGAGCGCGGCCTGCGCGTACTTCTCCCTGACGATCTCGGTGATCTTCGGCTCACTCATCGGGGTGTCCTCCGCTCTTGGGTTGTTTCGGGGGCCAGGCATCAAGGACGGTTGATATGTGACGGCAAAAAAAGGGGCCTCAGTCGCAGCAGCGGGAGGCGATCCGGAGACCGCGACCACGCGGCGCTCCGATGACGCCCACCACCTCCCGCAGCTCGCCGACCGCCTCGGGGTTCAGCGCATAGTAGATCCAGCGGCCCTGACGCCGATCCGTCACCAGTCCCGCGTCCTTCAGGGTCTTGAGGTGGAAGGAGAGTCGGGACTGGCCCGCCTCCAGGGCGCCGGTCAGGTCGCACACGCACTGCTCGCCGTCGGCGAGCTGCTCGAGGATCCGGAGCCGCGTCTCGTCCGCCAGGGCGTGGAAGAGCCGAGCGGTGCGCTGTCCATCCCGCGCCACGATCGTGGCCATGGCCCTCACCATATCAAGAATCGTTGATCTGTCAAGCTACTTCTTCGAGCCGTCGGCCGCCCCCGCAAAGCGCTCGAGCGCGCGGACCACCAGCCGCTCCGAGAAGCCGGCGGCGAAGGCGGCCAGCAGCACCACCGAGGGCGTCACCGGGAGCCTGCCGATCTGGAGGAAGTCCGAGGCCAGGAGGACGACGACGACCAGCGCCGACAGCACGCCCACGGCCTGCCGCGCCAGCGTGATGCGATACGTGAACACCTGCTCCGGGATCGTCTGGGCCGACGATGGGCCGGTCAACGACGTGAGCGCGCTGAAGGATGCCCCCATCAGGCCGAACGCCAGCGCCGACCCGAGCAGCGCCGGATCGTCCCAGGCCAGCCGCTCCCCCGAGCCGAGCGGCTTGAACACCCGCGGGCCCGCCAGCCGCAGCCAGAGCAGGATCGCGCCCAGGGCCAGGCCCACCACCACCCGCGTCTGGGCCTGAGCCGATCCTTGCTTCAGCGCTTCGTTGCTGAAGTGCTCGTGGAGCAGGAGCGCCGACTCGTTCGCGGCCGCGAGCTCGGCGGGCGACACCGCGGGCGTGGGCTGGGTCCCGGGGGAAGGCAGGGCGCCGAAGAGCTCCTCGACCTGCTTTCGCCTCCACGAGCGAAGCTTCTGCACCGCCTCGGCGTGGATGCTCCGCGCGCGGGCCCGGAACGCCTCGGGTCCCAGGTCGCGGAGGCCGTGGAGCTCGAGCCGCTGCGCGGCGTGGAAGTGACGCCAGCCTCGCTCCGGATTGCGCTCGCGCACGGCTTGCTCGGCGAGGTCGAGGAGCGTCTCGGCCTCGCTGGCCCACGCGGGCTTGCCGCCGGGCGTGGTGGTCGAACTGGATCAGGAAGTCCAGGTCCTGTCGATACGTGGGCAGGATGTCGTTCAGTCGCTGGGCGGAGGAGGCTGGCCAGAGACGGCGCCACCCGCGGACCAGCGATTCGGCGATGGAGCTCATGCGAGCGGCGGCGCGCTGGCCAGCGCCTCGGCGAGCAGCCGTTGCTCGCCCGGGTGGGTCAGGCGGGCCTGCGCGGCGGCGGGCGCCAGCCACCGGAGCTCCCGGGCTTCTTCCGGATCGGCCACCGGCCCCTCCCGGAGCAGGCCCATGTGCCAGTAGAGGACGACCTTGGGCCGGCCATCGACCTGGTAGATCTGCCCCCCGGCGAACGGGCCGCGCTCCACGACGCAGCCGGTCTCTTCGCCCACTTCGCGGACCGCGGCGGCCTCCCAGGTCTCTTCCGGCCGGAGCTTGCCCTTGGGCAGCGTCCACTCCTCGCCGTAGCGCGCTCGCCGGACGACCGCGATCTCGCGGCCGGCCGCGCCGCGGCGCCAGACGAGGCCACCGGCGGCGTGGATGACCGTCGTCGAGCCGGCCGGGCTGTCGGAGCTCATCCCGGCGGCACCGCTCGGGACGACCCCGGCCCGTCCCCTACGGGTCGTGACACCGCGCGGGGAGCCTCGCAAGGCATGGCGGAACCCTACGACGGAGCGGCGCGAGGCGTCAATGATCTATATGGATACACCGGACGTGTTGACGATTGGATACACCCCGGTAAGACCACAGTAGACGCTTGACTGTTCGCCCCGGGCGATTCACATTGGGCCCGATCGTCCAGACGGTGTTCCGAGGTTGCTCCCGAACGATCCGCTCTTCTGCGACGAGGCGCGGGCGTGAGGCCAGGCCGTTCAGGTACGCGCCGAAGGAGAACTCCCCATGACGAACGGAGCGGGCGCCGCTGACACTCCGCTGATCTCCGATCCCGGCGAAGAACAGCTCGAGGATACCCTGGCGCTGTGCATGTCGGGCGGCGGCTACCGGGCGATGGTCTTCCACGTCGGTGTGCTGTGGTATCTCCGTGACGCCGGCTACCTGCGAAAGCTCGCGCGGATCTCGAGCGTGTCTGGCGGCTCGATCACCGCCGGCATCCTGGCCGTGAGCTGGGCCACGGTGGACGCCCCCGGAAAGTTCGAGTCGAACGTCGTGGCGCCGGTCCGGAAGATGGCCGGGATCACGATCGACGTCGAGTCGATCCTCGGCGGCGTATTCGGCTTCGGGTCGGTCAGCGACAGGGTCATCGAGCGCTATCGCGAGGTCCTGTTCGGCAACCACACGCTGCAGGACCTGCCGGACACCCCGCGCTTCGTCATCAACGCCACCAACGTCCAGACCGGCTCGCTCTTCCGGTTCTCGAAGCCCTACATCGCCGACTGGCAGGTCGGCCGCTACCTGAAGCCGACGACGTCGGTCGCCGAGGCGGTGGCGGCCTCGTCCGCCTTCCCGCCGGTCCTGTCGCCCGTCCGGGTCCAGTTCGGCGCGAGCGATTTCTCGACCGATCCGGGTCCGTGCCACCGGCCGCCGTTCACGACGAAGGTCATGCTCACCGACGGCGGTGTGTACGACAACATGGGCATCGAGACGGCCTGGAAGCGCTGCCGGACCATCCTCGTCAGCGACGCCGGGGGCAAGATGCAGCCGGAGGAGGAGCCGCACAGCGACTGGGTGCGACACAGCATCCGCATCAACTCGGTGATCGACAACCAGGTCCGCAGCCTGCGGAAGCGCCAGATCGTCTCGGCCTTCAAGAGCGGCGTCCGCGGCGGGGCCTACTGGGGGATGTGGACCGATCCCGCCGAGTACCCGGCTCAGAGCAACCTGGCGCTGCCGGCCGACCGCGCCCGGGCCCTGGCCGAGACGCCGACGCGCCTGGCCGAGATGCCGGACGAGCTGCAGGAACGCCTCATCAACTTCGGCTACGGCATGGCCGAGCGCGCCATCCGCAGCTACTTCGACAAGAACGCGCTGCCGGCGGCGCGCTTCCCTTACCCGCGGGGCATCTGAGGCCGTCATGCCGGATCCCGACTACATCGTGGTGGGTTCGGGAGCGGGCGGCGGGCCGCTGGCGGCCCGTCTGGCCGAGCGGGGCCATCGCGTGCTGCTGCTGGAGGCCGGCGGCGAGGAGGAGCCCTGGAACTACCAGGTGCCGGTGCTCCACGGCCTCGCCACCGAGGACGCGGCGATGCGCCTCGACCACTACGTCCGCCACTACGGCGACGACGAGCGGCAGAAGCGGGACCCGAAATACGAGCCGGAGCGCGACGGGGTCTTCTACCCGCGGGCCCGCACGCTGGGCGGGTGCACCGCCCACTACGCGATGATCATCATCCGCCCGCACGACAGCGACTGGCAGGCCATCCGCGACGCCACCGGCGACGCGAGCTGGGCCCCCGGGGCGATGAACCAGTACTTCGCGCGGGTCGAGCGGTGCCTCTACCGCGGCGACCCGACCGGCGGACACGGCAAGGACGGCTGGCTGCCGACCCGATTCCCCGACGTGCTCGACCTCGGTCTCGACGCCATCGGTCACCGCGACCTCTCGATCGCGAAGATCGCCCTGGAGGCCAAGGCCGCCGAGCCGTCGCGGCTCCCGATCCGTTTTCTCGATGTCCCGGACCAGGTGGACCTGATCAAGGCCCGGCTCGACCCGAACGATCTGCGGGTCGTGGAGCGTCAGGGGACCGGGCTCATCGCGGTGCCGATGGCCATCACGGACGACGGCCGGCGAGCGGGCGCGCGCGAGCGCATCGACGCCGCCCGGGCCACCGGCCGGCTCGAGGTCCGCACGCACAGTCACGTGACCGGGCTCGTCTTCGATCCCCACGACCCGCTGCGAGCCGTCGGCGTCCGCTATCTCCGCGGGGAGGGCCTGTACCGGGCCGATCGGGATCGCGGGCGGTTCGGCACGCCGGCCGGACCGGCCGAGGAGGCGCGCGCCGGCCGGGAGGTCATTCTCTCGGCCGGCGCCTACATCACGCCGCAGCTCCTGATGCTCTCCGGGATCGGGCCGAAGGCCGCCCTCACCGCGCTCGGCATCGCGTGCCGGTGCGACCTTCCCGGCGTCGGCGCCAACCTGCAGGACCGCTACGAGGTGGGCGTCGTCGCCCGGGCCGGCAAGCCGTTCGGCCTCCTGGCCGAGGCCACGTTCAGCGGGCCCGGTCCGGGACAGAGGGGCGATCCATTGTTCGAGGAGTGGCGGGGCGGCCATGGCCTCTACGCCACCAACGGCGCCGTCCTCGGCTTCATCGCCCGGTCCAGCGTCGCCGAGCACGACGAGCCGGACCTGTTCGTGTTCGGCGTGCCGGGGGCGTTCGTCGGCTACCGGACCGGCTGGGCGAGCGAAGCCGTGGCCAGGCCCTACGACAAGTGGACCTGGCTCCTCCTCAAGGCGCATGCCCGCTTTCGCGGGCAGGTCACGCTGCGGACCGCCGACCCGCTCGACCCCCCGGCGGTCAATTTCGATTACTTCGCGCGGGACGGGGCCGGGGCACTCACTCCCGGGGCCGCGGCCGATCTCACGGCGATGCGCGAAGGGGTCAAGCTCGCCAAGCGGCTGATCGACACGTCGAGCATGCTGCAGCTTCATCCGGACATCATGCAGGGCGTCGACCTCGAGACGGATGCCGGCATCGACACGTTCGTCCAGGACCGCGCCTGGGGCCACCACGCCTCGTGCACCTGCAAGATCGGTGGCGAGGGCGATCGGGACGCCGTGCTGGACGCCTCGTTCCGGGTGCGCGGGGTGAAGGGGCTGCGGGTCGTCGACGCCTCGGTGTTCCCCCGGATCCCCGGCTTCTTCCTGGTCATGCCGACCTACATGATCAGCGAGAAAGCCGCGGACGTGATCGACGCCGCCGCCCGCAACGGGTAGGCGCTCGGAGTCCTGCTCAGCGGATCGCGGCCGGCGTCAGGCGGCCCACCACCCGGAAGCGGCGGTCGCCCTCGGGGGCCAGGACCACGAACTCGCCCGGCGCGGGCTGGATGCCCGTGAGGGGCAGGACCACGGAGCCGTGCGTGACGAGGACGAGGTTGCCGTCCTCGGGGCGCCGGCTGGCGATCTCGCGGAGCGCACGCATCTGCTCGGCCTCCCGCGTGCGGTCGCCGAACAGGTTGTTCAGCGCGGTCCACGCCTCGGCGCGCCCGAACGCCAGCCGGGCGGTCTCCAGGCAGCGGCACCACGGGCTGGACAGCACGCGGCCGAGCGGGACCGCGCGGGAGCGGAACGCCGCGCCGACGCGGCGGGCATCCTCACGGCCCACGTCGGTGAGGTTGCGCTGCGTCGCGCAGTCCTCCAGATGGAACCCGGGCGGATCGCCGACCCCCGCCGTCGTGATCGTGTGGCGCATGATCACGACGTGACCACCGCCACGGAGCAGGCCCCAGACCGCCTCGTCGGCCCCGGCGAGCGACGGAGCGCCCAGGAGGGCCAGGGCCAGCAGGACGGCGCGCGTCAACGGGACCTCGAGATCGGTCGCGCTTCGAGTCGCGGGCTGCGGCGGCCGCGGCTGGTGGCCGCCGCAGCGTGACGGCCGCTGCCGGTCAGGGCCGGCGGGCGTCGAGAGCGGCCTTCACCCGCTCCGGGCGGAATGGCACCGTGCGCAGCCGGACCCCGGTGGCGTCGAACACTGCGTTACTCAGTGCCGCCGGCACCACCGCCGACGCCGGCTCGCCGACCCCGAGCGGTGGCTGGTCCAGGCGCTGGATCAGGTCGAACTCCATGGCCGGCACCTCGGGGAAGGTGAGGATCGGGTAGCCCGCCCAGTCCACGCTGGTGACCCGGTCCCGGTCGAAGACGACCTCCTCGTGGAGCGTGCGGGAGAGCGTCTGGAGGATGTTCCCCTCGAGCTGGCTCTCCACGCAGTCCGGGTTGATCATCAGGCCGCAGTCCTGAGCGCACACCACCCGCGTCGTCAGGATCCGGCCCGAGGCGCGCTCGACCGCGACCTCCATCCCGACCACCACGTAGGCCTCGCTGTGCTTGTAGTGGACGTAGGCGATGCCCCGGCCGGTCAGCACCGCGGCGGCCGGATCGACCCGGCGCGGCGAGGGCCGCGGCTGCCAGCCCATCCGGCTGGCTGCCCGCCGGAGGACCTCGATCCCGCGCGGATCGGCGAGCCGGCGTAGCCGGAACTCCACGGGGTCGGCCCCCGCCAGCGCGGCCAGCTCGTCGACGAACGACTCGACCGCGAAGGTGTTCGCCACCTTGCCCGGCGAGCGGATCGGGGAGGTGCGGAGCGGCGTGTCGGCCAGCCAGTGGACGGTGACCTGGACGTTCGGGTACGTGTACGCCGGGTCGAGGTCTTGCTGGATCTGCCCCGCGGACCGGCCCAGGGGCTGGGTGATCCCGGCCGCCTGCGGGGCGAGCAGGGGAATGGCGGGCAGCCCGGTGGTGGACTGCGGGAGCCACGCTCGGGTCTCCCACGCCGCCACCTGGCCCAGCTCGTCCACCGCCGCCCGCAAGTCGATGAGCTGAGGCGGGCCCTTCGGGTCCCAGCCGTGCTCGTCCTCGCGCGTCCACTGGACCCGCACCGGCCGGCCGACGGCCTTCGAGAGGAGCGCGGCGTCGCAGGAGGCGTCGTCGGCGCCGTTCTGGCCGTAGGAGCCGGCGCCGTCGAGGTAGATCGCCCGGACCCGCTCGGGCGGGAGCCCGAGCAGGCGCGCCATCACCGTCCGGAAGCGGTGGGTCGCCTGGGAGGCGGTCCAGATGGTCGCCCCGTCGGACTTGACGTCGGCCACGCCGCACGAGGGCCCGAGCGAGCCATGGGTCTGGATCGGCCACTGGTAGGTCGCGACGAGCAGGCGGATCCCCGGCGTTCCGGGGCCCAGCGCCCCGAGGTCGCCCTTCTTCGTGAGGACGTCGTCCTTGACGACCTGGCCGCCGCGGACCGCATCGTAGAGCGTCGCGTGGTCCGGCAAGCCGGTTCCCGGCGACCACTCGGTCTTGAGGAGCCGGGCGGCGCGGACGGCGTCCCACTCGCGCTCGGCCACGACCGCGACGAAGCTCCCGAGCCGGACGACGCGCGCCCCGGGGATCGCGGCGATCGACGACTCGTCGACCGCGCGCAGCGTGGCGCCGGGGGCCGGGGGCCGGAGCACGCGGGCGTGGAGCATCCCGGGCAGCACGAGGTCGTGGAGGTAGCCATGGTGGCCCGTGACCTTGGCGGGGATGTCGGGCCGCGGGAGCGGCTGGCCCACGAGGCGATAGGTCTTCGGGTCCTTGACGGGAGCCTTCGGATCGACCGCTACCCCGATGGGCCGGTCGCCCACCAGGTCGCCGTAGGAGACGCCGGCGCCGCCGCCCTTCGGCCGCACCACGCCGTCCTCCACCTCGAGGTCGGCCACCGGCCGGCCGAGGCGCTGGGCGGCCAGGCCGAGCAGCGCCTGACGGGCGGTCGCGGCCGCCTGGCGGAGCTGGAGGCCGCCGCGGGCGATGCCGTAGCTGCCGCCGGTCCCGCCCTGGTCCGGCGTCAGGGCCGTGTCCCCTTCGATGAGGGCGATGCGGTCCATGCGGAGGTCGAGCTCCTCGCCGACCATCTGCCGCAGGGCCGCGCGCGCCCCGGTCCCGAGGTCCACCCGCCCGCTGAACACGGTCACCGTCCCGTCGGCGTGGACCGCCAGGAAGGCGTCCACGGCGTTCGCCGCGAGCGGCTTGCCCAGGAAGCGGTCGGCACCGGGGACGGTCTGCGCCGCCGCGGGCGCCGGCCACACCTCGCCGAGCCCGATCCCGACGACGAGGGCGCCGCCCGCCTTGAGGAACGTGCGTCGCGAGAGGTCCCGGCGGGCCATCTCAGCGCCCCCCCGGCATCGCGGCGGCGGCGCGCATCACGGCCCGGATCACCCGGACGTGGCTGCCGCAGCGGCAGAGGTTCCCGGCGAGCGCCTGCTTGACGTCGGTCTCGGTCGGCTTCCGGTTCTGCTCGAGCAGCGCGCGGGCCGTCATGACCATCCCCGCCGTGCAGTAGCCGCACTGGGCCGCCTGCTCGGCGATGAACGCGGCCTGGACCGGGTCGGGCCGCGCGGGCGAGCCGAGCCCCTCCACGGTGGTGACCGCTTGGCCGGCGACCGCGCTCACGGGCGTGACGCAGGAGCGCACGGCCCGGCCCGCCAGCAGCACCGTGCAGGCGCCGCACTGGGCCAGGCCGCAGCCGAACTTGGTTCCGGTCAGCGCGAGGTCGTTGCGCAGGACATAGAGGAGCGGCGTGTCGGGGTCGGCCTCCACCGTGCGGGCGGCGCCGTTGACGTGCAGGGTCAGCGTGGCCATCGGACACCTCCAGCTGCGAGCCTACGGTCCGGCGCGCCGCCGTGTCAACCGGGCCTCGCCACCGGGCCTCGCAACACCGGGGGAATCGGGAGGGGGCTTCCAAGACCCCCCGATGTTCTCAACTGCCGTCGAGCTTCATGTGCGGATCGAGCACGTCACGCAGGCCGTCGCCCAGCAGGTTGAGGCCGAGCACCGTCAGCGAGATGGCCACACCGGGGAACAAGCAGATCCACGGGGCCTCCCGGAGGTAGTCGCGCCCGTCGGCGATGATGTTGCCCCACGTCGGCGTCGGAGGCGGCGGCCCCATCCCGAGGAAGCTCAGCGCCGCCTCGGCCAGCACGGCGTAGGCGAAGACGAACGTGAGCTGGACCAGCAGCGGTCCGAGGCAGCTCGGGAGCACGTGGCGGAACACGATGCGCCCGTGGGGCGCGCCCACCGCGTACGCGGCCTGCACGAAGTCCAGCTCGCGGACGACGAGCACCGAGGCGCGGACGATCCGGGCGGTGCGGGGCGTGTAGACGGCGGCCAGCGCGATCACCGCGTTGACCGCGGAGGGCCCGAGCGCGGCGGTGATGGCGACCGCCAGCAGGATGGCGGGGAACGACATCAGGGCGTCCATGACCCGCATGATCGGGTCGTCCCAGCGCCGGGCGTAGCCGGCGACGCATCCCAGCGCGGTGCCGGCCAGCGCGGTCAGCCCGACCGTCGCCAGACCGATCAGGAGCGACACGCGCGCGCCGTGCACCACCCGGCTGTACACGTCACGGCCGAGGTTGTCGGCCCCGAACGGGTAGGTGGGTCCGGGGGCGGCGAAGGCGTCGCGCACCCGCAGGCGCTCCGGCGGCTGCCGCTGGATCAGGTCGGCCAGCAGCGCCACCGCGCCGACCGCGAGTGAGAGCGCGAGCCCGGTGAGCAGGAGCCGGTGGCCCAGAACGCGGCGGAGGCCGCTCCGCCGCGCCGCGCGGACCGGGGCCGGCCGGGGCAGGACGAGGGCCTCACTCATAGCGGATGCGCGGATCGAGCCAGGCGTACAGCACGTCGACCACGAGGTTGACGCCGACGAACATGAGCGCCGTCACCAGGAGGCCGCCCTGGATCACCGGGTAGTCGCGGGCCAGGATGGCGGTGGCCATCAAGCGGCCGAGCCCCGGGATCGAGAAGACGGTCTCGACGACCACGGAGCCCGAGAGGAGCAGGCTGACCACGATGCCCAGCACGGTCATGACCGGGATCATCACGTTCCCGAAGACGTGCTTGACGACCACCAGCGAGCCCGGCAAGCCCTTGGCGCGCGCGGTGCGGACGAAGTCCTGGCGCAGGCTCTCGACCACGGTCGCGCGGGTGATGCGCGCCAGGAGCCCGACCTGGAGCAGGGCCAGCGAGCCGGCCGGCAGGACGAGCGCCCGCAGCCACGCGCGGGGGTTCTCGGCCAGCGGGACGTAGCCGCCGGCGGGCAGCCAGTCGAGCATCACGGAAAACAGGATGATGAGGAGCAGCCCGATCCAGAAGTTCGGCACCGACACCCCGAGCACCGAGACCGCCATGACGGCCCGGTCCACCCAGGTGTTCTGCCGAACAGCGGCCAGGGTGCCGAGGGCGAGTCCGAACACCGTGGTCAGGACGAAGGCGAGCGTGGCCAGGGACAGCGTCACCGGCATCCGCTCGACGATCGCCTGGGCGACGGTCCGGCCGAGGAGAATCGAGTTCCCGAGATCGCCCCGGAGGAGCCCGGCGTACCAGCGGCCCAGCCGCACGAGGAACGGGGCGTCGAGCCCGAACTGCTCCCGGATCCGCTGGACCTGGTCGGCCGAGGCGCCGACCCCGGCCATGACGACGGCCGGGTCCCCCGGCACCATGTGCATGACGCTGAACGAGATGAGGGTGACCAGCCCCAGCACCACGACCGTGGTGAGGAGCCGCCGGGCGATGTAGCGCCCCATCGCCGCCCGGAGCCCCCTCCCGGCCGCTGCGCGTGGGTGGCCGTCAGTCGAACCAGGCGTTCCAGAAGCGGTGAGCGCCCTGGTAGGGCTTGAAGCCGGCCAGGTTCTTCACCATGCCGATCTTCAGGCCGCGGTCGCCGAGCTTGTAGATGTAGACCTGCTCGGCCATCCGCGTCTGGATCTGGGCCCAGGCCTCCTTGCGGTCGGCCTGCTTGAGCGAGGTGTTGAACCGGGTCCACGCCTGGTCGAGCACGGCGTCGCTGGTGACGCGGCCCACGTGGGCCGGGCCCCAGAAGAGCTTCAGGTAGCTGTAGGGTCCGACGAAGGGCTGGATGGCGAAGCCGGAGGTGACGATGTTCCACCCCTCCGACTTCAGCGCCAGGGCGGCCATGGTCGGCCAGTCGAGGACGTCGACCTTGACGTTGATCCCGACCGGCTTGAGCTGCTCGGCCATCACCACCGCCGACTTGTACATGAACTGGTAGTCCTTGTTGGTGACCAGCAGGAGCGGCTCGCCCTTGTATCCGGAATCGGCGAGGAGCGCCTTCGCTTTCCTGGCGTCCTTCTGGTTGTAGAGAGCGCGCCCGGCCGTCGGGCAGGTAGTAGGCGTTGTTCGGGTAGACCCAGCCGTGGTTGAGCTGGTAGAGGCCGTCGGTGGCGGCGGCCATGATCTCGTCCATGTCGAGGGCCGCCTGGATCGCCTGCCGCAGCTTCAGGTTGTTGGTGGGCGGCAGGGAGGCGTTGACGTACGCGATCGACTGCGCCCAGGAGTCGAGGTCGACGACCTTGAGCTTCGGGTTGCTCTCGAGCCGCTTGGCGGCCGGGACCGGGACGTCCTCGACGAAGTGGACCTGGCCCGACTCCAGCGCCGCGGTGCGGGCGCTCGCCTCCTTGATGATGCGGATCGTGATCGTGTCGAAGTAGGCGACCTTGCGGCCGCCGAGGCCGTCGCGGGCCGCCCCGGCACGTGCTGGGCACGTAGCCGTCGAACCGCCGGAGCTTGACGTGCGAGTCCGGGACCCACTCCACGAACTGGTAGGGCCCGGTCGAGACGTGGCTCGTCTTGTTGACCTCCTTGGCCGCGTCCTCGGCCGGGATGATGGTCGTGGGCGACGCGGGCGAGGCCAGCCGGTCGAGGAAGGCGGTGTCGAGCTGCTTCAGGCGGATGACCACGACGTGGGGGTCCGGCGTCTCGATCGCCGCCACCGGCGCCAGGGTCTGCTTCTCGGGGCTGACCCGCGCGAAGCGCTCCAGCGACCCCTTGACGTCGGCCGCCGTCAGCTCCTTGCCGTTGTGGAACTTGACTCCCTTCCGCAGCTCGAACCGGTAGGTCAGGCCGTTGTCGAGCACCTCCCACCGCGCGGCCAGCAGCGGGATCGGCGAGGCGTTCTCGTCGATCGTCACCAGCGTCTCGTACATGGCCAGCATCATGTTGCGAGCCGCCGCCGAGGCGGTGAAGTGGGGATCGAGCGTGTTGGTCCCGGCGGGCTGGGCGACGATGAGGTCGCCCCCCTTCTTCTGCGCCGTCGCCGGAGCGGCCAGCGCGAGCACGAGGCCCAGACCGATTGCGAGCGAAGCTCTGAGAATAGGCATGACCGCCTCCCGTTCTGTGCCGGCGTCCGCGTCTCGGGTGGGGAGCGAGTGTGCGTAGCCTAGCCCAAAGCCACCGGTCTGGCAAACACGGTGCGCTCCGATTCCACCCTGAGACGACGCGGTCTCGCTTCGCCGCCGGTCTGCATCGAAGGCCTGGCGTCCCGATCCGCGGTACGGTAGGCTCGATTGCCAGAGACGTCGTCAGGCGCAGACCGGGCCGGGCGGAGCACCAGGAGGACAGCCGTGAGCCATGACAAGGTCGACACCGTCAAGTCATCCAGTAGCGACACGATCGGGCGCGCCGTGAGCGTCGCGCGCGGGCAGCGGCTCGTCCTCGACTCCTCCTCGCGCCCGCAGCCGGATACGCTCACCAACAGCGAGGCCTTCCTCGCCGGCGTCTCGTCCTGCGGCGTCACGCTGATCGAGATGCACGCGCGCGAGACCGGGGTGCCGCTCGAGCACCTGGAGGTGACCATCGAGGGCACGCGCGCCGCCGCGGACCCGGCGCGCTTCTCGGGCGTCACCATGACGTTCGCGCATGCGCGGGGTGAGCCAGCCCCAGGCCGAGGCGCTGGTCGCGACCTACCGGGGTCGCTGACCCCTCTACCGCACGGTCGCGGCCGCGACCGACGTGAAGATCCACGTGACCGCCGTGGGAGCGCGCGCCTAGCTCGGCCGGCGCGCCGCGACCGGTGGCCCGGAGACCCGGACACCATGAAGTCCACGATCGTCCTCGTCCTCGCCGCCGTCGTGTCGGCCTGGGTCCTGGCGGCCTCGGGGTGCGCCGGGGGCCCCCGGGTGGACGCGGCCCGGCGGGCGGGGCTGACCCCGGCCGACTTCCCCGAGGCGGCGGACGATCTGTTCCAGGGCATGGACGGCGGGGTGTCGCTCGCGCCCGAGGAGATCAAGGGCCGCAACACCTGGCTGATCTGGACGGCCGGGAACGAGGGGTTCTGGGACTACGTGGCGAACCACAGCTTCGGCAGCGTCGACCTCCTCAAGACCCTCGACACGCGCCGGCGGGGCGAGCGCTTCCGCTACTACGGGCTCATGAACGAGCCCGGGTTCCGCGCGGCGGCGCGGCCCGACCGGTACGGGCTCTGGCTGGACGAGCCGGAGGGGCCGGCGCCGGCCGCGGTCGATCCGCGGGTCTACGGCCGGTCGTCCGGTGTCCTCGGGCTCCGGGTCTTCGACAACCCGGCCTTCGACGAGGCCGCCCGGAAGGCCTGGGACGGCGAGCGCTACTACCGGGATCCCGACTACTACCTGAACCCGCGGCTCGTCCGGCCGTACCGGGTCGGCATGGCGTGCGCCTTCTGCCACGTGGGGCCGGATCCGGTGCGTCCGCCCGACGACCCCGAGCGGCCCCGGTGGGAGAACCTCTCCGCCTACGTGGGGAGCCAGTACTTCCGGAGCGGCCGGATCTTCCTCCACGACCTCGGGCCCGACAACTTCGTCTGGCAGCTCTTCAACAGCTCGCCTCCGGGGGCCCTCGACACCTCCCTCATCGCCACCGACAACCTCAACAACCCGCGCACGATGAACGCCATCTACGAGGTCGGCGCCCGGCTCGGGGTCGCGGTCCCCGAGGAGATCCGGGGCGGGGCGCTCGAGCTGACCGGCGGCGAAGCTCCGCCTGCCGGTACCCCACGTGCTCAAGGACGGCGCCGACTCCGCCGGCATCCTGGCCGCGCTCGGGCGCGTCTACGTCAACGTCGGCAGCTACCACGAGGAGTGGCTCCGCCACTTCAACCTCCTGGTCGGCGGGAAGCGCCAGACGCCGCTCGAGGTGGCGGTGGCCCGGCGGAACTCGGTCTACTGGCTCGCCACCGAGGCCCGCCTCGAGCACCTGGCCCGGTACTTCCTCAGGGCCGCCCGCCCCCACCGGCTCGAGGACGCCCCCGGCGGCTCGCGCGTACCTGACGCGCGACCCGGCGGTGCTGACGCAGGGCAAGCTCGTCTTCGCCGCCCGCTGCGCGGGCTGCCACTCGAGCAAGCAGCCTTCGCCGCCGGTCGCGCGCGGCTCCGCCGAGTACCGCGAGTGGATGCGCCAGGAAGTGCTGAAGCCCGACTTCCGGGAGGGCAACTTCCTGTCGACCGACGCGCGCATTCCGGTCAGCGACGTCAAGACCAACGCGTGCGCGGCGCTCGCGACGAACGCCATCCGGGGTCACGTCTGGGACAACTTCTCGTCGGAGACCTACAAGAGCCTGCCCGCGGTGGGCCCGATCGCGATCCGGCACCCGCTCGACGGCACGACGACGACCCACGTCATGCCGGGGGGCGGCCGCGGGTACTACCGGGTCCCGTCCCTCGTCGGCGTCTGGGCCTCGGCGCCGCTCCTCCACAACAACTCCCTGGGCGCGTTCACCGGCGACCCGTCGGTGGCGGGGCGGATGGAGGCGTTCGACGACGCCGTCGAGAAGCTCCTCTGGCCGGAGAAGCGGGAGCAGCGCGACTGCGAGCGGCGGTGGGGCCTGCCGTTCTGCCCGCCGATCTACCGGACGACCCAGGAGAGCTACCTCGTGGTCAACCGGGTCTTCCTCCCGGAGATCCTCCGGGACAAGCTGCTGGAGTCCGGCGAGAAGGAGCTCCGGATCGGGCCGATCCCCGCGGGGACCCCGGTGAACCTGCTCGCCAATCTCGACAGCGAGCTGTCGTTCGAGCCGGATCGGCTCGCCGATCTCCTGCGGGTCGTGCTGAAGACCAGGCGCGTCCTCCGGCGCATCAAGGACGAGGCCATCACCGATGGCGGCGAGCGGACCCGGCTCCTGCGCGAGCTGGTGCCGGACCTGCTCTCGGTGAGCAAGTGCCCGGACTTCGTGGTGGACCGGGGCCACGAGTTCGGCGCGGACCTGGCCGATGCCGACAAGCGGGCGCTCATCGAGTTCCTGAAGACTCTCTGAGCTGCCGCCCGACCCGACCGGGGAGAGCGCGCCGCGATGACCCGGGGAAAGGGTCCGGGTGGTAGTCTGGTCATCCGATGGCGCTTCCCGCCGGTCTCCGCGCGCTGGGCGAACGCGACTACCGCGTCTACTACGCCGGCAACCTGGTCTCCCAGATCGGCGCTTGGATGCAGTCGATCAGCCAGTCGTGGCTGGTCCTCCAGCTGACCGACTCACCGCTCCTCCTGGGTCTCCTCTCCACGCTCCAGTTCGGCCCCATCCTCTTCCTCGGCGCGTTCACGGGCGTCCTCGCCGACCGCGTCACCAAGCGCCACCTCCTCCTCGCCACCCAGGCCGGGCAGGGCTGCCTCGCTCTCACCCTGGGGCTCCTGGTGTGGAGCGGTCACGCCGCCTACTGGCACGTGGCCACGCTCGCCGTGCTCTGGGGCGTCATGAACGCGATCGACCAGCCCACGCGCCAGGCGTTCGTGATCGAGCTGGTCGGGCGGGAGCGCGTGGCGAGCGCGGTCGGCCTCAATTCGGCTTCCTTCAACTCCGCGCGGATCATCGGCCCGGCGATCGCCGGCGTGCTCATCGCCCGCGTGGGCCTCTCGCCCGGCTTCTTGCTGAACGCGCTGGCCTTTGCCGTCGCCATCACGACCCTGCTCAAGGTTCCCGCGCGGCCCCCGCGTCCGCGCGCGACGGCGACCACCTTCGCCGGCGACCTGGTCGAGGGGTTCGCCTACGCGGGCCGCACGGACGTCGTCCGGTTCGTCCTGACGCTCCAGGTCGTGGTGAGCTTCTGCGTGTTCAACTTCAGCGTGTACGTTCCGCTGCTGGCCCGGAACGTCCTCGGCCAGGGCTCGGAAGGGTTCGGCATGCTGATGACGTCGCTGGGGCTGGGCGCCGTGCTGGCCGGGCTCTCCCTCGGCGCCCTCGGCGCCCGCCCGCCGGCGCCGGCCGGCATCGCGCTCGCCGTCGGGAGCGCCTGCAGCTTCCTGCTGGGGCTCGCCGCCGTGCGGCACTTCTGGGTGGCGGCGCTGCTCCTCGGCCTGACCGGCTTCGCCGGCACCATGGCCAACGCCGGCACCAACACCTTTCTCCAGCTCTCCGTGCCCGACGCCCTGCGCGGCCGCATCATGAGCCTCTACACGCTCCTGTCCAGCGGCGTCTTCCCGATCGGCGCCTTCTTCGTCGGCTTCGTCTCCCAGCACTGGGGCGTGTCGACCGCGTTCGCGGTCGACGGCACGCTGGGGCTCCTGGCCCTGGCCGCGCTCCGGCCGTGGGTCCCCCGGGGCGCCGCGCTGACCGGGCGTCTCCGCTGGGGTGCCGGATCGTGAGCGCGGGGTCGTTTCCTCGGGGTGGAGGTGACTGATGTTGCATCGGGTGTGGAAGGCGGCTCCGTGGGTCGCTACCGCCGCCGGGATCCTCGTCCTCCTGGTCGCCGGGGACCCGAGCAGTCGCGGCGCGCGCGGGAGGTCCAGGCCGCCGTCGCCGGTCGGCACGGCCCACGCGCAGAGCGCCGCGGTTCGGTACACCGTGGTCGCGGAGCGCAGCGAGGTCCGCTACCGCGTTCGCGAGCAGCTGGTCGGCCTCAACTTCCCCAACGACGCCATCGGGGCCACGCGGGCCATCGACGGCGGGATCGCCCTGGACCCCCAGGGCCGGGTCCTCGCCGGCGACTCGCGGCTGGCGGTCGACCTGCGGACCTTGCAGAGCGACCAGGATCGGCGGGACCGCTTTCTCAGGCGGAACACGCTGGAGACGGACCGCTACCCGACGGCGGTGTTCCTTCCGGTCGAGATCCGGGGCCTGAGCCTTCCGCTCCCTTCGACCGGCAGCGCGTCGTTCGAGGTCCTCGGGGACTTCACCGTCCGGGAGGTGACCCGACGGATCACCTGGGAGAGCACGGCGACCTTCAGCGACGCGGACGTGATGCTCCGGGCGCGGACGGCCTTCCGCTTCCCGGACTTCGGCCTCCCGATCCCCCGGGTGTCGGTCGTCCTCAGCGTCGAGGACAACATCCGTCTCGAGGCCGACCTCCTGCTCCGGCCGGCCTCGTGAAGCCCGGGCCTAGAGGGCCCGGTAGACCTCGGTCTCGAACTTGACGAGCAGGTCGATCGCGGTGGGGTCGTAGAACGGGAGCACCTGCGACAGGAAGACGCCCGAGACGCGCCGGGTGCGGTCGATCCAGAAGTACGTGTTGGCGAGGCCGGCCCAGGCCAGGCTCCCGGCCGAGCGGCCTCCCGGCACCGGCTGGGTGTTGATCAGGAAGCTCAGGCCCCACTGCTTGACCATGCCCGGGAACAGCTCGACGTCGTGGGACAGCCCCGGGATCGCGGTCTTGAACACGCCGATGTCGAGTGCCCCGATGTGGTTCCGCGCCATGAGGGCGACGGTCTCCGGGCTCAGCACCCGGGCCCCGTCGAGGCTGCCGTCCTGCATGATCATCCGCGCGAAGGCCAGGTAGTCCCGGGCAGTGCCGTAGAGCCCGCCGCCGCCCATGTGGAACTCGGGCTCCTCGGGGAGCCCGAACTCGATCGGGGCGAGCGCCCCGCCATCACCCCGCTGGTGCACGCTGGCCAGTCGGGCGCGCTGGGACGGCGTGAGCGTGAACGACGTGTCGCGCATGCCGAGCGGGCCGAAGATGTGCTCCTGGAAGTACCGGTCGAGCCGCTGCCCGCTGGTGGCCTCCACCATCTTGCCCGCCCAGTCGATGCCGATCCCGTACTCCCACCGGTCGCCCGGGTCGAACAGCAAGGGCGTGGTCAGCGCCGCGTTCGTGCAGGTCGTGATCCCCGGCGTGCCGGTGGCGGTCTGGTACCGGACGATCTCCGGGCTCCAGATCTCGTAGCTGAAGCCCGCGGTGTGCGTCAGGAGGTGGCGGAGCGTGATCGGCCGCCGGGGCGCCCGGAGGCGTGGCTGGCCCGCCGGGTCGAAGCCCTCGAGCACCCGGGCGGCGGCGAGCTGCGGGACCACCTCGCTGGCCGGACGCTCCAGGTCGAGCTTGCCCTTCTCGACGAGCTGCATGACGGCGGTCGCGGTGATGGCCTTGGTCATCGAGGCGATCCACACGACCGTGTCGGGGGTCATCGGCGCGTCCTTGCCGATCTCCCGCTGGCCGAACGCCCCCTCGTAGAGCACGCCCTTGTCGGTGGCGGCGGTCACCACGATGCCCGGCATGGCCTTCGACGCCACCGCCTGGCTGAACGCCCTGTCGATGCTGCTGAGCTGTGCCATGGTTCCTCTCCTCCGTGGCTCAGCGCGCGAGGGCGGCGCGCATCACGCCCAGCCCCGTGCGCAATCCCACCGCCAGGCCTCCCTCGTCCATCTCGAACTCCGGTGCGTGATGCGGCCGGGCGGGGCCGGCCGCCGGCGCGATGCCGACGCGGAAGTAACAGCCGGGCCGCTCGCGCAGGAAGAGGCTCATGTCGTCGCTGGCCATGACCAGGCGGCCCTCGGTGACGGCCTCGTCGCCCAGCTCGGCCACCAGGCATTGCCGCACCAGCTCGGCCGGGCCGGCGTGGTTCACCACGGCCGGACAGGAGCCGCCCTCGAGTCGCATCTCCGCCTCGGCCCGGTAGGCCTTCGCGATGTGCGTGACGAAGTCCCTCAGCCGGGAGACCAGGTGCTCGCGCACCCCTGCCTCGAACGTGCGGATGGTGCCCCGCATGATGGCCCGGTCCGGCAGCACGTTGCCCTTGGTGCCCGAGACGATCTGGCCCACCGTGAGGACGGCGCTGTCCTGGGCGGAGATCTCGCGCGACACCAGGCTCTGCATCCCGAGCAGGATGTTGGCCGCCGCCGTGATGGGGTCGATGGACAGGTGCGGCATGGCGCCGTGGCCGCCGGTGCCCCGCACCTCCACGGTGAAGGCGTCGGCCGAGGCCATCAAGGGGCCGGACCGGACCTGAGCGTGGCCGACCCGGTGGAGCGTCGTCAGGTGCAGCCCGTACACCTCGTCCACGCGCGGATCGTCGAGCACGCCCGCCTCGATCATGGGACGGGCTCCGCCCAGCACCTCCTCCGCCGGCTGGAAGAGGAAGACGGCGGTGCCCGCAACCACGGCGCGACGCGCGGCGAGGATGTCGGCCAGGGTGAGCCCGATGGCGGTGTGGCCGTCGTGGCCGCAGGCGTGCATGACGCCCGGCGTGCCGGAGGCGAAGGGCGCCTGGAGCGTCTCGGTCAGGGGCAGGGCGTCGATGTCGGCTCGCCAGGCGATCGTCCGCCCGGGCCGGTCGCCGCGGAGCACGCCGACGACCCCGGTGCCGGCGACGCCGGTGCGCACCTCGAGCTTGGCGGCGTGCAGGCGCTCGGCGATCACCTCCGCCGTACGCCGCTCCTGGTGGCTCAGCTCGGGATGCCGGTGGAAGTCGCGCCGGAGCGCGATCAGGTCGGCCTCGCGCCGGCCGACCTCGTCGCTCCACTCACGGTCGGTCGTGCTCATGTCGCTCTGCCTCCCGGCGGCTGGGGTCGTCGCACCATGGCGGGATACTGCGCCGAGTCTCGCGAGGCTGTCAAGGCGCGGGCTCACGGCTTGCTCGGGCCGCCCAGCAGGACCGCGAGCCCGGACACGACCAGGGCCAGCGCCGCCAGCTCGGCCGCCCCGACCGGCTCTCCGATGAGGAGCGCGCTCGAGAAGACGCCGACCACCGGGATGCCGAGGACCCCGATCGCCGCCACCGCCGCCGGCAGGGCGCCCACCAGCTTGAACCAGGCCCAGTGGCAGAAGGTGACGCCCACGAACGTGGCGTAGGCGGCGCCGGCCAGCGCCGGGGGGCTCAGGTGGGTCACCGCGTGGAGAGCCGCCACCGTCCGGCCCCCAGCCGAGGCGCAGCAGGGCACCGATGGCGATGGGGACGGCGCCGAGGACGAGCTGCCAGCCGGTGAGGGTCGCCGTCGGGATCGTCCACCGGAACGCCTTGATCAGCACGGTGCCCACGGCCCAGAGGATCGCCGAGGCGAGCATGAGGAGCACGCCGGCCGGCGCCGCCCGGAGCGCCCGCACGTCCGGCGCGATCAGCACGGCCAGGCCGGCGGTGCCGAGGACGAGGGCGACCGCCCTGGCTGCCGTCAGCCGCTCGCCCAGGAAGAGTCGGCCGAGGAGAACCGTCCAGAGCGGCATCGTGTAGGCGATGATCGCCGCCCGGCCGGCCTGGACGAGCGTCAGCCCGTAGGCCGACAGGAGGTGCCAGGCGGTGATGTTGAACAGGGCGACCAGGCAGAGCGGCCCCCGCTCCCGCCGCGGGACCGCGAGCGACTGTCCGCCGGCCCGGACCAGCGTGAGGAGCGCCCCGCCGCCCAGGAGCAGGCAGGCCGTGTCCGGAAGATCCAGGGGTCGATCTCGCGGACGGCCAGCTTGAGCGCGGGCCAGTTGCCGCCCCAGAAGAGCGTCAGCGCACCGAGGAGCAGGAGCCGACCGAGCGGGAGCGTCATCGGGAGGACGGGCGGCGCGTCAGCATGCCCCTGTTGCGCCGGGCCGCTGATCGGTTATGCTGGCCGCGCCGCGGGAGAGGCACGGCGTCGGATCCAGCCTCTCGTGATCCACGTTTCTCCAGCAGGAGGTTCGGCGTGTCTCCCGAATCGACCCGCGTGCCCTGTCTGAATGCCCTCGACGCGGGGGCATGTCCGCGCGGCCGCTCTCCGCCTGCGCACTCGCGGCCCGCTGACTGCCTTCATTCTCGCATTGTTCACCGGCCCGGCTTCGACGAGGAGGGGCATTCCATGAAGCGGACGATTCTCGTCATGCTCGTATTCCTGGGCGCGCTCGCCGGCGAGGCATGGGCGGGCCCGGCGGAAGACATCGCGGCCATCGGTCAGCAGCGGCGCCAGGCGTGGGCCAACGGCGACGCAGACGGCATCACGGCACACTTCGCCGACAACGCCGTGTTCATCGGTCTGACTAGTGGCGGGTTTCGGATCGAAGGCAAGCAGGCGATTCGTGCGTACTTCAGCGAGCTCTTCAAGAACTACCCACAACGGAGCGTAGTCGGCCGTGGCGCGGTCACCCGTGTCTATGCGAACGAGACCGTTGCCGTCGTCAACAGCTACGCAGATCTGACCGTCGTGGACCGGGTGGTCACGTCACGACGTACCCCTATCGCGCCAGCATGGTGTGGATGAAGCTCGACGGGCGGTGGCAGATCGTGGACGTGCACAACTCCGTGGTGCCTGGCGGACGATAGCGACACTGCTGGTACGGGCGACGCCGGACGCCTCCGGTCCGGCGTCGCGCCTCTCCCCGCGCGGCTCTGCCAAGCTCAGCCGAGGCCGGTCCGCGGGTCGAGCACGTCGCGGAGGCCGTCGCCGAGGAGGTTCAGTCCCAGCACGGTCACCATGATCGTGAGCCCGGGGAAGATCGACACGTGGGGCGCCACCCGGAGGAAGTCGCGGGCCTTGCTCAGCATGGTGCCCCACTCGGGCGTGGGGGGCTGGGCGCCGAGACCGAGGAACCCGAGGTACGCGGCGGACAGGATCGCGGTGGCGAAGAAGAGGGTCGACTGCACGAGGAGCGGGGACAGGCAGTTCGGGAAGACGTGGCGCCACAGGATCCGGGCGGCCGGCGCCCCGCTCGCCCGGGCGGCGGCCACGTAGTCGAGGGCCTTGACCTTCAGCACGGCGCTTCGCGTGAGCCGCGCGTAGAGGGGGATCTGGGCGATCCCGATGGCGATCATGGCGTGGAAGAGACCGGGACCGAAGATGGTGATGACGATGATGGCGAGGAGGAGCGTCGGGAACGAGACGAGGACGTCCACCAGGCGCATGGTGAGGCGGTCGGCCCAGCCGCCGGTGTAGCCGGCGAGCGCGCCGATGGGCACGCCGCCCAGCAGGGCCAGGGCGACCGAGACGAAGCCGATCGTGAGCGAGACGCGCGCGCCGTAGATCGTCTGGGAGAGCACGTCGCGGCCGAGACTGTCCGTCCCGAACGGATGGGTCCAGGAGGGCGGCCGGAGGTTCGCCGCGAGCTGCACCGCCACGGGGTCGTACGGCGCCAGCCAGGGCGCCAGCAGGGCGACGGCGGCGAAGGCCAGCGCGATGGCGGCGCCGGCGACGGCCCCGCGATGCCGGCGAAAGCGCCGGGCGGCCGGCGACCCGAGGCGCCTCATTCCACCCGCACCCTCGGGTCGAGGAGGCCGTACGAGACGTCGACGACCAGGTTGACCACCAGGAAGGACACCGCGAAGACGAGGATGATCGCCTGGATGACCGCGTAATCCCGCATCCCGATCGCCTCGATCAGGTAGCGTCCCATCCCGGGCCACGAGAACACGGTCTCGGTCAGGATGGCGCCGCCGAGCAGCCGCCCGAACTGGTCGCCCAGGACGGTCACGATCGGGATGAGCGCGTTTTTCAGCGCGTGCTTGTAGACGACGCGGCGCTCGGCCAGGCCCTTGGCGCGCGCGGTCCGCACGAACTCCTCGCCGAGGGTCTCGAGCATGGCCGAGCGGGTCTGGCGCGCGATCACCCCGGCGCCGAAGAGCCCCAGGCTGACGGCGGGCAGCACCAGGTGGGCGAGGGTGCCGCTGCCGCCGGCGGGGAGCCACGGCAGCCACACCGCGAAGAGCAGGATGAGGATCAGCCCCGACCAGAAGATCGGCGTCAACACCCCGGCCAGGGCCAGCACCGTCGCCACGTAGTCGGCCAGCGAGGCCCGGCGCACGGCGCCCACGACCCCGGCCAGGCCGCCCACCCCGGCCGCGATCAGGATCGCGGCCGTCGCCAGCTGGACGGTGCGCAGGAACCGCTCCAGCAGCTCGGGCGCCACCGGCAGCGACGTCGCGGTGGAGCGCCCGAGATCTCCCCGGAGGAGGCCACCGAGGTAGACGCCGTACTGGACGGGCAGGGGCCGGTCGAGCTGCCAGCGCTGGCGCAGCTCGCGGACGACCTGGTCCGTCGCGTACTCGCCGGCCAGGATCCGCGCGGGGTCGCCGGGGATCAGGCGGACGATCGCGAAGACGAGCGCGGTGACGACGAGGAGGGCAGGGAGGCCGGCCAGGAGCCGGGTGAGCGTGAGCCGCCACATCGCCCGGCTCAGGCCCGGCGCACGACCACTCCGTCCTTCACGACGAGCCGGATGCGCCCGGGATCCTGTAGGAGGCGGACGTCCCGGAGGGGATCACCCTCGACCGCGACGAGGTCGGCGCGCTTCCCCTTCTCGAGGGTGCCGATCTCGCGCTCGAGCCCCAGGCACTCCGCCGCCAGCCCGGTCGCCGCCTGGAGCGCCAGCATCGGCGAGAGACCGGCCTCCACCAGGTGCTGGAGCTCCGCCGCGTTGGGCGGGTGACCGTGGCCGCCGGCGTCGGTGCCGGCGACGATCCGGATGCCGGCCCGGACCGCCCGCTCGAGGCTGGCGACGTGGTGCTCGTGGAGCGCCCGGGCGCGCTCCCGGACGTGGGGGGTCGGGGACGCACGATGGAACGCGTAGACGGTCAGGGTGGGCACCCAGAAGGTGCCGCGCTCGGCCATCATCGGGATCAGCTCGGGGTCCTCGTCGAGGTAGCAGCCGTGCTCGATGGAATCGACCCCCGCCGCGACGGCGGCGCGGAGGCCCGGCCCGCCGAGGGCGTGGCACATGACCCGCCGGCCGAGCGCGTGCGCCTCGTCCACGAGGGCGGCCAGCTCGTCGGCGTTGAAGGCGGGGTCCTTCGGCCCGTGCCCGGCCCGCCCGCTGGCCCCGCCCGTCGTCGCGCACTTGATGACATCCGCCCCCGCCCGCACCAGCGTCCGGAGGGTGGCCCGCAGGGCCTCGACGCCGTTGGCGACGCCGGACGGGAGCGCGGGGTCCGGGGGGACGAGGCAGTCGTGGCCGGAGGGGCTGACCCGGTCGCCGATCCCGCCGGTCGGGGAGACGATGGCGAGGGCCAGCACCAGCCGGGGTCCGGCGGCGAGCCCCTCGTCGATGGCCAGCGGGAAGCCGGCGTCCAGGCCCCCGGCGTCCCGGACCGTCGTGTAGCCGGACGCCAGGGTCCGGGCGAGGACGGCGGCCGTGCGCAGGCTCCGCGCGCTCGACGGCTCGTCGAGCCCCCACCGCCGCGGGAGGTCGTACCCGTGCATCGCCAGGTGATCGTGGCAGTCGATCAGCCCGGGCAGGATGGTCAGCCCCGAGGCGTCAACGACCTCGCCGTCCCCGGTCGTCGGCGGCCGGCCGGCCCCCGCGGTCACCGCCTCGATGCGCCCGTCGCGGATCGCGAGGACGGCGTCGCGCGCGGGCGAGGCGCCGGTGCCGTCGATGAGGGTGCCGCCCCGGACGATCATTGGTGGATCATTCCTCGAAGTACGCCTTGTGGAGGGGATGCAGCGACTCCAGCGGGTTGAACTCGATGCCCTTCAGGCTCTTCTTCGCCGCCCAGATGGACGGCTCGCCGTAGAGGAACAGGGCGGGGACGTCGTCCATCAGGATCTCCTGCATGCGGTGGAGGATCTCGACCCGCTTCTTCGGATCCAGGGTGCTCTGCTCGGCGTCGAGCAGCCGGTCGAACTCCTCGCTCTTGTAGAACGACACGTTATTGCCGCCCGGCCGCCAGAAGCGGGAGGCGAAGTCCTGGATGGCGCTGTCGATGTCGCCGTTGACCGAGCGCCACCCGAAGAACACCGCCTGGATCGGGCTCTTGTCCACCGGCTGGGCGGAGAGCTGCGAGAGCGTGCCCCACTCGAGGTCGACGATCTTCATGGTGACCCCGACCTGGCGCAGGTAGCTCTGCATCGCCTCCAGCACCTGGCCGCTCAAGAGGTACCGCCCGGGCGAGTGGTGGACCGTGAAGGTGAGGTTGGGCTGGCCGGCCTCGCGGAGGAGCTGGCGGGCCCGCTCCGGGTTGAAGGCGTACCGGTCGTAGGCCTCGGTGTAGCCGTAGCTGCCGGCCGGACCCGGGGACCGGAGCAGCCGCGCCATCCCGGCGAAGATGTTCTTCACGACCGCGTCGCGGTCGATCGCGTAGTAGAGCGCTTGGCGGACCCGCTTGTCCTTGAAGGGGCCCCACTGGGTGTTCAGGTAGAGCCAGATGACGCGGGCGGTGGGTGGCGTGTA
Organism: uncultured Candidatus Rokubacteria bacterium; assembly: GCA_963708025.1. Classification (GTDB taxonomy): domain Bacteria; phylum Methylomirabilota; class Methylomirabilia; order Rokubacteriales; family DASRDR01; genus CAVPSB01. Next base: position 9,968 of record CAVPSB010000043.1, on the reverse strand, counting down.
CACGACGAGGCCCGGGTTCTTCGCGAGCCGCGCCGCCTCCTGGGGCGGGACCTGGAAGATCAGGTCGACGTCGCCGCTCTCCAGGGCCAGGATCCGGGCGCTCATGTCGGGGTAGGGGCGGCTGACGATGGTCCGGATCCGGGGCCGCCCGCCCCAGTACTGGTCGTTGGCCTCCAGGCGGACCTCCTGGCCCCGCTTGTGGTGGACGAAGCGGTAGGGGCCGCTGCCGATCGGCGCGGTGTGAAGGTTCTCGTCGCCGACCTTCTTGATCTGGGCCTCGCTGTAGACCACGATCCAGTGATAGCCGAGCGTCGCGATCAGCGGGGCGTAGGGCGCCCGGGTCGTGATCCTGAGGGTCGCGTCGTCCACCACCTCCACGCTCTCGACGATCGCCAGCGTGGCCTTGCCGATCGAGTGCTTGCGGAAGCGCTCCAGCGAGAACCGGATCGCCTCGGCGTTGACCGGCGTTCCGTCGGTGAACCGGATGCCCTTGCGGAGGCGGAGCGTCCAGCTCCGCCCGTCCTTCGACTGCTCCCACGACTCCACGAGGTACGGGATCACCTCGCCCCGGGGCGAGAGGCCGACCAGCGGCTCCGACACCTGGTTCAGAATGCTCCCGTTGTGGAGCCCGGTCGCCTTGTGGGTGTCGAAGATCGGCACGTCGGTCGGCATGCCGATGACCAGGGTGTCCTTGGCCGCACCCACGGCCCCCGCCCAGCCCAGCAGCAGGACCGCCAGCACGCCGAAGATCGTTCCTCTGAAGTGGCGCATCGATGTCGCCTCCCTGTCAGACCATGACGAGGCCGCCGCTGGCGTGGACGATCTGGCCGGTGAGGAACCCCGATGCCTCGGAGGCCAGGAACACGGCGACGTGGGCGACGTCCTCCACGGTCCCCATCCGGCGGACCGGCAGCTCCTGGATCCGCCGCGCCTTGAACTCGGGCGTCATCACGGCCCGGCTCATGTCGGTCTCGATCGAGCCTGGCGCGATGGCGTTGGCGGTGATGCCGTGGTGGCCGAACTCGCGGGCGATGGCCTTGGTGAAGGAGTCGATCGCCCCCTTGGTGGCGGCGTAAGCGGCCTGGCCGCCACCCGCCACGCCCCCGATGGTCCCGAGCTGCGAGGAGAGGTTGATGATGCGGCCGTGGCCCCGCTCGATCATCGCCGGCAGGGCCGCCCGCGTGCACAGCATGGTGCCGACCACGTTGACCGCCAGCATCCGATCGTAGTCGGCCACCGCGACCTCGAGGAAGGGGCCGTGCGTCATGATGCCGGCGTTGTTGACAAGGACATCCAGCCGGCCGAACCGGGTGAGGGTCGCCTCGACCAGGTGGCGCACGTCGTCCTCGCGCGCCACGTCGGCGCGGACGACGACGGCGTCCCGCCCCAGGTCGCGGATGGTGGCCGCCACCTCCTCGGCCTGGGGGCGACTGCCGACGTAGTTCACGACGACCGCGGCCCCCTCCGCCGCGAAGGCGAGGGCGATGGCCCGGCCGAAGCCGCGGCTGGCGCCGGTCACCAGCGCGACCCGCTTCTCGAGAAGGGCCATCAGGGGGTGGCCCGCGTGAGCCAGAACCGGGCCAGCTCGATCGGCTTCGGCCACCAGACGCTGCGCTTCCCGAGGATGAGCTGGATCAGCCGCTCCAGCATGCGCACCCGCGACGGCCGGCCGACGATCTGGGGATGGCCGAGCCAGTTGTAGAAGCCGCCCTCGGCGTACATGCCCTCGAACTCCTCGGACCAGATCTCCCAGACGTCCTGCTGGCTCCAGATCCCGTTGCCCACCGGCGGCACCGAGCTGAACATGAAGAAGGGAGCGTCGTTGTTGCACCAGGCGGTGGGGAACTCGACCAGGGGGCCATGGGGCGTCTGGTGGCAGTAGGGGAGGTCGGTGTCGAGCGCGTTCGAGTGATAGACGAAGCCGTGCTGCTTGAGGAGGTCCATGGTGTGCGGGCTGGGATCCGCCGACGGGGCCCGGGCGCCCAGCGGCTTCACCCCGAGGACCTTCTGGAAGACGTCGAGGCTCTTCTGGAGCAGCTCTTCCTCCTCGTCCCGGCTCTTCATGAAGAACGGCTTCTCGTGGAGGTAGCCGTGGTGGCCCACCTCGTGGCCGCGGCGCACGATCTCCTCGCACAGGGCCGGGTAGCGCTCCACGATCCAGCCCGGGATGAAGAAGCAGGTCTGGATGCCGTAGCGGTCCAGCAGCTCCAGCAGGCGCGGCGCCCCGGTCTTCGGCCCGTAGGCGCCCATCGACATGTGGAGCGGCCGCTCGGCCAGCGCCGGGTCGCGGTGGATCCAGGGGCTCTCGCCGTCCAGGTCGAAGGTCAGCATCACGGCGCACCGGGCACCGTTCGGCCAGCTCACCGCTTGTGCCATCGGGGTCGGCTCCCTCTCGTCGGGTCTCGGGTTCGCGGCTCGCGACACCGCCGCCTCGGCGGGTCGATCATAGGCGAAGCCGTCCCTGGGCGGCAAGCGCACCACCCGACCGACGGGCTACTCGCGTGGGACGACGAAGAGCACGAACTCGCGGTGCTCCATCCGGCCCCGATAGGGACGTGGCTGGCCGGTCGGGAAGTGCCGTTTCAGGACGTCGAGCGCGGCGGCGTCCCTTGGATGCACGATGAACACCAGCGGTCGGATCGTGAACCGCTCGGGAACCCGCGCCAGGTGGTGCTCCAGCGCCGGCCCGTCGAGGAGGGCATTCTTGAACGCCAGATCCCCGGCCTCGATCCCGATCGCCCGGTAATCGTGCCAGAAGGGCCAGCCTTCCAGCCACACGCCGTCCACGGGCGTGTCCTTGCCGATCACGTCGCGTACGGCGCGAGCGACCTCGCCGGGGTTCAGCGCGCCTCGCCGGTAGGACGCGTCGTACTCGACGAAGTAGCGATGGTAGTTCGCGGCGGCGGAGCCGGCCAGGAGCAGGGCGATGACGGCTCCCGCCAGCAGGGTGCCGGGGCCGCGGCCCAGCACGGCGCGCGCCCCCTGGCGAATCAGCGCGAGCGGCCAGGCCGCCATCAGGAACACGATCGGGATCGTTCCGCTCGCGCGGGTCGCGCTGGGGTTCTCGATGGGAAACGCCAGCGCGAGCGCGGATGGCAGCAGCATGACCAGCCCTGCCGCGAGCAGAAAGGAATCGACCGGATCACGGCGAGCGATCAGGCGGACCAGCCACGCGATCAGGCCGAGGACGAGGAGCGCGCCCGTGATCGTGTCCAGCATCGGCGCCCCGGGCACCGCGCTGAACCACGAACCGTCACCCTTGACGTTGAACATGCCGAGGGCCGTGACGTAGTTGCCGGCGAGCACTTCGAGGGGTGGTCCGTGGATGCCGACCTCACGAGCGGTCATCCGGGTGAGTGCGCGCCGCCACAGGTCGTCGGGTGAGTCGCGCCAGTAACGCAGCATCGGCACGCAGACCGCCAGCGCGACCAGGCCCGAGCAGAGCAGGTTCAGGCCTTGCCGCGATACCGCGCGGACGGCCATCACCCGGAGCGCGGGGGCATCGACGCGATGGCGGACCCGGGCGATGGCGGCTCGCGTCACCGGGCCGGCGACCGCGATCGTGAAAGCCAGCAGGGCGACCGCCGGCGTCAGGCGCAGCGCCTGATACGCGTAGACCCCACACCCCATCCAGAACCCGGCCCACAGCCACGGTCGGCGCTCACCGGTCCGGATGCCCTGGATCAGGGTGATGAGGACGAGCGAGAAGACCAGGGGGGTCATGACGATGCGCAGCGCCAGCCGTCCGAGCATCGTGTGCCACCACGAGATCGAGAGGAGGGCGGCGGCGTAGACGCCGGTCTCGCGATCGACGGCGCGGTGACCGAGCCGGATCATCAGCGGGACGAGAGCCAGCGCTTCCAGGCCGGAGGCGATCTTCAGCGACATGAACCCGAAGCCGGTTCCGGAGAGCCACGCGACCAGGGGGACGAGATAGAACTGAAACGCCTCGCGCCACCGTTGTGTGGGAAGAAGACGTGAAGGTGCCCTGCCGCGACGGCATGGGCGTCCAGGAGCTTCTCGACGTGGTCGCTGGTCATCTCGTCGGGAATCCCATCGAGCCGGTGCACGCGAAAGAAGATGGCGGTGCCCATGATGGCGGCCAGGGCGATCAGTGGCAGGATGCCGACGCGCGCCGATCCCCGGACACGGGCCGGGAGCAGTGTGACCCACCGGCGCCCATCGGCGAGCAACGTGTCCGGAGGACGCTGGGCGAGGACCACCATCCACACGCCGATGCTCAGCACCCATGCGGTGAAGCCAGGCGCGGTGAAGGCGTTGTTCGCCGTGTGCACATAGGTCTCCACCGAGAGCGAGAGGGCCAGCCCGGCCAGAACCAACCGCATCGGGGCGCCATGGTAGCACCCGGGGACGGGCTGGGGGATAATCGGAGACGCGACGTTGACATCAGCACCTACCGGCCGCGTGGACCGCCCCGCCGGCCGATCGACCGATGAACGGAGGAAGGACGCAGCATGACAACGGATCCCGAGCGCAGCCAGACCCGTCGCGAGTTCCTGGGAGTGTCGGTCGGGGTGCCCGCCGCCCTCGCCATCACCAGCGTGATCGTCGAGCTACCGGGAGCCGCGGCCCAGGGCTCCCGGATCGAGCCGACGCCGGCCTGCGGGGACGGGGGTGCGACCACGCCGTCCCAGACCGAGGGCCCCTACTTCAAGCCGAGCTCGCCGCTCCGGGCCTCGCTCCTGGAGCCGGGCCTGTCGGGCCCGCGGATCGTGGTGGAGGGCGCCGTGCTCGGCACGGACTGCCAGCCCATCCCGCGGGTCCTGTTGGACTTCTGGCAGGCCGACGCCCAGGGGCGCTACGACAACGCGGGCTTCCGGATGCGGGGGCACCAGTTCACCGACGATGCCGGGCGCTACCGCCTGGAGAGCGTCGTGCCCGGGCTTTACCCCGGACGCGCCCGCCATTTCCACGTGAAGGTGCAGGCGCCGAACCAGCGGCCGCTGACCACCCAGCTCTACTTCCCCGGCGACCCGGCCAACCAGCGGGACTTCATCTTCAACCCCGCCCTGGTGATGAAGGTCCGGGACGCGGAGGGCGTCAAGCTCGCGAGCTTCGACTTCGTCCTGGACCTTCGCCGGCGCTCCCCGGCCTGACCGGGGAGCCGATGGCGGAGCCCCGATATGACCTCGTGATCCACGCCGGCCGAGTGGTGTGCCCGGCGACCGGGCTGGACGGGCCGGGCGCGGTCGCGATCGCGGGCGACCGCATCGCCGCCGTCGGGCCGGGCATCGCGGCCGCCGGCCCCGAGACCTTCCGGTTCCCGGAGGCGGTGGTGCTGCCCGGGCTGATCGACCTCCACGCCCACCCGGGGCGCGGCGGCTCCAAGTACGGCGTCGACCCCGACCTCCACCTCCTGCCCTACGGGACCACGACCGTGCTGTCCCAGGGGGATGCGGGCGCCGACGACTGGCCCCGCTACCAGGCGGCGGTGGTCGAGGGCTCCCGCACCCGGGTGCGGGTCGCCCTCAACCTCTCGCGGCGCGGGGAGTCGATGCCCGAGGGCTGCTTCGAGTCGCTGGCCGACGCCGACGTGGCGGCGTGCGTGCGCGGCGCGCGGGACGGGGCCGGGACGATCTGGGGGATCGCGGTGAACGTCGGCCGGATGCCGTGCGGCCCGACCGACCCGCGGGCCGTCCTGGACCGGGCCCTCGCCGCGGCCTCGGAGACCGGCCTCCCGCTCCTCTTCGGGAGCCGGCGCCACGACGACTGGTCGATGGACGCGCAGCTCGAGCGGCTGCGGGCCGGCGACGTCGTGACCTACTGCTTCAACGGCCAGCCGGAGGGACTGCTGGCGGGCGGCCGGGTGCGGGACACGGCCTGGGCCGCCCGCGAGCGGGGCGTCCTCTTCGACGTCGGCCACGGCATGAGCTCGTTCAGCTTCGAGGTGGCGGAGCGCGCGGTCGCGGAGGGCTTCCTTCCGGACACGATCTCGACGGACCGCTACGCACGGCACCTCGCCACGAGCCCCCGCCACGACCTCCCCCGGACGCTCTCCAAGCTGCTGGCGGTTGGGATGCCGGAGACGGAGGCGTTCGCCCGGGTGACGGCGCGGCCGGCCGCCGTCCTCGGCCTGGCCGGCGAGGCGGGGACGCTGGCGCCCGGGGCCGGCGGGGACCTGGCCGTGCTCGCCTGGAACCCCGCGCCGGCGCCGCTCCGCGACACGGCGGGTGTCGAGCGGCCGGGCGGGTCGTGGGAGCCGGTGCTCACCGTCCGCGCCGGCCGCGTGGTGCCGGTCGGCGCGGCGGCGGGAGCCGCGTGACGCCGCGCCCGGGTCCCGTCGCGCCCTCCCGGTGGGAGCGGCTCAAGAACGATCAGCGGGCGATCGCCTTCGTCTTCCTCCTCCCGACGCTCGTGGTCCTGGCCAGCGTGGTCGTGTACCCGTTCGGCTCGGCGATCTGGATCAGCTTCCAGGAGAAGCACGCCGGCACGCCGGGTCGCTTCGTCGGGCTCGGGAACTACGGGGAGCTGCTCGGCAACGCGGTCTTCCACACGATCGTCTGGAACACGATCTTCTACACGGCGGTGGCGGTCGCGATCAAGTTCGTGCTCGGCCTCGCCGCGGCGCTCGTGCTCGCCCGGCCGCGCCCGCTGAACCAGGTGTGGCGCACGGTCCTGTTCGTCCCGTGGGCGATCCCGACGGTCGTCGCCGCGCTCAACTGGCGGTGGGTCTACGACGAGTTCAGCGGGATGCTCAACAACGTGCTCCTGGCCCTCGGCCTGACCACGAACGTCGTGGCCTGGCTGGCCCATCCCCGGCTCGCGATGTGGGCCGTCATCGCGGTGGCGGTCTGGACCGGGAGCCCGTTCTACACGATGAGCTTCCTGGCCGGGCTCCAGGCCATCCCCGGCGAGCTCTACGAGGCGGCCCGGCTGGACGGCGCCTCCCCGATCCAGGAGTTCCCTCTCCCTTCCAGGGAGAGGGTCGGGGTGAGGGTCGATAGGGAGCCTGGGTCCCTCCTCACCCTAACCCTCTCCCCCAAGGGGGAGAGGGAATCGGGGCCTGACTAGCGGGGTACATGAGCCCGTACCAGCGCACCGCGAGCGGGCCAGCTTGAAGACTATGAGGTTGACATTCGGGTGTACGAGCATTGCCTAACGCGCCAGTTGCCGCGCCTGCGCCGCGAACTCCCGGGCGGCTGTCCCGAGCGGGCCGCGCCACGCGAGCCAAAGATCGAGCCGCGGGTGTGGATCGGCGATCTCGCGATACACGACGCCGCGCCGGCCGAGATTGGCGATCGATCCGGGCACGATCGCCGCGCCGAGCCCGCTCGACACGAGGCTCACTACCGTCTGCATCTGTATCGCCTCCTGCGCCACGTTGAGTGAGAAGCCCGCGCGCGCCGCGAGCCCGCTCACGATATCGTACAGGCCGGGCGCGATCTCGCGCGGCACCATGACAAAGGCTTCGTCGGCCAGCGCGCGCACGGGCAGCCGGCCGCGGCCGCGGGCGAGACGGTGGCGCGAGGGAAGCGCGGCGACGAAGCGCTCGCGCTGCACGACGATGTGCTCGAGCTCGGCGGCATTGGCGACCGGCGGCAGGAGCAAGCCGAAGTCGAGCTCGCCGGCGCCGAGTGCCGCGGCCTGCTCGGGCGAGAGCATCTCGCGCAGCGCCAGCGCCACCCCGGGCCGCGCAGTCTTGTAGGCCTTCAGCAGTCCCGGCAGCACGCCGAAATCGGCGAGCGACACGAAGCCGATGCGCAAGCGGCCGCGATCGCCCGAGGCGATGCCGCGCACCTCGGCGACCGAGCGCTCGAGTTGCGCCCCGATGCGTCGCGCCTCGTCGAGGAAGCGCAGGCCTTCGGGCGTGAGCTCTACCCGCCGCCGCGAGCGTGCGAACAGCGTCACGCCGAGCTGGGCCTCGAGCGCGCGGATCGCGCGCGACAGCGGCGGCTGCGAGATGTGCAGCGCCGCGGCGGCGCGGCCGAAATGGAGCCGCTCGGCGACTGCAATGAAATACCGCAAATGCCATAATTCCGGCAGATTCATACCTATAGAGTATTACAGACGCGTGCCGATTGCATTGGATTCGTCCGCCGCGGCGGCGCAGAATCGCGCTACAGGAGGACTTGCCATGGCAAAGAAACCGTCTCCACCCAACCGGCGCTCGCAGCTCATCACACAGGGCGTGGCGCGCTCGCCGAACCGCGCCATGCTGCGCGCGGTCGGCTTCCGCGACGGCGACTTCGACAAGCCGATCGTCGGCGTCGCCAACGGCCATTCGACCATGAACCCCTGCAACGCCGGCATCCAGCCGCTGGTCGATCGCGCGGTGCAGGCGCTGGAGCAGGCGGGCGCCAAGCCGCAGATGTTCGGCGTGCCGACGGTCACCGACGGCATCGGCATGGGCACCGAGGCGATGAAATACTCGCTCGTCTCGCGCGAGGTGATCGCCGACGCCATCGAGACCGGCGTCAACGGCCAGGCGATGGACGGGGTGCTCGTCGTCGGCGGCTGCGACAAGAACATGCCGGGCGGCATGATCGCGATGGCGCGCATGAACGTGCCCGGCATATACGTCTACGGCGGAACCATCAAGCCGGGGAAATGGAAGGGTCAGGACCTCACGATCGTGTCGGCCTTCGAGGCGGTCGGCGCCTACGCCGCCGGAAAGATGAGCGACGAGGATTTCAGGGGCATCGAAAACAATGCCTGTCCCACGGTGGGCGCCTGCGGTGGAATGTACACCGCCAACACCATGAGCTCTTCGTTCGAAGCGCTCGGCATGTCGCTGCTCGGCTCTTCGCAGATGGCCTCGCCCGATCTGGAGAAAGCCGACTCGGCGGCCGCCTCGGCGCGGGTGCTGGTCGAGGCGATCAGGAACGATCTCAGGGCGCGCGACATCATCACGCGCAAGTCGATCGAAAACGCCGTGGCGCTGGTGATGGCGACCGGCGGCTCGACCAATGCCGTGCTCCACTACCTGGCGATTGCCCGCGCGGCCGGGGTGAAATGGACGATCGACGACTTCGAGCGCATGCGCAAGAAAGTGCCCGTGCTCTGCGATCTCAAGCCCTCCGGGCGTTTCGTCGCGGTGGATTTCCACCGCGCCGGCGGCGTGCCGCAGGTCCTGAAGATCCTGCTCCGCCACGACGTGCTGCACGGCGATTGCATGACGATCCAAGGAAGAAAAATCGCGGACTTGCTGAAGGACGTTGCCGACGAGCCGCGGACCGACCAGCAGGTGATCCGCCCCTGGTCGAGGCCGATGTACAAGCAGGGGCACCTCGCCATCCTGCGCGGCAATCTCGCCACCGAAGGCTGCGTCGCCAAGATCACCGGCCTGAAAAAGACCTCCATCACCGGGCCAGCGCGGGTCTTCGATTCCGAGAACGCCTGCATGAAGGCGATCATGGCCAGGCGCATCAAGCCCGGTGACGTACTCGTCATCCGCTACGAGGGCCCGAAGGGCGGCCCCGGGCATGCAGGAGATGCTGGCGCCGACCTCGGCGCTGATCGGTCAGGGCCTCGGCGACTCGGTCGGCCTGCTCACCGACGGGCGCTTCTCGGGCGGCACCTGGGGCATGGTGGTGGGTCACGTAGCTCCCGAAGCCTATGTCGGCGGCACCATCGCGCTCGTGAAGGAAGGTGATTCCATCACGATCGATGCGGCGAAGCGGCTCATCCAGCTCAATGTGCCGGCAAAGCAGCTCGCGGCACGCCGCCGGAAGTGGAAGGCGCCCAAGCCGCGCTACACGAGCGGTCTGCTCGCCAAGTACATGAAGCTGGTCTCGACCGCCTCCCTGGGCGCGGTGACTGACGCAGACTGACGACAGTCCGATAGGGCCGCGCCGCAGTCCGGCGGCGATGCTGCGCGCATCACATGGGACGGGCACAGTTCTCGCCCATGAGAACCACGCTCCTCTTCGCCTGCCTTTCGCTCCTTGCAACGACTACGAGGTCCGGGGTCAGGCGCCCTGGGCCTTGCGGATGTCGGCGATCAGGGC
>CAVPSB010000042.1:0-3414 GCA_963708025.1 uncultured Candidatus Rokubacteria bacterium | reverse complement strand
CCGAGCCCGATCACGAGGTGGGCGACCACGCTCCCCGCGGTGAAGAGGAGCGTCTGCCAGGCGGCCTGCCAGAAGGCCGGGCTCTGCACGAGGGCGGCGTAGTTCCCGAGCCCGACCCAGCGGTCGTCGCGGACGGTGACCTCGAAGAAGCTCATCCGGACGACCTGGGCGAGCGGGTAGACCAGGAGCGCGACCAGCAGGATGAGGGCCGGCGCGAGGAACGCGTACGCCTGCACATCCTGGCGGGCGGCGAGACGCGTTCCGGCGGTCGTCATGGGCGGGATGCGATCCGGGGGCCCGCCCCCTCCTCCGTGGAGGGAACGGGCCCCCGGATCGAGGGATGCGCTACTTCTGGTACTTGGCCAGGACCTTGTTCCACTCGGCGGCCGCGTCGTCGAGCGCCTGCTGGACCGTCTTCTTGGCCTGGACGGCGTTCTGGATCTCCGTGGTCAGGACCTTGTTGAGCTGGACGGCCTGCGGCATGCCGAGATTCGGGCTCTTGGCGTTGGGCAGGAGCATCTGCTGGACGAAGGCCTGGGCGAGCTTGTTCTCCTTGAAGAACGGCTTCTCGGCCACGTCCTTCCGGGCCGGGAAGTCCCCGGTCCCCCGCGCCCACAGCTCGTTGCCCTCGGGGCCGGACAGCCACCGGGTGAACTTCCAGGCCGCTTCCTTGTTCTGGGCCTGGGTGGTCACCGAGTTGAGCGATCCTCGCACGACGGTCCCGGTGGTCGCGCCCTTCGGCAGGGTCGCGGTGTCGAACGGGAGGTTCGCGTTCATCTTCTTCTGGATGGGGATGCCCCACGGCCCCTCGAACATCATGCCGATGTTGCCGGCGCCGAAGTTGCCCCGCTTCTCCCGCTCGCCGTTCGACAGGACGCCCGGCACCGCCACCTTGTGGACGTTGACCAGGTCCACGTACCACTGGACCGCCTTCACGCCGGCGGGGCTGTTGAAGACCGCCTTGTTGCTCTTCTCGTCGATGACCTCGCCCCCCGCCTGGTAGATGAGGGGGTAGATGTCGTAGGTCAGGTTCGTGGGCGGCTCGACCGCGAGCGTGGCGGTGGTCGCGAAGACCTTGGCCTCCAGGTTCGTGATCTTCTTCGCCGTCTGGACGTACTCGTCCCAGGTCTTGGGCGGGCCGGCGATCCCCGCCTTCTTGAAGATCTCGGTGTTCCAGAAGAGCGCCACACAGCCGGCGTGGACGGGGAGGTAGTGCTGATTCCCCAGCCACTTCTTGTGGAAGGTGGGGAAGATGTTGTCCATGTACTCCTTCGGCTCGCGCGCCGAGCCACTCGTCGAGCGGCTGCAGCATGCCGAGGTCGGCGTACTCCGCGACCCAGTCCACCTGGATCATGAGCACGTCGGCGAGCTTCTGGGCCTGGAAGAGCGTGATCGCCTTGTCGTGGAAGCCCTGGAACGGGGAATCGACGAGCGTCAGCCGGGCCTCGGGGTGCGCCTTCTCGAAGCCGGCCTTGACGTCGGCCATGTGCTTCTCGCCGACCTCTCCCGTCTTCCACTGGAGCCAGCGGACCTCGGCCGGCCCCTGGGCCGATCCGAGGCGGGATCCGGCGAGCGCGGCGGCGCCGGCGGCGGCGGCAGAGGTGCGAAGAAACGAGCGGCGAGATGTCATCGGGACCTCCTGAGTGCGGGCGTGGGACGTCGTCGACCCGCTCGATTCTCCCCGTGGCCGCGCCCGGGTGTCAAGGCAGGCCCGCCTGCGCGGCGGTCACTCGTCGTACTGGGCGTACCAGCCGTCCTGCGCCGCCGGCCCGCTCGCCGCGTCGCCGAATCGCGCCGTCCACGGGGTCGCGTAGGCGTCGGCGAGCGCCGTGAGGATGCGGAGCCGGCTGGCGCCCGTCGTCGCGAGGAATCGCTCCCGCGCCGCCGGATCGGACAGCGCCATGGCCTCCTGCCAGATCGCCCGGCCGACCATGAACCCCGACGCGCCCTCCTGGCAGGCGATCGCGGTGAGACGCTGGAACACGTCGAACGTCTCGCCCGCGGACAGGAGCACCCACGGGACCGGGGACGCCGCGTTCAGCTCGCGGCACCGCGCCCGGAGCCGACCCTCGTCGGTCTCGAACCGGGGGTCGGCCGGGAACTCCGCCTTGAGGAGGTCCACGCCGAGGCCCCCGAGGCGGCGGGCCGACTCGATCACGATCTCCGGCTTCTCCCGCGCGAACTCGGCGCTCTCCTTCTGGACGCCGGGCCGGATGGGGTACGACATCGGCTCGAGCAGGAGCGCGATGTCGTGCCGCCGGCAGTCCTCGGCCACGCGCCGCACGAACTCCTCCTGCCGCGCCGCCACCGGCGCCTCGGGGTGGTAGAAGAGGAGCACCTTGACGCCCACCGCGCCCATCCGCTTGATCTTGGCGACGCTCCACGCCTTGATCACCGTGGTCAGGCGTCCCTCGGCCTGCCCCTCGTAGCCGAATTCCTCGAGGCACATGATCAGGCCGACGGTCCCGGGGACCGCGCCGTGGGACAGGGCGTGGATGCCGTGGAGCGGATCGAGCAGGACGGCGGTCGACAGGGGCGCGAGCGCCCGCGCGATGCGGAGCTTCTCGCTCGGCCATCTCCGCGAAGCCGATCGGCCGCCCGGGCAGGGCCCGCTTCAGCATCGCCTCCAGCGATCCGCGATGATCGATCGCCGTCACCGTGATGATGCCGCGCGGGCTGGCGATCTGCCCCATCCCGCGAAGCTTGCCTGGACTGAGAACGCGCATGCTCCCTTCCTTCGGGCCGTGACGGTGGTTGCTCGGGGACCGTCCGCTCGCACGGCGACCAGGCGAGCGTAGCATGCCGAGTCGCCCGCGCGGCGGCGGCGGGTCCGCCCTTGTCACGGCGTCGGGGGGCGTGCATCATCCCGACAGAGCGCGGCCAAGGTCGGCCGCGGCGGTCGCGGTCCACTCCGGACGCTCGCACGAGTAGGGGAGGCGTCCATGGCGGGGATGGGCCAGGAGTTCAAGACGTTCGTCCTGCGCGGCAACGTCCTCGATCTCGCCGTCGGCGTCGTCATCGGCGCGGCGTTCGGGAAGATCGTCTCCTCGCTGGTGGGAGACGTGGTCATGCCGCCGATCGGGGTCCTCCTCGGCGGCGTGGACTTCTCCCAGCTCGGCTGGGTCCTCAAGCCCGCGGTCGGCGACAAGCCGGCCGTCGTGCTGGGGATCGGGAAGTTCATCCAGGCGATCGTGGACTTCCTCGTCATCGCGTTCGTCATCTTCCTCGTGGTCAAGGCGGCGAACCGCATGAAGCGCGAGGAGCCGGCCCCCGCCCCGGCGGGCCCGTCGCCCACGGAGCAGCTCCTCGCGGAGATCCGGGACCTCCTCCGCCACGGGGCGCTAGGTCTGGCCGCGCCCGGCATCTCCCCGCCCCGGGTCGAGCGGCCGGCACGGCGGCGCCCCCTCACCGAGG
>CAVPSB010000041.1:0-11149 GCA_963708025.1 uncultured Candidatus Rokubacteria bacterium | reverse complement strand
TTGGCATTCGGCGCTTGGACGGGTGCCAGCACGATCCGCACACCCGCGCCTTGGACGATGCGTCGGAATCCCTCCGTCCACTTGGGCGTCCCGGTCGCAGATGAGGATCCGATGGCCGGCCAGAAATCCATCGACCGCATCGGTCAGGCGACGCGCGGCCTGCGCCATGAACCCTGCATCCGGGGTCGGCGTCGAGCCCGCCACGTGCACCCGTCGGCTCCGGAGATCGATCACGAAGAGGGTGTAGTAAGTGATCAGCCCTCGAGGGGTCCAGATCTCGCTGGTGAGAAAGTCGGCCCCCGCGATCGCCCCCCAGTGGGCCCGTAGAACGTCCGCCAGGATGATGGGCGGTTCGGCGCGGGCGGGATCCCGTTTGTTTTCAGGACCTTGGCGACCGTGGTCCGGCCGGTTGTGGCCCAGGTTCTTTTAGCGCCCCCTGGATGCCCGTGTAGCCCCACCCCGGATTCTCGGTGGCCATCCGCAGAATGAGCGACGAGATCTCCTTCATGGTCCCGGGACGGCCAGGCCGCTTCGGTGTGAACGTCCACTTCCGGGCGATCAGCTGCCGGTGCCATCGCAAGATCGTGTCGGGGGTCACGATCGTCGCGACCTGCCTTAAGACCCATCGGCCGAGTCGGCGCCCCTTCGCCGCGAGGCGTCGGCGCTGGTCGTCGGTGAGCCGGACGCGTCGTCCCTTCACCTGCTCCTTCAAGACCCGGTTCTCCTCGAGCAAATACTCGATCACGTGCTGTTGGTGGCGATTGATCCATCCGGCGAGCGTCACGAGCAGTACCCGCAAAGGGGAGAGCTCGGCAATCATTCGCCGATTCTACCCTGCCCGACCACTCACCGCCGGGGTGTCTACAGCTCGGCCGAATATTCGGACACTACGGGCTCAGGGGCCGGCAGCGCCGCCCGGTACTCGTCGAACCGCCGCAAGGCCCGGGCGTACTTGACGCTGGTGCTTGCGGCCAGGGGCCGGGCTTCGAGTAGAATAGGGTCGCTCATCCTCCATCGCCTCCCAGGCTGAGGGTTGGTGGGCCACTGCCCGGGCGGTGTTCATGGCACCGCGCCGGACGCTGCTACGTTCGTTACTTCTTGGGCTTGATCTCGCCGCCTGCCACGGGTGGGCTTGGCAGCTTCGTCCAGTCGGCTCCCGTAAGAGTCTGGTAGATGTTGCCGCGATCATCGAGCGCATACAGCGCATTGTCGTTGGCGACAATCTGAACGATCTTGGCCATGGTCTTCCCCTTTTCCCGGCACTACGCCAGCAACTCCGTCACCAGCACCGCGCCGGGCGCTGCTACGTCCTTACACCTTCGTGGTTCGCTCTTCTTGGGCCTTTCGCCGACAGTCGCTGCACAGAATCAGGGACTCCGCAATGCCTTCCGAGTCCGCCTTCGACTTGAAGAGCTCCTCATCCCCTTCAAATTGCTTGGTGCATTTCGCGCACGTGAACGTCTTCTTTCCCATCGGCTTGTCCCCCCTTCAACTCCAGCACCTCCGTCACGGTGCCGGGCGCTTCGTCGTTTTTCAGCCAGCTTCAGACTCCGAGACCATTTCCATGTCGTCGGTGAACAGAGCAACCAGTGAATCTGCGAGCGACTGGTCGATCTCTGCCCTCACCGCCGCAAACGATGTTGGATTCTCCCGCTCGTCGAGCCGTTCGCGCACCATGGAATGGGCCGGCGCCTCTTCCCCGCGGCTCAACTGGGCCACCTCTTTCGCAAGCCTCTCGGCCGTCGGTGACTTCACCTCATACCCTTCTCGAGCAACTCCTCGACGAGCCACGCCGCCTGTGCCTTCCACTTACTCCATCCGCCTCGTCAGCGTTGAACTTCCGGCCGGCCTACTCGATGATGACCGCCATGATCACCCTCGTCCTCACCAGTCTCCTCCGCGGGATCCGGACCCAGCGCGCCTTGGTGCTCGAGAACCTCGCGCTGCGGCATCAGCTGGCCGTCCTCCAGCGCAGCACGCCGCGTCCACGCCTGCGACCCTCCGACCGGCTGTTCTGGGTCCTGCTCTCCCGCCTGTGGCACGGCTGGGCGGAGGCCGTCGCCATCGTCCAACCCGAGACGGTGATCCGGTGGCAGCGGACTGGCTTCAAGCTCTTCTGGACCTGGAAGAGCCGGCGGCGCGGGCCCGGCCGCCCGGCCGTCGCCCCGGAGGTCCGAGCGCTCATCCGACGAATGGCCGAGGCCAACCCCCTCTGGGGCGCGCCGCGCATTCACGGGGAGCTCCGGAAGCTCGGCCTCGAGATCTCCCAGGCGACGGTCTCGAAGTACCTGGTCCGCCGTCGAACGCCCTCCGTCGCAGACCTGGCGGACCTTCCTCGCCAACCACGTCGGGACGCTGGTCTCTGTGGACTTCTTCGTCGTGCCCACGGTGCTCTTCAAGGTCTTGTTCGTCTTCGTCGTCCTGGCGCACGACCGGCGACGCGTCGTCCACGTCAACGTGACCGACACCCCGACCGCCCAGTGGACGGCCCAGCAACTCGTCGAGGCGTTCCCGTGGGACACCGCGCCCCGATACCTGCTGCGCGACCGCGATGCGGTGTACGGGGCAGTGTTCTCGAGCCGGGTTCGATCCCTGGGGATCCACGAGGTCAAGATCGCCCCGCGGTCCCCGTGGCAGAATCCCTATGTCGAACGTCTCATCGGGACCCTGCGCCGCGAGTGCCTCGACCACGTGGTGGTGCTGAACGACGCCCACCTGCGTCGCCTGCTGCGTGACTACCTCCTCTACTACCACAGTGCCCGGACCCACCTCTCCCTCGCGAAGGACGCCCCGGAGCCCAGACCGGTGGAGCGTCCCGACCGGGGTCGCATCGTCGAGACGCCTCTGGTCGGCGGCCTCCATCATCGCTACACCCGCCGGGCCGCGTAAGCTCCGGCCGGCGGTGTGCACCCGGCCACGCTGACGTCGGCGGTCCCGGGGTTGACTCGCGGCCAGGGCTTCTTCTCGCCTCCCGCCGGCCGGGTCGATCCGCCAAGTGGGTGCGGAGCACGCAGCACCCGCCCGTTGTTGGTGTCTGAGGCGCCGCGAGCCCACCGCCAACCGTCCGCGGGCCCTCCATGAGCACCCCAGATCGTTTTCAAGACGAAGACTCCGACGAGCGAGCGCACCGTCGAAATCAGCGACGAGCTGGCCGCACTCTTGCGGGACTACTTGAAGGAGCAAGAGCTGAAGAGCCTTGTCGCTGGCCGGTCTCCCAACAAGTATGTGTTCCCCGGACGCACCGCCCTCCGGCCCTACTCCTACCAAAGCTTTCTCACCAACGTCTGGCAGCCGATGATGAAGCTGTCGGGTCTTCGCTACCGCACGGTGCACCAGCTCAGGCACACGTATGCCACACTCCTGTTTGCCGCCGGGAAGGACCTCTACTACGTCAGCCGGCAACTGGGCCACGCCAACATCCTCATCACGGCGAAGGTGTACGTGCACTACCTCCCCGGATCCGATCGGCAGGCGGTGAACGCGCTTGTCGCCCAGACACGCCCGGATCCTTCTCGCTGAAGGGCTCCGGATCTCACAACCTAGTGCAACCCTGGTGCAACCTGCTTCTGCACAAGATGGACGCGACTCTCGTCATTACAGGCAGTTAGCCCCAGTAGGTTCCGTGGTTGAGGAACGTGACGTCCTTGTCCAGGGGCCAGTACGTGGAAAGACCCACCTGTACACCCTCCTTGGGGGCCGGCGGCGGCGCGGGGCTCCGGGCACCAGGCTACACGAGCCGGGGGCCGGTCGGGACGGGGATCTTCGGCTGAGGCATGGGCGGCCGCGTTGACACGTCGGCCGGGAGATCGCAGAATCGGAGCCCGATGGTGACCCGGGCCTTCGCCGACACGCCGCATGGCCCGATTCACTACCGGGCCGCGGGAAGCGGGCCACCGGTCCTGCTGCTGCACCAGACTCCCCGGTCCTCGGACGAGTACCGCGACGTCATCCCGCTCCTGGCCGGCGCCCGCCGGGTCGTCGCCATGGACACGATCGGCTACGGCGACTCCTACAGGCCCGCCCAGACGTGCGCCATCGAGGACTACGCCCGGGGCGCGGTTGACCTGCTCGACGCCCTCGGCATCGGGCGGGCGGCGGTGGTCGGCCACCACACCGGGGCGGTCATCGGGGTCGAGCTGGCTGCCAGCCATCCCGATCGGGTGGAGCGGCTCGTGCTCTCCAACAGCCCGTACATCGACGCCGAGGACCGGGAGCGGCGCCGGGACCGGCCGCCGATCGACGAGGTCACGGTGCACGAGGACGGCCGTCACCTGACCGAGCTGTGGCAGCGGCGGCTCGGCTTCTATCCGAAGGGCCGGCCGGATCTCCTGACCCGCTTCGTCATCGACGCCCTCCGGGCCGGCGAGAAGGCGGAAGAGGGACACCGGGCCTGCAGCGTCTACCGCATGGAGACGAAGGTCGGGCTGGTCCGCTGTCCCACCCTCGTGGTCTGCGGGACGAGCGATCCCTTCTCGTACCCGCGGATGGAGCCGCTGGCCCGCGCCATCGCCGGGAGCCGCAGCCTGCCGATCCCGGGCGGCACGGTGGCGATGGTTGACCAGATGCCCGCCGAGTTCGCCGCGGCGATCCTCCCGTTCCTCCGCGCCTAGCGCGCGCCCCCCAGGGCCTTCACGATCGCGTTCGACGTCGTAGACACAACCGCCCCACGTCCCCCCGCCCACGTGCTGGAGCGCCGCCCACAGTCGCGTGTCGGCCGGCAGCTCCGGGTCGGGCGCCAGGTCGGGGCGCGGCGGCCGGGCGGCGAGGATGCGGGTCCCCTCCTCCACCCCGACCACGGTGTCCCCGTGGCCGACCAGGTCGACGCTCCCCTCCAGGCGAGTCCGGTCCACGACGATCTGGATCCGGTCGCCGTCGAGCACCTTGCCGATCGGCCCGCCGGCCAGGGCCTCGGGACCGACGTGGCCGATGCAGGCCCCGGTCGAGACTCCCGAGAAGCGGGCGTCGGTCAGCACCGCCACGTGCTTGCCCCAGGAAAGGTGCTTGAGGGCGGCGGTGATCTGGTAGATCTCCTCCATCCCGGCGCCCAGGGGTCCCCGGCAAATCAGGACCAGGACGTCGCCCGCCGCGAGCCGGACCGGCCCCTGCCCCTTGATGGCCGCGATCGCGTCGCGCTCGCGGGTGAAGACGCGGGCCGGGCCGACCTTGCGGTAGACGCCGTCGGCGTCCACCACCGACGGGTCGATCGCCGTGCTCTTGATCACCGAGCCCTCCGGCGCCAGGTTGCCCCGCGGGAAGGTCACCGTGCTGGTGAGCCCGCGGCTCCGCGCGCGCTCCGGGCTCAGGATGACGTCGTCGGGATCGACGCCGTCCCGCTCGCCGGAGCTCCTCGCGCAGGACCCGGCGGCGGTCGGAGCCCTCCCACCAGTCGAGCATCGCGCCCGAGCGGCTCGCCCGTCACGGTGCGGCAGTCGAGGTCGAGCAGGCCCAGCCGCCGGAGGTGGAGCATGACCTCCGGCACTCCGCCCGCCAGGAACACGCGGACCGTGGGGTGGCGGGCCGTTGGGCAGGCACGTCGACGAGACGCGGGACGCGGCGGTTCACCGCGCTCCACTCCTCGACCGTCGGCCGCCGGAGCCCCGCCGCGTGGGCGATGGCCGGGACATGCAGCAGGAGATTGGTCGAGCCGCCGACCGCGGCGTGGACCGTCATCGCGTTGTGGATCGCCTCGGCGGTCACGATGTCGCCGGGTACGGAGCCCGCGCGCCTCGAGCGCGACGAGGGCCCGGGCCGCGCGGGCCGCCGCGTCGAGCCAGATCGGCTGGCCGGACGGGGCCAGGGCCGCTGTGGGGCAGCGCGAGGCCGAGGGCCTCGGCGACGACCTGGGACGTGGCGGCCGTCCCCAGGAACTGGCAGCCGCCGCCGGGCGACGCGCAGGCGCGGCAGCCCAGGTCGGCCGCCTGCTCGAGGGTGATCTCGCCGTGGGCGAAGCGGGCGCCGATCGACTGCACCTTGCCGGCGTCCTCGCCGTCGACCGGCGGGAGGGTCACCCCGCCGGGCACCAGCACGCACGGGAGGTCGCGCATCGCCGCCAGGGCCATCATCATCGCCGGCAGCCCCTTGTCGCAGGTGGCGACGCCCAGCACGCCCTTCCGCGTCGGGCAGCGAGCGGATCAGCCGCCGCAGGACCTGGGCGGCGTCGTTGCGGTAGGGCAGGCTGTCCATCATCCCGACGGTGCCCTGGGTGCGGCCGTCGCACGGATCGGTGCAGAAGGCGGCGAACGGCAGGCACTCCAGCCGCCGCAGCTCCTCGGCCGCCGCCTGCATCAGGAGGCCGACCTCCCAGTGTCCGGTGTGGTAGCCGAGCGCGACCGGACGCCCGTCGGGGGCCCGGATGCCCCCCTGCGTGCTGAGGATCAGGAACTGAGGGCGCGCCAGCTCGCGCGGGTCCCAGCCCATGCCGGCGTTCTGCGTCAGGCCGAACACGTCGCCGCTCGGCCACTCGAGCAGCATCTCCGGCGTCAGCGGCAGCCGGCCGGCGGGCCCCGCCGCCTTCGTCTCGACGTCGAGAAGGGCTCCGCCCGTTCCCACGATCGCCTCGAACCCGATGGCCATCCTCGCCATGCTCACGCTCCTCCGCGACTCGGGGTTTCAGCGGCTCAGTGTACCTTGGTCGCCCGTGACCGAGCCGAGGAGTTGGCACCGCCTCCACGACTCCTCTGTTTCAGCGGCCCAGTGTACATTGGTTCGCTGATAGAATGACGCCTCGGCACAGGAGGCGCCCATGAAGCTCGTCATCCATCCGCCGGTCGAGGCCGCCCGGCTCACGAAGATCCGCGAGGCGGCCGGATCGATGGCGGTCGTCAACGCCGCCGACGAGGCGGCGGCGGTCCGCGAGATCGCCGACGCCGACGCCTTCTTCGGCAAGCTCACGCCGCCGCTGCTGGCCGCCGCACGCCGGCTCCGCTGGGTCCAGGCGCCGACCGCCAGCCTCGAGCACTACGTCTTCCCGGAGCTGGTCGCGCACCCCTGCGTCGCTGACCAACATGCGCGGCCTGTTCTCGGACGTCATCGCCGACCACGTCTTCGGCTACATCCTCTGCTTCGCCCGGAACCTCCACCGCTACATCCGCCAGCCAGATCGCGCGGCACGCTGGGACGCCGGTCGGCGGCGAGGCCGCCCGCTCCACCTTCGCCGCCGGGCCCGGCGTGGTCAGCGCGATCGACCGGGCCCACCTGCACCTGGCCGACTAGACGCTCGGCGTCGTCGGCCTCGGCCGCATCGGTGCCGAGGTCGCCCGGCGCGGACTCGCCTTCGGCATGCGCGTCCTGGCCGTCGACCCGGTCCAGACGCCGGGCGCCGGACGGCGTGGCCGCGCTCTGGACGCTGGAGCGCCTGCCCGAGCTGCTGGGCGCCAGCGACTTCGTCGTCATCGCGGCGCCGCACACGCCGGAGACCGGCAAGCTCTTCCGCCGGGCGCAGTTCCGGCAGATGAAGCGGACGGCCTACCTCATCAACATCGGCCGCGGCGCGATCGTCGACCTGGCCGACCTGACCGCGGCGCTCCAGGCCGGCGAGATCGCCGGGCGCCGGCCTCGACGTCTTCGAGACGGAGCCGCTGCCGGCCGATCATCCGCTGTGGAAGATGGAGAACGTGATCATCACGCCGCACGTCGCCGGCGCCTCGCCGCGCATCGCCGAGCGGCACCTCGGCGTCCTGCTCGACAACGTCCGCCGCTTCGCGGCCGGCGAGCCGCTGCCCAACGTGGTCAACAAGCAAATGGTACTGAGAGGTGGCGCTTCTCCGGCTCCCCCTCCCCCCGGTGGGTGGGGGAGGGGGGCTGGGGGTGGGAGGGAGGTCCCAATCAACATGCCCGAGCAGCTCTCCGACACGCGGATCCAGCGCTTCCTCGCCGACCGGCAGGTCGTCGTGCTGGCCACCCTCCAGCCCGACGGCGCGCCGCTGGCGACGCCGATGTGGTTCCTCGCCGGCGCCGACGCGCTCGCCATGATCAGCGTGGCCGGGCTGGCGAAGGTGCGGAACCTCCAGCGCGATCCGCGCTGCTGCGTCGTGGCCGAGGCGGTCTGAGCCGACATCCGGGGTGTCACCGTCCAGGGCCGGGCCGAGCTCCTGGCCGACTCGGCCGAGCGCCGGGCGCTCGTCGAGCGGTTCCTGGAAGAAGAACCATCCGACCTGGAGCGGCGGTGGGCGGGGCGGGCACTGCCGGCCGACCGGGTCATGTTCCGCATCCTTCCGCGCGCGGTCCGGAGCTGGGGGCTCCCGTCATGAAGATCACCGACGTCAGCACCATCCCCCTCCGCGGCGCCACCCACGACACCGGCTGGCCCGGCGGCACCGATCCCAACGAGCAGATACAACACCTCGTCGAGGTCCGCACCGACGAGGGCCTCACCGGCATCGGCAGCTGCTTCACCAGCCAGCCGCTGGTCGAGGCCGTCGCTCACCCTGCTCCGGCCGATGCTGATCGGCGAGACCGGCCGTACGAGCCCGAGCGCGTCAGCGAGAAGCTGCGGCAGCTCACCTTCTGGCAGGGCCGCGGCGGCGCGGTCGAGCACGCCATCAGCGGCATCGACATCGCCCTGTGGGACCTGATCGGCAAGGCCTCGGCCAGCCGGTCTCGCGGCTGCTCGGCGGCAACTACCGCGACCGCATCAAGCCCTACGGCTCGATCCTGTTCGACGAACCGCCGGTGCTGCGCGAGAAGCTGCAGCGGCAGATCGCCCGCGGCTTCAAGGCGATCAAGATGGGCTGGCGGCCGTTCGGCCGCGTCAGCCGCAAGCTCGACGAGCTGCTGATCCGCACGGCCCGCGAGACGGTCGGCGCCGACGTCGAGCTGATGGTCGACGCCGGCGGCAGCGAGCAGTTCTGGCCGCACGGCGTCGGCCTGGGCGCTCGAGACGGCGAAGATGCTCGCCGACTACGACATCATCTGGTTCGAGGAGGCGCTGCCGCCCGACGACCTCGAAGGCTTCATCGAGCTGCGGCGGCACTCGCCGGTGCCGATCGCCACCGGCGAGGTGCTGACGCGCCGGCAGAGCTTCCAGCCCTGGATCGACCGCAGCGCGCCGTCGACATCATCCAGCCCGACTGACCAAGTGCGGCGGCCTGACCGAGGCCCGGCGCATCGGCTGGATGGCCTACGACCACAACGTCCTGCTGGTGCCGCACGGCTGGAACACCGCCGTCGGCCTGGCCGCCGACCTGCACCTGACCGCCGCGCTGCCGGTCGCGCGCTACGTCGAGTACCTGACGCCGTCGCCCTACATCGAGGAGCTGCGTCACCCCGCCGTTCCGGCTCGACGCCGACGGCATGCTCCCGATCCCGACGGGGCCGGGGCTGGGGGTGACCCTGAACCCGGACGCGATCGCGACGTACGCGCGCTGACCAGCCCTCGACAGCCCGGCGGCGGGTTCGATATCGTAGGCCCCACTACCCGGCGAGCCGGACTTCATCGATTCCAGGCTGCGCGCGGCCGCGCAGTGGAGGGCATGCCGCCATGACACAGGATCTCGCGTCTCCCCGCCCGCCCCGCGCTCGGCGGATCACCCGCCGCCAGTTCCTGGCCGGCACCGCCGCCCTCGGCGGCGCCGGCGCCGTCCTGGCCGCGCGCCCGCGGCCCGCGCGGGCCCAGGGCGCGCTCAAGGGAACGAAGCTCACGATCGTCACCAGCGACTGGTACGTGCCGGAGACGAACAAGATGCTCGACGACCTCGCCGCGTCGATGTCGAAGGACACCGGCATGGAAGTCAAGGTCGAGCGCTTCGCCGGCGAGCAGCACGTCGCCAAGGTGGCGGCCATCGTCGGCAGCGGTCAGGGCGCGGA
The DNA here is from genome assembly GCA_963708025.1 of uncultured Candidatus Rokubacteria bacterium. Lineage (GTDB taxonomy): Bacteria > Methylomirabilota > Methylomirabilia > Rokubacteriales > DASRDR01 > CAVPSB01. Next base: position 1,345 of record CAVPSB010000041.1, on the reverse strand, counting down.
CCTGGCCCTCGTCCGCGACTTCGACGCCTATCTCTACGCCGACAAGCTGATCGACGTCACCGACCTCGCCGCCGAGGTCGGCAAGACCTACGGCGGCTGGTTCGACGTCGCCCAGCAGGCCTGCGTGGTCAAGGGCCGGTGGAAGGCGCTGATGATCGGCCAGGCGCCGGCGGCCTGGAACTACCGGACCGACATGTTCAAGGCGGCCGGGGTCGAGCGGTTCCCGGACACCTTCGACGAGCTCCTGGCCGCGGCCCGGAAGCTCCACGCCAAGGGCACGCCGGTCGGGATGACGCTCGGCCACGCCTCCGGGGACGGCCGCTCCACGAACTACCCGGTACTGTGGGCGTTCGGGGGCAAGGAGTTCGAGGCGGACGGCAAGACGGTGGCCATCAACTCGGCGGAGACGCTCCGCGCGGTCGAGTGGTACGTCGAGATGTACAAGTACATGGTCCCGGGCGTCACCGCCTGGCTCGACCCCGACAACAACCAGGCGTTCCTGGCCGGCAAGGTCTCGGCCACCGTCAACGTGAACACCATCTACCTGGCGGCCCGCACGGCGCGCCGACCGACCCGGCCAAGAAGACGCTCATCGACAACATGGACCACGCGAACTGGCCGACGGGGCCGGCCGGCCGGTTCGGGCACTACAACATCAACCTGTGGGCCGGCTTCGCCGCCAGCAAGAACCGCGAGGGCCAGCTCGCGTTCCTGCGCGCGTGGCACGACCGGAGCTTCCTCCCGGTGGACCAAGGCCGGCCAGTCCTACTTCATCCCGCCCTTCGGCGGGTTCGACAAGGAGGACGTGTGGCCGGACGACCCGAAGCTCAAGATCTTCCGCGAGCTGAACAAGCTCAACCGCCTGGCCGGCTACGCCGGACCGCCCACGCCGGCGGCGGCCGAGGCCGTGAACAAGTTCGTGCTCGTCAACATGTTCGCCAAGGCCGCCACCGGTCAGATGAAGCCCATCGACGCCGTCAAGTGGGCCCAGAAGGAATACAAGCAGATCGCCCAGAAGCGGCTCGGCTGAGATTTTCGGGACCTCCCTCCACCCCGATCCTTCGACGGCCCTCGGCCTTTGGCCCCCCTCGCCCACCGATTGGACGGCCTTCGGCCTCTGGCGGGGGGGGGGGGGGGCCGGATGTTGGCGCAGCCGCGGCTCGAGGTGGCTAGGGTGAGCGACGGCGCCTTCGTCCTTCCGGCCCGGCGGAAGAAGCGGCTCCGCGGCCTGGCGGCGGCGCTGGACCACGAGCAGACGCTCGCCTACCTCCTGGTCGGCCCCCTGGTCACGCTGCTGCTGGGGCTGGTCGCCTATCCCTTCCTGGTGGCGGTCCAGTTCAGCCTC
>CAVPSB010000040.1:0-20648 GCA_963708025.1 uncultured Candidatus Rokubacteria bacterium | reverse complement strand
GAGTGTCAACCCCAAGGTTGTGGCAGGGGCCTGGGCAGACTTCGGCCTAGCGGGTCGCGAGCAGGAACAACCGCCGGAAGGGCAGCAGGGTCCGCCCGTCCGGGCGGCGAGCCCGGGCCCCCGCGGGTCAGCGGCCTCCGCGGAGCCCTCTCCCTCCAGGGGAGGGTGGAGCGAGCCTCGCCTGAGAAATCCGGCCCTTCCGTCCGGCTGCAAATACCTTCGCCGGCCGCGGGGCCGGCCGTAGCATATGGGGTCACCCCGGCCTGTTCCAGGTCGTGCCGAGCCGAGGGGGGCAGGAGGCCCCGGTGGATGGCCTGATCCCCGCGCTCTTCCTGGTCGCGCTGCTGTTCGTCGCCACCCCGATCATCGCGATCGTGGCGCTAGCCCGCGGCAGCCAGCTCCGCCGGCAGGTGACCGACCTCCAGGCCGAGCTGAGGGCCCTCGAAGCCCGGATCGGGGCACCGCCCATGGCGCCGCCGGAGCCACCTCCGGCCCCGGCTCCGGCCCCCGCGCCAGGCCCGGCCGCGCCACCCGTCATCCCCGTGCCGGAGCCGGCGCCGATGCCCACCGTGGCGCCGGCGCCGACCCTGTCACCACCCCCGGAGCCGCGTCCCCCGGTGACGCCCTCCCCCGTCCCGCCGACGCCACCGTTGCCCGCTCCCCCGGCGCCTCCGCCGGTGCCGGAGCCGCTGCCGGAGCCGGTCTCGGTGTGGTCCGCGCCGGCCGCTCCGCCGCCCCCGCCGGGAGACGCGGGCGACGAACCGCCGCCGGGTCCCCCGGCGCCCTCCCGGCCCGGCTTCGACTGGGAGAGCCTGCTGGGGCTCAAGGGCGCGGCATGGGCGGGCGGGATCGCGTTCGTCATCGCCGGCATCCTGCTGGCCAAGCTGGCCATCGACCGCGGTGTGATCACGCCCGAGGTCCGGGTGGCCCTCATGCTGGTGGCGGGAGTGGGCGCCCTCGTCTGGGCCGAGCTCAGCTTGCGGAAGGGATACTCGACCACCGCCAACTCCGTCTCCGGCGCGGGCATCGCGATCCTGTACATCGCGTTCTTCGCCGCCCACAGCCTCTTCCATCTCGTCGGGCTCGGGCCGACCTTCGCGCTCATGGCGCTGGTCACCGTCCTGGCCGGCGTGGTGGCGATCCGGTACGACGCGATGTTCACCGCGGCGCTGGGGATCCTCGGCGGCTTCGCGACCCCGATCGTCCTGTCCACCGGCGAGGACCGGCCGGTCGCCCTCTTCGCCTACCTCATTCTCCTGAACCTCGGCGTCCTCGCGATCGGCCGCCGGCGGGGCTGGAGCCTCCTCGTCGTCCTGGCTCTGGCCGGCACGGTCATCATCGAGCTCGGCTGGTTCGGGAAGTACATGGCGCCCGGGAAGATGCTGGTGGGCCTGGGCGCATTCCTGGCCCTGGGCCTCCTGTACGCGGGCCTTCCGCTGATCGCCCGCGAGCCGGGACAGGAGACGCTCCTCCGGGCCGGCGTGCTGGGCGGGATCGTGCCCTTCGTCTTCTCCCTGGTCCTCGCCCGCCGGCGCGCCTACGCGGGCGAGTGGCCGCTCCTGTTCGGGTACGTGGGTTTGCTCGACGCCGCCCTCGTCGCGGTGGCCCTCCTCCGGCACCAGCTCCCGCTGCTCCTGGGCGGCGCGGTCGCCACCGCGATGTTCCTGCCGCTCTGGGCGGACAAGGGCCTGACCCCGGCGACCCTGTGGGGCCCGAGCCTGGCGGCGATCGTGCTGGCGGCGCTCCTGAACGCCCCGGCCCGCCTGGCCCGCCGGCTCGCGCCCGGGTTGCTGGAGGAGTCGCGCGGCCTCGTCGAGCTGGCCGGGCTGATCGCCGCGGGCGGCCTGGGCCTCTTCACGCTCGTCCTCGTCGTGCGGGGGCTCGGCGAGCCGCCCTGGGTGTTCCTCGTCCTGCTCGCCGCGCTGACCGGCCTCCTCCTGGAGCGGAGCGGCGAGGGCCGCCTGCCCGGCGTGGCCGCGGGGGGTCCGGTGGCGCTCGCGATCCTCACCCAGGCGTGGTTCTTCGAGCACACCGGCGGCGCGACCCTGCTGCGGAACCTCGCCGTCCCCCTCCTCCTGGCGATCGCGATCTCGCTCGCGTCGGCCCGCCGGGTGGTCCGGACGGCCGCGCCGGCGCGGTCCGCCGCGGTGTCGCCCGACGACGACCAGCTGGGAGCCGTGGGCGCGACCGTCGTCGCGCTGAACGGCCTCTTCCTCTGCCTGGCCCGGCCCGGGCTGGCGAGCGACCCGTGGCCGCTCTTCACCAGCCTGGCCGTGATCCTGGCCCTCCTCGTCGTGTCGGCCCTCCGCCGTGACTGGACGGAGCTCGTGGTCGTCGCGCTCGTGGCGGCGGCGGGCTTCGCGACGCTCTGGCACGAGGTGGCCTTCCGCCTGTCGCACTTCCCCGCGATCCTCGCCGCCTACGCCGGGCTCTACCTGGCGTTCCTCGTCCTGCCCTTCGTCCTGCCCGTGTCGATGACGTCGGGCGGGAGGGAGCGGCCGCTGCCCTGGGTCACCTCGGCGCTGGCCGGTCCCGCGTTCTTCCTGGTGCTCTACCGGGCCGTCGTGGCGGGGTGGGGGAAGGCGTGGATCGCGGTGCTGCCGGTCCTGCTCGCCGCGCTCTCGGTCGCCGCCCTGGCCGGCGTGTCCCGGCGCTTCCCGCCGGGCGGCCCCGAACGGGCGCGGAAGCTGCGGCTGGACTACCTGGCCCTCTTCGCGGCGCTGGCGCTGGGCTTCGTGGCGCTGGCGATCCCGCTCCAGGTGGGTCGCCAGTGGATCACCCTCGGGTGGGCCCTCGAGGCGGCGGCGGTCTGGTGGCTCTTCGGGAGGCTCCCGCACCCCGGGCTCAAGTACTTCGGGGCAATCCTCTACGTGCTGGTCGGGGTACGGCTGCTCGCCAACCTCGAGGTCCTGACCTACGGGGAGCGGGGCCTCCCCATCCTCAACTGGCTGCTCTACACCTACGGCGTCCCCGCGCTCTGCGCCTTCGTCGGCGCGGCGTGGCTGACCCGGGCGGAAGCGGCGCGGGGCGCCGAGCCGGCGCACGACGTGATCGACGGGGATCGCCGGCTCCTGGCGCCCGGGGCGGCCGCCCTGGGCCTGCTCCTGGTCTTCTGGCTGCTCAACCTCGAGATCATCGACTTCTTCTCCGCGGGGCGGTACGTGGAGCTGAGCGTCGAGCGGCACTTCAGCCGGGACCTGACCATGTCGGTGGCCTGGGGCCTCTACGCCCTCGGGCTGCTCCTGGTGGGGCTCTGGCGCAAGATCCGCCCCGTGCGCTACGTCTCCCTCGGCTTCCTGGTCCTCACCGCGGCGAAGGTGTTCCTCTACGACCTGTCGGCGCTCGAAGGGGTCTACCGTATCCTGTCCTTCCTCGGGCTCGGCGTCGCCCTCATCCTGGTGTCGCTGCTCTACCAGCGCTTCGTCGTCCTGCGCGAGCGGCTGTCGTGAGCCGTCTCGCCCGGGCGGGCATGGCCGGCGCGCTCCTCGTGGCGTCCGTGCTGGCGGCGGCGGCCGCCGACCTGGACGAGGAGCGGGCGGCCTGGCGCTACCGGCGGAGCGTCACCCTGCCGGCGGCCGACGCGCGGCTTCCCTTCGCCGCGCTCGTGCTGGCGCCCGAGGTGGGCGCTCGCTCCCAGCCGGATCTCCGCGACGTCCGGCTGGTCGGCGCCGACGGCCTCGAGATCCAGTACGTGCTCGATCGGGCGGTGTCCCGGGAGTCCGTGCCGGCGTGGCCCGGCCGGCTGGCCGACGTGGCGCGGGAGGCTCGGCGCCGCAGCGTCTGGGTCGTCGATCTCGGGGCGCCGCGGACCTTCGACACGCTCGTGCTCGACGTCCCGCAGCAGGACTTCGCCAAGCGGCTCCGCGTGGAGGTCTCGGACGACGAGCGGGCGTGGCGCCTGGTCCGCGAGGACGCTGGGATCTTCGACCGGCCGTGGAGCGTCCGGGTCCACCACACGACGGTGGCGCTTCCCGAGCGGCTGACGGCGCGCTACGTGCGGCTCACGGCCGACGACACCCGGTCGCGGCCGGTCGAGATCGTCGGCGCCGTCGCGTCGGCCACCCGGCGCATCCCGGCCGAGCAGTGGCGACGTCCGGTCCGGCTCCAGCGGGTCCAGTCGGGTGCCCGGCTCAGCCGCTACGCCCTCGACCTGCCGCGCGGCTTCCCCTTCGAGACGCTCGAGGTGGAGATGGACGATCCCGCGTTCTCCCGGCGCGCCGTCCTGTACGACGTCCGCGAGGTGGGTGGCCGGCGCGAGGAGGAGGTGCTCGGGGAGCGCCTCCTGTACCGCCTGAAGCTCGCCGACGAGGCGCTGGCCGGGGAGGCCCTCGCGCTGCCCGTGCGCCCGTCGCGAGGCGGAGAGCTGGTCCTCGAGATCCACGACGGCGACAGCCCGCCGCTCCGGAACCTGCGCGTGGCCGTCGCCAGCCCCGCGACGCGCCTCCTGTTCCCGGCCGTCACCGGGCCGCTCACCATCTACTACGGGAACGACGCGACGCGCGCGCCGGTCTACGATCTCGAGCCCCTCAAGGGACGGCTCGGCCTGAGCCCGGCCTTCGCCGGCGCCGCGCTGGGCGCCGAGGAGTCGAACCCCCGGTTCCGCAAGGAGCCTCCGCTGCCGTTCGTGGCGACCCGGGGCGCCCCGGTGGAGGTGGCCGGGTGGCGAGGCGTCCGCCGCGTCACCATCGCGGAGCGGGAGGATCTCTACACGGTGCGCCTCGCCGCGGCGGACCTCGCGCTGGCCGGACCGGACCTCGGCGATCTCCGGATCGTCGACGAGGCCGGCCGCCAGGTGCCCTACGTCCTGGAGCGAGGTGCCGCCGAGAGCCGGCTTGCGCTGACCGTGGGTCGGCCGGCGCCGGCGGCGCGGGCACCGAGCCGCTACCGGCTGGTGGCGCTCGACGAGAGCTCGGGGAAGGCCCTGTCGCTTCCGCTCGCCGCCGTCGAGCTGGTCTTCGGGGAGGCCTTCTTCAGCCGGCCGGCCCGGCTCCTGGCCCCGGCCCCGCCGGGGTCGCGCGGCGGCGAGCGGACGCTCTTCGCCGGCACGCTCGCGCGGTCGGCCGAGCCCGCGGGCCGTCCCGTGACTCCGGGTGCGCCGGCCGGCCCCGAACCGATCGTCCTCGCGCTCGACGGGTCCCGGGTGGGCGAGCTCTTCCTGGAGATCAACGAGGGGGACAACGCGCCGCTCACCCTCGTGCGGGTCCAGGGCGTCGTCCGGGTGCCGCGCCTCGCCTTCAAGGCGGCGCCCGGCGCCTACCGCCTGCTCATCGGCAACGCCCAGGCCCAGCCGCCGCGCTACGACATCGCGAGCCTCCGGAAGGAGATCCTGGCGTACTCCCCGGTAGCCGTCGAGGCCGACCCCATCGAGACCAACGCGGCCTTCCGGCGCGGGGCCGGCGACTACCTGGGGGACGTGCCGCCTTCGCTCCTCCTGTGGGGAGCGATCCTCGGGGCGGTGGCCGTCCTCCTGCTCCTGACCGTCCGGATCCTCAGGACCAGCTCGGCCCCGAGCTCCCCCGAAGGCCACTGACTCTCCGCTCCCTCTCCCTCCCAGGGAGAGGGTTGGGGTGAGGGTCTAGTGCTTGGGGGCCTCGCCGTAGATCTCGGGGTTGAAGAGGCCGGGCGGCCGCTCGCCCTTGATCATCGCCACGATGTTGCGCGCGACCGACGTGGTCATCTCGCCGCGCACGTCCCAGGTGGCCCCACCGTTGTGCGGCGCCAGGATCACGTTGTCCAGCTTCAGGAGCCCCGGGTGGGGCTCCGGGTCGGGCACGACCGGCGGCTCGTTCCAGTAGACGTCGAGGCCGGCGCCGGCGATCGTGCCGTCCTCCAGCGCCCGGACCAGCGCCGCCTCGTCCACGATCCGGCCCCGGGCGGTGTTGAGGAAGAACGCCGTGGGCTTCATCAGGGCAAACTCACGGGCGCCGATCAGCAGGTGCGTGGTCGGGTTGTAGTCGCACGCGACGACGACGAAGTCGCTCCGCCGGAGCACCTCCTCCTTGTCGGCCGCCCAGGTGACGCCGAGCGCGCGCTCGCGCTCGGGCGCGAGTCGGGTGCGCTTGGTGTAGAGCACTTCCATCTCGAAGGCGCGGAGGCGCGGCACCATGAACTCGGCCACGATGCCCAGCCCGATCAGGCCGGCGGTCTTGCCCGGGCAGCCCACGCCCATGAGGGCCAGGGTCTGCTCCTGGAACTTCCCGCAGCGGGTGTAGCGGTCCGAGTCGATCAGGCGGTAGGCCAGGGACAGGATCATGGCCATGGTCAGGTCGCCGGTGACCTTGCAGATCTTCCGGTAGACGGCGTCGGCCGGGTGCGTGATCGCCACCGGCAGCCGGCGCGCCCGCGCGGCCTCCAGGTCGATGTTGCTCGCCTTCCGGGACACCACCGAGATGCCCTTGAGGTCCGGGTTGGCGTCGATCACCTCGGCCGGGATCAGCGTGTCGCCCATCGCGAAGATGTAGTCGCTCCGCCGGGCGCTCGCCACCAGCTCGTCGAGGCTGATCTGCCGGGTGAGGTGCGGGAAGACGGCGACGTCGGCCACCTCGCGCAGCAGGTTCAGCGCGACCTCGGGGATGGGTTGCACCACGAACACTCTCGGCTTCATCGCGATTCCTCGGGCTCGTTGTTCGTGAACGATGGACCCGCCGACCCTTTCAGCGCGGCGTAATCTTAGCAAGAACGTTTTGAGGTTTCCACGATCTGTATGGTATGGTGGGGCGCCCGCGACGGGCACAGGAGGTCGGGATGCCGCACGCGTGCGTCAGCGTCTACTCCTTCCAGAAGGGCACCGCCGAGGAGACGCTCCAGCGGGCCCGCGACACCGCCTATCCGCTCTACCGCCAGCGGCCCGGCTTCGTCGGCTACGAGCTGATCCAGACCGGCGAGGAGTCGGGGATCGGCGTCACCACCTGGGAGACCGCGGCCCAGGCCCAGGCCGCGACCGGTCTCGACGACCAGTGGATCACCGAGCACGGCTTCACGACGGTGAGCTGGGTCCAGGAGCACGTCGGCCCCGTCTACTTCTCCAGCCGTGCCGGAGGGAACCGGGCGTGAAGGTCTTCCGGATCTACGAGTACGGCGGTCCCGAGGTCATGAAGCTCGAGGAGCGAGCGACGCCTACGCCCGGCCCCGGCCAGGTGCTCGTCCGCGTGGAGGCGGCCGGGGTGAACTTCAACGACATCTATCAGCGGAGCGGCCAGTTCCGGCCGGTGCCGCTGCCGACCCACCTCGGCCAGGAGGGCGCGGGCGTCGTCGAGGCGGTCGGGCCCGGCGTCCACGACCGGCCGGGGGACCGGGTCGCCTGGTGCGGCGACCACCACGGCGGCTGTGGCTCCTACGGCACCCACGCGCTACTCCTGTCCGAGTGGCTGGTGCCGCTGCCGGCGGCGCTCAGCTTCGAGCAGGGCGCGGGGGCGGCGATGCAGGGCGTCTCCGCCCACGCGATGACCCACTCCGTGTACCCGGTCAAGGCGGGCGATCTGTGCCTGGTCCACTCGGCGGCAGGGGGCAGCGGCCTCCTCGTCGGCCAGATGGCCCGGATGCGCGGGGCGTGGGTGATCGGTACCGCCTCCACCGAGGCCAAGCGGCGGATCGCGCTCGAGACCGGCGCCGTCGACGAGGCGATCCCGTACGAGGACTTCGACGTCCGGGTCCGCGCGCTGACCGGCGGGCGCGGCGTGGACGTCGCCTACGACCACATCGGGGTCGCCACCTTCGAGCGCACCGTCAACTGCCTGGCCCGGCGGGCGATGCTCGTCTACTACGGGATGTCGCACCGGCGCGTTCCGCCGTTCGACCTGAACCGGCTCCCGCGTCTCGGCTCGCAGTTCCTGACCCGCCCGACGATGTTCGACTACCTCGTCACCCGGGAGGAGCGGCTCTGGCGGTCGCGGACGGTCTTCGGCTGGATCGCCAGCGGCCAGGTCAAGCTGCGCATCGACCATCGCTACCGGCTGGCCGACGCGCCCCGGGCGCAGGCTGCGCTGGCCGGCCGGCAGACGACCGGGAAGATCATCCTGCTCCCGCGCTGAGAGCGTGCCGACGCGTCGATCGAGTCCGGCTCCCCCCTTCCCCCGGCCAAAGGCCGAAGGCCGTCGACCAACCGGGGAGGGGGCCAAAGGCCGAAGGCCGTCGAAGGATCGGGTAGGCGGGAGGCGATGAAGGTCGTACGGCTCTACGAGTACGGCGGCCCCGAGAAGATGACGCTGGAGGAGCGGCCGACGCCGTCGCCGGGTCCCGGGCAGATCCGGGTCAAGATCGAGGCGGCCGGCGTGAACTTCAACGACATCTACCAGCGGAGCGGCCAGTTCCGGCCGGTGCCGCTGCCGGTCGGCGTGGGTCAGGAAGGCGCCGGCGTGGTGGAGGCGGTGGGGGCGGGGGTCGCGGACCTGCGGCCCGGCGACCGCGTCGCCTGGATGGGCGACCACAACGGCGGATGCGGCTCCTACGCCACCCACACGGTGCTGGACGTCGACGTGCACTGGCCGGTGCCGCTCCCGGCCAGCGTCGGCTTCCGCCAGGCGGCGGCGTGCTTCAACCAGGGGGTGACCGGCCACGCGATGACGCACGATGCCTATCCGGTCCAGCCCGGAGACACCTGCCTCGTCCACGCCGCCGCCGGCGGCAGCGGGATGCTCCTGGGACAGATGGCCCGGATGCGCGGGGCCTGGGTCATCGGCACCGCCTCCACCGAGGCGAAGCGGGCGGTGGCGCTCGAGTTCGGCGCCGCCGACGAGGTGATCCCGTACGAGGACTTCGACGTCCGGGTCCGCGCGCTGACGGGTGGCGAGGGCGTGCGGGTCGTGTACGATCACATCGGCCGGACGACGTTCGAGCGCAGCCTCAACTGCCTGGCCCACCGAGGGTGGCTCATCGACTATGGCCTCACCGCCGGCCGCGTGCCGCCGTTCGACCTGAACCGCCTGGGGCGGGTCGGCTCCCAGTTCGTCACCCGGCCGACCGTGTTCGACTACATCGAGAGCCGGGAGAAACTGCTGGAGCGGGTGCGGGTCGTGTTCGGCTGGGTCGCCGACGGCAAGCTCAGGCTGAAGACCGATCACGTCTATCCGCTGGAGCGGGCGGCGGACGCCCAGGCCGCGCTGGCGGGCCGGAAGACCACCGGCAAGGTCCTGCTCGTCCCTTAGACCAGGAGGACGACCGTGGCACTGGGCTGGGGGATCATCGGCACCGGCGGCATCGCCGGCAACGCGATGGCGCCGGCGATCAACGCGCTCGGCAGCGCGGGCTTCCTGGCCGCCGCGGTCAGCCGCGACCGGGGGCGGGCGGACGCCTTCGCCGCCAAGCACGGCGCCCTGCGGGCCTACACGGACTACCAGGAGATGCTCGGCGACCGCGAGGTTGACATCGTCTACATCGCGACGCCGAACGGGCTCCACGCCGAGCAGGCCCTGGCCGCCGCCCGCGCCGGCAAGCACGTGCTGTGCGACAAGCCGCTGGCGCTGACGGTGGCGGAGGCGCGGCGGGCCGTGGAGGCGTTCGCCCGGGCCGGGCTCCGGCTGGGCACGAACTTCCAGACCCGTCATCATTCGGCCTTCGTCGAGGCCAAGCGCCTGCTCGAGGCGCGGGCCATCGGCGAGGTGATCCTCGTCCAGGTCGAGGCCAGCGCGGGGGCGGCGCCCCTCCGGGGCTGGCGCACCGATCCCGGGCTGGCCGGGGTGGGGGCGACCAACAACATCGCCGTGCATCCCTACGACCTGCTGCGCTACCTCCTGGGCTCGGAAGTGCGGGAGGTGACGGCCATGACCGACGTGGGCCGGACGGCCGATCTGGAGGTGATGGTGCTCGCGCTCTTCCGCTTCCAGAACGGCGCGATGGCCTACGTCAACGCCAACCAGAAGGTACCCCACCACCAGCCGGACATCGCCATCTACGGTACCAGCGGGCGGATCCTGGGGATCGATTGCACGCGACCCCTCCGTGACGGCGAGCTGCGGGTCCGGACCGAGGCGGGCGAGCAGGTGAGCAAGCACAGCAGCAAGGACGCCTTCGTGCGGACCGTGGCCGCCTTCAACGACGCCGTCCGGCACGACCGCGAACCGAGCCCGTCCGGCCTGGACGGCCTGCGCAGCGTCCAGCTGACGGAGGCGGTGATCCGGTCGGCGCGGGAGGGCAAGCTGGTCGAGGTGACTTACTAGCGGGCGGGGCCGATGAGCGTCGCATCGCGTCGTCCTCGGTCGTCGCCGATCCTCGGCGTACTAGGAGTACGCCTCCGGTCGGCGACTCCCTGCATCCTAGCGCTGCTCGCTCCTCGGCCCCGCCCGAGAACGTGACTCCTCCGCAACGACCCTGATGTTTCACGGAAGCGGGGGTCGCCGAGCCCGGTAACATTCCCCGCCACGTCACGCGACCGACGAGAGGTCAGGCTGAACCATGAGCTACGCACTGGGCCCGTTCGACGTTCACTACGAAGCGCGCGTGGACTACGCCGAGCTCCGCCGCCAGCGCGTCGAGAAGGCGCGCGCCCGGATGGTCGAGCAGGAGCTGGACGCCCTCCTGGTCTGGAAGGACGAGAACGTCCGCTACCTGACCGGCCTGCGGGCGCAGCTGATCGCCGGGAAGAGCAGCTCGCTCAACGGCGTGCTGTTCCCGCGCGAGGCCGAGCCCATCCTGCTCTGCTCGGGCGGAGAGCGCGATCGGGCGCTGGCCAAGATGCCCTGGCTGGCGGAAGTGCACGCCATCCCGATCATGGAAGAGCGCGGGCTGGTCGAGGGCTTCGTCACCTCGGTGCTGACGCCGGCGCTGGCGCGGCACCGGCTCTCCAGCGCGCGGATCGGCGTCGATCAGCCGACGATGATCCTGATCGAGTCGATCCGTCGCCTCCTGCCCGGGGTGGAGCTCGTGGACGGTGACTCGGCCATGCAGCAGGCGCGGATGATCAAGCTGCCGGCGGAGATCGCGGTCATCGAGGAGTCGTGCGCCATCGGCGAAGCCGTCACCCGCCGGGCGCTGGATTCGGTCCGCGAAGGCCGGCGGGAGTGCGAGGTGGCCGGCGACGCCATGCAGACCCTCTACTACCTGGGCGGCGAGATGGCGCACGTCATCACGCCCTTCGTGGCCTCGGGGGAGCACATGTCGCCGCCCCACCGGATCTGCAGCGACAAGCTCATCCGCAACCGCGACGTGTGCTTCATAGACATCGGCGCCATGTGGAACGGCTACTTCGCCGACATCGGCCGGATGACGGTCGTGGGCAAGCCGTCGCGCCGGCAGAAGGAGGTCTACACGGCGGTCTTCCAGGGGCTGCAGGCGGGGATCGCGACCATGCGGCCGGGGAGGACCAACCTGGACGTGTCCAACGCCATCGTGGCGAAGATCGCCGAGTTCGGCCTGCAGGAGCACCTGTTCAGCCTGTTCATCGGCCACGGGATCGGGATGGGGGCCAACGAGCCCCCGTACATCGGGGAGACGATGCACGGGGCGTCGGTGTACGAGCTGAAGCCGAACATGGTCTTCGCGATCGAGCCGCTGGTGTGGGTCCCGGGCGTGGAGGGCGGCGCCGGCGTGCGCATCGAGGACATGGTCCTGGTGACCGAGGGGGCACCGCGGGTGCTGTCGCGGATCGACTACGAGGACCGCTTGCTGCTGTGACGGTCGTGGACGCCGGCACGCCGACCATCCCCGGCGAGGCTGGACCGAAGGGACGCCGGCGCGGGAGCCCGTCGCTGGCCTTCCTGCGATCCCGCCAGGGGCGGCACCAGCTCTGGGGCTACTTCTTCCTGCTGCCGATGTTCCTGCTGCTGGTGGTGTTCAAGTTCCTGCCGATGTTCCGCGCCTTCTACCTGAGCCTCACCAGCTACGACCTGCTGAGCCCGCCGAGGTTCGTCGGCTTCCGGAACTACGCGACGCTGATCCACGATCCGCTGTTCCACCAGTCGGTGGGGGCGACGGTCTACTACGTCTTCGGCACCTGCATCCCGCTCTGGTTCCTCTCGCTCGGGCTGGCCCTGGTCTTCAACACGGCGCTGCCGGCCCGGCACTTCCTGCGCGTGATGTACTTCATCCCGGCCATCATGCCGGTGGTCGTGTACGCCACGGTGTGGCGCTTCATGTTCCACCCCTACGGCCTGCTGAACGTGGGCTTGCAGACGCTGGGGATGCCGGCCATCGACTGGCTGGCCAACAGTCGGGCCACCATGCCCGGCTTCATCCTGGCCGCCGAGTGGCGCTTCGTGCCGTACTTCATGATCCTGTACCTGGCCGGACTGCAGAGCATCCCGGAGGAGTACCTGGAGGCGGCCTCGATCGACGGCGCCGGCCGGTGGCAGCGGTTCCGGTTCATCACCCTCCCGCTGCTGCGGCCGACGATCCTCCTGGTGGTGGTCGTGTCGATCATCCTGATGTCCAAGGTGTTCACCAACGTGCTGATCGTCTCCGGCGGCGGCCCCGACGGCGCCACCCGGGTGCTGTCGCTCTTCATCTACCAGACCGGCTTCCAGTTCTTCAAGATGGGCCTGGCCACCGCGGCGTCGATCTTCCTCCTGCTGGGCACCATGGTGTTCACCCTCATCCAGCTCCGCCTGTTCCGGGAGGAGCGCCGTGGCTAGCCGGCGGACCGTCGGGACCCGGGCGCTCTACTGGCTCGGCTTCCTGGTGGTCCTGGCCGGCGGCATCGTGATGCTGATGCCCGTCTTCTGGATGGTGTCGACCTCGCTGAAGCCGCTGAACCGGGTGTTCGAGCTGCCCATCCAGTGGCTGCCCCGGCCGCCGAAGTGGGACAACTACCCGACGGCGTGGAACCGCTTCGACTTCGGCCGCTACTTCCTCAACAGCTTCATCGTGTCGATCACGGTCACGCTCCTCAACGTGCTGCTGGCCGGGTTCGCCGGCTACAGTCTGGCCAAGTACCGGTTCTTCGGCCAGCGGGCCCTGTTCATCGCCATCCTCAGCACCCTGATGCTGCCCCTCGAGGTGCTGATGGTCCCCACGTTCCTGATCGTCAAGGATCTCGGCTGGCTGAACACCTACCAGGGCCTGATCGTCCCGGTGGTGGCCGACGCGTTCGGCATCTTCCTGATGCGGCAGTTCCTGCTGCACCTCCCGGACTCGCTGATCGAGGCCGCGCGGATCGACGGGGCCGGCGAGCTCCGCATTTACTTCCGGATCGTGATGCCGCTCTCCTGGCCCGCGGTGCTGACCCTGGCCATCTTCACCTGGCGCGAGACGTGGGACGCCTTCGTGTGGCCGTTCATCATCATCACCGAGGACCGCCTGCGCACCGTGCCCATCGGCCTCCAGCGCTTCCAGGAGGAGTACGTGACGACGTACAACGAGGTCATGGCGATCTCGGCGATCGCCATGATTCCGCTGACGCTCCTCTTCTTCCTGTTCCAGCGCGCGTTCATCCGGGGCATCGCGCTGTCCGGCCTCAAGGACTGACCGGCGTTGCCGGGTCAGGCGCGCTCGGCCGCCGGTCGGCGCGGGCGCCGGGCGAGCAGGAAGAAGACCGAGCCGGTCGCGGCCAGCGCGGCCAGGATCGAGAAGCCGAGCACGTAGCTCCCGGTACGGTCGGCCAGCACCCCGGCGACGAGCGGCCCCCCCATCATCCCGAACATCACGACCATCGACGACACCCCGGTGATCGTCCCGAACGACGTGCTCCCGAAGTAGTCCGCGCGGATCGCGGACATGAGTGGCCCCCGGACGCCCCATGCCAGCCCGTGGAGCACCGCGAACCCCAGGACCATCCAGTACGCCGACGCGAAGGCGAGCATCAGGAGCCCGCCGGCGTGCCCCAGCATGCAGCCGGCCGCCATCGCCCGCTTGTTGTAGCGATCGCCGGCCCACCCGCCGCCGATGTGACCGGCCACCTGCATCATGGTCATCAGGGCCACGACCGAGGCGGCCTGGGCCAGCGAGAAGCCCAGGCGCTCCGTCACGTGGATGGCCATGTGGACGAGCACGGCCGAGACGACGAGCAGTGCCGAGCCGTGCCCGAGCGCGACGTACCAGAACGTCGGGGTCCGGATGGCCTCGCGCGCGGTGAAGTCCCGGCCGTCCCGGCCCCCGGCCGGCGTGGCGGGATCCCGCCGGCCCTCCGGCGGGTCGCCGTCGGGGCGAAGGCCGTAGACCTCGGGGCGGTGGCGGACGAGCTGGGCCAGGGGCAGGCCCACGGCGAGCACGAGGACGCCCGAGAGGAACGCGGTCCACCGCCAGCCCAGGCGGGTGAGCGCGATGACGACGAGTGGGGTCAGGAGCCCGCCCACCGCCATCCCGGTCGCGCTGATGCCGAGGGCGAGCGCCCGGCGTCGCCGGAACCAGGTGACGATCGCGACGCCGATCGGGAGGAAGCCCCCGAGGCTCGAGCCGAGCGCCATCATGAAGAACGCCACGAAGAAGGCGGGCGGCGAGCCGATCTGGCTGAACAGCATGAAGCCGGCCCCGAAGATCGTCATCCCCACGCGGATCAGGATCCGGGGACCCAGCCGGTCGGTGAGCCAGCCCTGGACCGGCCCCAAAATCCCGCTCTCCGCCCGGGCCATCGAGAACGCCGCCGAGAGCAGCGTCTTGCTCCAGCCGAACTCCTCGCGGAGGAGCACCGCGTACGCGCCGTAGGCGTGGAACATGAGCGCGCCGATCAGGGCCTCGAGGCCGAAGCCGGCGGCCACGATCCACCAGCCGTAGAACGGCCGGGGGCCGATCACCGCGACGCGGGCGCCGGGCCGGGGGGCAGGGCGCGGCTACCGAGACGGTGGCCGCGTCACCGCGCGCCGCCGATCCGCTGGATGCCGAGCTGCGCGCACTCCCGGACGTACGGGTAGGAGTCCCGGAGCGCGGCCTGCATGGCCGGGAGCGCGTCCTTCGCGAGCGGTCCGAGCTCCCGGAGCGCCGCGCAGGCGGGGAGGCGCACGTTGGCGTCCGGATCGCGCTGGAGCACCTGGGCGAGGGCGGGGACGGCGTCCCTGGCCGCCGGCCCGAGCTGGCCCAGCGCGACGGCGGCCGTCAACCGCATCCGCGGCTCGGGGTCGCTGAGCTTCTGGACCAGCGCCGGCACCGCGCCCGGCGGGACGGCGCGGATCTCGCCGATCGCGTACGCCGCGGCGAGGCGGACCTCGGGCTCGGGGTCCCTGAGCGCGGCGACGAGGCCCGGGCCTGCCGCGCCGGCGGACGCCTTGACTCTCGCCAGCGACTGGGCCCCCGCCGCGCGGACCCGCGGGTCGGGATCGGCGAGCGCGGCGGCGAGCCCGGGGACCGAGCCCGGGACCGGCGATCCGTCGCTGCCGATGCTGCCGAGGGTCCACGCCGTCTGGAGCCGGACGCCCGGATCGGGATCGCGCAGCAGCGGGACCAGCGACGGGCCGGCCGCCTTGGCCCCGGGCCCGATCTGCCCCAGCGCCTCGATCGCGCTGCTCCGGACGCGCGGGTCGGGGTCCCGGAGGGTGTCCGTCAGGACGGCCACCGACGCGGGGGCCGGCGCTCTGGGCGGGCCGGGTGTCCCCGGCCGGGCCGGGCTGTTGACGTTTCCGAGGGCCGTCGTCGCGGCGCGGCGGACGTCCTCGTTCGGGTCGGTGGCCGCCGCGGTGAGCGCGGCGGCCGCGTCCCTCGCCCCCGGGCCGATCTGGCCGAGTGCCCGCGCCGCGTTCTGCCGCACGTCGGGGCTCGAATCCCGGAGGGCGACGGCCAGCGAGGGAACGGCCCCCGGCGTCGGGGTGTAGTCGCCGCCGAGGCTGCCCAGGGCCGACGCGGCGGCGGCGCGGACCCGCTCCTCTGGATCCCGCAGCGCCGTGACCAGGGCCGGCCCGGTGCTCTTCGCCGCGAGGCTGACGTCCCGCAGCGCGTAGGCGGCCGCCGCCCGGACCTCCGCCTCGGGGTCCTGCAGCCGCCGGCCGATGGCCGGCAGGACCGTGGGGGGCGGCGCCTCCATCCTTCGCTGCAGGGCCTGGGCCACGCGGTACCCCTCGAAGTACTCGGCGAGGAGGCGGCAGGCGGCCGCCCGCTGCCCGGGGTTGCCGCGCTCGAGCGCGTCGAGGAGCGGGGCGACGAAGCGCCGGTCGTGCCTGGCCTTGATCAGCCGGTCGAGGCGCTGGACGGGATCGGTGGCGGAGCGCTGGGCCTTGCCGAGCGGTGTGCCGACGGCCTCGAGGTACACGGGAAAGATCTCGGCCGGGTCCACGTCGCCGTCGAGGGCGAGGGCGGCCGAGAACCGCGTGCGGAGCTCGTCGTGCCGCAGCGCCTTCCGGAGGGGGGCGACGAGCTCCTTGGCGTCCACCTTGAGCCCGATCAACGCCCACGCCATCGCGACGATGGCCCGGCCGTCCGGCTCCGTCGTGATCGCCGCTCGCAGCGCCGGCCCCGCCTCGCGCGCCGGCTCGCCGAGCTCGCGGAGCGCGTCCGCGGCGGCCGCCCGGACCTCGGCGTCCGGATCGCGCAGGGCGGCGGTCAGCTCGGGGACCGCCGCCGCGGCCTTGAGCGTGCCGAGCTGCCGGGCCGCCTCCACCCGCGCCCGCGGGTCGGCGCTCCGGGCGAGCGTCGCGCGCGCCTGCTCGCCCTGGCCGCGGCGCTCGGTCTCCGCCCGCTCCTGCTGCTGTCGCCGCAGCTCCTCCGGGCTGGCGGTGATCTCCCGGAGATCGGCGCAGCCCAGCGTCACTAGCGCGATCCCCATCGCCACGCACGCCAGCCGGCGCCACTCCGCTCGCATGTGCCCTCCCGGAGGGGAAGCCTCCGGGAGGTATCTTACTCGACGGAGCCCGCGCGTCGGCCATCCCGCCGTCGTCCCAGGGTGCGGCGTCGGTGGCGCTCCCAGCCGGTCGTGGCCTGCCCTGAGCGGCCCGAGGCTCGTGCCGGAGCGCGATGGTAGACTAGGTCGGCAGGAGGTGAGCCCTGTGCCCACCAAGGACGATCTGGTCAAGCTGGTTCAGGAGTTGCCGGACGATGTCACGATAGCGGACGTGATGGAGCGTCTCTACCTCCTGGACAAGATCGAGCGCGGGATCGCGCAGGCAGATGCCGGCCGGAAGGTCTCCCAGGATGAGGCTCGGCAGCGCATGGCCCGGTGGCTCGCGTAACCTGGACCGACCAGGCTCTGGATGACCTCGACGCGATCTGCCTCTTCATTGCGCGCGACGCGCCGCGGTACGCCGAGGTCATGGCGGCGCGTGTGTTTCGCGCGACCGACCGCCTGTCGGAGTTTCCGCGCTCGGGCCGAATGGTTCCCGAGATGGGCCGAGACGACATCCGCGAGGTGATCGTGCGGAGTTACCGCGTGATCTATCGGCTGCGCAGGGAGACGAGGTCGAGATCCTGACCATTCACCACGGCGCGCGGCGTCTCAAGGGTTTCCCGGACGCGTAGCGCCTTCCCCCTCCTGGGGCGAGCCAGCTGTCTCCGGCGTTGAGCACTGCCCGCTCGACGCTTCCCCGCCGGGTCGCAGGCCCCGAGGCCCGCGTGGATCAGGGCGCCTGGCGGATCCCGTCGCGCTCGGCCTCGGCCACCAGCGCCGCCGCGTCGGCCCCGCACTGGGCGCTGCCCCGAACGCGGCCCATGCCACGTCCACGTGCGGGGTGACGTCGTCCGAGAGTCTGACGCCCACCACTTGCGCCGCGGCGGATCTGGCTCGAATCTTGTCAAGAAGGACATGGGCGCGATCACCAAGACGGAGGCGGATCCGTGCACCGCCGAGAGCCTGGCCTACGACGACGCCCTCCGCCGGGCCGGCCATCTCATCGTCGCCCACGCGCTGCAGCCGGTGGAGGCGGCGACCACGGTCGGGTGCGGAGCGGCGAGCTTTTCACCACCGACGGGCCCCTTCGCCGAAGCGACCGAGCAGCTGGGCGGGTTCATCCTGATCGAGGCCCGGGACCTGAACGAGGCCATCCAGGTGGTGGTGAGCATCCCGCTGGCGCGCCGTGGGAGCATCGAGGTGAGACCGATCGGGGAGCTCCGGCTCTGAGGAGGACGCAATGAAGTTCATGTTCATGATCTACCACGACGAGAACGAACTGGACGCGCTGCCCGAGCGCGAGAGGCAAGCGCTCGTCGACTCGGCCCTGGAGTACATGGACGAGCTCCGGCGAAGTGGCCACTTCATCGTCTCCAACGCTTTGCAGTTCTCGTCCACCGCCCGGACCATCCGGGTCCGCGGCGGGAAGGTGTTGACCACCGACGGCCCGTTTGCCGAGACGAAGGAACAGCTCGGCGGGTTCTTCCTGATCGAGGCCAAGGACATGGACGAGGCGTGCGCGGTGGCCTCCCGGTTCCCGCCGGCGCGCATCGGAGTCATCGAAGTCCGCCCCGTCCGGGAGCTGAAGCACTCCTAGCCAGCACACGTGCCGATGAGCGATCCCACCGTCAACCGTGCCCGCGGGGCGGTGGACGCGGTCTACCGAGCCGAGCCTCGCCGCGTCCTCGCCAACGCTCGTCCGCCCGCTCGGCGGCATCGACCTGGCCGAGGAGGCGCTGCACGAAGCCTTCGCCGCGGCGGTCGAGCAGTGGCCGCGCGAGGGCACGCCGGCCAATCCGCGAGCCTGGCTCGTGTCACCGGCCGCTTCGAGGCCATCGACGCCATGCGCCGCCGCGCCGCTTCGACGCCTCCCAGGCGAAGCTGGCCGAGCGCCTCGAGGCAGAGACCATAGGCCACATGCCGGGAGAAGCCGAGGACATCGAGGAGGACCGGCTTCGCCTGATCTTCACCTGCTGCCACCCCGTCCTCTCGCCCGACGCTCAGGTGGCGCTGACGCTCCGCGAGGCCCGTGGCCTGCCGACCGAGGAGATCACCCAGACAGGAGGTGAGCCATGCGAGGAAATTTTCTTCCGGCATCGATCGTGTTGCTGGCGACCATATCGCCGGCAATCTTTCCTACCGCCCATCGATCTGCGCGAGCGCAGACGCCGCCGCCTTTACCTTTTCAATATGCCGTGAAGTTCATCTGCGAGACCTCGCCTACCGGACGGTTCCAGGTCCTGGCCCGCGGAAGATACTTCACGTCAATTAACCTGCACAATCCCCTCGTGGAGACCGTGCGCTTTAGAAAGAAAATCGCCCTGGCCACGCCGGGCGAGGACTTATTTGTGACCCGATTCTCCGAGCTGCAACTTCCGCCCGACGGAGCGATGGACTTCAGCTGCGCCGACATTTTTGAGGTTTTGGGGCTTAACCGGCCCCGCTTCCTGAAGGGATTCGTGGTCTTCGAGAGCCGGACAGAAATCGATGTAGTGGCAGTGTACACGACTGGTTCTACCGCGTTCTTTGGCAGCCGGGTTGACACCATGAATTTGGAACGAGTGCCGGCGCGACGCCTGGCTCAGGCGGACTTGATTCCGGTGCCGGACGCAGATAGTAACTTCTGCAAGAGAGACATCGCCGGAAGATTGATAGTTACCGTCAAAAACCAGGGAACTGCCGACGCCGATGCTTCGGTAACGAGAATCGAATTTGCCACCGGCGAAAACCAGTTGGTGGCGACACCGGCCATCCCGGCCGGAACCTCCGTCGATCTGTTCGTAACCTTCCCGGCAGGGTGTTTCAGGCCCGATTGCACATTCAGGATCGCCGTAGACTCGACGGGCCTCGTCAGCGAATCCAACGAACTCAACAACCAGGCCGGCGGCACCTGTGGTGGCTAATCCGCGCTTGCGCCCTGGCCCGTTTGCGCCCCGTAACGGACGAATGAATCAGAGTGGCGCGAACCGTCGATGGGGCGACCATGTCACGGCCGGTGGGGGAAATCTTGACGTAGCCGGTGGGGGAAGGAGCGCCAGCGCTTGATCGCGCTTCTTCAAGAAGTTCTTGGAAGGGTACTTCCGTCCTCGTCGGCTGGGTCGAACGGCTCGTCCGACGATGGAGTCGCGCTCTTGGGCGGTAACTCGAGGTACCGCCATCCCTGGAATCGCGGCGAGCGCACGGCCGCGATCCGCGTCCAGCGGCGAGGGTCGAAGATGAGCGCGTAGGGCGCCGCCGCGTCCTTCGGGTTCCAGAGCACGTCGCCCGCCAGCGGGAAGTAGCCGCACCACCAGCCGTCGCACGCCACAAACAGCCGATTCGTCCACCCCGGGGTGAGGCGCGTCGGCACCCGGCGCGTGTTCCACGCCGCCAGCCGGCGGCCCGCCCGGCCGTCGGCCAGTTTGTCGGCCAAGCAGGAATCGAGCGGGCCGGTCCTGACAGCATCGATCCAGTGGACCGTGCCTAGCCAGGACTACCGACGCAAACCCGAGAACACGTGTCTTCGCGCGTTCACTTACTCGCGAGATATCGGCGGGCCGTCTCCACCTCGGGACGCGAACCCGGCGCCATACCCGTAGGTCACGGGCGCGGGGTAATAGTACGCGCCCACGTAGACGGGCGGGTACACGTAACCGGTCCCGTAGACCACCACGCTGGCCGGGGCGACCGAGACGGCCGCCTGCGCGTGGAGCCGCGTGCCGTCCCACTTCTCGATCTGCGGCTGGTAGATGACGTACGTGCGGCCGCCCTCCGAGAAGTCACGGGGCCAGGGGGCGTTCCCGGTTCCGCTAGGGGACGCCGCGGGGCTGCCCGCGGTAGCAGGAGGGGTGGGCGACCGGCTTTCGTGCTCGCGGCACCACTCTACCGCGGTCATCCACGAAGCCTGACCCCTCCGCCGGCCGCGGAACGGCCCACATCAGAGCAACGAGCCGGGAGGGCTGGCAAGGGCGGCCCTTGCTCCGGGGCCCGGAGG
>CAVPSB010000039.1:0-12663 GCA_963708025.1 uncultured Candidatus Rokubacteria bacterium | reverse complement strand
GTGTTTCTTGGCCTGAAGCCTATTCACAAGACTGGCGCGGGAGAACGGCCGTGAGACGGATAGAGACGACGCTGGCATTTGTCGTAGTGACTTCGCTTCCGATTGCTGACTCCCCAAGCATCGGCGTACGACCTCGCCGCTCACGCTGCGATCACGCAGCGTGCGGTTGGTGGTATCGACTCGACCGTTGACCGGGTTCTCAAGAAGGTCTCGGGTTCTCGGACGGCTTCAATGAATTCTTTAGGAGCGACGGCGAGAATCTGACGGCCCGTGAGTGGCTTCAGGAGGGTGCGAAGCGCGAAGACATGCCAGACGTCCGTGTTGTGAATCACTTTCACAACCCGCTCGCGACGACTTGGAGTGGGGCCGGCCTTCGCGTTGTCGGCATTCAGCCGGGCCAATCCTCGGTCATCTGGCAGCAAAATACACGGCAGAGCGAAGGCATTGGTGGCGCTTCGGGAACGTGGTCGTGGCCGGTCGCCAGGCAAGCCTACTTCGAAGCCCTCACCTCAGGGGCCGAGAGCGACCGTAAGATCGCCTTCGCGAAGCTGTTCCGCTCCCTCGGCCAGGTGATGCATCTCGTCCAGGACGCCTCGCTCCCTGCTCATACGCGCAACGGACCTCATCTCTACAAGGTGGTGTTGGGCTTGGACCTCGGCGACCCCGATCGCTATGAGCGGTGGGTGGACAAGCGCAAACCCTCCGAACTGGCGCCCTTCCTCGATCGGCCGACCGTTCGGCCGTCGGAGCGGGTATTCTCCCGGATCGGCACGTCTCCGCGGATCGACCGGTCCCGCGCTCCCTCCCCGGTCTCGGGGCTCATCGACACCGGGCAGTACGACGGCACCAATCCCGATGTGACGGCGACGCCGCCGGATGGGCGTCCGGTCATCGGGCTGGCCGAGTACTCCAACGCCAACTTCTTCAGCAACAACACCATCTTCGCTGACAAGCCCGCCCTGTTCGGCGTCATCCCCTTCCCGTCGGGTCAGAGCATGGAACTTGGGCCCCTCGAGCCCGCCCCCGGTGCGTGGGGCGGGCAGCGCCGCTACCTCCTCAAGGCGCGCCACGGCGACACCAACGTCACGGAGCTCTCTGGCGCCACGCGCCACTATCGGCTCGCCCTTCCCGGCGCCCTCTACGACTACCTTCCCGAGGCCATCCAGGCCCGCAACTCCACGATCGACGAAAAGGTGACCGAGGACCTCGGCGCCCTCCTCCTCCCCCGCGCCGTCGGCTACTCAGCCGCCCTCATCGACTACTTTTTCCGCGGCTCGATAGCGGCAACCGACGAGCAAAACCCCCAGGACGTCCGAATTCGCACCTTCACGGTCGTCAATGGCTCGCCCGACGAAGACGTAAACGGCACCTTCGCGTTGTATGTCGAGCCGGAGGACGGCACCCGAACGTTCCGGCAGAGCTGGTCGCTCTCTCTCAGCCGCGGGCAGAGCACGGCCGTTCCTGTCCAGCGGCTGCCAATCGACACGCCGCCGACCACGCGGTGCATCCTCGTATTCCGGGGTCAGCTCGGTCAGGAAGACGATGCCGTTGCCGGCGGCTTCGTGCCGTGCCCGCTTGAGGTCCCTCCGCCTGCGCCGCCCAGTCAAACTCTCTGGACCTGCCGGCTGTTCGGCGTTCGCTGGCAAACCTCGGAGTATCAGCTGCTGGAAACGCGTCTGGTGGCGACTGACGACGCAGAGGTTCCGCCCCAGCTGATACCGCCGTATATTGACCTCGTTGCGACCTACTGGGACTGCCGGCATTAGCAGAGAGCACGCTGCTGCGACGCGCCGACGACACCCAAGCGGCACCGAATGTGTCGCTCTCTGGGTCCCAGACGCTTTGCTCGTAGCTCAATCCAAGACCACGATGGCGCGGCCGGTGATCTCGCCGCGGTCGAGGGCGCGGTAGGCCTCCTCGGCCTGGTCGAGCCGGTAGCGGCGCGTGATGGGCTGGGTCACGCTGATGCGGCCGCTGGCCGCCAGGGCGATGAGCTGCGGCATGTCCCGGCGGACCCGGGCGCCGTAGGAGCCCTGGAGCCGGATCCCGCGCCGGACGAGGTGCGTGATCTCGATCGGCGCCGCCGTCTGGCCGGGCGCGATCCCGATGACGACGGCGCGGCCGCCGTCCCGCACCATGCGGAACGCCGCGGCCACCGTCTCGGCCCGGCCCAGCGCCTCGAAGGCGACATCGACCCCTTCCCCGCCGGTCAGCCGCCGGACCTCCGCCACGGCGTCGCCGGCCGCGGCGTTCACCCCGTCGGTGGCCCCGAGCGCCCGGGCCGCCTCGAGCTTCTCGGCCCGGACGTCCACCGCGATGATGCGGGCGGCGCCGGCCACGCGCGCGAGCTGGATCACGTTGGAGCCGACCCCGCCCGTCCCGACGACCGCCACCGTCTCCGCCGGGCGGAGCGCTGCCTGGTGGGTCACGGCGCCGTAGGCCGTCATGATGGCGCAGCCGAGGATGCAGGCCGCCTCCAGCGGGAGCCCGGCCGGAACGCGGAAGACGTCGGTGGCCGGCACCACACAGTACTCGGCCAGCCCGGCCATGCTGTACATGGCGAGCGGGCTCCCGTCGGCGCGCTGGAGCCGGCTCTCGCCGTCGTAGAGCACGCCCTTGAGCCGGTTCAGCGCGAAGAACGGCTCGCAGAGATCGTCCCGCCCTTCGACGCAGAAGCGGCAGCGCCCGCACGGCATGATGAACGAGGCCACCACCGGGGCGCCGGCCTCGAGGCCGGTGACCCCGGGGCCCACCGCCTCGACGAGGCCGGAGACCTCGTGACCGAGCACGGCGGGGACCGGGAAGCGGACTTCTCCCTTCATCACGTGGAGATCGGTGTGGCAGACGCCGCAGGCGCGGACCCGGAGCAGCACCTCGCCGGTCCGCGGCCTGGGCGCGGGGATCTCCTCGATCGCGAGCGGAGCCCCGACCGCGGGCAGGACGGCAGCCTTCATGAGAACCTCCTCATCTTTCCTGGCGTTTGCCCCAGCCTAGATGACCCGAAGGCCCTTGACAATCCGTGGCAAGCGGGTCGTAATTGGTCCCACCGGCTGTACCCAGACTCCTCAACCCCGACCCCCGGTATCCATGGAGGAACACCAACGATGGCGGAGCAACCCGGTCCGAGTCGCCGAGACTTCCTGAAGACCCTGGGCGTGACCGTGGGCGGCGCCGCGGCCGCCGGCGCGGCGGCGCCCCTGGCCGCTCCGGCCCTGGCCCAGGCGCAGACCCCGGCCCAGCCCAAGGGCAACATCCCCGACAAGCCGTTCAAGGTCGGCCACATGACCTTCCATTCCGGGCCGGCGGCGGTCCTCGGGGAACCCATGTACAAGGGGCACATCCTGGCCGCCGAAGAGATCAACGCCGCAGGGCGGTCTCCTGGGGAAGCGAAAGATCGAGACGCTCAAGGCCGACGAGACCGCCGGCACCGACGCCAACGTCAAAGAGCTCCGGCGGATGAAGCTCTCGGAGAACATCGACTTCTTCACCGGCATCACCTCCAGCGCGCAACACGCCCGCCCTCGGTCCGGTCGCCGAGGAGCTGAAGCTCCTGACGATCTTCGTGGACGGGTGCACCGACTTCCTCTTCGACAAGGCGGTGCCGAATCCCCACTACATCTTCCGGATCACCAACATCCAGTCGGCGGACGGCGTCACCTGCGCGGTCGCCATCGCCCTGACGTGGCCGAAGGTGCCGGAAGATCGCCCACATCCATCCCGACTACTCCTACGGCCGGAACGCCTTCGACCACTTCACGGTCGCCATCAAGAAGCTGATCCCGGGCACGTCGAGGTGGTGTCGGAGGGCTGGCCGAAGCTCGGCACGACCGACTTCACCTCCCACATCACCAAGGCGATCTCGGCCAAGCCGGACCTGCTCGTCTCGTCGGTGTGGGGCGGCGACTACGTCGCCTTCTACAAGCAGGCCCTCCGCTACGACCTGTTCAAGAAGATGAAGTTCGCCAGCACGATCGCCTTCGGGGTGGCGCCCCACGCCATCGGCAAGGACCACCCCGAGGGGGTCATCGCGGGAGTCCACTCGAACTACTACTTCAACTTCCCGCCGAACAGCCGCTGGCCGATCAACGACGCCTTCGTGAAGAAGTACTACGACCGCTGGAAGGAGTACCCGAACTTCCAGGCCGAGGGCGCCTACGTCGCCATGCACATGCTGAAGATGGCCATCGAGCGGGCGAACAAGCTGACCGGCGGCTGGCCTGACGACGACGCCATCATCAGCCAGCTCGAGAACCTCGGCATGGCGGGCCCGGCCGGCTACGTCTACTTCCGCCCGGACAACCACCAGGCCTACAAGGACGCGGTGACCGGGTTCAGCATGAACCTGCCCGAGTACCAGTTCCAGATGCTCGACCCGAACCGGATGATCACGATCCCGATCCGGAACATCACGGCGCCGCCCGAGTGGCCGAAGGGCGAGCCGACGTCGACCTACACCTGGATCGACAAGACCTGGCCCAAGGTCTCCTAGGCCGGGTTCCTCTGCTCGCGCACGGCGGGTCCGGCCGGCCTGGCGCGGACCCGCCGTCGCGTCGCCACCTTGAAGCGCTTCCTCGCCACGCTCCTCGGCGCCGGCGTCCTGGCGGCGATGCCGGCCGGCGCCGGCCACGAGCTCTCCTTCTACCCGTCGTTCTACCCGCAGGAGATCCGCATCGAGACCCACGGCGCCCGGGCGGAGCTTCTCGAGAAGAACCACCTCCACGCCTACGTGGGCGCCGACCCGTTCGCCGGGGCGCCGTCCCGGCCACGTCAAGACGATCGAGTCCCTCGCCGGCGTACGTGGTCCTGACGCTTCGACACCGGCCGGGGCCGCCGTGGCGGGACGCGGCGGCCCGCTGCGCGCCGGCCCGCGCGCTGCTGCCGGCGCTGGCCACCGACGTGCCGGGCTACGTCTTTCACCCCTACCCGGTGACCCCCTACCACGCCGACTACCTCCACCACGCCGACCTCGTCGAGGTCGCCCGGGCCCGCGACCGCGACCGGCCGGTGGGCCCGCGCCCCTCGCGCGTGCGCGCCGGTGGGGGCGATGGCCGAGCGGCTCGTGGCCGCGCCGGGTGCCGGCGTCGGCCGGCCGACTGGGACGCGACCCTGGAGACGGTCGACGCTCGGCGACCTGCTCGCGCCCCGGTCCGACGGCGGCTGGCCGCCGTGGATCAAGGCGGGCTGGTTCCACGCGTACCGCTCCTCGCCGCCGACGTCTCGCCGACCCCGCGCGGCGCGCAGGACGCCGGCGACCTGCTGCGAGCGGCTGACCGACGGCGGACTCCCCCGGCGCCGTCGAGCGCCTCGACCTCGAGCGCGCGCTCGTGCGCCGGCTCCTCGAGGGCTGCGAGCGGGTCGTGGTCGGCTACACGCACGCGCCGCGAGGTATACAACGCCGGAGTTCTCCGACCGGCATCGAGAACGTCGGCCGCCGACGCCCAGGACCGGCCTCGACTCGCCGATCTTCGTGCGGACGGTGAAGCTCAAGGACTTCCCCTGGAACGGCTGGCTGCGGCTCGGGATCGCCGGCCCGGGCCAGGGCCGCCTGGAACCCGGTCGGCGGCTTCACCGATCCCGCCGGCCGCCTGGTCTGGGCCGCGCTCGGCGATCCCGGCGCTCTTCCCGGCGCCCGGGAGCGCGAGCTGGATCGGCAACCGGGTGACCGTGGCGTCGGATGACCGCGGCCTCGAGGGCGGCCTCGCCGTGCCGAAGGACGCGCTGCTGCCCGAGCCGGGCACGGGGGTCTGGCGGCCCGGTCGGCGAGGGCGGCGCACCGCCGCGGAGCCGGATCGTCTACCGGGTGCTCGACCTCCGCCTTCCACGACGGGACCCGGATGACGGTGGCCGACACGCTCTACGCCCTCGGCTTCGCCTACCGCTGGGGCGCGGCCGTGCGCCCGGCGCGAGCACGATCCCGCCGTCGAGGCCGCCACCGCGCGCCTCCGCGACTGGCTGGCCGGGGCTCCGGGTCCTCCGCGTCGGACGCGACCGAGCGGGAGTTCGGCGAGGTGAGGTTCACCTCGGTCGTCCAGACGATCGAGGTCTACAGCCGCCACCGCCTGGCCGGCGACCCGCAGCAGGCGGCCTCGGTCACCCCGCCCTGGAGCCCGGTGCCCTGGACCGTCCTGGTCCTCGCCGAGGAGGCGGTCCGGCGCGGCCTCGGGGCCTTCTCGGCCGCCGAGGCCGCACGGCGGCGGCGTCCCCTGGCTGGACCTGGTCCGCGACCCGGGCACGCTCGGGCACGCCTGCGCGCCCGCTGGTCGACGAGCTCGGCGCCAGGCGGCTACGATCCCGGCCGCCCTCGGCGCTCCTGGTCACGGCCCGGACGAGGCCGCGCGAGCGCTGGACCGCGCTCCGGGAGTTCTACCGGGCAGCACGGACACCTCCTCGTCACCAACGGCCCGTACCGCCTGAAAGCTGGTCGGAGCGACGTCGTCGTCGCTCGAGGTCTTCCGCGACCTCACCTACCCGCTGGGCGTCGGCTCCTACGACCGCTACGCGCATCCCCCGCCGCGCGTACCCGGCGTCGAGCCGCGGGCCGCGGCGAGCGGCTGGAGGTCCACGCCGACGTCGAGGTGGTGCGGAAGTTCCAGCGCGACGTACGCGATCGCGCGGGAGCCGCTGCGCACCGCCGACCTCGACAGCGCCGGACCTTCCCGAGTGCCGCTACGTGGTGGTCGGCGCCCGACGGCCGCGTCGCCGCCGGCACCGGCGCTGGCCCGCCTACCTCGGCCGGCCGGCGCCTGTCGGCGGCGACCTCCGCGGGCTCGCCACGCCCGGCCGGGACTACACGGTCGGCCGGTCACGCTGGTCGTGGACGGGCGACAGACCACGCACCGCCCGAGATCCCGCCTGCTCCCGCCATGGACGTCGCCGTACGACCGATGGACACCCTGCTCATCCACCTCCTCAACTCGCTGCTCTACGCCTCCGTCCTCTTCCTCATCGCCGGCGGGCTGAGCCTGATCTACGGCGTCATGCGGATCGTCAACCTGGCCCACGGCAACCTCTACGCCTTCGGCGCCTACGTGACCGCGTGGGCGGTGGGCCGGGCGCCTCGGCGGGAGCTACGCCGCGAGCGTGACGCCGAGCCCCTGCTCTACCTCCTCCTCCCGGTCGGCGCCGTCGCCGCCGCCGCGCTCGGCGCCGTCCTCGAGCCGACGCTCCTCCGGCCGCTCTACAAGCGCGCGGAGGAGTACCAGCTCCTGATCACCTTCGGCCTCCTCCTGATCCTCGACGACCTGATGCGCCTCATCTGGGGACCGACCCGCTCTCGGCCAGCGCGCTCTACGAGGCCGCCGGGCAGCCTCTCGATCGGCGAGTCCATCTACCCGACCTACAACCTCATCGTCATCGTCGTCGGGCGGCGCTGGCCGCGGCGGTCCTGTGGGCGTTCGTCTACAGGACCAAGTTCGGCGTCATCCTGCGGGCGACCTCCCAGAACATGCGGATGGCCTCGGCCCTGGGCGTCAACGTCAACCGGGTCTACGTCCAGGCCTTCACGCTGGGCTGCTTCATGGCCGGGCTGGGCGGGGCCATCATCGTGCCCCAGCAGGGCGCCGTGCTGGGCATGGGCGTGGACGCCCTCATCCTGGCCTTCGTCGTCGTGGTCATCGGCGGGCTCGGGAGCCTGGAGGGCGCGCTGCTCGGCGCCCTCATGGTGGGGATCGTGCGGGAGCTGGGCATCGCCTTCTTCCCGGAGATCGAGCTGGCCGTGCTCTACCTGATGGCGGCCGTCGTGCTCCTGAGTCCGGCCGGCCGGCCTCCTCGGGCGCGCCGTGAACCGCCGCATGGCCGACGCCCTCGCCCGCCGGCCTGTCCTCTGGGCGAGGCGCGATCCTCCTCGTCCTGCTCGGCTCCTCCTTCGTGATCCCGCCCTACCAGACGGTGCTGCCTCTCCTACGGGCTGATCCTCGCGATCGCCGCGCTCGGCTTCAACCTGCTCCTCGGCTACACCGGCCTCCTGTCGTTCGGCCACTCGGCCTACTTCGGCGATGGGGGCCTACGCCGTGGCGTTCATCGTGAAGTACCTGAAGCGTCACGTCGATGGAGGTCTTCCTCGCCGGCGGCGTGGTGGCCTCGGCCGGGCTGGCCGCCCTCTTCGGCTTCGTCTGCGTCCGCTACACCCGGATCTTCTTCGGCATCCTGACCCTGGCCCTGTCCCAGGTGCTGTGGAGCCTGGCCTTCAAGTTCTTCTGGGTGACCGGCGGCACCGACGGGCTGCGGGTGCCGACGCCGACGCTGCTCGGCGGTGCTCGTCCACGCGCCTTCGGCAAGACCGAGGACAAGCTGACTTCCTGGCCCACCGCTACTACTACTACGTCCTGGTCCTCTTCGCCGTGTGCGTCGTGCGTGATGTGGGTGATCGTGCACTCGCCGTTCGGCAAGGCGCTCCAGGCCATCCGCGACAACGAGACCCGGGCGGAGTTCGTGGGGGTCCAGGTCCGGCGCTACCGCTGGGTGGCCTTCCTGGTCTCGGGGGTCTACACCGGGCTGGCCGGCGTCCTGTGGGTGCCGCTCAACGGGCTGACCACCCCGGACATCCTGCACTGGACCTTCTCCGGCAAGATCGTCTTCTTCACCGTGCTGGGCGGCTTCCAGACCTTCGCGGGACCGATCGTCGGCGCCATCGTCTACAACTACCTGGAGACCTACGCGGTCGGCCACACCGTGTACTGGCAGATGGTGCTGGGGGTCGTGCTGGTGGTCCTGGTGCTGGCGCTGCCGACCGGCATCGTCGGCACCGCCAGCCGGCTCTCCTCAGGCGGCGGCGGACGACCTGAGCGTGCGCGCTGCTCGAGACCAAGAACCTGACGAAGTACTTCGGCGACATGCGACGCCGTCGACCGGCGTGGACTTCCCGGTCGAGCAGGGCGAGTTGCTGGCGCTCATCGGCTCCAACGGCGCCGGGAAGACGACGCTGGTGAACCTGATCAGCGGCCTGCTCCGCCCCGACGGGGGCCACATCGTCTTCCAGGGCACCGACGTCACCGCCAGTCGGTCCACGAGCGGATCGCGGCGGGAATCGCGCCGCAGCTTCCAGCTCGTCAACCTGTTCGACCAGCTCACCACGCTGGACAACGTCGCGCTGTCCATCTTCTCCCGGGAGGGCAAGACCCGGCGCCTGTTCGCCCTGGCCGACCACGACGCCGCCGTGCGGCGAGGAGGCGATGGAGGTCCTGCGGGAGTTCGGCCTCGACGGCAAGGGCCCGGGTGGCGGCGGGGGGGCTCTCCCAGGGGGAGCGCAAGCTGCTGGACGTGGCGGTGGCCTACGCGCTCCGGCCCAAGCTCCTCTTCCTGGACGAGCCGACCAGCGGGGTCAGCACCCGGGAGAAGGCCCCGATCATGGACATCATCACCGCCATCGTGCGCTCCGGGCGATCACCGCCGTCATCATCGAGCACGACATGGACGTGGTCTTCAAGTACTCCGACCGGATCGTCGTGATGCACGAGGGCACGATCCTGGCCGACGGCACGCCCGACGCAGATCCGCCGGTCAACGAGCAGGTGACGCCGACCCTGATCGGGACGCTCCTGGCCGGAGCCGAGGCGACCCGCTCGCCCGCAGCTCGAGATCGACGGATCAACACCTACCGGGGGCCGGCCCACATCCTCCGCGGCGTGTCGCTGGCGTCCGCGACGCCGAGGCGGTGTGCCTGGTCGGCCGCAACGGCGCGGGCAAGACGACGACCATCGACACCATCATGGGGCTGCTGCCGCCGCGCGCGGGCCGCGATCACCCTCGACGGCCCGCGACATCACCCGGCTGCCGGCCCACGAGCGGGCCCGGCTCGGGCATCGGGTACGCCCCCGAGGACGCCGGCATCTTCCCCGACCTCACCGTGGCGGAAAACTTCCAGATCAGCCGGTGGCTGGCCGGCCGGCGCCAGCGGGCGCCGGCCGGCCGCCGAGAGACGCCTGACGAGCGGGTCTTCGCCGTCTTTCCGGAGGTCCGGAGCTTCCTGGACCGGCGAGGGCTGCACCTCTGCGGCGGCCAGAAGAAGATGGTGGCGATCGCCCGGGCGATGACGCTCTCGCCGTCCATCCTGCTCCTCGACGAGCCCTTCGAGGGGCTGGCGCCGGTCGTGGTGAGCCGGTTCATCGAGGCCGTCAAGAGCATCAAGGCGATGGGCATCTCGCTCCTGATCGCCGAGTCCAACCTGCGAACGCCGCGCGGGTCGCGGACCGGCTCTACGCGATCGACCGAGGCGAGATCATCTTCGAGGGAAGCCCCGGCAGCGCCCTCGACAACGCGGAGGTGATGAAGACCCTCCGCGGCTAGGAGCTATCGGGGGGTATCGGAAGACCCCCCCGATGCCCCCCCGTCGGTGGCGGCGGCGAAGCCGCGGCTCGGAGTGGGCAGTGGTCGCGAAACGGAGCGGCAGATGGCCTGCTCACCCCGACGCGGCCGCCGCGACCGTCGAGCGCGTGGCGAGGGCCGCGCGGACCGCATCCGCCATCGGGCTCCAGGCGAACCAGTGCGGGAAGGCGCGGATGACGGCCGGCATCCCATCGAGGCGCACCCGGCCCGGCGCATGCGCCTCGTCCAGCGTGATCCGACCGAGCCACACCCGGTAGAAGGCATCGATGTCCGCGGTCACCCGGAGATCGATGTCGAACCCCGGGTGCTGGAGACAGACCGACACGTCGGTACGCTCCAGGACGAGCCAGTAGCTGCCGGTCCGCTCGCCGCGGAAGTCGAACTGGATCACCATGCGGCGCGCGGGCAGGCGATGCCGGTGAACCCGCCGTCTCATCCACCAGAGGAGCACGACCGGATCCAGCTCGATGCGGTCGTGGATCGCCGAACGCCCAGCGCGCCCCCCAGCCGCCGAGGACGTCGATGACCCGCTGCAGCTGACGGCCGGCGGGGGTCAGGTGGTACTCGACCCCGCGGCCGTCGCGGTCCGCGCGTCGCTCGACGATGCGCGTCCGCTCCAGTCGACGGAGTCGCTCGACCAGGAGGGCACGCGAGATGCCCGGGAGTCCGCGGTCCAGATCGTTGAAACGACGGATGCCCGGCGAGCAACTCGCGGACGATGAGCGGCGTCCAGCGATCGGCGAGGATCTCCGAGGCTCGGGCGACGGGACAGTACTGGCCGTACAGGTACATGGCGGCACCTCGAGCCCGCGCGGACGCCCGGTTCGCTAATTGTACTGGCCCGCCCCGAGCCGTGTGCTCACGCTCCGGGTGGGTCACCAAGGCATCGGACCCGCTCGAACAGGGAGGAGCGACCATGGCAAACGTGGACACCACCCGGCGCGATCTTCTCCAGGCTCTCGGGGCACTTCCCCTTCTGGCCCTGGTCGGCGCACCCGCCCGGCCGCCGCCCAGACGCCCGGCGGGAGCGCCGTCAGGGTGGACACCAAAGGTCTCACCGCCAAGATCAAGTTCGAGAGCGCCTTGTCCGGATACCTGACCGAGCTCAACGGCAAGTACAAGCTGAGGGTCACGGAGCTCGTCCTGGAGCCCGGCGGCTACGTGGGCGAGCATCACCACGCTGGCCCCGGCATCCGCCAGGTCACCTCCGGCTACATGACCTACGTCCTGCCCGACAAGACGCTGGTCTACGGCCCCGGCGACTTCTTCTTCGAGTCGGGCGACGTCACTCACACCGCTCAAAACAAGACCGACGCGCCCATGGTCCACGTCCTCTTCGAAATTCTCCCGGCCGACCACAAGGGCCCGTCGATCATGCCGGCGAAGATGCACTGACGTCGAGGGAGGAGCCTCTCTCCCGTCGATATCAGGAGCGCGCGGTCACGCGGAGCGCGGCGACGTCTCTGGTCGCGCGGTCCCCGGTGTCGGGGGGGACCGCCGACCAGCCACCCGAGCCAGGCGACGCCGACGGCCAGGGCCAGGAGCACGAGCGCGGTCGCGACCCGGGAGACCACGGCGAGCAGCGCGAGGGCGCCGCTCGAGAGCCCGACGAACGCCAGCCCGACCACCGGGATCACCGGCGCCCCACAGCCCATCACGCTGCAGGGCCCGGTGGAGAGTCCGAGGACTGGTACCTGAGCGTCCCCGTCACCCCGCCCGATCGGCCGAGCCGGGATCCTCCGCCGGCGCCGGCCAGCCGGTCGCGCCGGTAGAGCCAGAGGGCGAAGTAGGCGCCGACCAGCCCGCCACTCAGCGCGAACCGGGCGAGGTCGGTCACGTTGACCTCGAACCCCCACTCGGCCCCGTAGGGACTGGAGGCGGCGAACGTGAGCAGGGTCAACCCCGGCAGGAACTCGAGCTTGCGGGCGAGCGGGACCTGGGTCGAGGCCAGGAACTCAGGCAGCCGCTTGAGCCAGGGGTTGACGGTGAAGAAATCCATCGGCTTCCGTGTGAGCGAGAGGACCAGGAGCGGCAGGACGAGATCGAGGACGACGACGAGGGCCGCGACGCCCAGGAAGGTCCCCGGGCGCGCGAATGGCCGCCCCGATGCCCGCGATGATTCGGCCCGGCACGCTGCGTCGCATCAAGAGCATGCTAGCTTCTTCGGGGGGGTCTGGAAGCCCCCCCACGCCCCCCGTCGTGGCGGCGGCTGTTGGACGGCCTTCGGCCTTTGGGCCGCCGCTCGGAGGCTCTTCCTGGCTCACCTCACGCTGAACGCGACACGGCATTACTCGGGCGGACTGCCAGGCTCGCCGCCGGCCCACCCCCTGTAAACCCCGC
>CAVPSB010000038.1:0-48869 GCA_963708025.1 uncultured Candidatus Rokubacteria bacterium | reverse complement strand
AGGGCGCGACCGACACTCTCGATCAGCCGCGTGAGCAGCTTCGGGGGGAGTGCCGGGGCTAGAGCACCGGATTGGTGCAAGCGTAAAGCTCTCGAAGAGCTCGCACCGTGATCCGACTGACATGGCCGTTGACCGAGAGGCGCAGCCCACCGCGTGCGCCCTGACAGGCGGGACCGGCGATGGGGGCCCAGCGGAACGCCCGGAGAAGCGGCGCCCTCGGACTGCCCGACCGCATCGCGCTGATCCGCGTCCATCTCGGCCTGGCCCAAGGCGCCTTCGCGACCCGGATCGGCGTCAGCCGGAACACGGTCATCGCCTACGAGCGCGGCCACACGTCTCCCGCGAGCGGCCACCCTCCGGCGCATCGCGGCCGCCGGCGGGGTGAGCGTCGAGGCCCTGCGCGATGGCCCCGCGCCGCACTGGCTCCAGGACGGCGTGGGAGGAGGCCGCGGCTCTGCTGCGCGCCGTGTGGCGGGACGCCAGCCGTCGGGCGCTCGTGCTGCGCCTGCTCCGGTCGCTGGTGTGAGCCTCGCCCAACGCCACCACACCGTGTTCGTCCGGCTTCCATGATCGACTCCCCCCTGACCCCCGCCGAGCGCGCCACCCTCGGCACGATTGTCACCCGCTTCCCCGGCCTGGCGTCCGCCGTCCACGCCCACGTCGCCCGGTTGCTCGCCGCGGTCCTCCCCGCCGGCGACGGCGCGATCGCGACCGAGGGCCAGCTCGACGAGCTCCTCGAGTCCGTGGTGGCGCGCGTCGTGGCGGGGAGCGGCACGCTGCGGGCGGATCCGCCGACGGAGCTGGACGACCTTGTGGACGCCATGGTGGGGCTGCTGGCGCGGAACTCGGTGGCGCGGGCGCGGGCGGGGCTGGTGGAGCGGGTGCTCGGGGCGAAGGGGAAGTGACCGCGCCGTTGACCCGCTGGGCCGCCCGGCGTAGCATCCCGGCCATCGGGAGGTGACCCATGAGGCGCCTGGCCGTCGCCCTTGTCTCCCTTGCCCTGCTCACCACGCCGCTTGCCGCCGAGGCGCAACAGGCGGGCCGGGTCTACCGGATCGGACTTCTGCTGTCCGCGCCGCGGGCGAATTTACACGAGGCTGCGTGGCGGGCGTTGGCCGGGGCCTGGGACCTGCGCGGCGACCTCACCGATGAGGCGGCGCTGGCGTTGGTCGGGCAGCTCTTCCGGAGCGCCATGGCCATCCTCCATGCGACGCTCGGCGCCCTGCGGCGGGACGGGGGCGCAACGGTCGCGGAGCGGGACCTCGTGGTCACGGCGAGCTACTACGGTGCCGCGAAGGGTGACTACCGGCCGCGGGCGCACGCCGAGAGAGAGCCCGCGCTTCGGCAGTGGGGCCCGGCCACGGGCGACCTGTACATCAATCCCGAGATCTGCTTTGCGAACGTGCCGCAGTCGGTGTGGCGTTTCGAGCTGGGCGGCTACCCCGTGCTAAAGAAGTGGCTGGGCTACCGGCAGGCGAGCAGACGCGAGGGCCGCCCCTTGACACTGGCTGAAGCCAACCATTTTCGATCCATGGTCCAACGCCTGGCTGCCTTGCTCGCGTTTCAGCCCGAGCTCGACGCGCTCTACGAGACGGTCGCGGCGAACGCATAGCATGGAATATGGGCCTTCAAGTTTGCGGGGAAGGTGAACGGACCGACCTCATACTCGGCGAGCCGCTGAACCTGCCAGACGTCGAGAGAACCGCCGAGGCCCTCGTGCTCACTGAATGAAAGCTCGTTCCCAAGCCCACAGACCTGGATGCCAGGATCGAGCAGGCCCTAGAGCAGGCGTCTCGATACTCGTTGGGCGTTCTAGGCGGCCTGGAGCTGACTCAGTATCGCTACTTGGTCTTCGTGTCGAAAGACTCGCTCAGGATGCCGTCGGACCGCACTGAAAGCGAAGTTACGTATCGGCTCATCAATGTCGCGGTCGAGCCAATGCCACCATCCTCTCGATGACTGGCTGCCTGCGAATGATGCCGAGGAGCACCTTGGCGCGAAAGGGAGATCCATTTCGGGCGGCAATCCCCTCCGCCGCGAGGGTCCGGGAGATACCACGGAGCGAGAGACCTGACGCGGCCAACTCCCCGATCCTGACCAGCGTAGCGCCCTCCGGGGGAACGGCCACCAACCGTCCACCCGATCCAAAGCGCCACCCGTAGGGTGCCCACCGCGACACGTGCCGGCCCTTGGCCCGGAGCTGAGCCAGCGCGTCCCGGGTCTTCTCGCTGATCACCCGCCGGTAGTGCTCGGCCGCCAGGCCTTCCATGGCCGTCACGATAAACCCGGTGGCGGTCAACTGCCGGAACGTTCTTTGCATGACTACATGCTTTGCACTCTCCGGGGAGGGAAGGAGGTGTCGGAGTGATAACAGGAGGGTCTGGCCTCGGGATCGTCGCGTTCCTGAACGGGCTTTCGGTGCTCCTGCGCGATCTTTTCGTCACCCCGGCCCTGGCGCAGGGCATCCCGAGCCCGGCCCCGCTCCCATCCGGGACACCGCCGGCGGACGGCGGCAGCGGGGCCCTGATCATGGTCGGGGTCTTCGTCGCGGTGCTCGTCATCTTCGGCGCCATCGTCAAGGTGCACGACGTGCGGCGCCGGAGAGAAGAGGCAGGTCTGACCCTCCAAGCCTGGCTTGGAGACGCGCTGTTGACGGATCCGCTGCTCCGCGGCGCGGCCGTCATCCCAACGGTTCGCGTGCCCATGCGGAAGGGGTCGCCCGTGAAGGTCGAGGTCATGGGCAGCGTGCCGAGCCCCGAAATGAGGGAGCGAGCCCTCCACATCGTCCGGCAGGAGGCCACGCGGTTCGCCCAGTATGCGCGGGACGTGGAAGTCGAGGATCGGTTGTCCGTCCTCCCGTCCATCGCAGCTCGGCGCGCCGCGTAGCGCAGCCGTCCCCTTGGTTCACTCGCCGCTGCCCGAGCCAGAGCGGGAGACTCTGGGCGCGGGCAGGGCGTTTGTCGTAATCGCGCCGCTGGACCAAGCTCGTGGTAGCACAGATCTGTGAGCCAAACGCACTGACGGAGGTGCGTCATGACACGGAGACTTCGCCTAATGTGGATCGCTCCCGGGGTCCTCGCAGCCCTGGCTCTTTTCTGCGGGACCGCCAGCGCCGCCGACAGAACTAAGGTGGACCAGGCGACCAAGCGGGTCGAACGGGGCGCCAAACAGATCGGCCAGGGTCAGGTCGGTCCCGGGTTCAAGGAAATGTTCACGGGCATCGGCCACACCATCGTGGAAGGTGCCAAGTTCAGCGGCGAGAACATCAAGGAGTCTTTCACGGTCAAGAAGTAACGGCTCAGTCCGCGATGGACCTATCACGACGCCATCGTGGCCGACCGCCCGGTAGGTCCTTGGTGTCCTGCGACCGAGCTGAGCCTGCGGCGCTGGACTAGCCCGCGCCCCGCCGCCTTCTGACTGCCGCCCGCTTCCGCTCGTCCAATCGCGTGATTGCCACCGCGGGACGGGTGGCCTAAGGCTCCACCCTGGCCGGCGGCTTGCGGGCCTGCTCGACCGACCGCCGGAGAGCCTCCATCAGGTCAGCCGTCTTTGGCGGGGCGGGCGCCGCCTCGGGTACCTGAATGTCCTGTCCCTCCGCCTTCGCCCGGATGATGGTCCCGAGAGTCTCCCGATACTCGTCCTTGTACTGCTCCGGGTCGAAGTCCTTCGACAGCGCCTCGATGTCCCCCCTTCCCCCTCCGCCGCCGCGACGCCTCTCACGCCGCCCGCTGGACCGCCGTCCACGGCTCTCGCGTCCAGGCCGACCCCACCATCGGCGTCAGCGAATGGGCGATCCCGGCCGGGTAGAACGTCGCCCGCCACCCCTCCTGGCCGTACCGCGTGAGCTGGAGGTCTACTGCTGGCGCGCCATGCCGGCGTGATGCGGCCGATCCCGGGCCAGCCGCCGAGCCACTGGCGGAGGGCGACGGATCAGCGGCGGCTCGTGGCCGGGCGGGTGGCGGAAGGCGAGCGCCGTGAGCATGGTGAAGAGGATGCGGGGACGCTGGGCGAGCTCGCGGGGTCACTGGATCAGGCGTCGTCTTCACCGTTCGTTCTCGTCCTCGTTGTCAGGGTGCGCTGAGCAAGCGCCGGTGAGATTCAGGCCGGCCCTTCGGATATCTCTCAGTTTGGCCGGCCGCAAGTTTTGAGGCCTCCCCATAGAAGTATCAATCGGCGTCGGGATCGTCCGTAAGACGGCGTTGACCCGCCGGTTCAGCAACACTCGGGCGCACCCCTTCGCCTCCGGTCGGGGCTTGAGGAATGGATACCGACTGGCAAATTCAGGGCGATGACAATCGGCTCCCGCCGAGGTTGGATGTGCTCCGCCCCAGTAAGAAGACCCTTCGAGCTCACATGATCGTCTCACTCGACCGCTGAATGTCCAGAATCGGAGGAATCTGCGCGTCCGCCGGCGCGGCCTGGATGCGGGTAATGTGTCTCATCCGCGTGACGATCGTCCGAATGTCCTCCGCCGCCGCCACGGCCCGCCCGATCCGCCGCGCCGCCTCCCCGTCCTTCGGGAGATCTAAGGCCAGGAGTTCGAGCTGTCCGACGATGACGGCGAGCGGGTTGTTGACCTCGTGCGCCACCCCTGCCGCGAGGAGCGTCACCGCCCGAAGCTCGCGCGCTTCCTGCCGCGCCATCTCCGCCGCCTCCCGGGTCGTCATGTCTTTGAGGACCCCCAACGTGCCGATGACCCGCCGGTCCACATCCCGGAGTAAGGACAGCGAGGCACTCACCGGCACCCATCGGCCATCCTTGGCCTGGAGGGTGGTCTCATAGTTTTGTAGGTGGCCCTCCACGCGAAGCCGTGCCGCCACTGCCCGGGCCTCTCCGCGCCCAGATCGGTAAAACTGGGCGACGGGCCGACCGATGACCTCATCCGCCGGATACCCGAACGTGGCCTCCGCACCCGGGCTCACGTAGGTGAGACGTCCGCGCAGGTCGGTCGTGACAATCGCATCCGCGGAATTCTCGGCGATGGACTGCAGGAAATCCCGGGTGTGGCGGACATCTTCGTAGAGCTTGGCGTTTCGGATGGCCAGTGCGGCTTGATCCGCAAAGGCGACGATCAGCCGCAGCTCCTCGGCCGTGAACTGCCGGCCCGCGACGTCCGCGACCGTCAGCGCGCCGAGCGCCTCGCCGTGATCGACCACCGGCACCGCCATCGCGGCTCGGAGCCCTTCCTCCTCCAGTTGCTGCCGCAACCAGGCTGGCAGGGTGACTCGCGCGTCGGTGAGCACGTCGCCGCTCCAGACCGGCTGCCCTGCCTCGATGGCGCGCCCCGCCAGGCCTTGCCCTAGTCGGAGCGCCCGCCCGACCCAGGCGGCCGACACCCCTTCCCCCGCGATCGCGACGCACTGCAGCTCCCGCTTGGCGGCATCGTATCGGTACACGGCGGCTCGCCGCCCCTCGAAGAGCCGCAGCACGATGGCCGCGATCCGATCGGTCACCTGGGCCAGTTCCAAGGTGCCCACGAGCTCATGTCCCACCTCGGCCAACGCGGTCGCGGCCGCCTCCGCCCGTCGCCGCG
Source organism: uncultured Candidatus Rokubacteria bacterium (assembly GCA_963708025.1). Taxonomy (GTDB): domain Bacteria; phylum Methylomirabilota; class Methylomirabilia; order Rokubacteriales; family DASRDR01; genus CAVPSB01. The sequence goes on along the minus strand of CAVPSB010000038.1, from coordinate 43,336 downwards.
CCAGGACCCGATCCAGCGTTGCCAACAGGTGATCCATGGTCACCGGCTTCTGCAGATAGCCCGCCGCCTCGTGGTCCAGTGCCTGGACGGCCGTCGGCAGCGTGCCATAGCCGGTCATGAGGATGACGTCGGTCGTGGAGGCCATGCTCTTGATCGCCCGCAGCACGTCCAACCCCGACACATCCGGGAGCCGGAGATCGACGAGCGCGGCATCACAGGGGTGGTGACGAAAGGCTCCCAGGCCGGCTCGCCCCGACGTCGCCGTCTCCACCGCGTATCCGGCCGTCTGCAGCACGACGCTCAAGGCCTCGCACATCTCAGCGTCGTCGTCGATCACGAGAATCCGGGCCGGTCGGCTCATCGAGATCCCTCCGCAATACCTCAGCGGACCCGGGCCGAAGACCGCGACGTACTTCTTCAGCCAGACGGACCATTCTGTGGTCTTGGACCGTACCGTCAGGCGCTCGGCATCCTCCCCGCTCACGCCATCGGTGCCGCGACAACTCGGCCGCCGCCGCGGCTCGCCTGACGGTGTCTCGACGCGCGGCGTTGGGCGCCGTGCGAGCCTCTCAGCGAAAGGTCGTCAGGATGACGGCCGGGCTCTGATGGCGGCGTCGGACGCCTCCGTTACGCGGCTTCTGGCTCCCCGGCTTCTGGCTCCCCGCTGCGCACGCCGCCCGGCCAGACCGGCGGATTGCCCAGGAGTTCCGTCAGCAGCTTCGCGTTCCGGTCGATCGCCTCGACGGCGCGGGCCTGGATCGCCGGGTCGCCTGCCGGCTCGAGCATCCGCGCCCATCCCACGATCGCGGTGACGGGCGAACCCAGGTCGTGGAGCCAGGCGGCGAGGGCGGCGGGGGCCGTCCCGCCGGCGGGCCCGGCCACCGCCGCGGCGGCCGTTGAGAGCGCCGCCCGGGCCTGATGGAGGAGGCCCACGAGCCGATCCCGGTCCGCACTGGTCGTCTGCTGGATGGCCTGCGCTGACGCCATGAGGGACCGTCCCACCTCATCGAGGGGCCGGCGGTGTGGGTCTGTGGATCGCATGCAAACCACTGACCGGGACCCGCCAATTCCTACATGGGAAGTTACTCCAGCAAGCACTCCGGGTCGGCCCTCCCCCTCCCGCTTTTCGCAGCGCCTCCCACGCCGCCAGAAGCCCGAGGATGATGTGCCCTCCTCATCGGGGGGAACCCCGCTTGTGGGCCGCGGTGAAACCCAGTACCGTGACCTCTACGTACCCCATGATGGCCGCCGGGTCCGTCGCCCCCGTCGATCGCGAGCCTGGCGAGCGCCCACCCCGTGCCCCAATAGAGGCCCGACCCACGCCGCCGACGCCCGCGGGCTTGGTCGCGGGCCGGGCCCCTCTCACGCTGCCGCCACCCTGGATCCTGATCGCCGACGACGACCCCGTCATCCGCGACGTGTGGACGACCGCGCTCCGCCGGGCCGGGTATCGGACCGCGTCCGCCCGCGACGGCGGGGAGGCGCTCGATCGCCTGCGGATGCTGCTCCCCGACCTGATGATCCTCGACCTCCGCATGCCCGAGCTCGGCGGCACCGCGGTGCTGGAGCTGGTCCGCCAGCGCCCGGCCCTCGCGCAGATCCCCGTGCTGATCATCTCGGGTTTTCTCGACGAGGAGCCGGTGCTCGACCACGGGCTCTACATCGTCGGCCGCCTCCCGAAGCCCCAGTCGCTCCATGCCGTGGTACAGGCCGTCCGGGCGGCGCTGGCGCGGCGGCCGCCCGTGTAGCATCGGCCGTCACATCGCGCCGAAAATCGGGGCACGGCAACCCGCGGCCAGCGCCGCCGAAGCGGCGGCCCGCGGGTTGCGCCGGGCGCTCGGCGGGAACCCCTCGGACGACCTCCTCGAGCGGAGGCCCTGCATCATCACCGCTCGTGCCACAACCACGACTACGAACGGTATGCGCGGAGGGTTCGACGCCTATCTGGCGGCGCTGCCGACGGGTGCGGGTTGGTGGGCCAAGCCCGGGCCGCGTTCCCGAGCGGCGCCGGGCGCTTCGCTTCGGGGTTAGCGAGCCTCGGCCTCCGTGAACGCGCAGAGGCCGATCTGCCCCATGAGTTCGAGGACCGTCTCTTTCTCCACGCTGATGCGCGGCCAGTGCTCCCAGCGCGGATCATCCCTGCAGTCGGCACAGAGACAAACGAGCCGCACGCGGGTCTCGATTGTTGTGGGCTGCCAGGCAGGCCCGTGCTTCCGGCGATGACACCGGAGCACGCCGTCCTGGGCCACTGGACGCTCACACGCCTCGCACAGTGGGTCGGCCAGTAGGAATCCGCCTTCCTCCATGGCGTGGCAGATCATCGTGATCATCGGTGGACACCTCCCCCGGCCATTGCGCCGGGGCGCTGCTACGTCTACGGGCCCTCCCGACGAGCTGATCGTGAGGAAATGACCCGTGGCCCGCGTCAGCCCACGTGTCCGCCTGGCCCGGCCACCAGGCTGGCGACCCGTCAGGCGGCGTCGTCCCGGCCCGGGCGCCGCAGCGGCCGCACGATCCGGTGGTCCGGCTGGCCCTCGCGGCCGTCGGGCTTCTTCTCGTTGACGAACGCGAGGTAGGTGACGCGGTCCTCCCCGCGCAGGAGCGCGGTGAGCCCGTCGGCGATCAGGGCGCCGGCGTCGATCTCCATGGCCAGGAACTGGCCGCTGGCCCCGGTCTTCTCCCACGCCGCGCCCACGTCCAGCCGGCCGTTGCGGCTCCGTCGCATCTCCGTCGTTGCCATGTCCCTGTCCTCCCGGGTCATCGGGGTATCCGACCGTCGTCCATTCGCACGCGGCCCAGCAGGTTCACGACGAGGCGGCGGGTCTCGTCGCCTGCCCGCACGGTGATGGTCCCGAAGGGCACCGCGAACCCCTTCGGCGAGAAGCGGATCGTCGTGTTGCCGGAGACGACCACGCCCTCCAGCATGCGCCAGGGCCCGGCCACCGTCCGGGCGTCGCCGGTGGGATCCTCCACGATCCGCACGGTGCGGCCGTCTCGCTCGATGACGAGCGCGTGCATGACGCCGGTGGTCCGGGCCCGGGCGCGTGTCAGGTGGAGGGCGCCGTACAGGTCGCGGGCGGCCCCGGTCGCGTGGTAGCTCGAGAGGGCCCGCCCGGCTTCGGGAGCGATGAGCCCGGCGCCGACGGCCAGGACGGCCAGTACGGTGGCTAGTTCGACCAGGGTGACGCCGCGCTCGCCGGATCCCGCCGTCCGAGTCCACATGGCGAGGGGACAGAGCAATGGGAATGCCAGGGCTGCGACACGCGCGCTCACACGGAAGATCGCGGGGTTGGCGCAACGGGCCATGCGCTCGTGTCAGCGAAGCGATACGGGGTGAGTCGATGAGTCTCGGCGGGCGCACCCACACCCGCGGGTCGCGCTCGGGATACCTCCTGTCCCGTGCCGCAGGCGTTCACGCCGCCCGGCCCCGGATGTGCAAATACTTTCAGCTTGACGCCACGCCGGCAGAGGCTTCACGCTGGCCGCTGGCCATGCGACTGCCTGCCCGGCTGATCGTCATCCGGCGTGGCGACGGTGACACCTTCAAGAGAATCCTGGCTGCCCCGGATCGCTGGCCGCCGGGAACCTCCGTCATGTTCGATCGCCGGGGGCGTGAGCGACGTGTGCTCCTCCGGCAGGTCCCGCTCGAGCGCCGGCACCACCAGCGTCGAGCCGAGCCAGACGTCGCGTGGCACACCCACGGCTTCACGGTGGCAGAGACGATGGGGGTCCCGATCCAGGCCGTCCTGCTCGACACCACGATCGGCGAGCCGGGCCCGGGCTCCACGTGAAATGACCCGATCGGTGGTGACGACTGCCAGGCCCTCCTACCTGGTCGTGGTGCCGCGAGACAAGACTCACGCGTTCCACGCACTCCAGGGGCACTTCGCGGCGCTCGCCGAGCTGGTCCAGGTCATCTGGGATCGCCGAGGCGGGGGCGTCCCGTCGAGTCAACCCGACACGACCCCGGAGCGCCGGCGGGCTCCGGGGCCGACTCTCGATGTCTTGCTCGTGCCCCAGGAGACAGGCGCGGGCCAGGCTTACGCCGTGCCGGTTCCAGGGGACCTGCTGTCATCCCTCCAGCAGGTGAACGAGCAGCTGGCCCAGGCGGTGGCGACCATGCGCGAGGCGGTCGAGCGGGCCGAGCAGGCCAGCCAGCCGCTCATGTCTCCGGGCAAGCGGGAGGCGTGACGGAGACCGATCCTCAGGTCACGCGGTAGCGCCCGGGGTCGCCCGGGAGGCGGGTCACGCGCTCCTCGCGCTCGAGCTTCACCAGGTGTGACTCGACCGACAGCCGGGCCACCGGGTGGAGCGCCGGCGCCACCTCCCGGTAGACGCGCGCCACGATCTCGCCGACCGTCTCCGCCCCCGCGCCCAGGGCCGCCAGGATCTGCCGCTCCCGGTCGAGGCGGTGCGCGATGTACTGCTCGATGACCGGCCGCGCCGGCTCCAGGACCGGCCCGTGGCCCGGATAGATGCGCTGGATGTCCACGTCGAGGAGCCGCCGCAGCGAGGCCAGGTAGACCCCGAGGTCGCCGTCGTCGGGCGGGATGACGGTGGTGGAGCCGCCCAGGATGAGATCGCCGGTGAAGAGGGCGCGCTCCTCCTCCAGGTAGTAGCTCACGTGGTCGGAGGCGTGCCCCGGGGTGTGGAGCGCGCGCAGCGTCACGCCGTCCCCGCGGATCACCGTGCCCTCCTGGATCGGCTCCATCGGGACGGGGAGGGTCGCGTCGTTGACGACGAGCTTGCCCACGGGGATTCGCGGGTAGAGTCGGCGGACGTCGAGGACCCCGCCCATGTGGTCCCGATGCCGATGCGTCAGGACGACGCGCGTGACCTCGTCGAGGCGCTCGCTCGCGAGAAACCCGCCGAGGAGCGGCAGGTACTCCGGCAGGCCGGCGCCGGTGTCGAGGAGGATGGGCCGGCGCTCGCCGACCAGGTAGGTGTTGGTGCCGGGGCCGGTCATGAGCCCGGGATTGAGCCCGAGGACGCGGCGCACCCGCGGGGTGAGCCGGGCGGTCGTCGGGAAGTCGGGCGGGCGGAACTCAGGCACGGGGCTGGGCCACCGTGTCCCGGTCGGCCGGGGCGGGAAGCGCGGCGCCGGGCCGATGGATGATCCCGTGAAACTTGTGGCGGCCGTCGTCGTGGTTCGCCCAGAGCGCCTGGTACGACGGGAACTGGGCGAGGTACTGGGTGCCGTACTCGGCCGGCTCGGCCATCGGCCACTCCCCAGCCCGGAAGCGAGCGTAGGCGTCAGCCGGTGTCGCCCACAGCCCCTCTGAAGCCTCTTCCAGGATGACCCGGGGGGTCTGCCCGGCCGGGAGCGGACAGAGGAAGAAGCGCGCGCTGAAGCGGATCGGGCTCGATGGCGGGGTGATGAAGTGCGAGAGATAGGCGAGAGGCGTGACGTCGGCGAGCCAGCCCTCGGCGCCCAGGATGGCGGTGAAGGACCGCTCGCCGCGGACCAGCGCCCGGCGATGGCCCTCGAGCCGGTCGGCGACCCCGGGGGCCGCCGGCTCGACCGGGCGGCCGGCGCCGTCCACGGCGAGGAGCAGCCCCGTCTCCTCGAAGAGCTCGCGAACCGCGGTCAGCCAGTAGGCGAGCGCGGGCACGGCGTCGTCGGCGTCGCCGACCCGGGCGGTGGCGGCCTCGGTGGCGAGCCCGCGCACCCGGGCCAGGGCCTCGGCCCGCTGGTCGGCGAGGTCCACCTTGCCGCCCGGGAAGGCGTAGTAGCCGCCGAGGAAGCGCATCGCGGCGGCGCGGCGGATCAGGTAGCACTCCAGGGGCGCCGTGTGGCCGGGACGGACGAGGATCACGGAGGCGGCGGGGCGGGGCTCGACGGGCACGCCGTGCAGTGTAACAAACATGAGACGCGTCCCGGCGTCTCGCCCGCGTGCCGAAGCGGCTCTTCGGCCCTTGCCCCCGAAGCGGAAATGACGACGATCGGGATCCCGCGCTGGGCCAGCCAGGCGGATGCCTCACGCCAGGCTTCAGGGGCGCGCGTCTGCCAAGTGGTCACCGTCGCCTGGTCAACCCACAGCGCGGGCCGGCGGTGGCTCACGACGTGCTCAATCAGCCGGGCGAGATCGGTTGGGCTGGCCTGCAGCGCGATCAAGAGGGTCTTCATGTCCGGGTCCTCAGCGAAGCGGAGCGTACACGTCGCGTGCTACGCCATGATGACGGCGGGGAGGAGTACTGGATGCCATGACGCGGTGACGGGATCTATCAACCACGGAGCCTAACGGAACGAGATGAGAGGAGGGTGAGAGGCGCATGAAAATGGACTCATCCCGGCTCTGTCCGTGCCGCTCGGGCTGGTATGGGTGAACATGCTCCGGCGGGCGCTCGGGTGGGGAGGTCCAGCCGGGGCCTGACGGCCCGGTCAGGTCGAGGAGGAGCCCACCGGCCCGGGACCGCGACCGCCGGGTGGCGGATCGACGCGACCCGGGAGCGGGGCCATCCGACCGGCGGGGGTGGCCAGCGGCAGGTGGATGAGGAACCGACTGCCCGCCCCCGGCGCGCTCTCGAGGGTGAGGCGGCCCCCGTGGGCCAGCACGATCGAGCGAGCGATCGAGAGTCCCAGGCCGCTGCCCCCGGTCGCCCCGCCCCGGGCCCCGTCCAGCCGGACGAAGGGCTGGAAGATCCGCTCGGCGTCGGCCGGGTCGATGCCCGGCCCGGTGTCCCGGACCACGATCGAGCCCCACCCGTCGGCGACGGCGAGGGCCAGCTCGACCCTCCCGCCGGCCGGCGTGTATTTCACCGCGTTGTCCACGAGGTTGAGCGCGGCCCGCCGCAGGTCCGCGGCATCTCCGACGACGACCGCCGGCGTGCAGTCGCCGAGCCGCAGGATCACGCCGGTGCCGTGCGCGAGCTGGGTGCCGGCGTCGAGCACGTCCAGCACGACCGGCTCCAGCTCGACCCGCTGCCGCGCCGCCGGGAGGCCGACCCCGATGTCGGCGGAGATCCGGGACAGGAGCAGCAGGTCCTCGGCGAGGCGGATCAGCCGTTCGACCTCCTCGAGACTCGACTCGAGCACTCGGCGGTACTCCTCGGCCGGCCGGGGCGCCCGCAGGGCCACCTCGATGCCGCCCTTGAGCACGGCGAGGGGCGTCCGCAGCTCGTGCGCCGCGTCGGCGGCGTACCGCCGCATCTGGGCGAAGGCGTCGTCCAGCCGCGCGAGCATGGCGTTGAGGGTCTCGACCAGGTGGTCGAGCTCGTCCCCGGTCAGGCGCGTCCGGATGCGCAGGCTGAGGTCTTCGGCGGTGATGCGCCGCGCGGTCCGCGAGATCTCCGTGATGGGCCGCAGCGCGGCGCCCGTGATCGCCGCCCCGCCGGCCGTGGCCAGGGCGAGTCCCACCGGGACCAGCACCAGCAGCGTCTCCAGGTACCGGAACAGGGTCTGCTCCGTGTCCTGGAGCCCGGTCCCGACCTGCACGAGCTGGACGAGGCGCCCGTCCCGCGCGATGGGCATCGTGAGGAGCCGGACGGACTCCCCGGCCGCGAGCTGAACGGTCTCGAACGTCGGCCGCCCCTCGGCCGCGTTCCGCCCCGCCGTCTCCGAGAGCGGCATCGAGCGGCCGCGAAGCTGGCTCGACCCCACCCCCGGGCTGCCCTGCGGGTCCCGGAGCTGGAAAAAGGTGTCGTAGAACTCGAGCCCCAGGAGCTCGTATACGGTGGCCTCGGGTACCGCCCCCGTCTGGCCGGTGGGCGAGTAGCCCGTGTCGCGAATGACGTGCGCGACGATCTGCAGCGACGCGTCGACATCCCGCAGCAGGCTCCGGCGGAGCAGGGCGTACGAGAGCCCGCTCACGACCAGCAGGATCGCCAGCAGGAGGCCGGCGTACCAGAGCGTGAGCCGGGTTCGGATGGTGAACGGCCGCCGGCGCCACCTCACGGGTCGGCCTTGACGAGATAGCCGGCGCCCCGGACCGTGTGCAGGAGCGGCGGCTCCCTCTCGGTGTCGATCTTCCGCCGCAGGTAGCCGACGTAAACGTCGATGATGTTGGTCTCGGTGTCGAAGTCGAGACCCCAGACGTGCTCCGAGATCATCGGGCGGGTCAGGACTCGCCCGACGTTGCGCAGGAAGTACTCGAGCAGGGCGTACTCGCGGGCGGTGAGCGTGATGCGCCGGCCGCCCCGGACGACCTCGCGGGTGGCGGGATCGAGCGTGAGATCGGCGAGCCGCAGCACCGGCGCCCGGGCGGCCGTCGCGCGGCGGAGCAGGGCCCGGACGCGTGCCAGGAACTCCTCGAACGCGAAAGGCTTCGTCAGGTAGTCGTCGGCGCCGAGGTCGAGCCCCATGACCTTGTCGTGCACGGTGTCGCGGGCGGTGAGCAGGAGGACCGGGCTCCGGACGCTCTGCTCGCGCAGCGCCTTCAGCACCTTGAAGCCGTCGCGGCGGGGGAGCATGACGTCGAGCACGATGAGATCGTAGGGACGATCGTCGAGGATCAGCTCGAGGGCCGCGTCCCCGTCTCCGGCCACCTCGACCGCGTGCCCTTCCTCCTCCAGCCCCTGCCGGATGAAGCTGGCGACCTTGCGCTCGTCCTCGACCACCAGAATGCGCATGTCAGGCGGCGACGGCGTGAAGGAGTGCGCCGGTATTTTCCGCCGGGTTCATGATAGCATCACCGGCCGGCGTGGATGGACCGCCTGGGGCCACCGGCGCCGATCGAGACACGGCCAGGCCCGCGCCGGCCTCAGGCGCCGTGGTCGAGCGGGCCCTCCTCGGGGACCGGGCGCGACGTGGGCTCGGCTGCCGGCCGGGGTGACCCCACCGTGGACGATGGCGGCTCCTCCGTTCCCCCGCCGGGTGGCGGTGCCACCAGCTCGATGACGAGCCGACCCGCCAGCGCCAGCATCGTGATGTAACCGATCGCGCACCGCTCCGACACTCCCAGGCGGCCTGCCAGATCATGAGGGTGCAGGCTCCCTCCGCCGAGACAGCTCACGACTTCTCGCTCGATCTCGTCGAGCCAGCCAGGTATCATCGCGTCTCTCCGCGCCGGCCCGGACGCCCTGGAACGCCGGCGCGGGGCCCTCCAGCAGATTGCCGGCCGAAGGTGAGCGCGAGATGAGCCGCAGATGAGAAAGCTCTCACCGCTGGACGACTCGCCCCGCATCGGACCGGCGCCCCCCTCTTCGATCGGCGGCCTTCCGTCGAACTGAGGAAAGTCTCACCGTCCTCTCATGCGACTTTCATGGGCCTTCGCTAGGGTATGTGGTGGTGAAGGGACCCGGCCCCCGTCTGGCTCCGCTCGGTCCTGACCGCGGCGCGCAGCTCCTGGCGGGCAGCCTCGGCGAGCGGACGCCCCGCGGCCAGCCGGGTGACCTCGCGGTACTCGTGGAGCATTCCATCGCGGTCCCCGGCCTGTCCGAGCGCCTCGGCCAGGAGAAATCGCAGCTCCGGCTCCCGGGAGTGCTGTTCGACCGCATGGCGGAGACGTGCCAGCGCGGCGTCGGTCTCCCCCTGGTCGAGCATCAGGCTCGCGAGGCTCGCCTCGTACCCCGGGTCGGCCGGGTCCAGTCGGACCGCCTCCTCCAGCTCTCCCCGCGCTCGCTCCAGATCCCCGGCCTCCCGGTAGGCTTGACCGAGCGCCTGATGGTAGGGCGCCTCGTGGGGTGCCAGGTCAACCGCCTCGCGGAGCTGGTTGATCGCGCCGTCCCGGACATCCGCCCCCGCGTAGGCCAGCCCGAGGTAGTAGTGAAGCCGGGCGTCGCCCGGCGCCATGGCCAGACGCGCCTGCAAGACGCGGATCGCGGCCCGATACTGGCCTTCCGCGACGAGCCGGGCGGCGGCCTCGGGAGCCCCGCGCCCGTGCCAGCGCCAGGCGCCGTAGCCAGCCACGAGCATCACGACGGCGACCGCGGCCACGACGTACGCCGCGGCGCGCCGCCGCTCGGAGCCGCTCAGCTTCGTGCCCGCGCCCGGCTCGGGGACCCAGAATCGCGCGGGCCCTCGCACCACCAAGACCTCCCGGGGCGCCTTCGCGAGCGGCGCATGACTAGAAGGCGAACTGAGTCCGGAACGTCGCCGCCCAGGCGGCGTCGCCCTGGTCGGGGATGGCGTAGCCGGCGATGCCGCTGATCGTGAGGTTCGGGTTGCACCGGCACGCTCGGCTCACCGGGCCGGTCTCCGCGCCACCAGGAGGACGACGGCCAGTCCGAGGCCCCGGGCCACTCTGGTCCAGGGCGGATCGAGACGCGCGCCCCGGGCCACCGGTCGGACGCGGGGGATTCCCGGGTCGCTCGGCCGCCTCGACGGCGCTGCCGCCGGAGTGTATCCCGTGGGTGGGACCGTCATGATCGCCCGTGTCGCCGAACCTCTCGCCGCCTCTTCCCGATCCTGTCGAGACGGTACACCGGCTGAATGAGAGAGTGATGAGACCAGCATGAAACCTTTCTCACCGACGGTCCCGGGCGGCTCCCCGGCGCGAGTCGTCGCGAGTCACCTCCTGGGCGGAGGGGAGGCGTGAGGCATCCCAGCCGCCGCCCAGCGCCCTGATCAGGAGGACGCCCGCCGTCATCCGCCGGCCCAGGATCTCGACCGCGGTGATCTGGTTGGTCAGGGCGATCGTCTGCGCCGTGATCACGTTGAGGTAGCTCACGGTCCCGGCCTTGTACTGGTTCGTGGTCAGCGTCACGGACTCCTGGGCGGACTTCACCGCGTCGTCCTGCACCTGCGCCTCTTCCGCGAGGATGCGGAGCGTGGCGAGATTGTCCTCCACCTCTTGAAATCCGGTCAGCACCGTCTGCCGATAGGACGCCACCGTCGCGTCATGGACCGCCCGCGCCTGGTCGGTCTGCGCCCGCCGCAAGCCCCCGTCGAACACGGTGGCCGAGATCGCCGCCCCGATCGCCCAGACGCGACTGGGCCACGCGAACAGCGTGGACAGCGCCGAGCTGACGAGGCCGCCCGAGGCGCTCAGCGTGATGGTCGGATAGAAGGCGGCCTGGGCGACCCCGATCTGGGCGTTCGCCGCCGCGACCCGACGCTCGGCGCCCGCGATGTCGGGGCGGCGATCGAGGAGCACCGAGGGCACGCCGGCGGGGATGGGGGGCGGCACCGTGGCCAGCGGGGCCACCGGAATCGAGAGGCCCGCCGGGGGGGCTCCGACGAGCACCGCGATCGCGTGCTCCAGCAGGGCGCGCTGGACGCCGACGTCGATCGCCTGCGCCCGGGCGGTCTCGAGCTGCGTCTCCGCCTGGGCCACGTCTACCCGGGACGCCACGCCGCCCGCGTACCGGTTGCGGGTCAGCTCGAGGGACTTTCTCGTAGGCCGAGACCGTCGCGTCCAGCAACTGCTTCTGCCGATCGAGCGCGCGCAGCTCGAAGTAGTCCTGGGCCAGCTCGGCCTGGGCGCTCAGGCGAGCCGCTTCGAGGTCGGCCGCGCCGGCCTGCGCGCTCGCCCGGCTGGACTCGACCGTCCGCCGGATCCGCCCCCACAGATCGAGCTCCCAGGCCACGTCGAGGGGCAACGCGTACTCCGTCGTGGTGCGGCCCGGCGCCGAGACGCTTCCGCCGGCGCCCGACACTCCGCCCACGTTCGAGGATTGACGCGAGCGGTTCACGGAGGCCCCGGCCGCGGCCGTCGGAAAGTAGCCGGCGCGGGTCACGCCGAAGGTGCCGGCGAGCGAGACGGGCACCGCCACGGCGGGGATGATCGTGGTCCGGACGCTTCGCAGGAAGACGAACACCACGAGCGTCACCAGCACGGCCGAGGTCACGAGGGTCCGCTCGACCTCGTGCAGGGACGTCCGGGTCGTCGTGCTGCGATCGAGGACCACCGCCAGATCGATGGCGCCGGGAATCGACGCCTGGAGCTGCGGGATCAGAGCGCGGACGCGATCGACGGTGCCGATGATATTGGCGCCGGGCTGCCGGAAGATGACCAGCATCACCGCGGGCCGGCCGTTGACGAGCCCGGCCGTCCGGAGGTCCTCGACCGCGTCGTCGACGCTGGCCACGTCGGCGAGCCGCACCGCCTGCCCGGATCGATAGGCGACGATGAGCGGAGCGTACTCCGCGGCCTTGCGGAGCTGGTCGTTGGTCTGGATCTCCCAGGCCCGAGTGCCGTCGGCCAGCTGTCCCTTGGGTCGATTCACGTTAGTCGCGCTCAGCACGGTGCGCACGTCTTCGAGCCCGAGCCCGTACTTGCTCAACGCGTTCGGGTTCAGCTCCACGCCCGCGTCACCGCGCTGAGCGGCACCGGCCCGGGTCCTGGGGAGGCGGGGGAGGAGGGCGAGCCGACCGCGCCGCGAACGTAGATGTCCTGGAGCCCGCCGGGGTTCCGCCGGAAATCGGGCTTGACCTCCAGGACGACCCGGTACTGGTTCAGCTGCGTGAACATCGTCGAGACCTGCCGCTGGCCGAATGCGTCGTAGAGCGTGTCGTCGATGAGCTGGGAAGTGATGCCCAGTCGTGACGCCGTGCCGCGGTCGATCGCCAGGGCGATCTCGAGCCCCCGATCCTGCTGGTCGCTGCTCACGTCCGAGAGCTCCGGCAGCGCGTGGAGCGCGCCGACCAGCCTCGGCGCCCAGGCGCCGAGCTCGGCTCCGTCCGGATCCTCGAGGCTCAGCTGGTACTGCGTGCGGCTCACCCGGTCCTCGACGATGAGGTCCTGGACCGGCTGCATGAACAGCGTGACGCCCTCGACCTTCGCCAGCGCCGGCCGGAGCCGCCGGATGACGTCGGTCGTGCTCAGCTTGCGCTGGGCCCGGGGCTTCAGGTTGATGAGGATCCGCCCGCTGTTGAGCGTGACGTTGGTGCCGTCGACACCGATGAACGACGACAGGCTCTCGACGGCCGGATCCCGGAAGATCACGGCGGCCAGGGCTTGCTGCCGCGCGGCCATCGCCGGGAACGAGATCGATTGCGGCGCTTCGGAGATGCCCTGGATGACCCCGGTGTCCTGGACCGGGAAGAAGCCCTTCGGCACCACGATGTACAGGATGACCGTGAGAACCAGCGTGGTCGCCGCCACCAGGAGGGTCGCGGGTTGGTGGCCGAGCACCCAGGAGAGGGTCGTGCCGTAGCCCTCGATGATCCGGTCGTACGTCCGCTCCGACCAGCGGTAGAGTCCCCCCTGCCGGTCCGGTGGCGTGGGGTGCAGCAGCCGGGCACACATCATCGGCGTCAGGGTGAGAGAACGACGGCCGAGATGAGGATGGTGATGCCGAGCGTGATGGCGAACTCGCGGAAGAGGCGGCCCACCACGTCGGCCATGAACAAGAGCGGGATGAGCACGGCGATGAGCGAGATCGTGAGCGACACCGAGGACTGCCGGGGACCGTCGAAGCTGCCCTTGGCCTGGTTGACGTTGGCGGCGGCCAGGGCCGTTCGCAGGTCTTCGAGGGTCAGGCCGTAGGCCGCGAGCGCGGTGGGGTTGGCCTGCACGCGCACGGCCGGCCTCTGGCCGCCGCTGATGCTGACCAGCCCCACCCCCGGGAACTGGGCGATCTTCTGAGCGAGCCGGGTGTCCGCCAGATCCTCGACCTGGGGCAGCGGCAGGGTGGTCGACGTCAGTCCCAGCGCGAGGATCGGCGTGTCGGCCGGGTTCACCTTGCTGTACACGGGAGGATTCGGCAGATCGGGTGGCAGCAGCGTGTAGGCCGCGTTGATCGCCGCCTGGACCTCCTGCTCGGCCACGTCGAGCCCGAGGTTCAGGGCGAACTGCAGGACGATGACCGAGCTGCCACCGGAGCTCGTCGAGGTCATCTGGTTGAGCCCCGGCATCTGCCCGAGCTGGCGCTCCAGCGGCGCGGAGACCGATGACGCCATGACCTCGGGACTCGCCCCCGGATAGGCGGTCAGGACCTGGATCGTGGGGTAGTCCACCTGGGGCAGGGCGGAGACCGGCAACAGGCGGTAGGCGAGGGCGCCGCCGAGCAGGAGGGCGGCCATCAGCAGAGTCGTCGCCACCGGCCGCAGGATGAACAGCCGCGACGGGTTCACGCGCCGCCCCGGGTCTGGAGCTCCACCTTGCTGCGGTCGCGAAGCCTCTCCGCGCCATCCACCACGACCGGCTCGCCGACGCGCAGACCGGTGTCGATCGAGACGTTGTCGCCATCGGTCACGCCGACGGTGACCGGTCGCGCCTCGACCGTCTGGTCGGGCTTCACCACGTACACGAAGGGCCCGCGCGGACTGCGCTGGATGGCGGCGGCCGGCACCACCGTCGCCCCGCGCTTGACGTCGAGCTGAAGGCGCGCGTTCACGAACTGGCTGGGGAAGAGCCGATTGTCGGCGTTGCCGAACACGGCCTTGAGTCGGACCGTCCCCGTGGCCGGGTCGACCTGGTTGTCGATGGTCAGCAGCGACCCCGCCGACAACTTTCGCCGCTGCTCGCGGTCGAAGGCCTCGACGGGCAGGCGGAGGCCGTGCTGCAGCCGGTCGAGCACCGACGGAATGCTGTCCTCGGGGATCGTGAAGAGCACCGCGATCGGCTGGAGCTGCGTGATCACGACGATCCCGTTGGTGTTTGCCGCGTGGATGATGTTTCCCTCGTCCACGAGGCGCAGTCCGACTCGCCCGCCGATCGGCGAGGTGATGCGGCAGTAGACGAGCTGCACCTTGATGGACTCGATCAGACCCTGATCGTTCTTGACCGCGCCCTCGTACTGGCGCACCAGGGACTCCCGGGTGTCCAGCTGCTGCTTGGGGATGGAATCCTGCGCCCACAACACCCGATAGCGTTCCAGGTCGAGGAAGGCCAGCTCGTCAATAGCCGCAGATGAAAGCGATGTGAGACGGAAGTGAGAAGGAGGAATGGCGGCCGCATACCGGCGGGGTCCTACTCTTCTGGTAGAAGACGGTCGCCCGGCCGAGCACTTCTCATCCCGGATTCACCGTCTCCTCATGTCGGCCTGATAAACCAGGCAGCAGACGCTGACGAAGGGAAGGGAGTCGGGAGGGGGAAGGGGGCATCATGCGCTGGACTCGCTGACCGAGTGCTTCGCGGTGGGCGCCGCCTCGTCCCCGCTCGGCCCCGCCGGGCCCCGGACCGCTCGACCCGACACGGACCTACGCTGCCGCTAGCGGGCGGGGCCGATGAGCGTCGCAACGTCCATCTCGGTCGGGACGCGCTCGGCCTACGTCGATCGGACGGCCTTCGGCCTGTGGGCGTCCGTCCCGACCTATGGTCGTCGTTCGGACGGCCTTCGGCCTTTGGGGTCGTCGCCGATCCTCGGCGTACTCGGAGTACGCCTGCGGTCGGCGACTCCCTGCGTCCTACAGACGGCCTTCGGCCTTGGGGCGCTGCTCGCTCCTCGACCCCGCCCCCGAGAGCTTCACCCTCGGGAAGGTTGCCCGGGGAGTCGCGCATCGAACAGCACTCCGAGCGCCCATTCCACGCGGAGGCGCTTTGCGCCTCTGGCGTGGGGAGTCCGGCCGGCGCGACCGAAGGGGGGAATCGGGGGGTCTTCCGAGACCTCCCCGAAAGAACTAGCCGGGAAGCTGCTCCCAGTCGGACTCCGCCGCATCCAGGGCCAGGGCCAGGCTGCCGTTCGAGCCGGCGAAGATGGGGTCCTCCACGGCGCGCACCTTCCCGCCGCCGACCTCCATGAGCGCGCGCTCGAGGGCCTCGGCCAGGCCCGGGATCTGCGACCCGCCGCCGGCCAGGACGACGTTGTTCCGCACCCGCTCCTGGTACTCCGGGTCCACGCGGGCGATCAGGTCGAGCATCGTCTCGGAAATCGGCGCCACCAGGCCTTCGCAGGCCCGCCGCATCTCGTTGGTGATGTCGAGCGGCGTCGCCTTCGCGCCCACCTGGACCGTCACCATGACCGGCCCCTTCGGCTCGCCGACGAAGCTCCAGCGCTCCTTCCAGTCCCGCACCATGTGGACCGAGAACTGGGCGTCGGACTGGCGGCCCCGGATGAGGGTGACCAGCTGCTCGTCGACCCAGTCGCCGGCGTGGGTCAGGGTCCGCTGGTCCTCGTCGTTCGGATAGCGGCCGTTCATGACGCAGAAGTCGGTGGTGCCGGCGCCGATGTCGACGATCATGGTGTGGAGCAGCGAGTCCATCCCGTAGGCCACCGCGAAGGGCTCGGACACGATCATCAGGGCATCGGCGATGCCCTTCACGGCGTTCCGCAGGTGCTGCTTGGACACCCGGAGGGCCTCGGCCGGGACGCCGACCACCGCGAACACCTTCTCGCCTTCGGGCTCGCCGGCCAGCGAGATCAGGTGCCGCAGCAGCTCGCGCACCGCCGCCTCGTCTTTCTCCGAGCCTTCCTTGATGAGGCCCCGCTCCAGCGGCCGGTGCAGCTCCAGCATCGGCCGGTTGTCGAGCGCCTCGCGGCCGAACAGGATCGGCTTCTTCACGATCTTGCGGGCCACGGTGTCGACGGGCCAGCCGACGTAGCTGTCCACCACGTGGCGGGCCCCGTTCGAGGCCGAGATCGAGCTGCGCGAGGTGCCGAGATCGATGCCGACGCGCAGCGTCTCGTTCTTCTTCGTGCTCATCCTATGCACTCCCTTGGGGCCGGGGCTTGTTCCGCGCATCCGCGTAGGCGCGGATGCCCTGGAACAGGACCCGGGCGATCTCCGCCCGGTAGCCGGGCTGGGCGAGCAGCCGCGCGTCCTCGTCGTTGGACAGATAGGACACCTCGGCCAGGATGCCGGGCATCTCGGTGGCGACCAGGACGAGGAACGGGGCCGGCTTGACGCCGCTGTCACGGATCGCCGGGTTGCCCTTCACCAGGGACGTGGCCAGCCCCTGGTGGACGGCCTCGGCGAGCTGCTTGGACTCCTTCTGCCGCACGTGGGTGTAGACGCCCTCGAGGAGGCGCCGGAAGTCGGCCATCGAGTAACCCGACGCCTGGTTCTCGGCGCCGGCCAGGCGCTCGATGTGCTTCTCCTTGGTGGCCCCCAGATAGTACGTCTCCAGGCCCCGGTAGCTCCGGGTCGGGAGCGCATTGAAGTGGATCGAGATGAAGAGATCGCCTTTCTGGTCGTTGGCGAACTGGGCGCGCTCCCGGAGCGAGACGGTCTCGTCCTTCTCGCGGGTCATCAGGACCGCGAACCCCGCCTCGGAGAGGAGCGCCTTCAGGCGACGCGCGACGTCGAGGGTGACGTCCTTCTCCCACAGCCCTCCCGTGGCCGGTGCCCCGGGGTCGACCCCCCCGTGGCCGGGATCGAGGATGATCTTCCGCACCTCGAGCGGAAACGCGACCGGGCTCATGGCCTGCGGGACCGGGAGGCTCTCGGCGGTCGGCGCGATCGGCTCCGGCGCGGACGGCGCGGACGGCGCGGACGCCGGCCGGGCGAGGGCGGCGGGGCGCTCGGCCTGGCCCGTTGCCATCACGCTGATCACGACGAAGAGGAGGCTGGGCGCGAGCACGAGCCCGACCCCTCGCAGCGCGAACCGGGGAAAGCGGCGGCGGGGACGGCGAAGCTGTCGGGGCGGGAGGCCGCGAAGAGTCTCGACGTTCTCCCGCACCACTTCGCTGACGAGTTGACGCTTGACTCGGTCCAGTTGCGGCATCCCGGCCCCGGATGAGCCGACTTCGGCTCACATGACCCCTGGAGCATAGCGAGGTTCCGGCCGGCCAGTCAAGAAATGGGACTGCTCCGGAGGGGCCACCAGGGCCCGCGGACGGGCCCGGCGGGGTCGCTTACAACGCAACGAGCTGGGCCACTCGCTCCCGGTGGGCCGTCGCGTCGCCGAACGTCACCTCGGAGCCCTTCGCCCGCTTGAAGTAGAGATGGAGGTCGTGCTCCCAGGTGAAGCCGATGCCGCCGTGGATCTGGATCCCGTCGCCGGCCGCCTTGCGGAAGGCATCCGAGACGTAGGCCTTGGCCATCGAGGCGGCCAGCGGCGCCTCGGGCACGTTCTCGTCCACCGCCCACGCCGCGTAGTAGGTGATGGACTTGGCGTTCTCCACGGCGACGAGCATGTCGGCACACTTGTGCTTGACCGCCTGATAGGTGCCGATCGGCTTGCCGAACGCGACGCGGATCTTCGCGTACTCGGTGCACATGTCGAGGACGCGCTGGGCGCCGCCGCACATCTCGGCGCACAGGCCGACGGTGGCCCGGTCGAGGACCCGCGCCAGCGGACCCCAGCCCTGATGGAGGGCGCCGAGGAGGGCCTCCGGCCCCACCTCGACCCGGGACAGGGTGACCTCGCACAGCTTCCGCGTCTGGTCCATCGTCGGCAGCACGGTCGTCCGGACCCCATCGGCGCCCGCCGGCACCAGGAACAGGCTGACGCCGTGACGGGCGTCCTCCTTGGTCGGCCGGGCGGTGCGGGCGGCGACGACGAGGAAGTCGGCCGTGTGGGCATCCGGTACGAAGAGCTTCGTGCCCGAGAGCACGAAGCGGCCCGCCTTCTTCCCGGGCTTCGCCGCGAGCTGGATCGCCCCGGCGTCCCAGCCGGGGAGCTCCTCCGCGATCGCAAGGGTGGCGCGGGCCTCCCCGGCGGCGATCTTGGGCAGCCACGCGCTCTTCTGCGACTCCGAGCCGGCCTCGAGCAGCGCCCGGCCGCCGAGGAGCACCGTGGAGAAGAAGGGCCCGGGCATGACGACCCGGCCCATCTCCTCCAGGATCACCGTCAGATCGACGAGCCCGAGGCCGACGCCGCCGTACGCCTCGGGATAGATCAAGCCGAGCCACCCCAGCTCGGCCAGCTTCTGCCAGAGCTCGTCGGTGATGCCGGCCGGGTCGTCCATCATCCGCCGCACGAAGGCGGAGGGGCACTCCTTCTCGAGGAAGCTGCGGGCGGTCTGGCGGAGGAGGTCCTGCTCCTGGCTGAATCCGAAGTCCACTGGTGAACCCGTTCCTTACTGGGTCCCTCTCCCCCTCGGGGGGAGAGGGACCGGTGACGAGGCCATCAATCCTTGGGGAGGCCGAGGACCCGCTCGCCGATGATGTTCCGCTGGATGTCGGTGGTGCCGCCCTCGATGGAGTTCGCCCGCGATCTCAGGAACGAGTACAGCCAGAGGCCGTCGTCGACCGCCCACGGGGACCCCTTGGCGAGCTGGCCGTACATGCCGAGCAGCTCCTGGCCGACGTCCTGCAGCGCCTGGTGGCGGTCGCACCACCAGATCTTGCCGGCCGAGGCCTCGGGCCCGGGCAGCTCCCCCTTGAGGAGCTTCGTGATCGCGCGGGCCGCCGTGTACTTGAAGACGGCGTTGTCGATGACGAGCTGGGCGAGCTTCTGGCGCATCACCGGGTCCTGGGCCGCCGTCCCGCCGTTCCGGCGCATCCGCCGGGCCAGGCCCAGCGTCGAGTCGAGCGCGATCTGGAAGCGAGCCTGAAGGCCGAAGCCGAGGGCCAGCCGCTCGTACATGAGCGTGGTGATGCCCACCGACCAGCCCTGGTTCAGCTCGCCCAGGATGTTGGCGGCCGGCACCCGCACGTTCTCGAAGAAGACCTCGTTGAACTCGGCGTCCCCGGTGATCTGCCGGAGCGGGCGCACGGTGACGCCCGGCGCGTGCATGTCGAGCAGGAAGTAGGTGATCCCCTTGTGCTTGGACGCGCTCGGGTCGGTCCGGGCCAGGAGCATCATCCAGTCCGCGATGTGGGCCAGGCTCGTCCAGACCTTCTGGCCGTTGACGACGTAGTGGTCCCCGTCGCGGACCGCCCGGGTCTGGAGCGAGGCCAGGTCCGAGCCCGCGTTCGGCTCGGAGTAGCCCTGGCACCAGATCTCCTCGCCGGTCAGGATCTTCTGCAGGTAGCGCTTCTTCTGCTCCTCGGTGCCGTAGGCGATGATCGTGGGCCCGGCCATGCCGATCCCCAGAATGTTGAGCGGCGGAGGCGCCTTGTGCAGCGTGAGCTGCTCGTGGAAGATCAGCTCCTCCATCCAGGTGAGCCCGCGGCCCCCGTACTCCTTGGGCCACGTGATGCCGAGCAGCCCGGCGTCGTACATCTTCCGCTGCCAGCGGCGACCGAAGTCGTACATCTCGGCGCGGGGGATGTCGGTGGTGGGCCGCGACGCCCAGTCGGGGGGGAGGTTCGCGCGCAGCCAGGCGCGCACTTCGTCCCGGAAGGCCTCCTGCTCGGGGCTCAGCGTGAAATCCACGGATCCTCCTAGGGGCGGACGGCCGTCACTCGGGACCGCTCGACCGGCAGGTCCAGTATAGCGCAGGCGCCCAGCGACGTCGCGACGAGTCCTCCGGCCGCCGATGACGTCGGGCGGCGACTCCAGGGCGGTCAGGTACTCGGCCTCCGTCTCCGCCCGCTGGACCCGGGGATCGAAGCCCGCCCGGCGCAGCTCGCGGAGGATCAGCTCGGCGTCGGCCGGGTTGTCTTCCAGGATCAGGACACGCAGGGGCCTCGACACGACTTGCTCTCCGTGCCGGCTTTTCAGCGCGGGCCCTCGCAGCCTGACGGGATGGCACGGGTCGGTCGGTTGGCGGACGGCCCCCCACCGTTGACGGCGAATCCACCGTGACGGCCGCCTCCGAGGCTGCGAACCCGGGGTTCGGTGCCTGCGACCACTCGTCTCCCCCTCGGGGGGTGGAGCGCAAAGTGTACCGCGCCGACCGCGACCGGCGCCAGTTTTGCGATGGCATCGCCGAGGCGCCCGGCCGCGGGTTGAGTGGCTCTGGTCGGGCCGTTATACTCCCGCCGTGGCTGCCGTCCCCCGGGTGTGGCCTGTGGTCGTGGCTGTCCAGCTCGGGGTCCTCCTGGCCGCCCTCGACGCGACGATCGTCGGCACCGCCATGCCCACCGTCGTCGCCACCCTGGGCGGCGTCGCCCTGTACCCGTGGGTGTTCTCGGCGTACATGCTGGCCTCGACCGTCGTCATGCCGGTGTTCGGGGGCATCTCGGATCGGCTGGGACGCCGGGGCCCGTTCCTGACCGCGGTCGCCGTCTTCGGGGTGGGCTCGCTCGTCGCCGGGGCGGCCCCGTCGATGCTGGTCCTGATCGTGGGGCGGGGCATTCAGGGGATCGGCGCCGGGGGCATCCTGGCCCTGGCGCTCATCATCTTCGGCGACCTGTTTCCCGGTCCCCGCCGCGGCCAGATGCAGGCGCTCATTACGGCCGTCTGGGGGTTCGCCAGCATCGCGGGGCCCTTGCTCGGCGGCGTCATCGTGGACCACGCGAGCTGGCGCTGGGTCTTCTACATGAACCTGCCGCTCGGTCTGGTGGTGGCCGGGCTCATCGTGGCCGGGCTGCGCGAGACCGCGCCCGGGCTGCTCGGCCGAGCGGGCCGGCGGCTCGATCTCACGGGCGCGACGGTGTTCCTGGTGGGCGTCACGGCCATCCTGTTCGCCATCCTGGAGTCCGGTCAGCCCGCCGGGGGCGCTCACCCGGGCCTTCTCGCGCCTGGCCGGCTGCTGGCCGTGCTCGTCGGCCTCGGGTGTCTCGTCCTTTTCGTCCGCATCGAGCGCGCCTCGCCGGACCCGCTCCTCGCCCTCGGGCTGTTCCGGGAGGCCCCGTTCACGGTGGCCTCCCTGACCGGGTTCTTCGCGGGGGCCGCCATGTTCGGCGCCCTCGTGCACGTGCCGCTCCTGATGCAGTGGGGCCGGGGCGCCGACGCCACCACCGCCGGCGTGTCGCTCATGACCATGAGCACCGGCTGGTCGCTCGGCGGGCTGGTGGCCGGCCAGCTCATGAACACCCTCGGGTTCTGGCGGCTCTCTCTCCTCGGCATGGCGGTCATGGCGGCCGGCCAACTGGCCCTCGCGATACGGCCAGACGGTTCGTGGACGTACCTGCTGACCGTCGGGGGAGCGCTGGGAGTCGGCATGGGCCTGGCGTCGGTCACCCTCATCGTGGCGGTGCAGACGCTGATCCCCCGCGAGCAGCGGGGGGTGGCCACCGCCGCCGTCCTCTTCTTCCGGAACGTCGGCTCGACCCTCGGGGTGGCGGTGATGGGCGCCGTCCTGACCGGGCGGCTCGGCGTCCAGGTGACGGAGCTGGGCCGCGGGGCCGGGGGGCTGCCTCCGGCGCTGGCGGCGGCGTTCGTCGCCGAGATCGGTGTCGTGTTCTGGCTCGGCACGGTCGCCACCCTCCTGGGTCTGGTGGCGGCCTGGTTCCTGCCCGACGGGTCGCCGCTCGCCGGGGCGACCGCTGCGGAGGAGTTGCCCGGCTGACTCTCCGGCGGCCCACCGATGAACGCCATGGCCTGACGTGCTCCCGGGCCGAGGACGCCGGGCTGCGAAGGTTATCGGCCCGGGAGCGCCGATGTTGCTGCGGCACGGTCCGTTCCAGTATCATGACCGGAGCGTGATCTCTCTGGCGAGGCGATCGACATGAACATCGCGGTGGTGGGGACCGGCTACGTCGGGCTCGTCACCGGCGCTGTCTTCGCGGACCTCGGCAATGACGTGGTCTGCGTGGACAAGGACGCCGCCAAGGTGGAGATGCTCCGGTCCGGGCAGATGCCGATCTACGAGCCCGGCCTGGAGGAGCTGGTCCACCGGAACGCGGACGACCACCGGCTGGCCTTCACGACCGACCTGGCCCAGGCGGTCCGGCGCTCCGACATTGTCTTCATCGCGGTCGGCACGCCGTCCAAGGCCAGCGGCGAGTCCGATCTCTCGGCGGTGGAGGAGGTCGCCCTCGGCATCGCCCGGGCGCTCGATCGGTACAAGGTGATCGTCAACAAGTCCACGGTCCCGGTGGGGACCGGCGACCTCGTCCGGGACATCATCACCCGCAACCGCCGCCGTCCGGTGGACTTCGACGTCGTCTCCAATCCCGAGTTCCTGCGGGAGGGGTCGGCCATCGAGGACACCCTCCGCCCCGACCGCATCGTGATCGGCGCGCCGAACCAGCAGGTCGCGATGACGCTGCTCGAGCTCTACGCGCCTCTCGAGCGGCCGATGATCATCACCGACGTGCCGTCGGCCGAGATGATCAAGTACGCGTCGAACGCGTTCCTGGCCACCAAGATCTCGTTCATCAACGCGATCGCCAACCTCTGCGAGCTGTCCGGCGCCGACGTGACCCACGTGGTGAAGGGGATGGGGCTGGACCCCCGGATCGGCCGGGAGTTCCTCCAGCCCGGCCTCGGCTACGGCGGCTCCTGCTTCCCCAAGGACACCGACTCGCTGGTCCAGACGGCGGCCAGCCGCGGCTACGACTTCCGGCTCCTCCGCTCGGTGGTGGAGGTCAACCGCGAGCGAGCGCAGCGTTTCGTCGCGCTCGTGCGAAAGGTCCTCGACCCGCTGGAGGACCGTGTCGTCGCCGTCCTGGGGCTGGCCTTCAAGGCGAAGACCGACGACATGCGGGAGGCCCGGAGCGTCGAGGTGATCACCGGGCTCCTGGAGGGCGGCGCCCGGGTCCGCGCCTACGATCCGGCCGCCATGGCGAACGCCCGGAGCCTGCTCCCGAACACCGTGGAGTACTGTCCCTCCTCCTACGAGGCCGCCGAAGGCGCCGACGCCGTCGCGATCGTGACCGAGTGGAACGAGTTCAAGCTCCTGAACCTGGAGCGGCTCCGGGGGGTGATGCGCCGCCCGCTGATCTTCGACGGGCGCAACATCTACGAGCCGGACCGCATGCGGAGGCTCGGGTTCGAGTACCACTCGATCGGCCGCAAGCCGGCCTACCCCGCCTGACCGCCGTGCGCGTGCTGGTGACCGGAGGGGCCGGCTTCATCGGCTCCCACCTCTGCGAGTTCCTCCTGGGCAAGGGCTGCGAGGTGGTCTGCCTCGACAACCTGCTGACCGGCACCACCGACAACATCGACCACCTCCGCTCCGAGCGCTTCGCCTTCATCAAGCACGACGTCACCAACTACATCTACGTCGCGGGCGGGCTCGACTACGTCCTCCACTTCGCGAGCCCGGCCAGCCCCGTCGACTACCAGCAGCTCCCGATCCCGACCCTCAAGGTCGGCGCGCTCGGCACCCACAAGGCGCTGGGCCTGGCCAAGAGCAAGGGCGCCCGGTTCCTGCTGGCCTCGACCTCCGAGGTCTACGGCGATCCGCTCGTCCACCCGCAGAAGGAGGACTACTGGGGCAACGTGAACCCGGTCGGCCCTCGGGGCGTGTACGACGAGGCCAAGCGCTTCGCGGAGGCCATGACCATGGCCTACCACCGCTACCACGGGCTCGACACCCGGATCGTCCGGATTTTCAACAGCATTCCCGCGGATGAGTTCACCGTCGTGTTCGACAACGACGCGATGCACTTCGGATCGATCGGCGAATGGTTCGACGCCAGGGCCGAAGGAATCGCCGGGCGGAAAGTCCTTGTCCCCGCGTTCGATCCGAGCACCTGTCGGATCGGACTGCGCGAGGTCAGCGCGGTCATCAAGCACCCGTGCCAAACCGACGTCTACGAGGTGCGAACGCGATACGGGCGGCGGGTCCGGGTGACGACCGATCACAGCGTCTTCCGGCGCAGTCGCGACGGCCAGCCAGAGCCGGTCCCTGTGAGCCAACTGCG
Organism: uncultured Candidatus Rokubacteria bacterium; assembly: GCA_963708025.1. Classification (GTDB taxonomy): domain Bacteria; phylum Methylomirabilota; class Methylomirabilia; order Rokubacteriales; family DASRDR01; genus CAVPSB01. The sequence continues at coordinate 18,990 of CAVPSB010000038.1, read as the reverse complement.
GGTAGGCGACGACATCGCAATCCCGGCCGTCTTGCCCGTGATCGAGAAGAACCCTGCCGAGATGTCGATCACTGCTCATCTGCTTGCCAGCCGTGACGATGGAGATCTGTGGAACTACGCCGTCGCGTCGCCCTCGCTTGGCGCCGTCGTCGCGGCCCGACGGGAAGAGATCCACGGGATCCTGGCGGCGTCCGGTCGATTCCATGCGGAGCGTGCCCGCAATCAGTTGAGTTGCCTGACGAACAGGTATCGAAGGCTATCGTTCCTCCCGCTCGCGGTCGTCAAGAGACTTGGAGTGGAGGTTCCAGTAGACGCGCGGGTGAGGCTGCGCAAGGCCGGTGTCAAAGTCTGGCTGCCGGACCGAATTGCCATTACGGATGACTTGCTGTGGTTGATCGGTTTCTTCCAGGCCGAGGGCTGTGCGATCCTTAATGACCACGACGCCTTCCTGACATTCTGCTCGGATCAACGCTTTCTGGACAGAGCTGCACACATCCTGGAGACTCAGCTTGGACTTCACGTCGTGCGTGTCGAATACACACCAGCCCGTGGGCCGTCCATCGCGGTTCACTCACGTATTCTTCATATGGTCTTCGACGAGATGTTCCAGGTGCTTGGCGACGAAATACCGGCCTGGATTCTCCAGTTGCCACTGGCTCGCCTGAAGTGGGTCCTCGAAGGGTACCGGGAAGGCGACGGGACGCACAGCGGCAAGAAGGTCGGCAACGAGCTGTGCTTCGACACCGCCAGTGAGCGGCGAGCGAAGGACCTCACGATGCTGCTGTTACGCTTCGGCGTCGTCGCGTCGGTGGGGCGTTACGAGACGACGTTCAAGAAGAGATACGGCGAACGGCGGTTTCCCTTCTTTCGGCTCACGGTGTGCGAGGTCTCAAACTTCGACATCCTCGAATGGGACAAGGGTGTCCAACAGACCCTTAACGCCCGCCGGACGGGTGACCTAGTGTGGGCCCGTGTGCGATCGATCGAGAAGTCGAGCGCGACGCCTTACGTCTACGACTTCTCGGTGCCCGACGCCGAGAACTTCCTGGGCGGCAACGGCGTGTGCTGCCACAACACCTACGGCCCTCGGATGCGGATGAACGACGGGCGGGCGATCCCGAACTTCCTGCGCCAGGCGCTGACCGGAGAGCCTCTGACGATCTACGGCGACGGCTCGCAAACCCGCTCCTTCACCTACATCGACGATCTCGTCGAAGGAATCTGGCGGCTCATGCAGGCGCCCGTCCCCGACCCGGTGAACCTCGGCAATCCCCACGAGATGACCCTGCTCGAGCTCGCGAAGCGGGTGCAGCGGCTCACCGGGACCCGGAGTCCGATCGTGTTCCAGCCGCTGCCGCAGGACGACCCGCGCGTCCGCCAGCCGGACATCACCCGCGCGCGCACCCTGCTGGGCTGGGAGCCGCGGGTGGAGCTGGACGAGGGGTTGGGCAAGACCATCGAATGGTTCCGCGCCGCGCTGGGTCGCTGAACACCCCGTGACTCCCGCGCTGCAACGTGCCGGCCCGGCACCGGAGGTGTCATGATCGACGAGGAGCTGAAGTCCATCCTGGCCTGCCCCGCCTGCAAGGGGAACCTCCTGTTCGAGGAGACGCGGATCATCTGCCCGGCGTGCCGGAAGGCCTACCCCATCCGAGACGACATCCCGGTGATGCTGATCTCCGAGGCCGAGGACTGGACGCCCCCAGCGGGCGCCCCCGGCGGGGCGGGGGCGTCCTCGCGCTGAGAGCGTGTGAACGAATCGGTCCTCCGGCTCCCCCCTCCCCCCGGCCAAAGGCCGAAGGCGTCCAACGGCTGGGGGAGGGGGGCCAAAGGCCGGAGGCCGTCGCCACAGGCCGAAGGCCGTCCGAAGGATCGGGTAGGCGGGAGGCTCTGAACTGATCATGGCGGTCCAGGCGGTCATCCTGGCGGGCGGGATGGGGACGCGGCTCCGGCCGCTCACCCTCAACCGGCCGAAGCCGGTGGTGCCGCTGATCAATGTGCCCTTTCTCCACCACCAGCTTGCCCTGCTTGCGGCGCACGGCATCACCGACGTCATCCTCTCCGTCTCGCACATGCCGGCCGTGATCCGGGAGGTCATGGGCGACGGCCGGGCGGCCGGCGTCCGCCTCCGCTACGTCGTCGAGGACGAGCCGCTGGGCACCGCGGGCGGCGTGCGGAACGCCGCCGACCTGGTGGAGGGACGGGTGGTCGTGCTGAACGGGGACATCCTGACCGACCTCGATGTCGGCGCCATGCTGGCCGCCCACGAGGCGCGGCGGGCCAAGGCCTCGATCTTCCTCACGCCGGTCGAGAACCCGACCGCCTACGGCCTCGTCGAGCTCGAGCCCGACGGTCGGGTGCGCCGGTTCCTGGAGAAGCCGGGCTGGGACGAGGTCACCACCAACACGATCAACGCCGGCATCTACGTCCTCGAGCGAGAGCTGCTCGATCTGATCCCCAAGGGGCACGCCCACTCGATGGAGCGCGAGTTCTTCCCGATGCTCCTCGAGCGCGAGATCGCCTTCGTGGGCCACGTCCCGCGCGCCTACTGGCTCGACATCGGCACGGCGTTCAAGTACCTCCAGGCCCACCAGGATCTCCTGGGCCGCCTGGTCCAGACGTCGGTGACCCCGCCCGGGCGGCGCGTGCAGGAAGGGTGGCTCGACCCGAGCGCCGACCTGCACTCGACCGTCCGGCTGCGGGCTCCGGTCGTCATCGGCGCCGACTGCCGCCTCGAGCCGGACGTCGTCATCGGGCCGGGGGCGGTGCTGGGACCGGGCTGTCGCCTCGGCGCCGGCGCCCTCGTCGAGACCGCGGTGCTCTGGGACGGGGTCGGCGTCGGTGCCGGCGCCCGCCTCCACGGGTGCCTGGTGGGGAGCGGATGCCGGATCGGCGCCCACGCCGAGCTGGGGCCGGGGACCGTGCTCGGCGACGGCTCGGTCATGTCGGACTACTCCCGCGTGGTCGTCTCGGCCTAGGCGTGGCCGAAACGCGTGACTGAGCCGATCAAGTTCGGGACGGACGGCTGGCGGGGCGTCATCGACGAGGACTTCACCGAGGCGAGCGCCGCCCGGGTGGTCCAGGCCGCCGCCGAGGTCTGGGCGGCCGAGGCGGACCGGACGCGCCCGATCGTCGTCGGCTACGACACCCGCCGCAACTCCCGGGCGGTGGCCGACCTGGCGGCCGGCATCCTGGCCGCCAACGGGTGGCAGGTCCTCCTGGCCGACCGGCCGGTTCCCACCCCCGTCGTCTCGTTCTCGGTCGTCCGCGAGGGCGCCGCCGGCGGGCTGGTGGTGACGGCCAGCCACAACCCGGCCCGCTTCAACGGCATCAAGCTGAAGGCCCCATTCGGCGGCTCGGTGCCGCCGGAGTTCACCGCGAAGGTCGAGGCCGCGATCGGCGCCACCCCGCCCCCGTCCGGCGCCGGTGGCGACCGCCGCGTCACGCGGGTGGACCTGGTGCCGCCTTACCTCGAGCGGATCCGCACGCGCGTGCTCGCCGACCGCCGGCCAGCCCGCCCGCTCCGGATCGTGGCCGACGCGCTCCACGGGGCGACCGGCGGGCTGATGCGATCGCTGGTCCCGCCGGCGTGGGGGGAGGTGCGGCTCCTCCACGCCGAGCCGGACCCGAGCTTCGGCGGGCTGCACCCCGAGCCCATCCCTCCCCACCTCGACCAGCTCGCCGCCGAGGTCCGGCGCTCCGGCGCCGACATCGGGGTGGCGATGGACGGCGACGGCGACCGGCTCGGGGTCGTTGGCCCGGACGGGCGCTGGATCACCCCCCACGAGGTGCTGGCACTGCTCACCCGCCACCTGGTGCGCGTGCGCGGCTGGCGGGGCGAGGTCGTGAAGGGCTTCGCCGTCGGCGTGCAGCTCGACCGCATCTGCGAGCGGTACGGTTTGCCGCTCCACGTCACGCCGATCGGCTTCAAGCACATCGCGCCCCTCATGCTGACCCGTGATATCCTCATTGGGGGCGAGGAGTCGGGTGGCATCGGCTTCCGCGATCACTTGCCCGAGCGGGACGGTCTCCTGAGCGCGCTCCTGGTCCTGGAGGCGGTGGTGGCCTCGGACGCGAGCCTCGACGACCTCGTGCGGAGCCTGGAAGCCGAGGCGGGCGCCACGGTGTACCGGCGCCGGGACTACACCCTGCACCCGGACCTCGGCCGCCGGCTCGTCGCGCGGCTGGACGCCGCACCCCCCGAGCTCCTGGGGCGCTGGCGGGTGGAGCGGATCGAGACGCTGGACGGGCGGAAGTACTGGCTAGAGGACGGGTCGTGGGTGCTGGTGCGGGTCTCGGGAACCGAGCCGCTCCTGCGCATCTACATCGAAGCGCCGACGGAGGCCGAGGTCGACGAGCTGCACCGCGACGCGGAGGCACTGGTGGAGCGACTGACGAACGACGCCGGAGTGCGGTGAAGGCGACGCCGGCCGTCGCCGCCGCGAGACTCTGAGCCAGCCTCCATCCTTCCCGACATGAGCCTCGATCTGATCCGCAACTTCTCCATCATCGCCCACATCGACCACGGCAAGTCCACGCTTGCCGACCGGCTTCTCGAGCTGACCGGCTCGATGGACCCGCGGAAGGCCGTGGACCAGATGCTCGATTCGATGGATCTCGAGCGGGAGCGCGGGATCACCATCAAAGCCCACTCCGTCCGGCTCCTCTACCGGGCGCGGGACGGCCGGACCTACACGCTGAACCTGATCGACACCCCCGGCCACGTGGACTTCTCGTACGAGGTGTCGCGGAGCCTGGCCGCCTGTGACGGCGCCATCCTGGTGGTCGACGCCGCCCAGGGGGTGGAGGCCCAGACCCTCGCCAACTACTACCTGGCGCTCGAGTCGGACCTGACCATCGTGCCGGTCATCAACAAGATCGACCTGCCCCAGGCCGACGTCGAGGGGACCAAGCGGCAGCTCGCCGACGTCCTGGGCCTCGATCCCGACGAGGCGCTGCTGATCAGCGCCAAGGCGGGGACCGGGGTGGAGGAGCTCCTGGAGGCGGTCGTGCGGCGGATCCCCCCGCCGAAGGGCGATCCCGCGGCACCGCTCAAGGCGCTCGTCTTCGACTCCTTCTACGACTCCTACCAGGGGGTCGTCGTGTACGTCCGCGTTCTCGACGGGCGGGTCACGGCCGGCACCCGTATCTTACTGATGTCCAACGGCAAGGTCTACGAGGTCCAGCAGGTCGGGGTGTTCACGCCCCGCATGCTGAAGGTGGACGAGCTGACGGCCGGCCAGGTCGGCTTCCTGACCGCCGGCATCAAGCGGGTGGCCGACTCCCGGGTCGGCGAGACCATCACCGAGGCCGCCAACCCGACCGCGGTCGCCCTGCCGGGCTTCCGCGAGGCCAAGCCCATGGTGTTCTCCGGCCTCTACCCGCTGGAGGACACCGAGTACCAGGCCCTCCGGGACGCGCTGGAGAAGCTCCGGCTCAACGACTCGGCGTTCACCTTCGAGCCGGAGTCCTCGATCGCCCTCGGCTTCGGCTTCCGCTGCGGCTTCCTCGGGCTCCTCCACCTGGAGATCATCCAGGAGCGGCTCGAGCGAGAGTTCGGCCTGGGCCTGATCGCCACCGCGCCCTCGGTCCGCTACCGGGTGGTGTCGATCGAGAAGGAGACGATCGAGATCGACAATCCGGCCAAGCTGCCGCCGGTCGGGAACATCGAGGAGCTCCAGGAGCCGTACGTCCGCGGCTCGATCTTCCTGCCGACCGAGTTCATGGGCGCGGTCTACAAGCTGGCCCAGGACGCTCGCGGCGAGCACAAGGCGGTCGAGCACATCGGCAAGCGCGTGCACCTGACGTTCGACTTCCCGCTGGCCGAGGTCATCGTCGACTTCTACGACAAGCTGAAGTCGCTGTCGAGGGGCTACGCCTCGTTCGACTACGACTTCCTGGAATTCCGGGCCTCCGACCTGGTCAAGCTCGACATCCTGCTGAACGGCGACCCGGTCGACGCGCTGTCGGTGATCGTCCACCGCGACAAGGCCTACGAGCGGGGGAAGATGCTGGCCGAGAAGCTGAAGGCGGTGATCCCGCGCCAGATGTTCGAGGTGGTGATCCAGGCGGCGATCGGCAGCCGGGTCATCGCGCGGGAGACCGTCCGCCCGCTCCGGAAGAACGTGACCGCCAAGTGCTACGGGGGCGACATCACGCGCAAGCGGAAGCTCCTCGAACGGCAGAAGGAAGGGAAGAAGCGGATGAAGCAGATCGGTCGGGTGGAGATCCCCCAGGAGGCCTTCCTCACCGTGCTCCGGTCGTAGGGGCCGCGATGGCGCAGCCCCTCAACCACACCGAGCCGGAGAGCGTCCCCCAGCCGATGGCGCCGGTCCGCCGGAAGTCCGTCGTCCGGGAGTACGCCGAGGCGATCCTGATCGCCGTCCTCCTGGCGCTCCTGATCCGCACCTTCGTCGTCCAGGCGTTCAAGATCCCGTCGGGGTCCATGATCCCGACCCTCCTGGTCGGTGACCACATCCTGGTCAACAAGTTCATCTACCGGTTCCGCGACCCGGCCCGCGGCGACGTCGTGGTCTTCAAGTACCCGGTGGACGAGCATCGCGACTTCATCAAGCGCGTGATCGGGCTCCCCAACGAGGACGTCTTCATCAAGGACCGCCAGATCTTCATCAACTGCCGCCCGCCAGATCCGAGCTGCCAGCCCATCAAGGACCCCTGGGGCTTCTACGAGGACCGGATGGGCGTGGGCGGGGAGGCGTTCGGACCGGTCCACATCCCCCCCGCCTCCTACTTCGTGATGGGGGACAACCGGAACAACAGCCAGGACAGCCGGTACTGGGGGTTTGTCAAGGTCGACAAGATCAAGGGCCAGGCGTTCATCATCTACTGGTCCTGGGACTCGGAGCGGGAAGACAAGGCGTTGTGGGAGCGCGTGACGCTGGGGACGGCTCGGGAAGATCATCTACTAGCCGCGCCGGGCCGATAACCTTCGCATGCCTCTCCTCATCTCGGCGACAACGCGCTCGGACTGCGACCTCGCGCCGTGCGCCAGGGTGACGCCCATCCCGGCGTGCCACGCGTACGCCTCCGGTGGCGCCGCCCTCACCCGGCCAGCCCTCTCACCCGGCACAGCGCGTCAGAGGCGAGACGGCAGAGGCCGGCCGCGCCGGTTGCCGAGCTGGAGGCGGGGCCCGGCGGCGAGCGGTACGGGATCTACGTCCACTGTCTGTTCTGCCTCCGGCGCTGCCCGTACTGCGACTTCAACGTCGCCATCTACCGCGAGGACCGGGTCGCTCCCTTCGTCGCCGCGCTCGCCGACGAGCTGGCCCGCTACGCGGCGCTCCCCTGGGCTGGCCGGCTGCCCGCCGTCAGCCTCTTCTTCGGGGGTGGGACGCCCTCGCTCCTGCCGCCCGACGCCATCGGCGAGCTGATCGCGGCGGCGCGCGGCGGGCTCGGGCTCCGGGCCGACGCCGAGGTCACCCTCGAGGCCAATCCCGAGGACCTCGAAGCCGCCCGTCTGGCCGCCTTCCGGGCGGCCGGGGTGACCCGGCTGTCGCTCGGCGTCCAGTCGCTCGACGACGCCCTCCTCCGGCGCCTGGGGCGGGAGCACTCCGCGGCCACCGCCCGGCGAGCCTACGCGGCGGCCCGGAGGGCCGGCTTCACCAACGTGAGCGTCGATCTCCTGTACGGCTGCCCGGGGCAGGACCGGGCGACGTGGCGCGCGACCCTCGACGAGGTGCTGGGGTGGGGGCCCGAGCACCTGTCGGCCTATGCCTTGACCCTCGAGCCGGGCACGGCGTTCGGACGGCGGCCCCCGACGGACCTCCCGGACGAGGAGGTCGCGGTGGACCAGTTCGAGCAGCTCTGCGAGCGGGCGGCGGCGACCGGACTCGAGCGCTACGAGATCTCGAACTTCGCCCACCCGGGCTTCGGCTCGCGACACAACCTGCTCTACTGGCACCGCGAGGACTATCTGGGCCTCGGCCCGGGCGCCCACGCCGCCCTGGGCGCCACCCGGTTCGGGAACGAGCGGAGCCACGTGCGATACCGCGAGCTGCTCGCCGCCGGCCGCTGGCCGATCACCTGGGCCGAGCGGCTGATCCCGGCCCAGGTCCGCGGCGAGCGCATCGTGCTCGGCCTGCGCCTGGCGGAGGGGATCCCCCTGGCCTGGCTGGAGTCTCACTTCGCCGGCGCGCCCGAGCGGCTCGACGGGATCCTCGACCGCTACCGGGCGGCGGGTGTGCTGACCGAGCGGAACGGCCGGCTCGCCCTGACTCCACGCGGGGTTCTCCTCTCGGACAGCCTGTTCGCCGAGCTGATCTGACCGGGTCGGCGTGCCGCCTTCCTTGACAACTCCGCGTCAGGGCTGGATATTTAGGAGTGGCGACGACGCGAACCGCTGACGCCGGGAGGGTATCGGTGACCTGGGACGAACTGGGCGAGCGGGGCCGGCAGGTCCTGCAGGCTGTCATATTCGAATACATCGTGACCGCCGAGCCGGTGGGCTCCCGCCAGCTCGCGAAGAAGTACGCCCTGGGCCTGTCGCCGGCCACCATCCGGAACACCATGGCCGATCTGGAGGAGATGGGCTACCTGACCCACCCCCACACCTCGGCCGGGCGCGTGCCGACGGACACGGCGTACCGCTTCTACGTCGACTTCCTCATGGGCACGGCCCAGATCGGGCGGCCGGACGCCATCCGGCTCCAGCGGCAGGTGGCGGGGACCCGCTCGGACATCGACGAGCTGATGGAGTCGACCTCCGCCCAGCTCTCCACCCTGTCCCACTACGCCGCCGTCATCCTGGCCCCTCCGCTCCGGCAGACCCGGCTCGAGCGGATCGACCTGATCCCGGTCGAGGGCGACCGGGCGCTGGTTGTCCTCGCCACCGAGACCGGCTGGGGGACGAGCCGCATCCTGACCCTCGACGAGCCGGTGTCGCCCGCCGAGCTGGGCGAGATCGCTCGCGTCCTGACCGAGCGGTACGGCGGCCTCTCCTTCCAGGAGATCCGGGCCCGCCTCGGAGACACCACGGCGCCGGTCGATCCGGACCGCATCGCCCGGCTCTCGGCGATCCTCGCCCGGAAGGCCTTCGCCTCGCTCTGGGACAAGAATCTCTTCTACAGCGGCGCCATGAACATCCTGGACCAGCCCGAGTTCTCGGACATCTCCGCGATGCGGGCCATCCTGCGCACCTTCGAGGAGAAGCGCCAGCTCATCGAGCTCTTGACCGCCCGCGCGAGCGGGAGCGACGGCGTCCAGGTGATCATCGGCTCCGAGATGCCGTACCAGGAGATGCAGGAGACCAGCTTGGTCGCCGCCTCGTACAAGTACGGTGACCGCGTCCTCGGCGTCCTCGGCGTGGTCGGCCCCCGCCGCATGCCGTACGCCAAGATCGTGCCGCTGGTCGACTACACCGCCCGGCTGGTCTCGCGCCGGCTGGCGCGGCTCAACCGGGAGCCGCTGGCCTAGCCCCATGGCAGACGATCGCTTCGCCTCCGACACCGGCGGCCCCGCCTCCACCGAGGACACACTGGAGTCCCTCCGGGCCGAGATCGACGCCAAGGCCCGGCAGGCGGCCGAGGCCCAGGACCGCTACCTGCGGACCCTCGCCGACTTCGACAACTTCCGCCGGCGGGTGGCGCGCGAGCGCGAGGAATGGCGCCGCCAGGCCCAGGAAGAGCTGCTCCGCGAGATCCTCCCCGCCCTCGACAACTTCGACCGGGCCCTGGGCGCCGGGGCGGGCTCGGGCGGGGAGGGTGGCTTCCGGGCCGGGGTGGAGCTGATCCACCGCGAGTTCCTGAAGGCCCTCGAGCGCGTCGGCGTACGCTCCTTCAGCGCCATCGGGGAGGTTTTCGATCCCCAGCGCCACGAGGCCGTCGCCCGGGTCGAGCGGGAGGATGTCCCGGACCACACCGTCGTGGACGAAGTGCAGCGCGGCTACCTGCTCCACGATCGGGTCCTTCGCCCGGCGCGCGTGGTGGTTGCGGTGGAGCCGCCGGAGCCCCACGGGGCCGACTCCTGAGTCCCCGCGGAGGGCGAGGCCCGCGGAGCGCCACGACCGGCGCGGGCGTGGAGGGCTGATCGGCCGTGGCCACCTCCGACTACTACGAGCTTCTCGGCGTGGCCCGCGATGCGAGCGACGCCGAGATCAAGAAGGCCTTCCGCCAGCTCGCGCTGAAGCACCACCCCGACAAGAACCCCGGGGACAGCGGGGCCGAGGAGCGCTTCAAGACGATCAACGAGGCGTACGCGGTCCTCTCCGATCCCGACAAGCGGTCCCAGTATGACCGCTTCGGCCGGGTCGATCTCCCGCCCGGCGGCGTCGACTTCGGCGGGTTCGGCGGTCTCTTCGAGGATCTCTTCGAGGGGTTCTTCACCGGCGGCGCCCGCGGCGGTGGCCGGGCTCGCGGGCGGCGCGGGGACGACCTCCAGTACGACCTCGAGATCACCCTCGAGGAGGCGGCCGGGGGCCTCGAGACGCGGCTCCAGATCCCGCGATCGGAGAGCTGCGAGGCGTGCAAGGGGTCGGGCGTGGAGCCGGGCACGAAGCGGGTTCCGTGCCCGACGTGCAAGGGACACGGTCAGCTCCGCTACCAGCAGGGCTTCCTGACGGTCGCCCGCACCTGCCCCCAGTGCGCGGGCGAGGGGCAGATCACGAAGAATCCGTGCAAGGCGTGCCGAGGCGAGGGGCGGGTGGCGCACGAGCGCGCGCTCAAGGTGACGATCCCGCCCGGCATCGAGGACGGCATGCGCCTCCGCCTCACCGGCGAGGGCGAGGGGGGACTGCGGGGGGCGCCGCCGGGCGATCTCTACGTGGCCGTCCACGTCCGCGAGCACGCGTTCTTCACCCGCCACGGCCAGGATCTCCTCTGCACCCTGCCGCTGACCTTCACCCAGGCCGCCCTCGGCGCCGACGTGGACGTGCCGGCGCTCGACGGGACCGCGAAGCTGAAGGTGCCGGGGGGCACGCAGAACGGCGAGATCCTCCGGCTCACCGGCAGGGGCATGCCCCTGCTCCAGGCGCGCGGCCGGGGCGATGCCTGCTACCGGGTGGTCGTCGAGGTGCCGAGCAAGCTCACCGCCCGCCAGCGCGAGCTGCTCGAGGAGTTCGACCGGACCACGAGCGGCGCCGATCAGGGCCCGCTCGTCGGCGGCTTCCTGGACTCGCTGAAGAAGCTCCTCGGCGGCTGAGCCGCCGAGCGCCCAATCTTTCCAGGAGTTTCGGGCCGGCTGGCGGCCGCTGCTACCGTTTTGCTACCACTTTCGCCGGCGGGGTGAAGGGTGCACAAACCCCGGTTCATGCGGCGGCCGAGTAATATTCGTGCAGTAGACCACCGAGGAGATCGCGCCGACACACCTTCACGCGCGCCGCGGAGGCGATCGGCGCCGGCTGGCGCCGTCCCTCGGGTGTGACCATCCCGAGCCCTCGGTGAGGTCGTTGGTGGTTGTAATGGCGGACGTAGATTCGGAGCACCCGTTCCAGATGCGTCCGATTCAGGATGAGGAGCCAGTCGAGACACTCCGTCCGCACCGTCCGGACCCAGCGTTCGGCGTACGCATTGGCCCGGGGTGCTCGCACGGGTGTGCGGAGAACCCGGACGGCCTCGCTCCGGAAGACCTCATCAAACGCCCGGGTGAACTTGCTATCCCGGTCGCGTACCAGGAACCGCACCGGGCCCTCAGCGTCGGGCCGCTCCCGAGCGAGATTCCGCGCCTGCTGGGTGACCCAGGCGGCGTCGGGGTTCGCCGTGCAGCCCCCGAGGAGCACCCGCCGGCTCCCCAGCTCGATGAAGAACAGCACGTAGAGCGTTTTGAGCCACATCGTCTCGACCGTCAAGAAGTCACAGGCCAGGACGCTCGCCGCCTGCTGGTGCAGGAACGCCCGCCAACTCGGCCCGCCTTGGCGGGGAGCCGGCCCGAGCCCGTGGCGGCCCAAGAGGGTCCGGATCGCGGTAGCCGATACTCGGAGACCCAGCTTCGCCAGTTCCCCTCGAATCCGCTGATAGCCCCACCGCGGGTTCTCGCGAGCCAACCTGAGAATCAACGCCCGCGTCGCTTCGTCGAGGGACGGTCGGCCCGACGGGCGGCCGATGCCGTGGGACCACTTGCGTCGGACGAGCTCACGGTGCCAACGGAGCACGGTCTGGGGCGTCACGAGGAAGGGGCGCCAAGTCTCCCGCGCCAAGTGGCGGCTCGCCGCGGCGAGGAAGAGGCGATCGCTCCACCGAAACCGAGGACGGCCGACTTGCCGCCGCAGTATTTGAAGTTGGTGACGAAGGACTACGATCTCCAGATCCTTCGCGTCCTCGCTCCTCCGCACGAGTAGCGCGAGGACGCGCTGCAGGACCAGGACCAAAACAGACCGCCCCATGCAGGCCCTCCAGCTCCTGAGATGCTGTCCAACCCTACCCGCCTACTGACCGCCACGCCGATCACGAATAAAGTGTACCCTTCAGGCCACGCTCGCCAGGATCTCGTCGGCGGCCTTGGTCCACCGGAAGGGCTTGGGCGCGCCGTTGGTCAGCGCAAGGTACTGGCGGATTGCGGTGACCAAGGCACGGGTGCTGGAATGGGTGCTGCGGCGCAGCTGCTTCTCTGTCAATTCAGCGAAGCAGCGCTCGACGAGGTTCAGTCAGGACGCACCGGTCGGCGTGAAGTGGAGATAAAAGCGCGGACGCCGCAGCAGCCAGCGGTGAATGAGGGGCGTCTTGTGGGTGCTCGAGCCGATCTTGCGAACGGCCAGCTTGAACAACTGGGTCCGCGCATCGCCGTCGGCCACGCCCTCCTTCAGCAACGCCTCCAGCCGCGGACCCAGGTATCCTCGACCCCATCGGGGACGCTCCTCTTGCCGCCGGCGCCATCGGCGCCTCGGGTGTTGGGACCCAGCAAGAGTGCATCCCTGATCGGCGTTCCAGCAAGTGTAGGAGTTCACCGTCTGAGGCGTTATGGCGCCGTTGGCAGACTTGACGGAAGCTAGGCGGCGCAAAGCACATCTCTGCGGACACCACTCCGCGCCCGCGTGATGCCAGCTGATCCATCGGCGAATCGCCAGCGTGACCGGAAGTGTAGCGCGTCTTGGGGCGGACCGGCAAGGGCGGTGGTGGCCAGTGGTGGCCGGATGTACGCGGGTTCGCCCGTTGCAGCCAGTAGCCGAAGGCATGAGGCACTTCGGGGCCGCCAGCGAGGGGCTCAGGGCGATCGGAACGGGACGGCAACTTCAAACCGAAACTCGAGACTCGGTTTACAGGCCGTCCAAAGCGCCCCCCCGCAACAAACCAGCGACCGAAGGACCTCCCGACACTGACATCGACCACCTTACCCTGCCCAGGTGTCAGGGAATTTAGGCTGCAGGTTTTAGTCGCGTCGGGCCCTGACGGGAAAGTAGAGCCCGCGACTCTGCAAGGCCGGCGGGATTCAACCAACGGGAGAGCCTCGCTCGGCCTTTGTACCGACCGGAGGCCCGCGCCGCTCGCGCGATCGCTCAACGTTTGCGGTCTACAAGGTACTTCCGCAGCTCCTCCAGCACCAGGAGACCGACGCCGAACGGCGCGATGAACAGCCACACGTGCCCTCCGATGGGCGCGGTCGCGAGGAGGCGATTCGCCCAGGACGTGTAGTCGATCAGCAGAATCAGGACAATCTCCAACAAGACCCCCCAGAGGATCAACGGATTTCCCAGCAGCCCTGTCGAGAACACCGACCGGTTCGCGCTGCGGCACGAGAACACGTTCACGATCTGCATGACGATGACGGCGCTCAAGCACGCCGTGGTCGCTTGCAGATAGAGCGGATGATTGTGCGCCAACGGCTCACCGTACGACCACCCCCCGCGATGGAGTACGAAGAAGAACGTCGCCATGGCCGCTCCGGCTTCAATCAGACCCAGGAACAGATACGCCCGCATGGCCAGCGGCCAGTTGAACAGCCGCTCGCTTCGTGAACGCGGCGGTCGCTGCATGACGTGGGGAGCCGGCGCTTCCACGCCGAGTCCGAGAGCCGTCAGCGAATCGGTGCCCATGTCGATCGTAAGGATCTGGATCGGCGTGAGCGGCAATGGGATCGGAAGCAGCGAAAAGGCGAGGTAGGGGACCAGCTCGGGAACATTGTGCGCCAGGATGTACGTGAGAAACTTCCGGATGTTCTCGAACACCGCGCGCCCTTCCTCGATGGCGTTGACGATGCTGGCGAAGTTGTCGTCCAGCAACACCATGTCGGCCGCTTCTTTCGCCACGTCGGTCCCCATGATGCCCATGGCGATACCGACGTCGGCGCTCTTCAGCGCCGGAGCGTCGTTCACGCCATCGCCCGTCACCGCGACAACTTGGTCCTTCTGCTTCAGGGCGTTGACGATACGCATCTTCTGATCGGCGCCGACCCGAGCGAAGATGACCTCGGGCGAATCCAGCGCCACGCGTAGCTGGATGTCGGAGAGACCCCGCAGCTGGTCGCCCGTAATCACCCGCGTGTCTGCGGAATGGGCCAGGCCGACGTCCCGGGCGATCGCGAGCGCGGTCCGGGGATTGTCCCCGGTCGTCATGATCACGCGGACGCCGGCCTCGCGGCATTTGCCGAGCGCGTTCGGGACCTCCGGCCGCGGCGGATCCTGCAAGGCGACCAATCCAGCACACACGAGATCCTGCTCCAGTGATTCGTGCTTCCACCCCGACTCCAGCGGGCGATAGGCGAAGGCCAGCACACGCAGGCCCCGCTCCCCCATCGCCTCCTGCGCGGCCAGGATCTTGCCGCGTAGCTCGGGCGTGAACGGGAGGGGTTCGCCATCGACCAGAAGGCGATTGCACAGCGGGGTGACGGTCTCGGGCGCTCCCTTGCAACACAGCAGTGGGCCGTCGCGCAATATGTGGACGGTGGACATCCGCATGCGGTCGGCGTCGAACGGGACCTCGTCCGCACGAGGGGGCTCGACCATGGTCGGCAAGACCATCTGCGCCATCTCGACGAGCGCGATCTCCATGGGGTCCCCCATGAAGATCGGCGCTCCCCCTTGCTCGCCTTCTTTGAGGTCGTGACAGAGTCGCGCGATCAAGAAGAACGGCAAGTAACGCTGAGCCAACGTCTGCTCTGCCGCGACCGCGGCCGCGGCGTAGCGTCGCTCTCCGAGGAGGATCTGTTCCACCACCATGCGGTTCTGCGTCAACGTGCCGGTCTTGTCGGTGCAGATCACGGTCGTCGCCCCGAGGGTTCCGATCGAGGGCAACCTCCGGATGAGC
This sequence comes from uncultured Candidatus Rokubacteria bacterium, assembly GCA_963708025.1. Classification (GTDB taxonomy): domain Bacteria; phylum Methylomirabilota; class Methylomirabilia; order Rokubacteriales; family DASRDR01; genus CAVPSB01. The sequence continues at coordinate 3,799 of CAVPSB010000038.1, read as the reverse complement.
ACGTTCCGCCGGGCCATGCGCTGGGTGGCCAGCACCAAGGCCAGCGTCAGTGTCGGCAGCAGCCCTTCCGGCACCATGGCGACGATGATGCCGATCGCGAAGATGAAGGCGTTCCAGAACGGCACGCCGCTGAACCGACCGACCACGAAAAAGAGCACGCCGATCAGCACCGCAAGGATCCCGATCCATCGACTCAGATGCTCGATTTCCGTGCGTAGCGGAGACACGGGCTCGGCGGCGGTCTGGGTGAGATAGGCGATCTTGCCAATTTGGGTCTGCATCCCGGTGGCGAAGACAACGGCTCTCCCCTGGCCCGACACCATCGATGTGCCGGCGAGGAGTATGTTCCGGGCGTAGAGCAGCTCGTCGTCGGTACAGGGACCCGCCTCACGGACCTGCGGCAGCGACTCGCCGGTGATGATCGCGTTGTTGACACGGACGCTGAACGCCTCGATGAGCCGGCAGTCCGCCGAAATGTGATCGCCTTGCTCGAGCAATACGATGTCCCCGGGGACGAGCTGCTCGATGGGCAGCTCGACCACCTTGCCCTCACGGACAATCGCGGCCTGTTGCGGCAGCAGCTGGCGTAACGCCGCGAGAGTCTGCTCGGCCCGGTACTCCTGCCAGAACGAGAATACGGCGCTGACCAAGATCACGACGACGATGGCGTACCCGACCTTCGCCATCCCTTCGCCGGGCGCGCTCCATTCGGCAAAGAACGCCAGCGCGGCGGCCACCCACAAGATCAGCGCGAAGAAGTGGGTGAGCCCGTTGAAGAAGCGCAGCAGCGGATGCTCGTGACGCACCTCTTCTACACGGTTGGGACCGAATTCTCGAAGCCGGCGGCGGGCTTCAGCGGTGGACAAGCCCTGCGGCGTACTGTTCAGGCTCGCCAGAGCGTCCGCTTCGGAAAGATGGTCGATTCGATAGGAACTGGCGCTCTTGAGCTCGGGCGGCAGGGCGTCGTCCATCCTACCTACTCATTCAGGTCACCACCGGCGCGAACACGGCTCGGGGCACTTTACTTTACCCGCGACCCACGGCGCCCGAGCTAGCGACGCGAGAAGGTTGCTCTGACTGATCCGTGTCCGGCTCAGGCGCACGCCGAACGAGCGTAGCGCTTCCTCGACCTCGCCGATGCGCGTGCATGGCGGAGGAAGTGAAATGCCGGACGCCTATGCGGCCGAGCCGGGCGGGCTCTCCGGGAAGGAGCGTCTCGGCATCCTCGAGATCAAGTGTCATGAGCCCCCCTCCCCTCCTGGATCAGTCTGGATCCAAGGGCCGCCCGCTGGATAACTCACCTGGCAATGCTGCCAACGCCGATCGGCAAGTCATCACGGCACGGATCATCGGCTCGTAGCGGCATGCCAGATTCTCAGCCTAGCAGGGTCCTCAAACACTCGGAAGCGATCGGGGCGACATGCCACTGTCAACGACCGACGCCCCTGGCCTGCCCTCGGGGGTGATTGGCAGCCGGCCGGCGGGCCCCGGCCATCGTCTGGACGCCTCACTCTCGGTAGTCCAGCCCTACCGCCGCGAGCCTCGCCTCGCTGTGGTAGTGCGTCCGGGGCCGATCAGAGGTCGGTCCCGCCGGGAATCGGCTCGTCCGTGCCGCAGATGGCTCGCCCTGCCTGGAGCCCCCCGATGCAGGCCGGCCTCCATGCAGCCCGCGTCGATTTCCGGTCCGGAGCCAGTCGCCCGCCAGGAACAAGGTTCACCAGGCCGACGACGGGCCCGAGACCTGCGTCGTCGCCGAGATGTGGACCCAGCGCACGCGGGAAGGTTGGCACCCTACAGTCCGCCAACCATCCGTCGATTTCCAGGTCGGGCTGACGAAGTCGGCGTCGAAGCCGGATGTTGACGCGGTCGACGAAGCTCTCGTCGCGCAGCTCACCGCGGAGCAGTCCGTCACCCGCCGCACCAAGGCTGGAATCGCCTACCAGGTCTGGGTGCAGGTCCGCGCTGAGAACCAATGCCCTCGACTGCGCGGTGCTCGCCCTGGCGGCGCTCCATCTGCTCCGGCCGAACTTGCTCCAGCTGGCGCGAGATCTCGGAACGTACACGCCACTGGCGCCCGTCTCGAGTCCGGCGCTGACGTCACCGCCAACCCTCCCGTCCGCCCGAGCGGCGCGTGGCCCGGAGCGCCTACCTCTCGTGAGGCCCGCCGCGTCGTGCCGACTGGCGGGGGGCGGGGCCCAGCAGGGGCGTGCGAGGCTCCCGGCCGCGAGCTATGCGGAGCCGCTCCTCTTCCCAATCCGGCTCCACGTTACCAGGCACGGCGATGCCCAGCGAGGCGTAGTCAGTGACACCCTGCGGGAGTTGCCCATGGTTGTCGGCTCGGTCGTTATCAAGCCAGAGACCTTAACCGTCCCGGGAATCGCCGGGAGAACTCCGACGACGCGGTCGACCGCAGTGAGGTCGATGGGGGCGTCGTCGAAGATCGGCCGGACCGTGAGGTGGCCTTGGCCATCGGCCCGGCGCGTTTCGAGCGCGCGAACCAGCGCGGGTCCAGCACATGCGCCTTCAGCTCCACCACCGCCACCTCCCTACGGCCGCCGCTTTCCCCACCGCGCTCCGGCGGCTTTCCGCACCGCGAGTCGGCCGCCGAGCGCCAGGATCTGCCGGAGCAGCCACTGCACAGTGAGGCGAGCCGCGCCGCCTCATTCGGCCGCCTGGACCGCCTGGCGCGTCACGCCTATCCGGTGGGCGAGCTGGGCCGGTGAGAGGCCACGCGCCTCCCGGAGTCCGATGAGATCCTGTTCGAGCCGCATCATGGCAACTAGCACCTCGACCCGCCAGCCAAAGCCGGGGTGCTGCCGCTCCGGCCGCGCGATCCCGGCGTCGAGGTCGAAGGGGACGACTTTCACCGGGGCCTGCCAGTCCTCAGCCCGGATGGCGGCGTCGATCGCGGCGGCCATCCTGATGCTGTGCGCCCGCCGCCAGTCTCGGCTTCGGTGCGCTACGACGCGACGCGGCGCGGTTTTAGCCTCGATCGTTTCGTCGGAACTCAACAAGGCCGAAGATGGCTTGGAAATTGGCGAAAATGTGATCGCGGCTGAAACACGGGTTCGAATCCCGTTGGGGATTCGAACCCGTGCCCCGGACGTGCGGGCGTGCAGGCACCCTGTCGTTCGGCGGTGGCTTCCGTAAGTCACCGTCGTATAAGATCAATCCAGTATGTAGTGGGAGTCGTGTGACATTCTGCATATCCAGCCCCCGCAACCACCGCAAACAGCCTCCTGGCCCTCCAGGAGGCTGTTCAGTTTGGCCCGCCCGCGGATGTCGGCCCGACGCTCGCGTCCCGTCGTGGGCAGGGGTCGCACGGTCAGCTCCCCGTCCAGGTGCTTGGCGATCTCGGCGTTGGCCCGGGGCCGGCTCCGGCCGCAGGAGGTCGTCGAGGCGCTCGAGCTTGGCCAGCATCCAGGCCGGGTCGCGTGCCAGTGCCGATCACGATGTCGATGCGCCTTGCAACTCGCCATCGAATCATATGAATGAGCCGCGCATCGCAGCCCGCCGTCACCGACCTCCGGGAGTGCTGATCGCTGCGAAACATAGCATCCCGTCGCGAACTGCAGCGGCCGGCCTCCTGATCTCCACGAGGGGAACCAGGCCTCTCGATCCGCCGCGGCGGATCGGGGCCCGCCGCGCCTCCCTGCCCCCTCGCCTGGGGACTCCCAAAGCTCGGGGTACGGCGGGTGCCGGCCGGTACCGTCCTTGACGCCGGCCGCGTCGGCCGCGCAGTATCGAGGTCGAGTGGGTCAGGGCTGACTTTGTCCGCCGGCCCCCCTGGGAAACGACC
>CAVPSB010000037.1:0-74199 GCA_963708025.1 uncultured Candidatus Rokubacteria bacterium | reverse complement strand
GTTAGCTTGCGGCTGGCGAACGTCGAACGGATGGCATATGGCTGAGCCCGGACCCGATGCCCCCTACTGGAGTCGTGAGCATGCAGAGCTGAGCGCGGCTCTTCGCTCGGGAGAGCAGGGCCTGTCGTCCGAGAACGCCGCCGAGCAACTTCGCCTGGTTGGTCCGAATAGCATTGAGGACGCGCCGCGGCTGAGCGCTCTGCGCCTGCTTCTTCGGCAATTCGAAAGTCCGCTTGTCCTCATTCTTATCTTCGCAGCGGTGATTTCGCTGGTCCTGCGGCAATGGGTGGACGCAGGAATCATTCTCACGATCGTGCTCGGCAGTACGCTGCTCGGCTTCTATCAGGAGTACCGGGCGTCGACCGCGGTCGAAGAGCTCAAGCGCCGCCTGGCTTTGACATGCCGTGTGGTCCGCGACGGTCTAGAAACAACGGTCCCGGCGAGCGCCATCGTGCCCGGCGACGTCATTGTGCTCTCGGCCGGCAACCTCATTCCCGCCGACGGACGCGTGATCGAGTCCGAGGACTTTCTGGTCAACGAGGCCAGCCTGACCGGGGAGTCTTTCCCCGTCGAGAAGCAACCTGGGACCGTTCCGCCGGAGACGCCCATCGCCGGACGCACCAACGCGGTCTACCTCGGCGCTTCGGTACAAAGCGGCACGGCGAAGGTCCTTGCGGTCGAGACCGGTCGCCGAACCGCCTTCGGCGCGATCGTAGCGCGGATCAAGGCGCGCCCGCCCGAGACGGAGTTCGGGCGGGGCATCCGCCAGTTCGGCTACCTTCTGATCCGGGTGATGGTCGTCATCGTTCTGTTCGTCCTGACCGTGAACCAGCTTCTTGGCCGCCCATGGATCGAGTCGCTACTCTTTGCGGTCGCACTTGCGGTTGGTCTGTCACCTGAGCTGCTTCCGGCCATCATCAGCGTGACGCTGGCCGCTGGAGCCCGTGCGATGGCCATGCAAGGGGTCATCGTCCGGCGCCTCGACGCAATCGAGAATCTCGGCAGCATGGACATCCTCTGCACGGACAAGACCGGCACGCTGACCGAGGGGGTTGTCGCTCTGCAGGATGCCACGGACGCCGGGGGCCGGTCATCGACCGACGTCAGGCAGCTGGCGTTTCTCAATGCGGCCTTCGAGACCGGTATCGACAACCCGCTCGACGCCGCCATCGTAGCTGTCGGCGAAAGCAGCGGACTGACCACCAGCGGCTATCGCAAGATCGACGAGATTCCCTACGATTTCCTCCGCAAGCGGCTGACCATCGTCGTGGCCGCGGACGTCGATCCGGCGCAGCACCAGATCGTCACCAAGGGTGCTTTTGCCAACGTCCTGGCCATCTGCTCATCGGTCGCCCAGGATGGCGCGGACGTTCCCCTCACGGCGGCCCGGCAGGCGGAGCTCGAGGCTTTCTACCAGGCCAAGAGCGCGGAAGGATTCCGCGTCCTCGCGGTGGCGACACGCAAGGTCGCAGCGAAGAGACCACTACGTCCACGGCGACGAAAGCGCCATGACGTTTGCCGGCTTCCTGCTTTTTTCCGATCCGCCCAAGTCAGATGCGCAACAAACGATCCGCGACCTCACCAAGCTCGGCATCCGCATCAAGGTGATCAGCGGTGACAATCGTTACGTCACCGGCCATCTGGCGGAAGCGGTGGGGCTCGATCCGAAGTCGATGATTACCGGCGAGCAACTGACAAAGCTCAAGGATGAGTCGCTGTGGCATCTCGCGCCACGCACCGATCTCTTCGTCGAGGTCGATCCCCAGCAGAAGGAGCGTATCGTCCGCGCCTTGCAGCGGACCGGACATGCTGTCGGCTATCTCGGCGACGGCATCAATGATGCACCCGCCCTGCATGCGGCCGATGTAGGCATCTCGGTCGAGCAGGCAGTCGACGTCGCCCGCGAGAGCGCCGACATCATCCTCCTCAAACGCGACCTTGACGTTCTCCGCCGCGGTGTCGAGGACGGTCGGCGCACGTTCGCCAACACGCTCAAATACATCTGCATCACGACCAGCGCGAATTTCGGCAACATGGTCAGCATGGCGCTCGCCACGCCGCTGCTCCCGTTCCTGCCGCTCGCCGCCAGGCAGATTCTGCTCAACAATTTTCTCTCCGATGTGCCGTCGATTGCGATCTCGACCGACAACGTCGATCCGGAGACCGTTACGCGGGCTCAACGCTGGCAGATCAAAGACGTGCAGCGCTTCATGATCGTCTTCGGGCTGATCAGCTCTGTCTTCGATCTGCTGACGTTCATGACCTTGCTGCTTGTCTTTCACGCCGATGAAGCAACCTTTCAGACGACGTGGTTCATCATTTCGCTGTTGACCGAACTCGCCGTTGTCCTTGTCCTGCGAACGCATCGGCCGGCGTTCCGTAGCAGGCCGAGCCGGGTGCTGTTCTGGACTACCGTCGTCGTCAGCCTCATCGCCCTTTCCATCCCCTTCCTCGGGCCGTTTACCTCGGCGTTCGGTTTTGTGCCGCTGTCGGTGCTTGAGATCGGGTCCGGACTGATCATCGTCGCAGGCTACATCGCGGCGACGGAAGGGGCGAAGGCATGGTTCTACCGAAGGCGCCCTGGCTCGCCAACACATGAGCTCTTGCCTGCCCGTCAGCGGCCTGCGTGACATGGCCAAGATGCGTGCGGCTCACGCGGTGGGCGTCAAGAAGCCAACGACGTCCTTCGGGAGGTGGGCCTCGACCTTGACCAACTCACCTGGAGACACGGCTTCCCGCAGCGCGCTGTACACGATGCGGACGGCGCGTGCGCCCTCCGACGCATGCGTGCCGAGACCTGCGGCGACATGCTGCAGGAAGGTATCCAGATCCATGAGAACCGCACCGGGTGCCTCGTCCCGGAGCCGCGCCTTGACGGTGCCGGGAAGCTGAGTGATCAACCGCCGTCGCTTGTGGCGGTCCGGCAAGAGATGGATCAGGGCGAGAAGCACCGTCATCGCCCACCGGTCCGCCTCCTCTCGGCTCGGCAGGCCTCCCAGCTCCTGGATCCGGACAAGAAACTCGCGTTCTTCCATCGGCGGAGACCGAGACCGCTAAAGCCCGCCCGCGGGGCAGCTGTCAGTCAGCACTGTTCACCTCTCGTTTGGCTCGGACGCGTCTCCGAGGACCCCGATCGCCCGAGACGACTGTAACATGGATGCCATCGGCCCACCCCCGCGTCGCCGGTGTTGAGCCGGGTTCCGAAGCTTGAAGGACGATTGGAGAACGATCTTCCCGAGATGACGCGGCGGCGCTTTCCTGCCCTGCCGAGACCCCCGATATCCTTCAGCGCTCGCCCCCGCCCCCCCGCCGCTGCCAGGGCGCGAGGCGCAACTCGAGGGCGCGGGCGCCCTGGACGAGGGCGACGCCCATCACCATGAGGACCACGATGGGCACGAAGAGCTTGGCGGTCTCGAAGGCGTTGGCGTACCGGACGATCATGTACCCCAGCCCCGCGATGGACGTGTAGAACTCGGCGACGACCATCCCCACCAGCCCGCGGCCGATGGCCAGGCGCACCCCGGCGGCGATGAAGGGCAGCGCGGAGGGCAGGACGACGTCGCCCCAGAGCTGGCGCTCGGTGGAGCAGAAGGAGCGCGCCACCTCGAGCAGCGCGCGGTCAACGTTCTTGACCCCCTGCTGGGTGTTGATGAGCAGGGGGAAGACCATGAACAGGAAGACGATGACGACCTTGGCCGGGAGGCCGTAGCCGAACCAGAGGACGATGAGCGGCACCAGCGCGACCATCGGCGTGGCGTAGAGGGCGTTGATGTAGAGATCGGTGGCGAGCTCCACCGTGGTGAAGCGGGCCACCAGCACGCCGAGGGGCACCCCGACGCCGGCCGAGAGCAGGAGCGCGATCAGCAGCACCTGGAGGCTCTGGCCGAGGTAGGCGAAGAGCTCGCCGGTCTGCACGAGCTCCCACCCGGCCGCCGCGATGGCCGCCGGATAGGTGAAGAGGATGGGGTTCACCGAGCGGCCGTAGAGCTCCCAGGCCGTGAGGACGACGGCCAGGGAGACGAGCCGGACGGCGAGGGCGCGGCGGCGCAGGCTCACCGGGGCGCTCCCCGTCGGGGTCCGGCGGTGCGGCGCAGCTCGGCCCAGATGTGCTGCCGGAGCTCGAGGGCGTGCTCGTGGCCGCGCACCCGGACGGGGTCGCGCGGGCGCGGGATCTCCACCCGGAGGGTCTCGTGCAGCCGCCCCGGGCGTCCGGTCAGGAGGAGGATGCGGTCGCCCAGCACGATCGCCTCGTCCACCGAGTGGGTGACGAAGAGCACCGTCTTCGGCTCCCGCTCGAGGATGCCGAGCAGCTCCTCCTGGAGCGTCTCGCGGGTCTGGGCGTCGAGCGCCCCGAAGGGCTCGTCCATCAGGAGGACCGACGGGTTCGCGGCGAGGGCGCGGGCCAGCCCGGCCCGCTGCTGCATGCCCCCCGAGAGCTGGTACGGGAAGAAGCGCTCGAACCCGTCGAGGCCGACCAGGCGCGCGTAGTGGGCGACGGCCTGCTCGATCTCGGCGCGCGGCCGCCCGTGGAGCCGGAGCGCGTAGCCGATGTTCTGGTCGAGGCGCTTCCAGGGGAACAGGCCGAAGTGCTGGAACACCATGGCCACGTCCCGCGACGGGCCGCGCACCCGCCGGCCGTCGATGGCCACCTCGCCGGCGTCGGCCTCCACCAGGCCGTCGAGCACGCGCAGGAGCGTCGTCTTTCCGCAGCCCGAGGGTCCCAGGATGCAGAGGACCTCGCCCTCCTCGGCGTCGAAGGACAGGTCCTCGAAGGCGACGACGCCGACGTCGGCGAAGCGCTTGGTGAGGTGGCGGACGACGATCTTGGCCGCGATGGCCGCCTCCGTGCCGCCGTCAGTCGAAGTCGGGCACGCGCGGCAGCGTCCTGAACGCCTCCTGGAGGATCGGGAGCGCGACGTAGTCCTCGTAGGTCGGCCGCTCCTCGGGCTTGAGGTTGCCGACCCGCACCATGCGGTCGATGGTGTACTCCACCTTCTCCCGCGGCAGGCCGTCGTTCTGCGCCCACACCCGGCCGCGGACCAGCTCGTCGTACGCCTCCTCGGCGATGTCGCGCGGGAGCTTGGCGTGCTGGACCGCGACCTCGACCGTCCGCGCGCGGTTCGCGTACATGAAGCGGTTGGCCCGGGCCAGCGCCCGGACCAGCGCCTGGAAGCGGGCCGGCTCGGCCTGGAGCCGCTTCTGCTGCGCCACCACGGTCAGGAAGAGCTGGTTCGGCTCGAGCTCCCAGAACCGGACGAGCGGGTGCAGCGACGGGTCCTTCCGGCGGGCGGTGATCATCTGGTCGATGTGGAGGATGGCGGTGTCGATGGCGCCGGCCAGCAGGGGCGGCACGTCGGCCGACGCGATGGGGACGAACGTCACCTCCTCGGGCTTGATCCCGGCCTGGCGCAGCACCATCCGGCTCAGCACGTCGGCGAACCCGCCGACCTCCTGGACGCCGAGCCGCTTGCCCTTGAGGTCCTGGGGCGTCTTCACGTCCGAGCGCACCGTCATGGTGGAGGCGAACCGCGGCGCCATGCCGTAGATCGCCTTGATGCCGGCCTTGCGGGCGACCGAGACGGCGACCGACGCTCCGACGCCCGAGCCGGCGTCGAGGGCGCCGCTGACGACGTTGCGGATCACGTAGACGCCTCCCTCGAAGGTGACCAGCTCGACGTCGAGGCCTTCCTCGGCGAAGAAGCCCTGCTCCCTGGCCACCCAGGGCGTGAGGTGCACGAGGTTCGGCGGCGTGGTCGGCATGCCGAACTTCAGCTTGACCTGGGCGGCGGCCGGGACCGGATGCGGCCCCAGGGCCGCGGCGCCGAGCGCGAGCGCGACGAGCGGGGTGAGCCATCGTCTGTCCATCGCGGTCCTCCTCGCGGCGGAGCGTCGGTCGGGGTGCCTCACCCTAGGCGGCGCCGCCGGGCCCTGTCAAGCCGCGGCCGGCGGGGCTAGCGCGACTGCGTGGGGTCGATCGCGTCGCGGAGGCCGTCGCCGAACCAGTTGTAGCAGAGCACCGTGACGAAGATCAGGACCCCGGGGAACACCGCCAGCCCCGGCACCGTCCGGAGGTAGCCGCGGGCGCCGCTGAGCATGTTGCCCCACGAGGCGGCCGGCGGCTGGACGCCGAGGCCCAGGAAGGACAGCGACGACTCCAGGAGCACCGCGAACGCCACGCCGATGGTGGCCGCCACCGTGATCGAGGGGATCGACTGCGGCACCACGTGGCGGGCCAGGATGCGCAGGCGGCCGCCCCCGACCGCCCGGGCCGCCAGGACGAACTCCAGCTCGCGCGTCCGCAGCGCCTCGGCCCGCACCGCCCGGGCCACCGTCATCCACGAGGACAGCGCGATGACGGCCACCAGGTTCAGCATGGTGGTCCCCAGCATGGCGAGCGCCAGCAGGGCGATGAAGAAGAGGGGGACGGCCAGCATCCCGTCGGTGATGCGCATCAGCACGGCGTCGGTCAGCCCGCCGACGTAGCCGGCGACGGCTCCCACCGCCACGCCGATCGCGATCGACGTGGCCATCGAGGCCAGGGCGACGGCCAGCGACACCTGCCCGCCATAGAGCAGCCGGGTCAGGACGTCGCGGCCGTACTCGTCGGTGCCCAGCCAGTGCGCGCGGCTCGGCGGCTGCAGCCGCTTGACCAGCTCCACGGCCTCGGGGCCGTACGGCGCGATCCACGGCGCCACGGCCGCCAGCAGGTGCACCGCGCCGAGGACGACCAGGGCGACCACGGCCAGCCGGTTCCGCCGGAACCGGGCCACGGCCCGGCCGGCCTCGATCCCCGTCCGGCGCCCGCCCGGCCCGCTACTCGGCATGGACGCGCGGATCGATGCACACGTAGAGGAGGTCCACCAGCAGGCTGCTGGCCGCGACCACCGTCGAGATCGACCAGCGTGATGCCCATGATCATCGGGTAGTCGCGCTCGAACGCCGCCCGCACGGCCAGGCTCCCCATCCCCGGCCAGGCGAAGACGGTCTCGGTGATCGCGGCGCCGCCCAGCAGGCGCGGCACCTGGACGCCGACCACGGTCACGATGGTCAGCAGGGCGTTGCGCAGCGCGTGCCGGCCGATCACCGCGCCCTCGCCCAGGCCCTTGGCGCGGGCGGTGCGGACGTAGTCCTCCCGGAGCACCGCCAGCGTGGACGAGCGCGTGTAGCGGGCGAAGAGCGCCATGTTGGCGGTGCCGAGGACGACCGCGGGCAGGACCAGGTGGCGGGCCAGGTCCACCAGCGACGGCGGCGCGCCGATGGTCTGCATGCCGCCCGGCGGGAGCCAGCCGAGCGCGATGGAGAACAGGACGATCAGCATGAGCCCGTACCAGAACGTCGGCACCGAGATGCCGAACAGAGCCAGGAACGTCAGGGCGTTGTCGGTCACCGAGTAGGGTCGCGCCGCCGAGATCACGCCGGCCGGGATCGCGACGATCAGCGACAGCGCCAGCGCGGCGGCCGACAGGAGGAGCGTGTTGGGCAGCATCTGCCCGATGATCTCCAGCACGGGGATGCCGGCCTGGTAGGACACCCCCAGGTTGCCGCGGAGCACCTGGGCCAGCCAGCGGACGTACTGCACGGACAGCGGCTGGTCGAGGCCCAGGATGGCGCGCATCGCCTCGATCTCGGCCGGGCCCATGTTGCGGTCCAGGAGGATCGCCGGGCCGCCGGGCGCCTGGGTGACGAGCGCGAACACGACCAGGCTCACCACCAGGAGCAGCACGACGGTCTGGAGCAGCCGGCGGACCAGATACCGGCCACTGGTCGAGACCTCCCGCCCACCCGCCTCGAGGGCCTTCGGCCTTGGCCCCCTCCCCCACCCACCGGGGGGGAGGGGGCCGGTCGGCCGGAGCGCGAACTCCGCCGGCCGCTGGCTCCTCGCATCGCACTCGGCCCAGGCCGCGCGGACCTGGCGTTCCACTCCGAGCCGCGGCTTCGCCGCGGCCTCCGAGGGGGGGAATCGGGGGGGTCTTCCGAGACCCCCCCGAAGCACCTCAGCGGGCCGTGGAGACCCCGCCCATGTGCGTCAGCGCGTCCCGGTACCCCATCGGGACCCAGCCCTGGATCCGCTTGTTGAGGGCCTGGATCTCGGCCGGGTACACGAAGAAGACGACCGGGGCGTCGGCGGCGATCAGCTTCTGCGCCTGCTGGTAGATGCGGGCGCGCTCCTTCTGGTCGAACGTCGCGCGCCCCTTTTCCAGGAGCTGGTCCACCTCGGGATTGGCGTAGCCGAACTCGTTGAGGGTGCCCTGGCTGTGGTAGTAGGCGAGCAGGTCGGCCTCCGGCGGCGTGATGTACCACAGGACCCAGCTCTGCAGGGCGTTCGGCCGGGTGCGGATCCGGGACAGCATGGCATTGAACTCGCTGACGCGCAGCTCGACGTCGACCCCCACATCCCGCCAGTGCTGCCGGGCGACGACGGCGGTCTGCTCGCGGACCGGGTTGCCGCGGTCGAAGTCGAGCGTGAACCGGAGCGGCTGCCCGCCCTTCCGGCGGATCCCGTCGGGGCCCTTCGTCCACCCGGCCTCGTCGAGGAGCCTCTGGGCGAGGGCCGGGTTGTACGGGAACTGCTCCACCGCGTCGGTGTAGGCCCACGACACCAGCGGGTTGATGGGGCCGGTCGCCGGCTTGCCCCGGCCGAGGTAGATCTTGTCGAGGATCGACTTGCGGTCGACGGCGTGGACGAGCGCCTGGCGCACCTTCCGGTCGCCGAAGGGCTCGGCCTTGTGGTTGAAGCCGATGAACGTGTAGTTCACCTGCGGCGCGTCCACGATCTGGACGTTGGGCATGCCCTGCACCGCCGCCACCTGGTGCGGCTCGATGATCATGAGGTCGAGCTGGCCGGTCTGGAGCTGCGCCAGCTGCTGCTCGATGTCGGCGACGACGCGGAAGACGACGGCGTCCAGCTTGGGGCGACCCAGGAAGTAGCGATCGTAGGCGACCAGCCGGACGTGGGAGCCGAGCACGGCCTCGGCGAAGCGGAACGGGCCGGTGCCGACGGGGTTGCGCAGGAAGTCGACCGGGTTGCGGAGCTGCTCGACCGTGTAGCTGCCGAGGATGTGCTCGGGCAGGATGTTGGCCAGGTACCCCAGCATGACCGGGAGCGTTGCGAAGGGGACCTTGGTGACGATGCGGACGGTGAGGTCGTCCACGGCGTCGACCCGGGAGATGTCCTGGATGTTGGCCCGCTGGAAGAACGGCACCTGGGGGTTCAGCCAGAGCCGCTCGATCGTGAACTTGACGTCGCGGGCGGTGAACGGCCGGCCGTCGTGCCAGGTGACGTTGCGGCGCAGGGTGAACGTCCAGGTCAGCTTGTCGTCGCCGACCGACCAGCGCTCGGCCAGGTCACCGACCGGCGTCCAGTTCCGGGCGTCGTACCGGACCAGCGTGCTGTAGAGCGCCTTGTTGACGAGGATGTTGGGCAGGCCGCCCACGATCGGCCACATCCGGGCGTTGTCGATGATCGGCAGCGAGAACGTCCCTCCGCTGCCCTGGGCGAAGGCCGGCGGCGCCGGGCTCAGGCCGGCGACCAGGAGGACCCCGACCACGAGGCCGACCACCGCGCGGGCTACCCGCCTCACCGACCGTGCGCGCATCGAACCCGCCTCCTCTCGACCGATCAGGGAATTCCCACCGTCGGGATCAGACGACGCGGCGATTCCATCGACGGGGAGATTAAGCACCGGTGGCGCAGGCCGCGTCAAGCCCGTTGGCCGCCGTTGACGGAATGGCCGGTGGTGCTAAGCTCGCCGTACACAGGACACTGAGTGCCCGCATGACGTGCCCGGAGTTCCGGCAGGAAAGCCCGAGAAACGTTGTGTCGTGCCCCACCTGCGGCGCCCACCTGGCTCCACGGGAGGGACCGGCGGGGGTCACGTCGCGACACCGCGGATCTCCGGACCCTCCCCTGACGGTCCCGGAGGTGGTTCGAGCCCTGGCGGCCGTGGAGCGCGAGCTCCTCGCCGAGCTGGACCGCGACCGTCTGATGCGGCTGATCGCCGACCGCGCCGGTGAACTCGTCGGCGCCGAAGGAGCGATCTATCTCCTCGCCGGCGATCACGCCGTCCTCGCCGCCCGCACGTCGGAGGATGTCCTGGACTCACCGATCGCCGTGGGGGCCGGGGCGACCGGCCGGTGCGCGAGGACGGGCGAAGGCCTGGTCGTGAACGACTACGCGGGCTGGCCCGCCGCGCTGCCCGAATCGCTGGCGCGCGGCGTCCGCCGGGTCATGGTCCAGCCGCTCCGGGTGGCCGACGCCTTGCTCGGCGTGATCTCGATGAGCCGGCGTGGCGACGAGGCGCCCCCGTTCGGCGACGAGGACCACGCCGTGCTCGCGCGCTTCGCCGGCCAGGCGGCCCTGGCGCTGCGGAACGCCACGCTCTTCGAGGATGCCCGGCAGCGGCGCCGGGAGGCCGAGGGTCTGGCCGACCTGGCCCGGTCGGTCGCCTCGCTCGACACGCAACAGGTGCTCGACACGATCGTCGCCCGGGTCCCCGACCTCCTCGGGGCGCCGGTGGCGGTGGCGCTCGTCTCGCATGGCCTGTGGCGCTTCGCGTCCCTCAAGGGCATTCCGGCAACGTTCCTGGCGTTCGAGCCCCGCCATCCGCGCGACGGCGCCATCGCCACCGCCATCGCCGAGCGGCGGCCCGTGGGGTCCGTCGACATCCTGAACGACCCGGCCTTCGACCTGTCGCCGTCCACTCGCCGGTTCATCGAGAGCACCGGCCAGCGGGCGGTCCTGGCCGTGCCGATCGTCGCCCGGGAGCAGGTCCTGGGCGCGCTCATCACCGCGCGCGGGGAGCCCGGGCGGTTCACCGGCGAGGAGGTGCGGCTGCTCGAGACCGCCGCCGCCCACGCGGCCATCGCCCTCGCGAACGCGCAGTCGTTCGAGGAGGCCCAGCGGCAGCGGCGGGAAGCGGAGGTGGTCGCCCGCATCGCCCGGACCGTCAGCGGGTCCCTGAGCCTCGACGCGATCCTCCAGAAGGTGGCGGACGGGGCCCGCGAGCTGTGCGCGAGCGACCTGGCCCGGATCGCCCTCCGCGACCCCAAGTCCGGCGCGATGGTGCTCCGGTACTGGGTCAACGCCCGCTACCCCGGGTACGAACCGGTCCCCGTGGAGCGCGGCCAGGGCGTCGGCGGGCAGGTCATGGTCACCGGGCAGCCCTTCCGGACCGACGACTGGCTGCACGATCCCCGGATCAGCAAGGAGGCCCTCCCGAGCGTCGAGGCCGAGGAGATCGTGGCCATGCTGGCGGTACCGATCCGCATCGAGGAGCGGGTCGAGGGCCTGCTGTACGTGGACAACCGGGTCCGCCGTCCCTTCACCGACCGGGACGAGGCGGTGCTGATGCAGCTCGCCGACCACGCGGCCCTGGCGATCCACGACGCCCAGCTCTTCGCCGAGACCCGGGAGGCCCGCCAGCGGCTCCAGACCCTGTCGGCGCGCATGCTGGCGGTGCAGGAAGCCGAGCGGCGGCGCATCGCGCGGGAGCTGCACGACGAGGTGGGCCAGGCGCTGACCGCGGTCAAGATCAACCTCCAGTTGCTGAAGCAGCCTCCGCCGGCGCCCGGTGTGACGGAAGCCCGCATCGACGAGACCCTGGGCATCGTCGACCGGACCCTCCAGGACGTCCGCCAGCTGTCGCTCGACCTCCGGCCGTCGCTCCTGGACGATCTGGGACTGATCCCCGCGCTCCAGTGGCTCGTTCGCGTGCGGGGGGAACGCGCCGGCCTGGTCGGCGCCGTCGTGGCGGATCTCCCCGAGGGCGCGGTGCCCGACGACCTCGCGATCACGTGCTTCCGGGTCGTCCAGGAGGCGGTGACCAACGTCATGCGCCACGCCCGCGCCACGCAACTGTGGGTCGAGCTGCGACGTCGGGCCGGCGAGCTCGAGCTGGTCATTCGGGACGACGGGGTGGGCTTCGACGTGGAGGCCGCCTATCGGCGGGCCCGGAGCGGCACCAGCCTCGGCCTCCTGAGCCTGGAGGAGCGCGTGGAGCTGGCGGGGGGACGGAGCGTGATCGAGTCCGGCCCGGGACGGGGCACGACGGTCCGAGTGTGGCTTCCCCTGGAAGCGTCGCCGGCCGGCGAGGCCCGCCTCGAGGCGCGGCCATGACGGGCGTCCGGGTCCTGCTCGCCGACGACCACCTGCTGGTGCGCGCCGGGATCCGGTCGCTGCTCGGCACGCTGCCGGGCGTCGAGGTCGTCGGCGAGGCCCGCGACGGGCAGGAGGCCCTTGACCTCGTCGAGACCCTGCGTCCTCGCATCGTGCTCATGGACATCGCCATGCCGGGCCTCAACGGGCTGGAGGCCACGGCCCGGATCGCCCGCGACCACCCCGAGACCCGCGTGATCATCCTGTCGATGCACGTGAGCGAGGAGTACGCGGCGCGGGCGCTCCGGGCCGGTGGCGCCGGCTACCTGCCGAAGGACGCCGACCTGAGGGAGCTGGAGCTCGCCATCGAGGCGGTGGCCCGGGGGGAGACGTACCTGAGCCCCGCCGTGTCAACGCACGTCGTCGCGGACTACCGGCGACGACTGGCCGA
The DNA here is from genome assembly GCA_963708025.1 of uncultured Candidatus Rokubacteria bacterium. Classification (GTDB taxonomy): domain Bacteria; phylum Methylomirabilota; class Methylomirabilia; order Rokubacteriales; family DASRDR01; genus CAVPSB01. Next base: position 61,654 of record CAVPSB010000037.1, on the reverse strand, counting down.
GGCCCCCGATGCGCTGGCGCGTCTGACCCCGCGCCAGCGGGAGGTGCTCCAGCTCCTCGCCGAGGGGCACTCCACCAAGGAAATCGCCTTTCGCCTCCGGGTCAGCGGCAAGACGGTCGAGACTCACCGCGCGCAGATCATGGACCGGCTCGACATCCACGACCTCGCCGGGCTGGTCCGCTTCGCCGTCCGGATGGGCCTCGTGTCCCCGGACGCTTGATCTTCGGGGGGGTCTCGGAAGACCCCCCCGATGCCCCCCTCGGAGGCCGCGACTGTTCGACGGCCTTCGGCCTGTGGGCCGCGGCTCGAAGTGGAACGCCACGACCGCGTGGCCAGAGTCAGCGGGCTGCGAGAAGCCCGTGCGCGGTCCGGACCGGGGGCTGCCGGCCATTTCTTGGCGGCGCCTGACGCGGCCATCAGGCTTTCCCCGAGGGCCTACTCGGGGATTCCCCGAGTGGCCTCCCGGAGGTCCCCGCCGTCGGGCCTTCTCGGGCTTATCTCCCCGCGCCGTCAGGGTCCACCCGATTGGCGCCGCCCCCCGGCGCGCGTACCGTTTCACCATCACCGGACCGCGTCCCGAAGACGGTCCGGCGGAGGGTGAGGGTGAGCATGGCGGTGCGGATTCTGCTCGTTGACGACAGCAACCAGTTTCTGGAAGTGGCGGCCCGGTTCCTGGCAGGCCAGCCTGGCTTGGACATCGTCGGGTGCGCGGGCTCGGGTGAGGAGGCCATCCGGCAGGTGGAGCGGCTCGATCCCGACGTCGTGCTCATGGATGTGAGCATGCCGGGCATGGGCGGCCTGGAGGCGACCCGCCGGATCAAGGCCCGACCGGTCCCCCCGCGGATCGTCGTGGTCAGCATGCACGACAGCCACGAGCTGCGACGGATGGCCGAGGCGGCCGGGGCCGACGGGTACGTCGGGAAGTGGGCGTTCGCGTCGAGTGTCGTCGAGGCCGTGCGAGGGTCGGAGCCCTCGGCGGCTGCCGGCGGGCGGGATGCCCGGGCCGCCGGGCTCCGAGCGCTCGTGGACGTCACGAACCTGATCGCGTCCTGTCAGGACGTCGATGAGGCGCTGGGCGCCATCGCGAAGGCGGTCGGCCCGACGACGAGCGCGCGCTTCGTGTCGCTGTGGCTGGCTGACGAGGCCGCCCGGACACTTACCCTGCGCGCCTGGTCGGACACCACCGGGGGCGCCCCCTATCCGCGCCGGATCGCGCCCTACGGGCAGGTCGTCGTCGGCTGGGTGGCGACGCACCGGCAGGCGCTGCACGTCCCGGACGTCGGGGCCGATCCGTGGGTGCTCGACCGCGAGTGGTTCCGGGCGCGCGGCTTCGCCAGCGTCCTCGCGCTGCCGGTGTCGCACGGGGACGACCTGCTGGGGGTGCTGGCCCTGGCCGGCCCGGCGCCGTTCATGCTCGCCCCGGACGAACACGATCTGCTCGAGGGATTCGTCGCCCAGGCCGCGGTCGTCATCCGGAACGCCCGACTTCGCGAAGAGCTCCGGGCGGCCCGGGACCTGATCCACTCGATCGCGGAGACCTCGGTCGACGCGATCGTCGCGACGGACCTCGAGGGCCGCGTGACCTATGTCAGCGGCCGCGCCGAGGAGCTGTTCGGGTGCCAGGCGGTGCGGCTGGTGGGCCGGAGCGTCCGGGAGCTCGATGCGTGCTGGCGTGATGGACCGCGCGCGTTCGGCGGCCTCGCCGGCCGGATCGCCGCCGGCCAGACCGTGAAGGGCTACGAGACCCTCATCAGCACCCCCGACGGCCGCTGCCTGGAGGCGAGTGCCGCCGTCGCACCGCTACGCGACTCGGCCGGCCAGGTCAGCGGCGGCGTCGCGATCATCCGGGACATGACCGAGCAGACGCGGGTCCAGCGCAGCCTCCAGCAGGCCGAGAAGCTGGCGCTGCTGGGGGGCGTGGCCCACGAGCTGACCAACCCGCTGGCCGCGGTGGTCGCCCAGGCCGAGCTGCTCGGCGTCGCGGCCGCGAATCGCGGGGACAGCCCTCTCAGCGCCATGGCCCAGCGGATCCTCGACTCGGCCACCGGGTGTTTCCGGATCGTCAAGGCGTTCCACGGCCTCGCCCGCCGGGGGACGCCCGAGCCACGGCCCGTGGCGCTCAACGACGTGGTCTCGTGTGCCCTGGACGCGGTTGTGCGCTCGCTCGGGAACGACGGCATCGAGGTCATCCGGGCGCTGGCCCCGGCTTTGCCCACTCTCTCCGGCGACCCCGACCAGCTCCACCAGGTGGTCACGAACCTGGTCCGGAACGCCACGCAGACCCTTCGGGGAGGGCCACCACCCCGGTGGCTGCGGATCGCCACCCGCTTCGATGAGGCGGCCGATCGGATCGTCCTGGAGGTGGGGGACTCGGGCCCGGGGGTTCCGGAGGAGATCCGGGCCCGGGTCTTCGAGCCGTTCTTCACGACCAAGCCGCCGGGAGAGGGAACGGGGCTCGGGCTCGCGCTGTGTCACATGTTCGTCAGCGCGCACGGCGGGACCATCCGCGTCGGGTCGGCGCCCGGCGGCGGCGCGCTCTTCACGGTGGAGCTCCCCGTCGCGGCCGGCGCGGTGCTCGGGCTCGGCCCGGACGAGCCCCCGGGGTCACCCCCCCGCTGATCGGATGCATTCCCTTTTCCCTCTCCCCCTCGGGGGGAGAGGGCCAGGGTGAGGGGGATCGCCGTTCCCGCTAGCGAATCCAGACCTGCTTCATGACCCGGAGCGCGTTCCCCCCGATCGCCTTGACGATGTCCTCGTCCTTGTAGCCGTGCTTGACGAGCCAGCGCACGATGTTGGGATAGTCGGCCGGGTTCTCGAGCCCGTCCACGTACGGCACCTCCTGGAACTTCACGCCGGCGTGGGCCTTGCCGATCGAGAGCTGGGTGGCGAAGGCGTGGTGGAGCCCCACGTGGTCGCCGAAGAGCGTGTCCGGCCCGAACCCGACGTGATCGATGCCGATGAGCTTCACGGCGTGCTCGAAGTGCTCCATGTAGGACTCGATGCTGTGGAGCCGGTGGCGCTCGGTGAGCGTGGTGTGGGGCGCCGCCTCGATCCCCAGGACGCCACCCTTCTTCGCCATCGCCTCCAGCACGTTGTCCGGCTTCATGCGGCGGGTGTTCCAGAGCGACCGGCAGCCGGCGTGGGAGATGACGATCGGGTGCTCGCTGGCCTCGATGATGTCGAGGGTCGACCGGTCGCCGACGTGGGCGGCGTCGATCTGCATGCCGAGCTTGTTCATGCGGCGCACCACCGCCCGGCCGAGGTCGGTGAGCCCCCCGTCGAACGACTCGCGGAGCCCGCAGCCGAGGGCGTTGGCCTCGCTGTAGACGATGCCCATGCTGCGGACGCCGAAGCCGTAGAGCACGTCCACCCGGTCCACCTCGTTCTCGATGGGGGTGGCCGCCTCCAGCGTGGGGACCAGCGCGATCCGGCCCTCCGCGTGCGCCTTCACGATGTCGCGCACGCCGTCGCACACGACCACGAACTCCTGGTGGGCCAGGTCGCTGAGCCGCATGCCCAGGTCGAACAGGATGTCGTTCCACTTCCAGCCGGCCGGCCCGGTGATCGTGCAGATGCCGTCCATCAGGTTGTCGAAGACGCAGTCCAGGCCGGAGGCGGCCAGCCCCTCGAACCCGGTGAAGTCGCGGCCCCGCCGCTTCTGCTCGAAGATCAGCGAGATGTCCTCGGGCGACACGACCGGGTGGTCGTGCATGGAGACGACGACGTTCCGGGCCATCAGGTCCTGGACGCGCGCCTCCTCGGCCGGCGTCACGTCCACCTGCCGGGACGGCACCCGCCCGATCTCCTTGGTCAGGTGGAACCCCCGGTAGTCGGCGTTCTCCTCGAGGTACTGGTAGGATCGGTAACCCGCGTAGCGCTTGTTGGCACCCATGGTTGGCCTCCTTGGCCCCGACACTATAGCATCGCGCCCTCGGCCTCGGCTCGCGCCAGCCAGGACTGCATGTCCATCCCACGGTACATCGTCGGCCGCCGTGGTCAGGTGCTCGCGCGCCTTCGCGCGGTCCCCGGCTCGGGAGTAGAGCTGGCCCAGGCCCAGGTGGCAGTGGGCCGCCAGGGGGCGCATCCCGAGCTCCTCGACCCGGGCCAGGGCCTCGCGGTAGTAGCGCTCGGCAGCCTCGGCGTCCGGCGGATCGTGGCGGGCGGCGATCTCGGCCAGGAGACGAAGGACCCAGGCCTCGCTGCCGCGCTCCTTCTGCCGGTGGGCGAGGTCGAGGGCGCGCCGGGCGACGGCGAGCGCGTCGTCCGGGCGGCCGGCCAGGAGGTGCGCCTCCCCGAGGTAGGCCAGGAGGAGCGGATGGAGGGCGGTGCCCGTCGACTCGGGGTCGGCGAGCGCCTCCTCCATGAGGGCCACGCCCTCCGGGAGGCGGCCCGACAGCGCATACGCGTAACCGAGATGCGCGGCCGTGATGTCGAAGAGAGACCCGCACGGCGACCCGGCACAGCTCCACGGCACGCTCGAGCGGCGGAATGGCCTGGGGGATCGCGCCCCGGCGGAGGAAGACGAAGCCCAGGCCTCGGTACGAGAAGACGAGGCTGCCGAGATGATCGGCCTCGCTCGCGATCCGGACGGCCTCCTCGGCGTGCGCCGTCGCTTCCGCGAACTCGCCCAGCTCGGCGAGGCACCAGGCGAGCCGTCCTCGCGAAATGACGACCGGCCATGGCACCGCTCGTAACGCCGATCGCCCTGCAGAGTCTCGACCAGCCGGCCGAGAGTCTCCGCGCTCTGTCGAGAGTCCCCCGTGCTGTGCCCGATCGCGCCGAGCTGGTAGTTCACCGATGCCTGGAGCGAGACGTCACCGAGGCCGATGGCGATGGCCAGAGCCCGCCGGGCCAGCGCGAGCCCGCGATCCGGGTCACCCCAGTTCTGGCTTCCGCGCGCGAGGAGCACGAGGGCCCGCCCCAGCCGGCGCTCGTCGCCCAGCGACCCCGCGAGAGCCTCGGCCCGTCGGGCGTGATCGATGCTCTTCGCCCGCTCCCCCAACATCACCAGGTCGTTGCTGGCGTCGAAATGGAGGTCGATCGCCCGCTCCCGCCACTCCGTCTGCGGCGGGAGATGCTCGAGCGCCTCGAGCGCCTGCTCGAAGCAGGCGGCCGCCTCCCGGTGGGCCGAGCGCTCCGTCGCCTTCCCCCCGGCCTGATGGAGGTAGGCCACCGCCTTCTCCCACGCCTCGCCGCGGAGCGCGTGGTGGGCCAGGCGCTCGACGTGCTCCGCGAGCCGCTCGGGGTAGAGCGCCCTCGATGGCCGCGACGGCCCGGGCGTGGAGCGCGCGCCGACGATCCTGGAGGAGGCTTCCGTAGGCCACCTCGTGGGTGAGCGCGTGCTTGAAGGTGTACTCGACGTCGGGGAACAGGCTCGTCTCGTAGAGGAACTCGGCGGCCTGGAGCCGGGCGAGGCCCTCGGCCGAGCGCGTCCGCCGACGTTCCGGTCACGGCCGCGAGGACGGCCACCGGGACGTCGGTGCCGACGACCGAGGCCGTCTGGAGGAGGTCCTTGTCCTCCGGCCGGCAGCCGGTCGATGCGCGCCGCCAGGATCGCCTGCACCGTCGCCGGCACGTGGATGGTCTCCGGTGCCTTCCCGAGCCGATACGCGCCGCGCTCGCCCGCGAGCACCCCGTCGTCCGCGAGACTCCGCACGCTCTCCTCGAGGAAGAGCGGGTTGCCCTCGGTCCGCGCGAGGAGGAGCCGCTTCAGGGGCTCGAGGCCGGCGTCGCCCCCGAGCAGGGTCTCCAGCAGCGCGGTCGCATTCTCCGGTGCGAGCGGGTCCAGCCGGAGCTGGCGGTAGTAGGTCTTCCCGCCCCAGTCGTGCCGGTACTCCGGGCGGTAGTTGACGAGGAGCAGGAGCCGGGCCGTCGGCAGGCTCTCGACCAGGCGGTCGAGCACCGCCTGCGTCTCGGCGTCGATCCAGTGGAGGTCCTCGAACACGACCAGGAGCGGCTGGACCTGGCTCTCCCGCAGGAGGAGCCGCTTCAGGGCGTCGAGCGTGCGCTGCCGGCGCTGGGGCGGGTCCAGGACCTCCCACCGGCGGTCCTCCACCGGCACGTCGAGGAGCGCGAGGAAGGCCGGCAGCGCCGGCTCGAGGGCGCGGTCGAGCGCGAGGAGCTTGCCCGTGACCTTCTCCCGGATGGCGCGGGGCTCGTCCCGGTCGCCGACCTGGAGGTAGCCCCGGAGGAGGCTGACCACCGGCAGGTACGGCGTGGCCTTGCCGTACGAGACGGAGCCGGCCTCGAGGATCAGCCAGCCGTGGGTGCGGTGAGAATGGGTCACCTCCCACACGAGGCGCGACTTGCCGACGCCGGGCTCCCCGACCAGAGCCACGACCTGCCCGTGGCCGGTCGCGACGCGGGCCAGGGCCTCGCGGAGCTGCTCCAGCTCGGCGTCCCGGCCGACGAACCGCGTGAGCCCCCGCGCGGCGGCCGCGTGGAGCCGGGAGCGCCGGGGGCCGGCCCCGGTCAGCTCGTAGAGCTCCACGGGGCCATCCAGGCCCTTCACCGGCACCGGCCCCAGCGGCCGCACCTCGACGTACCCCTCCGCCAGCCGCAGCGTGTCCGCCGTCAGCAGCGTGGTGCCGGGGCTGGCGAGCTGCTCCATCCGGGCCGCCAGGTGCGTCGTCTGGCCCACCGCCGTGTAGTCGGTCCGGAGGTCGCCCCCGATCGCCCGCACCACGACCTCGCCGGAATTCAGCCCGACCCGCGCCTCCACCCGGACGCCCTGTGATCTGCGTACCTCGTCGGCGTAGCGGCGGATGGTCGCCTGCATGTCGAGGGCCGCGTAGCAGGCGCGGACCGCGTGGTCCTCGTGGGCCACCGGCGCGCCGAACAGCGCCATGATCCCGTCGCCCATCACCTGGTTCACGGTCCCCTCGTAGCGATGGACGGCGTCCATCATGCGATCGAGGACCGGATCGAGCAGCTTCCGCGCCTCCTCGGGGTCGCGGTCGGCCAGCAGCTCCATCGACCCCTTGAGGTCGGCGAAGAGGACCGTGACCTGCTTGCGCTCCCCTTCGAGCGCGCCCTTCGTGGAGAGGATCTTCTCGGCGAGGTGCCGCGGCGTGTACGCCTCCGGGGAGGCGAATCGGGATGGAGCCGGCCCGGCGGCGACGGGGCTGCCGCACCGATTGCAGAACCGGGCGCCGGCGGGCAGGTCGGAGCCACAGGAGCCGCAGGCGAGGCCCAGTCGGCTCCCGCACTCGAGGCAGAAGAGCGACTGCGGAGGATTCTCCCGCCGGCACTTGGGGCACTGCATCCCCGAGCCTCCAGCGGCCCGGCGCCAGACCTACGGCCGCGAGGACACGATCTGGTTGTACAGCCTCGTCTGCGCGAAGAAGTGGCGCAGCACGTAGTGCTCGTTGACGTCGTGCTGCTGGTTGTCGCTGTTGGCCGAGGGGATGACGAAGCCCGGCATGCCGAGGAGCTGGGTGAAGACCCAGGTCGGCAGGGTGCCGCCCAGGATGGGGAGCGCGACCGGCGGGCCGTCGCCCTGCTCGCCGAGCAGGCGCAGCAGCCAGGCGAACTCGGGCCGCGCCGGCGAGGTGTAGCTGGCGGGCTGGCCGTGGGTCCGGACGTCGAAGGTGACGCCCTCGGCGGCCTTCGCGTGGTCGGCCACCGCGCGGTGGACGAGCGCGGCCATCGCCTCGGGCGAGGTGTCGGGCGTGAGCCGGATGTCCACCCGGGCGTGGGCGGCGCGCGGGATGACCGTGCGCCGCTGCTCGAGCGAGGTGCCGTCGCTCGCGAAGTGGTTGGCGTTGACGTAGGGCCAGAGGAACGGCTTCCAGACCGCCTCGCGCTCCCACTGCCCGAACGCCACCTCGGCCTCCTCCCGGAACGCCCCGTTCTCGCGGGCGAGGTCGGTCGCGCGCACCTGGAGGTCCTCGATGAGCCGCGCCAGCGGGAGCACCGGGTTCGCCACGATGTTGCCGTAGTTGCCGGAGTGGACGGCCGTCCGCTGGCCGTTCTCGACCGTGAGGTGCACCTCGAGCATCCCGCGCACGCCCATCACCAGGGTGGGCCGGTTCTTCTGCTTGGGCCCGTCCGAGCAGATCGATGACGTCGGCGGCGAGGCGATCGCGGTGGGCGCCGGCGATCGCGCCGAGGTTGGGGCTCCCGTGCTCCTCCTCGCCGTCGAGGATGATCCGCACGCGCCAGCGGAGCGTGCCCGCCCGCGCGGCGTCGAGGGCGCCGAGCACGTTGGCGACGTGCTGGCCCTTGTTGTCGGCGCCGCCGCGCGCCACCATCGTGACGGCGTCGAGCGCGGCCTCGTCGAGGCTCGCCGGATCGACGCGGCGGTCCGCGTGGAAGTAGGTGGGGACGAACGGGTCGCAGGCGACGTCGTTCCATACCCACCGCGAGAGCTCGCCGGTCGGCTGGACGTCGTAGTGACCGTACAGCAGGACCGTCGGCGCGCCGGCCGGACCCGGGATCTCGCCCCACAGCGCGGGGGTGCCTTTCCCGTCGGGGGGCGAGAGCGGCTCGAGGGCCAGTCCCTGCTCTCCCCAGAAGGCGCGGATCTGCTCGACCATCTCCGGCGTCACGCGCCGGCTCACGGTGGGGATGCGCACGTAGCGGTCCAGGAGAGCCTGCCGGGCGTGGCGTGTCGTCATCGCCGGACAGAATAGGCCATCCGGCCACACGGCGCCAGAGGAGGTCAGGACGCGCGCAAGCGAGCGGTGGGGAGCTGATCCAGGCCCGGATCGGGCGCCGTACCACTTCCACGAGCGGAACCCTTCGCGCCCATCAGGTGCCGCACTTTCTGCTTGACACGGTTTCTGACCGGGCGCTGGCGGCAGTCGCGGCCAGCACCTTCAATGGCGCCCAGCGGGCTGCCCCGGCCCGCCGCCCCGCGCGCCGGCCATGTCGAGGCGAAAATCATTCCCGTCCAATAGACCGCGGCCAGGCAGCCTCCCAGGGCGGTCGAAAATCGCGTGGTAGGGTGCGAGCGAGGAGGCTCGCCATGCAGCTCGCGCCGACGCTCGCGCCCGCCACCCCCGCGGCCGATCTCGACCGGCTCGGCGACGAGATCGCCACGCTCTCGGCCCACCTCGACGCCGCCACCGCCCGGCTGCTGGATCTGATCCGCGAGTTCGATGCGCGGGGCGGCTGGGCGAACGGCGCCCGCTCCTGCGCCGAGTGGTTGAGCTGGCGCGTCGGACTGGATCTGGGGGCGGCCCGGGAGCGCGTGCGGGTGGCGCGGGCGCTGGGGGCGCTGCCTCAGTTGGCCACGGCCCTGGAGCGAGGGGAGCTGTCCTACTCGAAGGTTCGCGCGATCACGCGGGTCGCGACGCCGGAGACGGAGGCGCGGCTGCTGGCGGTGGGGCGGGCGGGGACGGCCTCCCACGTGGAGCGGATCGTGCGGGCGTGGCGGCGGGTGGACCGGCAGGTGGAGGGGCGGGAGGCAGAAGCGCGTCACCGGGGCCGGTCGCTCCAGGTGTACCCGGACGAGGACGGGATGCTGGTGGTGCGGGGGCGGCTGGAGCCGGAGGTGGGGGCGGTGCTGGTGCGGGCGCTGGAGGCGGCGCGGGAGGCGCTGTACGCGCGGGCCCGGGCCACGCCCGAGGCGGGGGCCGACGGGGACCGGCCGACGCAGGGCCAGCAGCGGGCGGATGCCCTGGCGCTGGTGGCAGAGACGGCCCTCGCGCACGGGCTCGATCCCGGCGCGGGGAGCGAGCGGTACCAGGTCGTGGTCCACGTCGATGCGCCGGTGCTGGCCGACCCCAATCAGCCGGGCCAGTCGGCGCTCGAGGACGGCGTGCGCGTTCCCGCGGAAACGTCCCGGCGGCTGGCGTGTGACGCGACCCGGGTCGTGATGCACCACGCGGGCGACGGCTCGGTGCTCGACGTCGGGCGGCGGACCAGAGCAATCCCGCCGGCGCTACGCCGAGCGCTCCAGGCGCGGGACCACGGCTGCCGCTTCCCGGGCTGCGGGGTGCGCCACGCCCAGGGGCACCACCTCCACCACTGGGCCAACGGCGGCCCGACGCGGCTGGACAATCTTGCCCTTCTGTGTCGCCGTCACCACGGGGCCGTCCACGAGGAGGGCTACCAGGTCGAGCGGGACGCCGACGGGACGCTCCATTTCCGCACGCCGGGCGGCCGACCGATCCCCGAAGTCCCGGCGCCGCCGGGGGTGCCGGCCGACCCGATCTGGGCGCTGGTCACGGCGAATCGAGCGCGCGGCCTGGCGATCGGCGCGCGGACGGGGTGCCCGAGCTGGCTGGGCGAGCGCCTCGACCTGGGCTGGGCGATCGACGTGCTACACCCCGCGGCCAATCCGCTCGCGTCCCGCCTGGCCGGCCGCTCCCCCAGGTAGCCTGGTTCCAGGAAGGCGCCCTCGGGCTTCGCCGGGTCTGGCCACTCCCCGATCGATGGACCTACCCGAGATACTGGCCGAGGTCGAGGCGCGTCCAGAGATCGCGGGGCGGCTCGGCGACCTCCGGAAAGGAGGGGTCGAGCGGCTTCGTCGCGTCGACGCCGAGCCGCGTGCTGAGGAGACGGGCCCCCTGGCCGCCGCCGTGCCACGCCGGGTAGCCGGTGGGATCGACGCGCGAGATGTAGGAGCCGGGCACGGTGAAGAACGAGCGGTCGGCCTGGGTCCGCGTCATCACCGCCCAGATGACCTTCCGGTCGTCCTGGATGTCCACATCCTCGTCGACCACGATCGCGCACTTGAACCGGTAGGCGCCGAGGGCGGCCAGGGCCGCGTTGACCCCCAGCCCCTCCATGTCCTTCCGGATCTGGACGTAGACCAGGTTGCCGGAGCCGGAGACGGGGACGTTGATGGCCGTGATCTGGGGAATGAGCTGCCGGAGCTGGCCGAGGGCCACGCCCTCCATGCCGAGGGAGAAGAGGACCAGGTGCTCGGGGCCGACGTTGAAGACGTCGTGGAAGATCGCGTCGTGCCGGCGGGTGATCGCGGTGACCTCGAGCACGCGGGCCTTCTTGGCCGGCGCGTAGTAGAGCCAGTAGTCTCCGAACGGGCCGTCGTCCTCCCAGAGGTCGGTGCGGATCCGTCCCTCGATCACGATCTCGGCGTGAGCCGGCACCGGCACGTCGACGGTCTCGCCCCGGACGACCTCCACCGGCTCGCCGAGCAGCCCGCCCATCGTCTCCAGCTCGAACTCGCCGAGGGTGCCGCGCTGCTGGGACGCCATGCCCATCGCCGGGTGGTGGCCGAGCACGATCGCCGCCTCGACGTGCTCGCCGCGGGCCTCGGCCTGCCGGGTGACCTCGGCCGCGTGACAGAGGGGCGCCATGTTGACGGTGACCCGGGTCGGCGAGAGGACTCGATTGCGGTAGATGCCGGCGTTGAGCTGCCCGGAGGCGGGATCTCGGAGGATCGTCACCCCGGCCGTCAGGTAGGGGCCCGCGTCCTTCTCGCAGTGGGTGACGATGGGGAGGCTCCGGAGGTCGGCGCGCGGGCCGGTCAGCACGACCTCCTTGACCGGGCCGCCGTCCACCGCGCGGGGGGGGATGCGCCGGGCCTGGGCCTCGGCGAAGCGCGCGGCCACCTGGGCGGGCTCCGTGTCGAGGGCCAGCGCGAGGTGACGCTTGGTGGCGAAGAGGTTGGTCACCAGCCGGAGATCGTGGCCGTCGAGCTGCTCGAAGAGCAGGACCGGCAGCCGCTCCGCCGCCTCCAGCCGCTTCTGGACGGCCGAGACCTCCCACCGCGGGCTCACCGGCTTGGGGATGCGGAGCAGCAGCTCCGGCGCCCGCTCCTCCACTGTCGTCAGGAAGTGCCGCAGGTCCTTCGCCATGCCGATCTCTCCTGCCTCGGGTTCGGTGTGACCGTGAGTCAGTCGCCGGCGAACGGAAGGGTGACCTCGCGGCCAGTCGCGCTGGAGCGGAGCGCGGCCGCGAGCACCTCCTGGACGTCCCGCCCCACCTCCGGCGCGCACAGCCCTTCGACCGGCCGCCCGGCCCCGAGCCGGGACATGAAGTAGGTCGGCCCGTCCCGCTCGGCCGCCGGCAGGGCGGGCGGATCGATCCACTCGTCGTGGTCGCCGGTCACGAGCTGGACCTTCCCGGGCCCGGCCGCCCGTCCCGCGCGGGTGGGCCTTGGCTGGTGCACCAGCAGGCTGCCGGCGTCGCCGTACACGACCATGGCCAGCGCGGGCTCGGCGCCGATCTGCGTCCAGCTGGCCTCGAGCAGCCCGAGCGCCCGCGGATACCGGAGGACGACGACGGCGTTGTCCTCGGCGGCCAGCCCCTCCTTGCGCAGGTGCGCGGCGACGGCGGTGACGGCGGCCGGCCGGCCGAGGAGGGTGCGGCAGAGGACCGCCCCGTAGCCGCAGTAGTCGACCAGGGCCCCGCCCCCGTTGCGATGGGGGTCGTAGAGCCAGTCGACGAACTGCGCCGAGCAGCCGAACTCCCGCGGGCCGGCATGCCCGCCGCGGTGGCTGACCTGGACCGGCTCCCCCACGACCCCGGACGCGACGAGCGCGAGCCCGTGACGCAGGGCCGGGCGCCACGCCGTCGGCCAGTTGATCATGAGCGGGGCGCGGGCCGCGCGCGCCGCCGCCAGCAGCGCCTCCGCGCCCGCGAGGTCCGCCGCCATGGGCTTCTCCAGCATCACCGCGAGCCCCCGTCCCAGCGCCGCGACCCCGAGCTCCGCGGACGCGCGGTTGTCGGCGAACACCAGGACGCCGTCGAGGTCGGCTCGCTCGAGGAGCGCCTCGTAGGTCGCGTGGACCTGGACGCCCGCGTGCAGGCCCTCGAGCCGCTCCCGGAGGCGCGGATCGGGGTCGGCCGCCGCGACCGCCCGGCCGAGGTCGCTCGTGGCGAGCGTGGCGAGGTTGTCCCACACGTGGTCGTGGCTGAGCCCGAGGATCCCGATTCTCAGCCGCGCCATGGGTCAGCGCTTGCGCTGGGACGGGCGCCAGACGAGAAAGACGCGCTCCAGCAGCACGACGGCGCCGATGGCCAGCGTGGTGAACAGCGTGATGGACATCAGGCAGGCGAAGACCAGCGGGGTGTCCAGATTGAACTGTGCCGACAGCACCAGGTAGCCCACGCCGGCGTTCCCGCCGATGAACTCGCCCACGATCGAGCCGACCAGGGCGAGCGGGAGGGCCACCTTGACCGCGTCGGTGATGTACGGCAGGGCGTTCATCAGGCGGACCTTGGCGAAGATCCGCCACCCCGTCCCCCCACAGAGCCGGGCGAGGTCCAGCACGTCCGGCTCGATCTCCCCCAGCCCCGTCACCGAATTCACGAACACCGGGAACAGCCCGAGGAGGAAGGCGAGCAGCACCTTGGGCTCGGCGCCCAGGCCGAACCAGATGACGAAGAGGGGCGCGATGGCGATCTTGGGGATGCTGTTGAACGCGGCGAGGGCCGGCAGCATCAGCGTCCGGAGGGGTCGGACGTAGACGACGGCCAGCGCCAGCAGCACGCCGACGACGAGCGCCAGCGCCAGGCCGATGACCGTCGTCAGGGCCGTCATCCCGAGGTGGTGGACCTGGACCGGGAGCGTCTGCCAGAACTTCGCCACGACGACGGACGGGACCGGCAGGATGTACTCGGGCGTGCCGGCCAGCCGCACGCCGACCTCCCAGGCCAGGAGGAGCCCGGCCAGCCCGGCCAGCGCCTCGCCGGCTCGCCGGAGCCGCTCCCGCCGGGCGATCATTTGGGACCCCCCCCACCCCCGACCCCTCCCGACCCATTGACGGCCTTCGGCCTTTGGCCGGGGGGAGGGGGGGCGACCTGCTGCGCCCAACCGGGACGCGCCCGGCGAAGCAAGAGGGGCGATCCCGAGTCGCTCACTCGATCCATTGCGCCTCGATGTTGTCGCGCACCGCGCCGGCCAGCTCGACGAAGCGGGGGTCCTGGAGGATCTTCACGTCGCGGGGCCGCGGCAGATCCACCCGGATCACCGCCTTCGCGGTGCCCGGCCGGGCCGTCATCACGACGATGGTGTCGGAGAGCAGGACGGCCTCGGTGATGCTGTGGGTGACGAAGAGGACGGCAGTCCGGCTCGCGCCCCAGATGCGCAGGAGCTCGAAGCCCATCTTCTCCCGGGTCATGATGTCGAGCGCGCCGAACGGCTCGTCCATGAGCAGGAGCGACGGGCCGAGGAGCAGGGCCCGGCAGATGGCCACCCGCTGCTGCATTCCGCCCGAGAGCTGGTGGGGGTAGCTGCCCTCGAAGCCCTCCAGGCTGGCCAGCCGGATCAGCTCGCGCGCGCGGTCGCGGTAGGCGCCCGGGCGCCGGCCGGCCATCTCGGCCGGGAAGAGGATGTTGGCCAGGGTGGACCGCCAGGGCAGGAGCACGGGGGCCTGGAAGACCATGCCCACGTCCCGGATCGGCCGGTCCACGACGCGGCCCCGGATTCGCACCGCGCCGTCCGTCGGCGCCACCAGCCCGGCCACGATCCGGAGCGCGGTCGACTTGCCGCAGCCGCTGGGGCCGACCAGCGTGACGAACTCGTTCTCGCCGACCTCGAACGAGAGCCGCTCGAGCGCCGCCCGCGTGTCGAAGACCTTGGTCAGGCGCTCGACGGTGATCGCCGCCGTCGCAGGCATGCCGGGCCGGCCGTCATCGGGCGATGAACCCGGTGGCGTAGACGTCGCCCGGCGTTAGGGCCAGGTCCAGCTTGAATGCCTGCTTCACGAGGTCGATGGTCCGCTGGAGCCGGTCGGGGGTGGCGATCCCGTAGCCGTGCTGCTTGACGTAGGCGGTCTCGATCGCCTTGATCGACTGGCGCCACTGGGCCAGCGTCGTGTCGTAGTTCAGGGTGGGGTTGTGCTTCACCATGATCTGGGCGGTCTCCTCGGGGTGCTCGATGGAGTACCGCACCGTCTTCACGGTCGCCGCCGCGAACGCCCGCACCTCGTCCGGCTGGCCGGCGATCCGGTCGGCGGTCGTGACCAGGAGGTAGCCGAAGACGTCGTAGCCCCAGTCGGCGAACGCGGCGAAGTGCACGGTCTTGCCGCGGGGCGTGGCCACCCGCATCAGGGCGGGCACGTCGCCGTCGATGGAGGCGGTGTAGAGATCGACCTTGCCTTCCAGCAGGAGCGACGCGTAGACGCCGGGGTCGGCCGCCTGCCACTTGATCGCGCCGGCGTCGAGGCCCTTCAGGCTGAAGACGATCGGCAGGATGACGCGCGCGCTGTCGGTCAGCCCCGCCGCGATCGTCTTGCCGGCCAGCGACTCGGGCGTGGGGTACGGCGTCAGCGACGCCAGGCCGCTGGTGGTGACGTCCATGAACACGCCGAAGCCGCGCACCTTGGCGCCCTTGGCCACCGCCTGCACGACCGAGGTTGACTCCGCCATCCCGTAGTCGGCCTTGCCGCCCTCCAGCGCGGTGATGACGAAGCCGCTGCCGGTGGCCGGCGCGATGGTGACGTCGAAGCCGGCGTCGCGGTAGAAGCCCTTCTCGAGGCCGACGAAGTACGGAGAGTGCCGGCCGTGGAAGACGTAGTTGGTGAGGAACGTGACCTTCTTCGTCGGCTTGTCGGCCGGCCGGCCCACCACCGGCGCCAGCGCGAGAGCGAGCCCCAGGATCCCCGTCCCGACCCATCTCCAGGCGAGTCGCATCGGCGTGCCACCTCCGTCAAGTGTGATCGGAAGAGTGCGTTTCACCTTAGAGGGCGGCCCCGGCCCTGTCAAGCCGCGCACCCGTGGTTTCCGCGGTTCGAGCGGCGGCGCCGGTCACGACACCGGCGAGGCCGGCAGCAGCCCCGATCGAGGCGACACGGCCCGGTGGGACCTCGAGCGGCCTCGGGCCGCCTTGACACCGAGAGCAGCGTCCAAGTAGCCTCAGGTCCAGTCGGTCTCACGCTCTCGGGTACCGCGCGTCTCCGACCAGCGTCCTATCAAGGAGGCGTGTCGTGAAGTTCCGCAGGACTCGCCTCGTCGATCGGGCGCGGCGCACGGCCCTCGAGGCATCGCGAGCACCGCCAGCCCTTCCGAAGGTGCCGCACCGTCACGGCGGTGCGATGCGAGATCCGACGAGAGCGCCAAAAAGGGAGGAGTCAATGAAGCGGACATGGATCGTGCTGATGGCCGGGCTCGCCTTGCTCTTGGTGGGCAGCGCCACCGACAGCGAGGCCCAGGCCAAGAAGCTCAAGGTCGCGATCGTGCTTGCCGGGCGTCATCACCGACAAGGCGTGGAACGAGCTGGGGCACAAGGGGATCAAGGCGATCGAGAAGGATCTGGGCGCCGAGGTGGCGTTCGTCGAGAAGGTCGCCCAGCCCGACCAGGCGGAGGCCATGGGGGACTTCGCCCGGCGGGGGTTCGACCTCGTCTTCGGGCACGGCGGCGAGTTCGACGCCGCGGCCAAGCAGGTCGGGGCGAAGTTCCCCAAGGCGTGGTTCGTGGTGACGAACGGCAACATCTCCGGGACCAACATCGCCTCCATGCAGATCAACCACTGGCAGGTCGCCTTCCTGGGCGGCGTGGCGGCCGGCATGATGACCAAGACGAACAAGCTGGCGTTGATCACCGCCCAGAAGTTCAAGGCGATGGACGACGCCTTCGCCGGGTTCCGCGACGGGGCGAAGTGGGTCAACCCGAAGGTCGAGGCGACGATGTCGTACACCGGCGACTGGGACGACGTCGGCAAGGCGAAGGAGGCGGCGCTGGCCCACATCGCCAAGGGGGCCGACGTCATCGCCCCGAACCTGGACCTGGCCCAGCAGGGCGGGATCGACGCGGCCCGGGAGAAGGGCGTCTTCGCCATCGGCTTCGTGGGCGACCAGTACGCGCTGGCCCCGAAGACGATCCTGACGAGCGCGATCGAGAACATCGACATCGGCATGCTCGAGGTCGCGAAGCTCGCGCAGGGCGGCAAGCTCCAGGGCAAGTCGTACCTGATCGGGGTCGAGAACGAGAAGGCCGCCGGCTACGGCAAGTTCGGCGACACGGTGCCCCAGAAGGTCAAGGACAAGGTGGCCGAGGCCAAGAAGATGATGCTGGACGGTAAGCTCAAGCAGACAGTAGGCGACCGGCGAGGCCGGTCCTCGAGCGGAAGCGCGGGGGCCGGCCCTCCCCACCGCAGCGAATGCTCGAGATCGACGGCATCACGAAGACCTTCGGCTCCCTCATCGCCAACGATCACATCAGCTTCCGGGTCGAGCGCGGGACCGTGCACGCGCTCCTCGGCGAGAACGGGGCCGGGAAGAGCACTCTCATGAACGTGCTCTACGGCCTCTACCGGCCGGACTCCGGCCGCATCCTCCTGCGCGACCGGCCGGTGACCTTCCACTCCCCGCGGGACGCGATCCGCGCGGGCATCGGGATGATCCACCAGCACTTCATGCTGGTGCCGCCCCTCAGCGTCGGCGAGAACATCGTCCTGGGCTACGATCCGCTCACCCGACCCTGGCTGAACCTGCGGCACGTGGAGCGCGAGGTCCACAGCCTGTCGGCGGCCTACGGCCTCGACGTGGACCCGCGGGCCACGTGTGGCAGCTGCCCGTCGGCCAGCAGCAGCGCGTCGAGATCCTCAAGGCCCTCTATCGCAAGGCCGACCTCCTGATCCTGGACGAGCCCACGTCGGTCCTGACGCCGTCCGAGACGGAGGCCCTGTTCGCGATCATTCGCCGGCTGCGCGCCGACGGCCACACGGTGATCTTCATCTCCCACAAGCTCGACGAGGTCATGGCGATCAGCGACACGGTCACCGTCCTTCGCGGTGGCCACGTCGTCGAGACGGTAGCCCGGTCGGACACGAGCCCGGCCGCGCTGGCCCGCGCCATGGTGGGCCGGGACGTCACGTTCCGGGTGGCCCACGAGCGCGAGGGACAGGGCGAGCCCATCCTGCGGGTCGAGGGCCTCGCGGCCCTGAACGACCGCGGCCTGCCGGCGCTCCGAGGCCTGTCGTTCGTGCTGCGCCGGGGGGAGATCCTGGGGATCGCCGGCGTGGACGGGAACGGCCAGAGCGAGCTGGCCGAGTGCATCTGCGGGCTGCGGCCCCCGACGGCCGGCCGGGTGCTGCTCGGGACGCGCGACATCACCGGGCTCTCCCCGCGGGCGATCATCGACGCGGGCGTCGGCTTCATCCCGGCCGATCGCCAGCGCACGGGTCTGATCCTCGACTTCGACATCGGACAGAACCTGATCCTCAAGCGACACGATCGGCCGCCGTTCTGCCGCCGGGGCGTCATGAATTTCCGGGCCGTCGAGCGTCACGCCGTCGACCTGGTCGAGCAGTTCGACGTCCGCGCGTCGTCGGTCCGGTCCCGGGTGCGCACGCTCTCGGGCGGCAACCAGCAGAAGGTGGTGCTGGCGCGGGAGGTGTCGGAGGAACCCCGGCGGTCCTGGTGGCGATGCAGCCGACGCGCGGCCTGGACGTCGGCGCGACGGAGTACGTGCAGCGGAGCCTCCTGGCCCAGCGCGAGCGGGGCGCGGCGATCCTCTACGTCTCCACGGAGCTCGAGGAAGTGCTCGGGCTGAGCGACCGGATCGCCGTGCTCGCCCAGGGCGAGATCGTGGACATCGTGGACGCGGCCACCGCGACGCGACAGGAGGTGGGGATGATGATGGCGGGGGCTCGCCGCGCGTGAGCGGCCCGGGCCCGGGCCGGCGCTCCTGCCATGGCTGACCCGAGGGGAAACCGGTGAGCGGGCGCTGGCGGCGGTTCGTCTTCCGGCTGGTCCCGGTCTGGGCGCTCTGTCTCGCGCTCGGACTCGGCGCGGCCTTCATCAGCCTGGCCGGCGGGAATCCGTGGACCGCCTACTGGGCGGTCGCCCACGGCGCCTTCGGCGACGTCTTCGGCTTCGGCGCCACCCTCACCAAGATGGCCCCGATCCTCCTGGCCGGCCTCGGCGTCGCCCTGGCCGCGCGTGTCGGCCTCTTCAACATCGGCGCCGAGGGGCAGATCTACCTGGGCGGCCTGGGCGCGGCGTGGGTCGGACTCTACGTTCCCGGGCTCCCGGCCGCTGCTCCACATCCCGCTCGCGCTGGCCGCCAGCGGCGTGGCTGGCGGGCTGTGGGCGCTCCTGCCGGCCTACCTGCGCGTCAGCCGGGGCGTGAACGAGGTCATCACCACCCTGCTCATGAACTACATCGCGATCTACGGGGTCGGCTACGTGGTGAACGGTCCCATGATGGAGCCCGGCGCGCCGTACCCCTTCTCGCCGGTGCTGCTCGAGTCGGCGCACCTGCCGCTCATCCTGCCCGAGGCCGACGCCCACGCCGGGATCCTGCTCGGCCTCGGCGGCCGCGGTCGTGCTGCACTGGGTGCTCCACCGGGCCGCCCTCGGCTACCGGATCCGCGCGGTCGGCTTCAACCCGTCGGCGGCGGCCTACGGCGGCATGTCGGTGCGGCGGACGATGCTCGGCGTCATGTTCGCTCCGGCGCCCTCGCGGGACTCGCGGGCGCCGGTGAGGTCATGGGCCTGAAGTATCGGCTCTTCGACCGGTTCTCGCCCGGCTACGGCTTCGACGCGATCGCCGCTGCCTTCCTGGCCGGCAACGAGCCCCTGCTCGTCATCGCCACGTCGCTGTTCTTCGGCGCGCTCCGGAGCGGCGGCAGCCTCATGCAGCGGGCGGTGGGGACGCCGGTCGCCATCGTCATCGTCATCCAGGGCCTGTCCATCTTCCTCCTGACCCTCGGGCTCGTGCTCCATCACTGGCAGCCGGCCCGGCGCTTCCTCCGCGGCGGCGACGGCCGGCCGGCGCCGGCGCCGGCCGTCGAGTCGGACGAATGTCGAGCTTTCTTAGCTTCCAGGTCCTGGTCGACTTCCTCGACCGCCACGTCCGGATGGCCACGCCGCTGGGGTTCGCCGCCGTCGGCGGGGTGTTCTCCGAGCGCTCCGGCGTGTTCAACATCGCGCTCGAGGGCATGATGCTGGGCGGGGCGTTCGGCGCGGTCATGGGGAGCCACCTGACCGGGAACCTCTGGGTGGCCGTCCTGGTGGCGGGGCTGGCCGGCGGGGCCCTCGCGCTGGTGCACGCGGTCGCCTGCGTCTCGTTCGGGGCGAACCAGGTCGTGACGGGCGTCTCGCTCAACCTGCTCGCACTCGGCGGCACGACGTATCTGAGCCGCGTCATCCTGCGCGGCGCCAACGTCGAGCGGGTGCGGGCCTTCGAGATGCTGCCGATCCCTCTGCTCGGCGACATCCCGGTGCTCGGTCCGATCGCTCTTCCGCCAGACCCCGCTCGTCTACCTCCTCGCCGTCCTGCTCCCGATCGCCACCGTGGTGCTGCTGAAGACGCCCTGGGGTCTGGCGGTGCGCGCCGTCGGCGAGTACCCGCGGGCGGCCGACACCGCGGGGCTGAGCGTCGCCGGGATCCGCTACACCTGCGTCATCGTCAGCGGCATCATGGCCGGGATCGGCGGCGCGTTCCTGTCGATCTCCCACGTCAACATGTTCACGGAGAACATGAGCGCCGGCCGGGGCTTCATCGCGCTGACCGCGATCATCTTCGGGAAGTGGCACCCGGTCGGGGCCTTCGCGGCCTGCCTCATCTTCGGGGCCGCCGACGCCCTCCAGCTCCGGATCCAGACCTACGACCTCGGGATCCCCTACCAGCTCCCGGTCATGCTCCCCTACGTCCTCGCCCTCCTGGCCATGTGCGGGCTGGTCGGGCGCTCACCGGCCCCGGCGGCGGCGGGGATCCCCTACCGGAAGGAAGAGAGCTAGTGCCGTTCGAGCTTTCTCAACGAGTTGCCGACGGCCCTGTCACGGGCGCGGCGCCGTGCGACCTGGCGCCGAGCAATAGCCGCATCAAGTTGGAACGGCACTAGTCGCGGCTCGAGAGATCGTCCACCCTGTCAGCAGGGGCCGCTCCTCGACTCGCGCCTCTTGCCCACCGTCACAGCGGCAAAGAGACCATGGCGGCGTTGACACTTCCCGCACCCGGGCCTATAGTTTCTCCACCACTCGCTCGTATCGACCGGCATATCTCCAGGAGGGTCCCATGCGGAGAGTCATCGGGCTGCTGAGCGTCCTCGTCGTTATCGTGGCCGGCGTGGTGTTCGCGCAGGCGCCGTCGGCGGATCGTCTCGGGCAGGTCAGCTTCCAGACCTCGTGCGCGGCGGCGGCGCAGCCGTCCTTCACTCGGGGCGTCGCCCTGCTGCACTCCTTCTGGCTCGACGCCGCCATGAAGTCCTTCACAGAGGCGGCGCAGACCGACCCCAGCTGCGGCATCGCCTGGTGGGGCGTGGCGATGGCGTGGATGGGGAACCCGCTGGCGGCGCCGCCGAGCGCGCAGGGCCTCAAGGAAGGCTGGGCGGCGGTGGAGAAGGCGAAGGCGGCCGGGGCGAAGACCCAGCGCGAGCGAGACTACGTGGCGGCCATCGAGCAGATCTACAAGGACGCCGACAAGGTCGACCACAAGACGCGCGCGACGGCGTACGAGAAGGCGATGGAGCAGCTGGCCGCGCGCTATCCGGACGATCGGGAGGCGGCGGTCTTCTACTCGCTCGCGCTCAACATGACGCTCAATCCCGCCGACAAGACCTACGCCAACCAGCTCAAGGCCGCCTCGATCCTCGAGAAGGTCTTCGCCGAGCAGCCGAACCATCCCGGCGTGGCGCACTACCTCATCCACTCCTACGACTTCCCGCCGATCGCGCAGAAGGGCCTCGGCGCCGCGCGGCGCTACGCGTCCATCGCGCCGGCCGCGCCCCACGCCCAGCACATGCCCTCGCACATCTTCACGCGCGTGGGCGCCTGGCAGGAGTCGATCGACTCCAACCGCGCCTCCGCCCGCGCCGCCCAGGAGGCGCTCCGCGACAACACCACCGGCTTGCGCTCCTACGAGGCGCTGCACGCCTACGACTACATGATGTACGCGTACATGCAGCTGGCGAGGGACCGCGAGGCCAGGGCGCTCGTGGAGGAGGTCCTCGCCACGCGCAAGGTCAACGTCGACCACTTCGCGGGCGCCTTCGCGCTGGCCGCCATCCCTGCGCGCTACACGCTCGAGCGCGGCGACTGGGTCTCGGCGGCGGCGCTGACGCCGACGCCGAAGGAGCTGCCGTGGAACAAGTACCCGCAGGCGGAGTCGATCACCTGGTTCGCGCGCGGCATCGGCGCCGCCCGCAGCGGCAACGTGGCCGACGCGCAACAGAGCGCGGCGCGCCTGGAGGCGCTCCGGGACGCCCTCACCGCCGCCAAGGTCGGCTACTGGGCCGAGCAGAGCGAGATCCAGCGGCTGGCGGTCTCCGCCTGGATCGCGCGCGCCGAGAGCCGGAACGAGGAAGCGCTGATGCTGATGCGGCAGGCGGCCGACCGCGAGGACGCGACCGAGAAGCACCCGGTGACGCCGGGCGCGCTCTTCCCGGCCCGCGAGATGCTCGCCGACATGCTGCTCGACCTGGGGCAGCCGGCGGCGGCGCTCGCCGAGTTCGACCGCTCGCAGAAGAACGACCCGAACCGCTTCCGCGGTCTCTTCGGCGCCGCCCGTGCCGCCGAGGCCGCCGGCGACCGCGCCCGGGCGCGCGCGTACTACGACCGCGTGCTGGCGCTGGCCGACAAGGCGGACTCCGAACGACCCGAGATTCGCCAGGCGAAGGCATTCCTGGCGAAGTAGTGAGGAACGACATGAAGCAACTTCGATGCGGGGATCTCATGCCCGGCTGCAACGCCGTGATCGAGGGCAAGGACGAGGCCGAGGTGATGGCCAAGGGCGCCGAGCACGCCAAGAAGGCGCACGGCATGTCCAGTATCCCGCCCGACGTGGCCAAGAAGGTCCAGGCGGCCATCAAGGACAAGTAGGAGGCGGAGGACGGACGACGACCCAAAGGCCGAAGGGTCCGAACCACGACGTGATGCGAAGCTCATCGGCCCTGCCCCACGAAGCGGCGGGCCTGCTGGCGGTGTAACCGGATGATCTCCCGCTCGTCGGCGCGCACGAGGGCGCCGTCGGCCACGACCGCCGCGCCCCCGACGTACAGCCGGTCGACCCGGTAGGGGCCGGAGAGGAGGAGGGCGGCCACCGGATCGTCGGCGCCGCCGAAGGCCAGGCCGTCGGTCCGCCAGACGGCGAAGTCCGCGCACTTGCCCGGCTCGAGGGCGCCGATGTCCGCGCGCCCCAGCACGGTCGCCCCGCCCCGCGTCGCCAGCCGGAGCGCCTGGCGGACGGTCATGGCCGCCGGGCCGCCGTGACCGCGGGCCACCAGGAGCGCCTGGCGCGCCTCGGCCAGCATGTCGCTCCGCTCGTTGGACGCCGGGCCGTCCACCCCGAGGCCCACCGGAACGCCGGCGTCGAGCATGGCCCGGATGGGGGCCACCCCGGCGCCCGAGGCGCAGGTTCGACGTGGGGCAGTGGGCGACCCCGGTGCGCGTCCGGGCGAGCCGCTGCACGTCCGCGAACCCGAGGTGGATGGAGTGGGCGCACCAGACGTCCGGCGCCAGCCACTCGACGTCCGCCAGGTAGTCGATCGGCCGGTAGCCGTACTGCTGCACGCAGAGGGCCTCGTCCTCGACCGTCTCGGCCAGGTGGGTGTGGAGCCGCAGCCCCAGCCGTCGCGCGAGCCGGGCGGACTCGAGCATGAGCTCCCGCGACGCCGTGAACGGCGTGCAGGGCGCCACCACGATCTGCACCCACGCGCCGGGGCCCGGCTCGTGGAGCCGGGCCACCCGCTCGGTGTCGGCGAGGATCCGGTCGACGTCCTCCACGATCGAGTCCGGCGGCAGCGCGCCCCGCGACTGCCCCAGGTCCATCGAGCCCCGGGCGGCCACGATGCGGACGCCCAGCTCCCGCGCGGCCTGGACCTCGGCCTCCACGAGGCCGGGGCGGCCGTGGGGGAACACGTAGTGATGGTCGAAGACGGTCGTGCAGCCCGAGAGCGCGAGCTCGGCCAGCCCGGCGCGGGCGGCGGCGTACTCGGCCTCGGCGTCGAGACCCGCCCAGATCGGGAGCAGGGCCTGGAGCCACTCGAGGAGGTTGCCTTCCTGGGCCCGGGTCCGGGTGAGGTTCTGGTAGATGTGGTGGTGCACGTTGACGAGGCCCGGGGTGACGACGGCGCCCCCGAGGTCCACGGTCTCGTCGGCCGCCGGCGGCCGCCCGCCGCCCACCGCCTGGATCCGGCCCTGGCCGACCAGGAGCCAGCCGCCCGGGTGCTCGGTGCCGGCGTCGTCCATGGTGACGACGTGGGCGTTGGTGAAGAGCGCCGTGCGGCCGGCCGGCGCGGTCATTCGGGTCCTCCCCCACCCTTCGACGGCCTCCGGCCTTTGGCGACCCCTCCCCACTGATCGGACGGCCTTCGGCCTGTGGCGGGGGGAGGGGTGGCGCCGCGCCGTCCCGACGCAGCGTGGCGCGGGCGGGTCGAGAAGGCCGGCACCGGAGGTCTCATCGGAGGATCTGGACCAGCAGGTCGGTCGGGTGCTGGCCGCAGGTGAGCGTGATGTCCTGGGGGCACGCGGAGATGCCGATGACGGACGGCATCTCCGCCCGCAGCAGGATGTGGTCTCCGGCCTTGCTGCGGGGACGCCGGATCTCGAACGTCCCGTCCGGGTGGAGGTGGAAGTTCGTCCAGACGTTGAAGGGCTGGGGCGTGACGACCCAGCCGTAGCCTGCGCGCTTCATGGCCAGCTCGAGGTTCTCCTGGCAGGAGGCGTGCCAGCCCTTGTGGCCGAGCTCCTCGTAGCGCCAGCGGTCGCAGGCGGCCGAGAGGAAGTCGTGGACGCCGACGGGATCCTCGACGACGCGGATGATCGGCCGGCGCTGGTTGGTCAGGAAGCACTCGCCCGGACGCGGCAGGAGCCGCATCAGGCCGATCCGCGTGTGCGGGGCCGACAGGTACTCGGTCAGGTCGTTCTCGTGGAAGGCCCAGAAGTCGGCGGCCTGCTCGCCCTGGAGGTCAACGATCCGGATGTGGTCGCCGGCGTCCACGCGGAACGCGATCCCGGTCCGGGCCGGAACGTGATGCTCGCGCCCCGACCTTCAGCCCCTCGGCGATGCTCATGGTCGCCCTGACCTCGTCGGCCGTCCGGCTCACAGCCGGAGGCGCAGGATCCGGACCGCGTTGGCGCCGAGCATGCCTTCCTTCTCCTCCCGGGAGAGGAGGGGCAGCGCCATGACGCGCTCGACGGTGTGATCGAGATCGTACCAGGGGAAGTCGGTGCCGAGCATGACCCGGTGCGGGCCGACGTCGCGGATCAGGCGGGCCAGCGCCTCGTCGCTGGGGGCGTTCGGCGCCCCCGTCCACTCGACGATCTCGCAGCAATCGAAGGTGACGTTCGGGAAGGTCCGCGCCAGCTCCGCGGTCTGGCGCCACGAGCCGCCGCCCAGGTGGGCCAGGACCACGGTGAGGTCGGGGAACCGCCGCAGCACCTCGGCGAACGCCCGCGGCTCGGCGTACTGGGCCGCGCCCCGGGCCGTGCCCGAGTGGGAGAGCACGACCAGGCCCAGCTCGACGCAGGCGCGATAGACGGGCAGCATCCGCGGATCGTCGGGCGAGAACCGCTGGACCACCGGGTGGAGCTTGACGCCACGGGCACCCAGCGTCGCCAACTCCCGGAGGTGGGCCACGTTGGCCTCGACGCTCAGGACCCCGGGATCCACCGCCACGAACGGCGTGATCTCCGGGTGCGTCCCGGCCACGCCGCAGGCCCACCGGTTGAACGCGCGCAGCCGGTCCCCCATGGTGGCGTCGACCTCGGCGAGCGCCCGCGCCCGGTCGGCGCCGGGCGGGAGCGTCGCCAGCGCCTCCTCGCGGGCCAGGTCGGCCGCGAACAGGTTGACCGAGACGGCGTGCGCGTAGCCGGCCTGGCGCATGGCGGCCACCACGTCGTCGACGTCGCCGGCGTACCGGCTGAACGGCACCCCGGGCTTCTCGCCGTACTCCCAGATCTCGTAGCCGGCCTTCTGCCGCGCCCCCTCGGCCTTGGTCTCGTAGACGTGCATGTGGGCGTCGACGACGATCGGGCTGGCCATCCGGTGGTTTCCTCTCTCCTGCGCGTCAGGCCCCGGGGCCCGCGTCTCCCACGTCCAAACGTTGCCGGGCGGCGGCCTCCCGCCGGGCGGCCCGGGCGTCTCGGCCGGCGATCCACCGGGGCTGGTCGCAGATGCGCCCCAGGAACTCGA
Source organism: uncultured Candidatus Rokubacteria bacterium (assembly GCA_963708025.1). Taxonomy (GTDB): domain Bacteria; phylum Methylomirabilota; class Methylomirabilia; order Rokubacteriales; family DASRDR01; genus CAVPSB01. The sequence continues at coordinate 35,661 of CAVPSB010000037.1, read as the reverse complement.
CCATCGTGTGGGCGGCCAGGTAGGAGGTGATGCCGGTGCCGACGTCGAGCAAGGGGTTCACCTCGACCAGGTCGAAGCCGACGATCTCGGCGTGCTCGGCCAGCGCGAAGAGGGTGTCGCGCAGCTCGGCGTACAGGAGGCCGTTGGGCTCGGCCGAGACACAGCCGGGGACGAGCGGCAGGTCGAGCACGTCGATGTCGAGGCTCACGTAGCAGCGCGCGTTCCGCGGGATCCGGTCGAGGAACCCCCGGTAGGAGACGTCGCGGAACTCCTCCATCGTCACCACGCGGTTGCCGTCACGCAGCGAGTCTTCCATCATCGCCTGGGTGTTGCGGAGGCTGCGGATCCCGACCTGGGTCAGGCTCTGGACGTGGGGCAGGCGGGTGATGTGGCGGAAGGCGTGGGAGTTCGTGTACTCGAGCCCGTGGATGAAGGGGGCGTAGTCCAGGTGGGCGTCGAAGTGCACGACGTGGAGCGGCTCGCTGAACGCCCGCACGATGGGGAAGCTGATGGCGTGGTCGCCGCCGATGGCGACCGGCATCGCCCCCTGCCCGAGGACCAGGCCGGTCATGCCGGTGACGTTGTGGAAGGTGTCGACCACGTTGGTCGGCAGGATGTCGGCGTCGCCGACGTCGACGATCCGGCCCTCCCCCATCTCGTGCTCGAGGAAGTGACGCCGCGCCTCGGGGTCGTAGTAGCCGGGGTCGCCGGTGACGAAGCGCATCGAGTGCTCCCGGATCGCGCGGGGGCCGAAACGCGAGCCGGGCATGAACGGCGAGCCCTCGTCGGTGGGGACGCCCATGACGGCGATGTCGGCATCGAGCGCGCCCAGGTTGGTGCAGATCGCCGCCCGCAGGAACGAGGGGATGCCGACGAACGGCATGTTCAGCCGTCCCGCGCCGTGATGGTGGTGCATCGGACCCTGGGACATCCGCGCCCTCCCGCGATGAGCGTGCGCTGCGACGAAGCTGACGACTCACTCTAGGAGGGCATCGAGAGAGTGTCAACCCGCCCGCCCGCACGGACGGGAACCGCGGGGACGGACGGCTTGACACCACCGCGCCCCCGCCGTGCAATACGGGGCGGCGGCACACAGCCGACACCGCGCGACCAAGGAGGAGGAGCCGATGGCCCGTTCGGTCTTCATGTCGGAGATGTCGTGGATCGAGTACCGGGAGCGGGTGGCGACGGAGGGCGCCGTCGTGCTGCTTCCGGTCGGCGCCCTCGAGCAGCACGGCCCGCACCTCCCGCTGGGGACCGACGCCATCCTGGCGACGGAGATGGCGCGCCGGGTGGCCGAGCGGCTCGGCGGCGTCGTCGCCCCCGCGCTGACCTACGGCTACAAGTCCCAGCCGCGCACCGGCGGCGGCAACCACTTCTGCGGCACCACCAGCCTGGACGGCGGGACCCTGACGTCAACCGTCCGCGACCTCCTCCGCGAGTTCGCCCGCCACGGCGCCCGGCGGATCGCCCTGATCGACGGTCACTACGAGAACCAGATGTTCCTCACCGAGGGGATCGACCTCGCGATCCGCGACGCCCGGGCCGAGGGACCGGAGGACCTCCGCGTCCTCAAGATGCGGTACTGCGAGACGATCCGGCCGGAGACCCTGGCCCGGATCTTCCCGCACGGCTTCCCCGGCCTCGATCTCGAGCACGCCGGCGTCCTCGAGACCGCGCTGATGCTCCACCTCTTCCCGGACCGCGTAGACATGGGCCAGGTCCCGAACGATCCCCCGGCGGCGCCCCCACCCTACGACGTCTACCCCACGGACACGAGCTGGATCCCGCCGACGGGGGTGCTGTCCCCGGCGAAGGCCGCGACGGCCGAGATCGGCCGGCTGCTGACCGACGAGTGCGTGGAGCTCGTGGTCCACTCGCTCGAGGCCGCGTTCCCCCGCGCGGGCGCCCGGCCCCCTGCCCGCCCAGCGTGACCGTCGCCGGAGATCGCCGAGTCGCCTCCGACCGGATGCGGGCCATCGTGGTCGAGTCCCCGGGCGACCCCGAGGCGCTCGCCCTGCGCGAGCTCCCGGCGCCGCTCCCCGAGCCCGACGAGGTGCTGATCGAGGTCGCCTGGGCCGGCTGTAACTGGAGCGACGTCCAGAAGCGGCAAGGGGTCTATCCCGAGCCGGTCAGCTACCCGGCGATCATCGGGCTCGAAGTCTCCGGGCGGGTGGCGGCCGTCGGGTCGGCCGTGCGCGACGTGACGGTCGGCGCCCGCGTGGCGGCCCTGACCGGTCCCCGCATGCTGGGGGGCTACGCCGAGCGCGTGGCGGTACCGGCGTCCTACGTCGTTCCGCTTCCCGAGGCGCTACCGCTCGAGCTCGGCGCCGCCTTTCCGGTCGTCGCGCTCACCGCGTATCACCTCCTGCGCACCGCCCACCGGGTGCGGGAGGGCGAGACGATCCTCGTGCACGCCATCGGCGGCGGCGTCGGGCTCTGCCTCACGCAGCTCGCCAAGGCGTTCGGGGCCCGCGTCATCGGGACCACCGGGTCGGCGGCCAAGGCCGCCCGCGCGCTGGCCTTCGGCGCCGACCGCGTGATCGACCGGAGCCGGGAGGACTTCGTCGCCGCCACGATGGCCTTCACCCGGGGGCGCGGCGTGGATCTGGTGATCGACTCGCTGGGGGCCGACGTGCTGCCGCGCAGCTTCGAACTGCTGCGACCCTTCGGCCGGGTGATCAACATCGGCGAGGCGGCCGGCTATCCCGACTTCCCCGTCCGACCCAAGCTCTACGAGCGCTCCACGAGCCTGGCCGGGTTCGAGCTCCTGCACGCCCGGCCGGGCTCGCCGCGCTGGCGGCGCGGGGTCCGCTACGTCCTGGATGCGCTGCTCCAGGGGCGGCTCGCGATCCCGATCGAAGCGCGCTATCCGATGGCGGCCTGCTCGGACATGCACCGGCACCTGGAGGGGCGGGGCGTCAGCGGCAAGCTCCTCCTCGAGGTGGGCGACGGCTGACCCTTCTTAACCTCGCCCTCCCACGGGAGGGAGAGGGAGCACGGAATCGACTGCGGAAGCTCTCAATGTGGGCATTGGGGACCAGCTTGCAGGGCGCGTCCGTGAGGAGGTCGGGCCAGCTACGGGTCGGGGGCGAGGGTCGAGGGTCGGCTGTCGCGCTCGAGGAGGTAGTTGAGCCAGGAGCTGGTGCCCTGGAGCGACCGGGCCGGCGGCGGCACGTAGGTGAGCAGGCCCGTGGACCCGGCCGCCCGCGCGGGCGCGCTCGTACATCCCGACCCAGATGCACGGCTGGTCCGGCACCACCTCGCAGCGCCCGAGGTGAGTGCCCCCGCACGGGCCGTTCCGGAGCTGCTTCGGGCACGTCTGCGGGCAGACGTACTCCAGGTGGCCGAGCACGCAGTTGCCGCAGGACTGGCAGCCGAAGAGGGGCGTCTTCACCGCCCGCTCGACGCGCTCGACCGCGCCCGCCAGCGCCGGGATCCGGTCCACCCGCGCGCCGAGCCGGCGGAGGGCCCGGCGGAGCCAGGTGTCGCGCGTCACCGGGAAGAGCCGGCCCAGGAGGTCGAGGGCGCGCGGCACGATCGCCGTGACCAGCCGCCCCTGGCCCGGCGGCGGGCGGAGCGGGGGCGCGCCGGCCGGCGTCGCCGACCGGGCGCCGCGGCCGCGATCCGCGTACAGGTAGAACCCGTCCTCGGCGCCGTAGGCTAGCTCCACGGCCAGCTCCTCCCAGCGCGGGGCCAGCTCCGCCGCCCGGCGGACGATCCATTCGATGTGCGCGGGGTCGTGGGTGCCGCCGATGTAGGCGCCGGCGTACCCGAGGCCGCGGAGCACCGCGACCGTCCGCGCGGCGCGCTCCAGGCGGGCGCGCCGGCCGCCGTCCGGGGCCCGGCTCTCCTGCTGGACGGTAGCCAGCAGCGCCGGCGACACCCAGCACCCCGGCGGCTCGCCCCGGCTCATCCGCTCGGCGGTGCGCGGGCCGAGGACGTAGACGTTGCCGAGGAGCGGCGTGGTCAGCCCGCGCTCGCCGAGGTAGCGCTTGAGCTCGCGGAACTTCTCCGCGTCCCAGCCGACCTGGGTGATGGCGCAGTCGGCGCCGGCGGCGATCTTCTTCTCGAGCTTCAGGTACTGCCAGAGGCAGTCCGCCTCGATGTACTTGAACGGGGAGACCGCGACCGAGACGTGGAAGCCCCGGCCCGCCCGGCGGAGGTCGTCGATCAGGCGGACGAGCTGGACCGAGTCGAGGTCGAACACCGGCGGCTCGGCCGGCCGGTCTTTCCCGGCGGGCCCGGATCGCGGATAGTCGCCGGTGAGCGCGAAGACGTTCTCGATCCCGAGGGCGTGGAGGTCCTCGAGCGTCTTGCGCACGGCCTGGCGGTCCTGGCTGACGCACGTCAGGTGGACGTTGGGCGTGAGCCCCCGGGCGCGGGCGGCGGCGCCGACCCGGATCGGGTCGTGGCCCATGGCGCCCCCCGCGTAGCTGGTGACGCTCCCGGCCACCACGTCAGGGAGACGGGCGAGGCCCGAGGCCACCTCGAGGAGCTTCGCCTCGCGACTGAGGGCCGAGGCGACCAGCTCCACGACGTAGCAGAAGCGGCCACCCTGGAGCGCCGCCGCCAGACTGTTCAGCCGCCGACCTCCCGGCGCACGATCCGCGTCCCGTCCACCATCGCCCCCAGCTTCGCGAACGCGACGGCCCGGGGGAGGTGCAGGAGCCCGCAGTCCGGGTTGATCGCGAGCCGGGCCGCCGGCACGACGTCGAGGCCGGCGCGGACCCGCTCGGCGACCATCCCCGGGGTCTCGACCTCGTGGCTCTTCACGTCGATGACGCCGAGGCCAAGAGTGAACGGCGGATCGAACTCCTTGAAGAGCCGGACGTCCTCGTCGCCTCGTCGCGCGAACTCCAGCGTGAGCTGGTTCACGCGCGCGTCGAGGATCGCCGGGAACAGGTAGCGGTAGCTCCCCTCCCACGAGGGTTTGCCGTAGCGGTTCCCGTAGCAGACGTGGAGCGACAGCCACGCCCCCACGCCCTCGACGAGCGCGTTGATCGCGCGCACGCCCCACGGCAGGTCCTCGGGGAACCCCGAGTAGTACGGCTCGTCGATCTGGATGTCGGTCGCCCCCGCCCGCACCAGCTCGCGCAGCTCGACGTTCAGGACGCGGGCGATGTCGAGGGCGAAGGCCTCGTCGCTCGGGTAGTGGGCGTTGCGGATGCGCTTGACGAGCGAGTGGGGGCCGGTGACGGAGATCTTCGCGCGCCGGTCGGTGAAGCGCCGGAGGAAGCGGAACTCCTCGACCAGCCCGAGCGAGCCGGTGGGGAGCCGCCCGCGCACCACGCAGTCGTACAGATCGTAGTAGGAGCGCTTCGACGCGTGGTCGATCTCGACCCCGGGGAGCCGGGTCGTGAAGTGATCGATCATGTTCTCCCGGCGGAGCTCCCCGTCCGAGACGATGTCGACGCCGGCCACTTCCTGGTCCTTGATCGCCGCCTTCACCGCGGTGTCGTGGATGTCGTCGAGGTCGTGGCGGGACAGCCGGCGGTGCAGGTAGTCGTTCTTCACCCGTTCGAGCCACCCGGGCATCGCGTAGCTTCCGACGACGGCGGTGGGCAAGAGCTCCGACATCGACGTCACTCCCGCGGGGTGGTGTAGAGGATCGACGTCCGCGACCCCGCCCGGTACCGGAACGGCGCGAAGTGGACGTCGTAGCCCGCGCGCGCCCCGATCGCGCGCAGGAGGGCGCCGTTGACCCAGTTCACGACCGACCCGTCGAGCTTGCCGGGCCCGCGGAAGCCCTGCCGGTACTCGTGCATGTCGGTCACGAAGATGTCCTGGACCTGGAGGTAGCCGCGCGGATGGAGGAGGGGCACGGTGTGGACGAAGCTCTCGGCGGCGCCCCGCGAGAGGTGGAAGCGCACGTCGTCCGGGGCCTCGCCCAGCAGGTCCTCGAGATGGCTCCGGTCGAGCCCGGGCGGGATGGGCGCCTGGGCGACGTCGTCCAGCTGTACGAGCCGCTCCTCCAGGCGGAGGGCGTCCCACACCGCCCGCCAGAACGCGACCCCCCGATCCGTCGTCCCCAGGGCCCCGGGGCCGATCCGGAGCAGGTGCTCCACCGTCGGGCCGACGGCCTCGGGCGCCAGCCCGGCGGCGGCCGCGATCCGCTCGGCGTCCTCCCGCGAGAGGTAGCCGCGGGCCTCGACCAGGTAGAGGCGGCCATCGCGACGGACCAGCTCGTCGTGGGGCAGGTTGTCGTAGACGTTCGTGAGGTGGACGTAGAGGATCTTGTATCGCAAGAAGGCAAGCGTCTTGAGCGGGTTCAGCGCGTCCATGGCGATGACGCTCACGATGTCGCCGTGGGACGCCACCGCCGCCAGGGCGCGGTCCAGCGTCGGCAGCGAGTAGTCGCCGAGCAGGAACCGCAGGCGCGGGTAGTAGGTCGTGCCCCGCTCCTCGTCCAGCGCGCGGAAGCGGTCCAGCCAGAGCCCGGCGCGCATCCCGGATCCCACGCCGATCTCCAGCACGAACAGCTCGGCGGGAAGCCGCCCCCGCTTCTCCAGGTCGCGCAGGAGGGTCCAGAAGTCGGCCACCGAATCCGCCACCGCCTCCGGGTGGTTGGCGTCGGAGCGACCGCTCGGCAGCGCCTCCTCGAACCGCCGCCCGACGGCGGCCTCCCAGTCGGCCACGTGCTGCCAGAAGAGGTGGTTGAACCGCCAGATCACGCTGTCGCGCAGCGGCACCCAGTCGTCGAGGTAGAGGCGCCCGGACGCGCCGGAGGGATCGAGGGCCGCGTCGTCGCTCACGGCGCGGAAGGCGTCGGCGAGGGCGGTGCGGAGGGACGCCGGCTCGACCCGGCGGAGGTCGACGGCGATCTCGGCGAGGGCGGCCGTCCCCCCGCGCGGATCGGTCGCCCGGCGGACGGTCACCGGCTCCCGGAAGTTGGCCCGGTACTGGATCCAGTCGAGGTGGAGGCGGAGACCCGACACCACGCGCGGGTCGAACCGCCCCTCCCCGACGAGGCCCAGCACCGTCCGGACGACCTCGCCGGCCTTCTCACTGAGCGCCGGCAGCGCAGCGCCGCCTGGCCCGATGTGGTTGGCGTGGAGGATCACGGCGGCGCCCGGTCAGCGTCCCGGCGCCGCGGCCGCCCGCTGCTCCGGCCCCGGCCGACCGCTCCGGCCGTCCCAGACGCCGGCCGGCACGTGCACGTAGCCGTCGAACAGGAGCCGGGCGGTCCGCAGCAGCGCCGAGCGCCGGAGCCGGGGACGGCCGCCGGCTTCCTCGACGTCCAGCTCGACGGTGAACTCGCCGCTGGGGTGCTCGATCGCCAGGCGCTTGCGGGCGCCGGCGGGCACCACCGCCACCCCGGCCGCGACCGAGCCCGGCCACACGCAGGCGGCCGCCACCGTCACCGCGCCGAGCACGCCGATCGCCGCGTGGCAGTCGCGGGGAATGAAGGTCCGGGTGCACAGGGCGCCGCCCGCCCGGGGCGGCGCCACCAGCGACACCTTCGGCACGTTCTTCCGCGCGACGTCGCCCAGGTTCATCAGCGGTCCCGCCTTCAGGCGGACCGCCTCGACGCGACGCTTGAGCTCGTCGTCCGCGTCCAGCTCCGGCTTGGACTCGTAGCCCGTGCGGCCGAGGGCGGCCGCCGCCACCACGACCACCGGCATCCCGTTGTCGATCAGCGTGCAGGGGACGCCATCGAGAACGTCAACGGCGTTGCCGGTCGGCAGCAGGGCGCCGCAGGACGAGCCGGCGACGTCCAGGAAGTCGATCAGCACCGGGGCGTGCGTCCCCGGCACGCCGTCGATGCGGGCCTCGCCGTCGTACCGGACGCGCCCGTCCGGCGTCTGCACGGTGGCCTCGGCCAGGCTCGCGCTGTTGACCATGTGGATGCGGACCCGCGTCTCGCCCTCGCGTGCCTCGACCAGGCCGCGCTCGATCGCGAACGGCGCCACCCCGGCCAGGAGGTTCCCGCAGTTCTGGTTGAGGTCGATCCGCGGCTCGTCAACGACCACCTGCGCGAACAGGTAGTCAACGTCGGCGTCGGCCCGGGTCGGCGGGCCGACGATGGCCACCTTGCTGGTCAGCGGATCCGCGCCGCCCAGCCCGTCGATCTGCCGCCGGTCGGGCGAGCCCATGACGGCGAGCAGGACCCGCTCGAGCCGCGCGGGATCCGCGGGGACGTCGGCGGCGAGGAAGTACGCACCCTTCGAGGTGCCGCCTCGCATCATCAGGCAGGGAATCCGGGTCTGCCCCATCGGTCCGCCGTTCATGCCAGGGCGTCCGTGACCTGGGGGTAGATCCGCTGGTAGGCCTCGGCGTACTTCACCTGGCGGTCCGAGTTGCGGGCGGCCTGCACGCCTCGCTGCAGCGCGACGCGCGTGTAGTACTCCCACAAGTGCTCCTGGGCCGCCATGCACTCCATCGCCTTCCGCTTGACCTCCCACACCTCGTCGATCGCGAGCAGCACCTGCGGCCGGAAGTTGCACTGCTCCGGCTGGTGGGGCTCGAACAGGAACACGGGCGGCGCGCCGATCACCTTCTGCTCTGGCCGGTGGCCGTGCGCCTGGGCGACGATGCGCGCCTCCTGGGCCAGCCGCGCGGCGTCCGGGTGGTCGCGGTTGTAGGGGTCCTCGAGCGCGTGGGTCAGCACGAACGCCGGGCGGACGTCCCGGTACAGGTCGACCAGCCGGGCGAACAGCTCGTCGGTGAGCCGGAGCGGGTAGTCGCCGGCGTCGAACGTGACGAGCCGCCCCCCCAGGACGTCCGCCGCCGCCTGCGCCTCCTGGTGGCGACTCTGCTTGACCCGCTCCAGGGTCATCCCCGGCTCGCGCCAGAGCTTGGCCGACTCGCCGCGCTCGCCGTAGGACAGGCACAGGATGGTGACCTCGTAACCGCGCCGGGCGTACAGAGCGATCGCGCCGGCGCAGCGCCAGACGAAGTCCGCCGCGTGCGCGCTCACCACGAGGGCCGTCATTCGGGACCTCCCTCCTACCCCCCCAGCCCCCCTCCCCCACCCTTCGACGGCCTTCGGCCTGTGGCCGGGGGGGAGGGGGGGGCCGGAACGATGGCCCCCGGTTGGAGGAGGGTTGGGTCGGAGAGCGCCGGATGCTGGCCGGGCACGGGGTTCGCCACCGCCTCCTCCAGCGTCTTGGCGCCCCGCCACTCCGCGGCGGGGCGGACCCGGCCGTCGGGGCCGACCTGGTCCACCCCCCAGTAGATCTCGAGGTGGTGCCCGTCGGGGTCGTTGAACTCGATGGCGATCTGCACGCCGGCCCGGCGGCGGCCTTCGAAGACGACGGGCACCCCGCGCTCCCGCAGGTGCCGGCGGGCACGGAATACCTCGTCGAGCGTGGCGACCTCGAACGCGAAGTGGTCGAGCTCCCGTTTGGCGGCGGGACCGGACATGCCGCCCACGAGGGCGACGCCGTGGTGGTCCGCGTTGCAGCGCATGAAGACCATCCCGCCCGGCACCATCTCCTCGGGGTAGACGTCGGAGATCTCGAACCCGAGCACCTTCGTGTAGAAGTCAACCGAGCGCTGGAGGTCGGAGGCGCGGAGGACGACGTGTCCGATCTTCCGGATCGAGAACGGCAGGTCGCTCGGCGTCCCCGTCCGCCTCAGCTTCTCGACGTCGATCGCCATGACGGCGTCCTCCTGATCGGGCCTCCCGCCTACCCCCCCAGCCCCCCTCCCCCACCCTTCACGGCCTTCGGCCTGTGGCCGGGGGGAGCGGGAGCCGAAGACCCGAGTCCTTCAGGCTCTCAGAGAGAGCCCCAGACCTCGGCCGCGGTCTCCACCACCAGCCCGAGCTTCGCCCGCTGCTCCTCGAAGGTCACCTGGTTCCCGTGCACCGTGCTGGAGAAGCCGCACTGGGGGCTCAGCGCGAGCTGCTCCAGCGGCACGTAGCGGCCGGCGTCCTGGATTCGCCGCGCCAGCTCGGCCTTCGGCTCGAGTGCGCCCACCTTGGAGGTGACGAGCCCGAGCACCACCAGCTTCTTGCCGCGCGGGACGAACCGGAGCGGGGCGAAGTCCCCCGATCGATGGTCGTCGTACTCCAGGAAGTACCCGTCAACGTCGAGCTCGTTGAAGAGGACCTCGGCCACCGGCTCGTAGCCTCCCTCGGCGACCCAGGCGCTCTTGAAGTTACCGCGGCACAGGTGGATGCCCACGGTGAGGCCGGCCGGGCGATCGCGCAGCGCCGCGTTGATGAGCCGGGCGTACCGGCGCGGCAGCGCCTCGGGATCGTCGCCCCGCTCCCGCGCCCCCTCGCGGAGCTTCGGATCGCAGAGGTAGGCCAGGTTGGTGTCGTCGAGCTGGACATACCGGCAGCCGGCGCCGGCCAGGTCGGCGAGCTCTTCCCGGTAGCAGCGGGCCAGGTCGCCGAAGAACTCCTCCAGGTCCGGGTACGCCTCGCGGCTGATCGCCCCCCGCCCTCCGCGGAAATGTACCATGGTCGGCGAGGGGATGCAGACCTTCGGGAACCACGCGCGCCACCGACTGGAGGTAGCGGAAGTCCTCGAGCTGGATCGGCCGGACGCGGCGGAGCTTGCCGGTCACTTCCAGGCGGGGCGGGGCGAAGTCCACGTCACCCTTCGCGCCGTGGAACCGCGTCGCCAGCCCGCCCCGCACCGCGACCCCCTCCAGCTTCTCGAGGAAGTCGATGTGGAAGAACGTCCGCCGGTGCTCGCCGTCCGTGGCGGCCCGGAACCCCAGCTCTTCCTGAAGCCGCACCGCGTCGCGGATCGAGCGGTCCTCCGCCTGGCGGAGCTCGGCCGCGGGGATCTCCTCGCGCGCGTACCGGTCCCGGGCCGCCAGCAGCTCGGGCGGCCGCAGCAGGCTGCCGACGTGGTCGGCGCGAAATGGTGGAATCGATCTCGCGTGCATGTCGGGTCTCCTTGCCGGGACCTCCGCCGCGTGGGGTCGGGTTCCCGGACCGCGGGGCCGGCGTCCCACCCTCCCGCTCTTGACCGTTGGGGCCTCGGATGGCTACTCTAACCGAAAAGTTGGATCCAAACCAGCCCACGACGTGGCCGGATGACGGCTCGTATGGCATGAATGGATACAAACGGCGCCGCCGAGCGGCAGAGAGACATGGCCACCCGAGAGTCGCGCATCGTCGTGGAGCTGCGGGAGATGATCCTGCGGGGCGACCTGGCGCCCGGGGAGCGGCTCGGGGAGGTCGCCCTGGCCGAGCGACTCGGCGTCTCGCGCACGCCGATCCGGCAGGCGCTCCCCGCTCTGGCCCGGGAAGGGCTCCTTGCCCCCGCGGGCGCGCGCGGCTACGTGGTCCGCGCCTTCAGCGCCCGCGACGTTCTCGAGGCGCTCGACGTGCGGGGGGTGCTGGAAGGGCTGGCCGCCCGCCTGGTGGCCGAGCGCGGCGCGTCACCGGACCTCTTGCGGGAGCTGCGACGCTGCCTGGCGGACGGTGACGAGATCTTCGCCCGCGGCCACCTGCTCGAGACCGACGAGTCGCGATACAGCGAGCTGAACGGGCGCTTTCACGCGCTCGTCGTCGAGACCGCCGGCAGCCGCGCCATCGCCGACGCCCTCGCCCGGAACGACCACGTGCCGTTCGCGGCCGCCCGGGCGGTGGCCTTCGACCGGCTCGACAAGGCCTCGATGTTCGACATCCTCCGGTACGCTCACCGCCAGCATCACGCGATCGTCGAGGCGCTCGAAGCCGGCGAAGGCGCGCGGGCGGAGGCGCTCATGCGCGAGCACACCGCGCCGGTCAAGGAGAGCTTGAACCTCGCCCCGGAGCCGCGCGGCGGACGATCCGACGCGCCGGTTGGCTTCGACTACCGGTCCGGGACGGCGGGGTCCATGCCGGTCACGACGGGGCGCCGCCCCCCGCCGCGACGCATTGACCGCCCGCCCTCTGCCTCGCCCTCGCTTGACAGGTTCCTTGGTGTAGCCGTATCGCCTGCCGTACCCTGTCGGGGTGTCTTGTCCGCGGGTCCTCGGGAGGGAACGGTGGACCCATGACCCTGACGCTCTCGCTCACGGGGGGAAGGTCATGCGGGGGGGCGTGCGTCGGTCGGCCACGGCTGGCTCGCTGGTCGTTTTCTGTCTGCTCGTCACGCTGGGCTGCGGCGGCGGCGGCTCGGGTTCCCAGTCGACGCTCCGCGGCACCGCGACGTTCCCGGAGCTGGTCGGGGGCGGTCCCGTCGCCAACTCCCGGTTCGTCGTGCTCGACCTGAATCAACCCGGTGTGCCGGTGGTGGCCCAGGGCATGAGCGACGCCTTCGGCAACTGGTCCGTCCCGGACGCGAAGGGGCTGACCCTGGCCGTCGTCTTCCAGGCCTCCGACAATGCCCAGCGTGTCCGGGTGAGCGGGCTTTCCCGGCCCAGCGAGACGGGATCCGAGAAGCCGCTGACCGGCCAGACCGACATCGCCTGCGAGGCCGGCATCTCGGCCGTCACGCAGGGCATCATCACCGGATCCCAGGTGACCGGGAACCTCATCCTCCGGCTCGAGACGCTGACCGAGCGGTTCATGAACACCACCAACTTCCGGGACCCGGCGGCGGTCTCCGCCGCCGCCGCCGAGGTCCGTCGCCTCGTCCTGGGTCGCTGAGATCTTCGGGACCTCCCTCCCACCCCCCGAGCCGGAGGACCCGATTCCTTCACACCCTCTGAGATCTTCGGGGAGTCTCCGTCAGCCCCGGCCGGCGGCGGCGCCGGTGCTGGCGAAGATCCGCTCCGTGTTGTCCGTCAGGATCAAGCGTCGCTCCTCGTCGGTCAGCGCGGTCGATGACCGGATGCGGCGGACCGCGTCCTCGACCGCCATGGGCGCGGGCCAGTCGGTTCCGAAGACCACGCGGTCGGCCCCCACCATGTCGACCAGCGTCCGGAGGTTCCGGTCGGTGTACGTCACGGTGTCGTAGTAGAAGCGCCGGAGATAGCTGCTCGGCACGTCGCGGGATCGGCCCCGCGAAGCCGGCCGGACCTTCCAGCCGTGGTCCATGCGGTCCATGGCGTAGGGGACGTACCCGCCGGCGTGGGCCAGGCACACCGTGAGCGCCGGGTATCGGTCCATGACGCCGCCGTAGACCAGACAGCCATATGTCAGCGTGCGATCCACGAGGTTCCCTACCGAGTTGAGCAGGAAGTAGCTCTGCGTCCGGTAGGTCACGGAGGTGGGCGCGCCCTGGTGCACGAAGACGAACGCCCCCAGGGCCTCGGCGGCGGCCCAGAACGGGTCGAACAGGTCGTGGTCGTGGGTCAGCCCGTTGACGTGGTCGTCGATCATGAAGCCGCTGAGTCCGAGCTGGCGCCGGCCGCGCTCCATCTCGGCCACCGCCAGGTCCGGGTCCTGCATCGGCAAGGTCCCCAGCCCCATGAAGCGCGCCGGGTGATCCCGCACCATCGCCGCGACCTCGTCGTTGCACTCGGCGGCGATACGCGCGGTGACGGAGGGCTCGCGGTGGTACTGGTAGAAGCAGTCGGTCGGCGACAGGAGCTGGACGTCGACCAGGGCCGCGTCCATCGCCTCGATGCGCTGGGCCGGACCCCAGCGGTTCCGGATGTTGCCGAGCTCGCCGTCGGCCGGGGTCATCCCGAACCAGTCGGAGCCGGAGAGGACCGCCCGCTGGAAGCGCAGCGGCGTCACGTGGGCGTGGACGTCGATGATGCGCGCGGTGGAGGTCATCGATCTCCTCCCGCCCACCCGATCCTTCGACGGCCTTCGGCCTTTGGCCCCCCTCCCCTACCTTTCGACGGCCTTCGGCCTTTGGCCGTGGGGGAGGGGGGAGCCGGAGGAACCGATCGCTTCACAGGCGCTCAGGCCTCCCGGGCGAGGGCGCGGGCGATCAGGACCCGCAGGATGTCGTTGGTGCCCTCGCCGATCGCCATCAGCGGGGCGTCCCGGTAGAGGCGCTCCACCTCGAACTCCGTCGAGTAGCCGTAGCCGCCGTGGATCCGCATCGAGTCGAGCGCGGCCCGGAGGGCGAGCTCGGAGGCGAAGAGCTTGGCCATCGCGGTCTCGGCGTCGGCCCGCTCCCCGCGGTCCGTGCGGGCGGCGGCCCACCACGTGAGGAGCCGGGCGGCCTGGATCCCGGTGGCCATGTCGGCGAGCTTGAGCTGCACGGCCTGGAAGTCGCCGATGGGCTGACCGAAGGCGTGACGCTCGCGCGAGTAGCGGAGCGCGGCGTCGCAGGCGGCCTGGGCGATGCCGATGCTGCGCCCGGCGACGTTGAGGCGGCCGATCTCGAGCACGGTCATGACCTGCCGGAAGCCCTGCCCCTCGGCGCCGCCGAGGAGGTTGGCCGCCGGGACCCGGGCGGACTCGAAGTGGACCTCGCACGACTCGGTGCCCTTGTAGCCGAGCTTACCCAGGTCACGGCCCACCGTGAACCCCGGGGTGCCGGCCTCGACCATCAGCACGCTGATGCCGCGATGGCGCGGCGCCGCCGCCGGATCGGTCACGCAGAGGACCGGGAGGGGATCGGCGTGGCGCGCGTTCGTGATCCACATCTTGGTCCCGCTGAGCACGTAGGCGTCGCCGTCCCGGACGGCGCGCGTCGTGATCGCCTGGAGATCGCTCCCCACCCCCGGCTCGGTCAGGGCCAGCCCCGACCGCCGCCGGCCGGTCGCGAGGTCGGGGAGCCAGCGCCCCCGCTGCGCCTCCGTCCCGTGCCGCGCCAGCAGCCAGCAGGCCAGGGAGTGGCTGCCGAGGATGCCGGCGATCCCCATCCACCCCCGGGCGATCTCCTCGAACGCGATGGCGTAGGAGACGAGATCGACGGCCAGCCCGCCGTACGCCTCGGGGACCGTCAGGCCGAAGAGCCCCAGCCCCTTCATGCCCTCGACGATCTCGGTCGGATACCGGCCCGCCTGCTCCCACTCCCGCGCCACCGGGGCGATCCGGTCGCGGACGAAGTCCCGGAGGGTCTTGCGGAAGAGCTGCTGCTCCTCGCTCAGCTCGAAGTCCATGGGCTCGACTCCGTCACGCGGGCGGCGGAACGCCGAAGGCGCCGCCGGCCGCGAGGGTGGCGATCCGGTCGCGGTCGTAGCCGAGCAGCGCCGCCAGGAGTCCGTCGCCGTCCTCGTGGCGCCGCGGGGCCCGCCGGTCGGGCGGGGGCTCGCCGCCGACGCGGACGGGGCTCCGGAGCTGCCGCACCGTGCCGAAGCGCGGGTGGGCCGTCTCCACCACGAGGCCTCGCGCCACCGTCTGCGGGTCGGCCAGGGCCTCCGCGACCGAGTGCACCGGGGCGCACGGCACGCCGCCAGCCGCGAGGCGCTCGAGCCACTCGGCCGAGGCCGCCGCCGCGAAGGCCTTGCCCAGGAGATCCCGCAGCTCGCCGGCGTGGGCGTGCCGGGCGGCGAAGTCGGCGAAGCGCGGGTCGTCGGCCAGCCCGGGCTGGCCGATCGCCTCGCAGAGACGCCGCCAGAACTTCTCCTTGGGGCAGGCCACCACGATCCAGCCGTCGGCCGTCTGGAAGTTCTGGAAGGGCACCAGCGAGGGATGGGCGGAGTGGGGGGCGCGCCTCGGCTCGACGCCGGCGGTGAGATACCAGGTCCCCACGTACGTGAGGAGGCTCACCGCGGTGTCAAAGAGGGCGAGGTCGCAGTCCATGCCCACGCCGTCGCGCCGCGCGGCGTGGACCCCGGCCAGGACGGCCAGCGCGCCGACGAAGCCGCCGCAGTAGTCCACCAGCGACAGCCCCGACTTGGTCGGCGGCCCGTCGGGCTCGCCGGTGAGGCTCATCCAGCCGGCCAGCCCCTGGAGGAGGTAGTCGTAGGCCGGCTCGCTCCGGCGGGGGCCGGTCATGCCGAACCCCGAGAGCGAGCAGCAGACGATCGCCGGGTTCAGGGACCGGAGGTCCGCGTACCGGATGCGGAGCCGCCCCGGGACGTCGCCCCGGAGGTTCGAGTACACGACGTCGGAGACGCGCACCAGGTCCTCGAAGACCCGCCGGCCGGCCGCGGTCCCGAGGTCGAGCGACAGGCTCCGCTTGTTGCGGTTGAAGGTCTCGAAGAAGAGGCTGTCCTCGCCCGCCTGGCCGGGCGGCACGTAGCGGGAGACGTCTCCGCCGGTCGTGGGCTCCTCGATCTTGATGACCTCGGCGCCCAGGTCGGCGAGGTGGAGTGTCCCGAACGGGCCGGCGCCGTACTGCTCGAGCGCGAGGATGCGGACGTCCGCGAGCGGCCTCACGTTCGGGACCTCCCGCCCACCGCCCAGCCGGAGCGGCTGATGACTAGGCCGTCTCTCACCGGATCCGGATGGCGTCGCGGAGGGGCGCGAGCGCCGCAGGAAGATCGCCAACGCCCTCGAGGTCGAGGACGGCAGCCTCGAGCGCCGCCACCGCCGCGGGCGGGAGCGCGAGCCCGGCGTTCCCGCGAAACTTCGTCACGACCTCCGCCGGCGAGAGCGGGTTCTCGGGGGCGCCCTTCTGGTACGGGCAGTCCGCCTCCAGCGTGCGGCCATCCCGGAGGCGGATCCGGATGCCCCCGGGGAACGCGCGCGCCGCGGTCGGGTAGGGCCGGGTCTCGTAGCGGACGCGCCGCGCGACCTCGAGGACCACCGGGTCACCGATCGCCTTCTCCGTGTAGGTCGCCACCCCGACGGTCCCGTGCACGAGCATCGCCGCCGTCGAGTACGGGAGCGAGAACTTCCCCTCGTACTCGGTCCGGGGCGCGACCTTCGCCGCGGCCGGCTCGAGCACGATCGGCACGCTCGCCTCGGGGACGGTGACGACGACCTCCACGATCTCGTCGGGCGCCAGCGCCTGGCTGCCGGTCGCCTCCCGGACGGCCCCGAGCACGCCGTGCACGTAGTGGCAGGCGGGATAGGGCTTGCAGGCGATCCGCCGGGTCTCCCACCGGGCGCCCAGGTCGGCGAGCTCGCGCTCGAGGGCCCGGCCGTCCTGGCCGACGAAGGCGTCGTAGAGCCCGTAGCGGCCCTCGAGGACGGCCGCGGGGCCGGCGGCCCCGTGGGCGACCAGGCGCGCCGCCATGACCGCGCCGTGGGCCGCCCAGCCCGGATGGATCGGCTTGGTCGGCGAGCCGTCCTCGAGAAAGGCGAGGAGGCCCGAGGCCAGGCTCCCGGCGATGCCGAGGGCGCGGGCGGCGGCCCGGTCATCGAGGCCGTCGAGCCGCGCGGCGGCCGCGGTGGCGCCGAACACGCCGCAGACACCGGTCGGGTGGAAGCCGCGGCGGTGGAAGAGGCCGCCGGCGGCCATGCCGAGGCGCGCCACGATCTCGTTGCCGCCGACGAGGGCAGCGACGACGTCCCGGCCCGGCGCGCCCCGCGCCTCGCCGACCGCGAGCGCCGCCGGCCCGACGACGACGCTCACGTGGCAGACGGCGTCGGCGTGCGTGTCGTCGAAGTCGAGGCCGTGGCACAGCATGCCGTTGGCCAGCGCCGCCTGCGCCGCCGGCAGCCGGCGGGCGAGGCCGATCGCCGTCGCCTCCGGCGTGCCCCCCATCTCGGCCGCCACTGCCCGCCCCGCGGTCGCGACGTCGAGCCCGTGCGCGGCGAGGCCACACCCCAGCGTGTCGAGGAGGTGGAGCTTGGCCGTCTCGACGACGTCGGGCGGGATCGCCTCGTAGGCGAGCTCCGTCGCGAACGCCGCCAGCCGCTCGGCCGCCGTCTTCACGGATCCTCCGGGAGCGCGATGCTTCTCGTCAGCTCGCGGGCTGCCCGGCCGGCTCGCGGCGCTCCGCGGCGACCGCCGCCTCGGCCAGGCGCTCGACCCGGGGCAGGCCGAGGAACAGGATCTCCGCGGTCTCCTCGCTCGAGAAGTCCGCCGTCTCGCCGCGCTCGAGGAGGACGGTGGTGTACGCGCGGAAGGGCTCCCCCCCGACGCGCCCGCTTCCGGACACGACGAGGTAGATCCGCCGCCCGCGGGCCCGGTGGCGGGCCCCGGGCTCGACCCAGAGCAACCCCGCCTCGGTGCGTCGCTCGGTGAAGACCCCGAGGAGCTTCTCCGAGACCCCGGGCTCGCCCTCCACCGGCACCCACGCGAAGTGCTCGGGCTCCATCATGATCGGCTCAGAGAAGTAGAAGTTGCCGGGCGAGCCCGGCTCCCCCTCGAGCAGCCGCCGGAAGCGAAAGGTGCCCTGGCGGTGCTGGTGCTTGCGCTCCTCGAACGGGACCGCGTCGCCCTGGACGATCCTCATCGCCGACCCCCCTTGCGCCACGGGTTTCCGGAAGCCCGAGACCGGCCCTGGACGGGTATCGTAGCACCATTGTGAGGCGCAGCCAGGATCGCCACGCCGGCGGCGCTAGCGGGCCGCCAGGCCGGCGTGGACCTGAAGCTCGTCATGGCCTCCAGCGACCACGTCGGTGAGCTGTCCTGGGCGGCTAGGCAGTTGTGCTGGTGCAGGCCGGTCGTGTGCAGCCCGTGGTTGCCGGCCGACTCCTTCTTGATCCGGATGGTGTGGGCCCGGAACTTGCCATGCGTGGCCTTCTCGATGCCGAGGTCGCGGTACTCCATGAAGCTGCGCAGACCGGTCTTGTAGACGGCGTCCTGGGCCAGGCTTGCGCTGAAGAGCTGCTTCGGCTCGCCCAAGGTCGATCCCTCCTGGTTGGCGTGGTGGTGTGCGCTGTAAATGTCAGTTGGGCGCTGCGAACTCGAACGTGGTGCCGACCGAGCTGGCGGTGAAGCGCCCGGGCAGCCGTTGCATGACCGCGCAGATGGCCTCGATGCCGGTGCAGTGCTGCGGCACGATGTGCTCCACGTCGAGGCCACGAAAGGCGTCGACGACCCGCGTGATGCGCGCGTCGTCGAGACCGCTCAGGTGGAAGCCGCCGATGACGGCGTGCACCCGCGGAACCCCGGTGAAGCGGACGGCGTTGCGGCAGATGCCGACGATGCCCCGGTGCGAGCACGACGTGACCACGACGAGGCCACGGTCGCGCACGTTGGCCACGAGGCTCTGCTCGCCGATGAACGTGTCCTGGAGGAGCTCGCCTTCCTCCTCGACGCGGAGATTCGACGGAATGGTCTCCCACTCCTCGGTGGCGTGCATCTCGCCCGAGAGCCACAAGCCCTCGGCGATCGGCGTCGGCTGGGCGACTAGCCGCACGTCGATCTCGTACCGCTCGATCTCGTCTCGGGACAGGCGGCCGCTGTAGACCCGGCGCTCCCCCCGCTGCTGCCAGCGGGGCCTGAAGTGATCGACGCCGCCGTAGAAGGCCAAGTCTCTGCGGAGCCGCCGCCGCCACCCGTGCAGGAAGCCGGTCAGCCCGCCCCAATGGTCGCGGTGGCCGTGGGAGAGGGCGAGCGCGTCGATCGCCGCCGGATCGAGCGCCAGCTCGCGGAAATTGTGGTTCATCGTGTCGGGCGTAAGCCCGAAGTCGAGGGCCATCGTGAACCGGTCGCCGCCCCGGGTGACCTCGACCATGTGGGCGAGGCCGTGCTCGGCCCGAAGATCCGGCATCTTCCCAGCCACGAACGCGCTGTACCGGCGGGCTACCGCGTCGTCCTGGCGCAGGTTGTCGATGTAGTTGTCGACGACGGTGGTGACGCGGATGCGATCGACGGCGCCGGCCGGCATGCGCGTATCCTACCAGCGGAACGCATCCGGCGAATGTCGATTCGGGCCAGGCACCGGCGTCGTATTGGTGAGGCTGGCCGGGCCCGATCTGGGGCCCTGACGGCCCAAACTCTCACGAGGAGGAGGATCTATTCGCTCCGATACAGAGCGCCCACATGGGCAGACACGGTTCGGATCGTCACCGACCCGGGCGCGGTGATCGCTGCCGGCAATGCTGGCGGCTACCGCCCAGCCTCCGTCCGCAGAGCAGCGATGACCTCCATGGCCACCGAGGTGACGTGGAGGAGGTACGGCAGGTTGGTGCCCGGCACGGTCTGCCCTGCGTGCGCCTCGGCTGCAAACCGGAGGGCTTCGAGATAGCCCTCGGGCGTCCACACTCCCATGCCCTACCCCCCCGCTCGCTTCGAGCGCGAATCCGGCGGGATTCTCATCCGCATCAGAGCTCCCCGGCAATCGTGATGCCCAATCAGCGGACGCGCCGGGCGCCCAGAGGGCCGTCGTCACGACGCCAGAAGGGGCCGCTCAGCGATAGCCGGTGACGTCCGCGGGTTTGCCTGCGAGTCCTCCCCTCATTCACCCAGGAATCTCTTGGTCGCTTCCAAAGCGAGCCTGGCACGTTCGAACGGCTCGATCTTCCGCGCGATCGGCACTTCGAGGCTCAACGGCAGGTCGGCGGGTAGCGCGCGCATCAGCCCGCGCAGGTCGAGCGCGCCCTCGCCGGGAAACAGCCGGTCGCCGCGCGCCTGGCGCATGAGCTCCTGCACTTCCGTCGGGCGCCCGGGATGCGCGTCGCAAAGCTGCATGTAGCGCAGCGGGGCGCCTTTCAGCTCGTCGAGGCTATTGTCGGCGCGGTAGAAATGGATCGCGTCCACCAGAATCGCGGCGTTCTTCTTACGTGCAGCATTGATGATCCGCTTCGCCTTCGCCACGGTCGAGACTTCGACCCAGGGCATCGGTTCGAGATTCGCGTTCAGGCCGTAGCGGGCCGCAAGCTCCCAAAGCCGCGAGAAGGATTCGACCAGCCTGCCCTCGTCCGGGTCGGCACCATGGACCAGGAGCTCGGTGGCCGACAGGCGGGCGGCGACGGCCATGGCTGGCTCGAACTCATTGATGTTGGCGTCTGGAGAGAGACGAAACACTTCGACATCGAGAACGCGGACCCCGGTGTCGGCGAGGCGGCGCTCCAGGTCGCGCTGCTCGAACACCGGCAACGTCTGTCCCGCCACCGGGATCAGCCGCAGGCCGACGTAGTCGTAGCCGGCACCGGCCGCGGCGGAAACGAGGTCCGGCGGCGCCAACTCGATGCAAGTCAGTGCCGCCAGCCCGACCTTCCTTTTCAACTACTTTTTCCCTGGCGGGAGCAGCGTCTCCACCACCACCTGCTTGCCGCCCTTCACCTCGACCAGGCGGTCGATGTCGCCCTCGTCGTCGAAGCACACGTCCATCAGCAGCCCCGGCGTCTGCTCGGCGCTGAAGCAGGAGCTCTTGATCGCCTGGGCGAGGCCCTTCTTGTCGAGCTTGCCCATCTTGTCCGTCACCGCCTTCACCACGTACATGCCGGTGTCGCCCTTGCTGCCGTTGTGGTCCGACTTCGACTTGAACTCCTTCCGTCGCACCATTGTAAGGTGCAGCCAGGCCGCGGTCACCCCGCCCGACCCGGTCCAACGCCCCAGACTCGGCCAAGCACGGGAGGTCAGGATGAGCGCCATCGCCCGCCGTGTTCTGGGCGGTCGCGCTCAAGAAGGGGCAGTACGATGGCAGAGTCTCCGGCTGGGACGGATTGCCGAAGAGACGCGTGTCTCTCTGGATTCGTGGGTCGTGCTCGCTCGGCGACGGGCGGCGCCGCCCGGCTCGAGCCCGTCACCGCGGCGAGCGGGGCGCTGCTCCAGAGGTGGCCGTCTCAGGCGCCTCTGTCGGGGGGCTCGAGGTGCGCGACCGAGTCGTACCGGAGGCGGACCCGCCGTACCTCACCTCGCTCCACATCGTAGATGTCGCACTCGTCGTACGGCTTCGAGTAGACGTGGAGGCTCACGGCATCCTGGTCCAGCGCCGCCGGGTTCTCGACCGAGTGGAGCTCGGCCGGGCCGTCGAGGTGACCGGGACCGCCCTGCACCGGCTCGCCCACCGGGATGACCCGGAGCGGGGTCCGCGATACCTCCCGCCAGCTCGCAAAGCGCAGCGCCCCGCGCTCAACCCGCGCCCAGCACAGCTCCCCCTCGTGACCATGGATCGGGGCCCGGCTGCCCCGCGCCCAACACAGGACGAGGACCTCGACCTCCGGGCTCTTGTGCACCAGGTGCCGGGTGTATCGCCCCGGCGCGAAGCGGACGTGGCGATCGAGCGAGGCGGGCTCGAGGCGCGTCGTCGCGAGCAGGCGGTGGACGTCGTCCCGGGGAAACCCTCGGTCGGCGAGGCGCAGCAGCTCGCCGACCAGGTCGGGCGTGGAGAGCAGGCGCGGCGCGGGGGCCGTCACCGGCAATCCGTCGTCAGCGCCGGGCGCAGCCGGGGGCGTGGCGCCACCTCGCCGGGCAACGGCGCCGCATCCTTCGGCACCGCCGCCAGCTCGCCGAAGGGCTTCCCCGGGATCGCCCGGTTCGATCGGTCGTGGCGCTTCATCGTGTCCAGTCGGGCCACGCTTCGTCCGCTGCATCGCCTCGTCCGGGCGGCGTCATCGCTGACCTCGCCTCGTTCGCCGCATCCTTGGTATTATTGCGCCCGGTCGTTCGTGTAACCAGCCGTCACTGCTCGCAGCCGCGTACACCGGCGAACACGGAACGCTGGGACGCTCATCTCGAATGCCGGCTAGTCTAGCCGAGGCGAAGGCGCCATCCGGTCCTCCCGGCGGGACCGTCCGGGACGGGAGGCCGCGCCCGGTCACGCCTTGCGTTGGGACTCACCTGTTGTACCCGACACGGACGATCCTCCCATTGCTGCTCGCAGCGCTGCTGATCGCGGCAGCGACGCAGGCGCCGGCCGCCGGCCTCGGGGCGCTCGATCGGCTGGCGCTCGAGGTCGTCGTGTCCCCCGATCACCCCGGCGTGGCCGCCGAGGAGCTGGTGGGCCGCCTGGATGCCGCCCTGCGCGCCGGTTGACCGGCCCTCGCCGTCGATCCCGGCAGCTCCGACACGCTCCGGCTGACGGTCTCGATCCACCGGGTGAGCGCGACCGAGCTGCGGGGCTTCTACCTGCCGTTCTCGGGGCATTATGGGCTCGGCTTCGTCCGTCTCGCGGTGGAGCGCGCGGTGACGGTGCCAGGGGTGGCCGGGCCCGTGCGCGCGATCGTCTGGCAGGCGGAGCGCCCCGTCCGGGTGCCCTGGCACCGGTCGGGCTCCGGGGTCATCCCGCTCACGGACGCGCTGGTTGCGGAGTTCTTCGAGGACTACCGCCGGGCGATCGGGCCGTGAGCGGGGCGGTAGTCATGACGATGCCCCTTCTCCTCGCTCGCCGGTCCCTGCCCGGCAACCCCGGCCCGTGGCGGCCCTGATCAAGCAGAGGTCCTCCACCGCCGCACCGGGTAGTCCGCCCACCCCGGCCGCCGGCGCCGAGGCGGCATACCGCACGCCCGTCCCCGGGGCGAGGGCCGACGGCAGGCCGAGCCCGGCTACTTCGCCGGCTTGTCGAGCGCGACGGCGAGGGCCTGGGTGTAGGTGATGTCGACCAGGTCGCCCGCCTTGACGCCCTCGAGGTTCTTCGGGTCCTGGACCTTGACGGTCTCGCTATTGCCCTGAGGACCCTTGAGGGTGACGGTCTTCGCCTTCTTGTCGATCGCGGTGATGGTCGCGGTCACCGTGACCTCGCGGCCGACGGCCCCGGCCGGGTTCTCGCCCGGCTTGGAGCCGACCCGGGCCTCCTGCACGCTGGCGCCGGGCGCCGCGGTCCCCGCCTTCCGGACCTGGAAGGCCACCGCCTCCATGTAAGTGGCCACGACCGGATCTCCCACCTTGATTGCCTCGAGCTTCGACGGGTCCCTGACCTCGAGGGTGACGGTACGGCCCTTGGGCCCCTTCAGAGTGACCGTGCCCTTCTCCTTGTCGATGGCGTCGATCGTCCCCCGGACCTTCACCGAGCTCGCCACCGCCTTGCCCGGCATCGCCTTCGGCGCCCCCGTCGCCTGCGCCACCCGGGGCGCGTCCGCCCACGTGGCCCCGGCCAGCCCCACCAGCATCCCGCTCACGATCAGCCCTGCCGTCACGTTCCGCATGACTCCCTCCTGGAATCGGCGCCCCTGGACTCGATGTCGAGACACGGCTTCACGATACACCTCCGCGTGGTCGAGTGCTCGACCGACGTCGGCTGGCGCCGGACCGGCCGACGGAACCCGGTGGGACCGGGCGACGCGGGCCGGTAACGAGGCGCGCTAGTCTCCGACGAGGCGCGGGAGCAGGTCGCTGATCGAGCCGCGCAGGACGGCGTCGGCGAGCCCGTCCATCTCGGTGGGCTCCGCGTTGACGATCACCACCCGGGCGTGGGCTTCCTTCGCCACCGGCACCACGCCGGCGATCGGCCACACCGAGAGCTTGGTGCCGACGGCCAGCAGCAGGTCCGCCCGGCGCGCGGCGGCCTCGGCCCGTCTCAGGTCCTCGGGGACCAGGGCCTGGCCGAACGAGATGGTGGCCGTCTTCAGGATACCGCCGCACGAGCGGCAGGGCGGATCCTCCTCGCCGTCCCTCAGCCGGGCCAGCAGTCGCTCGGTGGGCGCCCGCTCGCCGCAGTCCAGGCACACCACCGCGCGGATCGTGCCGTGGATCTCGATCACGCGCCCGGGCGAGGAGCCGGCCAGCCCGTGCAGGCCGTCCACGTTCTGGGTGATGAGCGTGTCGAGGATCCCGCGGCGTTCGAGGGCCACCAGCGCCAGGTGGCCGGCGTTGGGTCCCGCCTGCCAGGCGCCCGAGTCCACGCGGGTACGCCAGGCGCGCTTCCGGATCTCGGGGTCGGCCACGTAGTGCTGGATGGTCGCCAGCTTCTCGGCCTCCGGGTTCTTCGTCCAGACACCCTGGGGGCCGCGAAAATCCGGGATGCCGGAGTCCGTCGAGATGCCGGCGCCGGTGAGCACGACGATCCGACGCGCCGCGGCGATCCAGCTCCGGACGGTGTCGATCAGCCGGGCCTGGGCCTCGTCGGGGCCGGGACCGCGGGCGGTCACGGGGCGGCCTCGCCGGGCACATCTGGCCGCTGGCGTCGCCGGGATCCCGAGACGACCAGGGGGTCACGGCCTGCGCCGTGACCCCCTGGCGCTCCTCGTTGCCGGACCTCGCGGTCACCGTTGGGCCCGAAGGGCCCCCGGGACGGCGCGGGTCCGATCACAGATGGTGCGCGGCCCCCAGGCCGGCGGCCAGCTCCTCCACCGTGATGCTGCCGTCGTGGTCGCCGTCCAGCGCCTCGAAGACGGCCGCGTTCCCCGCCCACTCCTCCCGGGTGATGTGGCCGTCGCCGTCGTGGTCGTAGGCCTTGAAGAACGCGCGCGCGGCCTCTCCCGCCACGACCCGGTCGTGCATCACGTGGTAGCGCTCGGTCAGCAGCTTCTCCAGGGCTTCGATGGCCTTCGAGAATCCCACGATGCCTTCCTCGAGCTTCTCCTGGGCCATCCGGTCCTTGGCATGCATCGCGCGGAAGGTCGGCTCGTCCATCTTGATCCGCTCGATGGGCATCGCCTTGGCCTTGGCCGGATCGAGCTTGCGCACGAGCGTCCCGGTTCCGTTCCGGAGCTCGTCGAGCAGCTTGGGCGCGATCGTCAGCAGGTCAGAGCCGGCGAGCTCGATGATCTCGTCCTTGTTGCGGAAGCTCGCCCCCATGACCTCGGTCTTGTACCCGAACTTCTTGTAGTAGTTGTAGATCGTGGTGACGGACTTCACGCCCGGATCCTCGGCCGGCGGGTAGCTGTCGCGCTTCTCGGCCTTCTTGTACCAGTCGAGAATGCGCCCCACGAACGGCGAGATGAGCGTGACCCCGGCCTCGGCGCAGGCCACGGCCTGATGCATGCCGAACTGCAGCGTCAGGTTGCAGTGGATGCCCTCCTTCTCGAGCACCTCGGCGGCCTTGATGCCCTCCCAGGTCGAGGCGATCTTGATGAGCACCCGCTCGGGACCGATGCCGGCGGCCTTGTACTGCGAGATGAGGTATCGCCCCTTCTCGATGCTCGCCTGGGTGTTGTACGAGAGCCGCGCATCGACCTCGGTCGAGACGCGCCCCGGCACCACCTTCAGGATGCGCAGGCCGAACTCGACGGCCAGGCGGTCCAGGGCCAGCTTGACCACCTTGTCCGCGGTCGCGTTGGGCCCGGCCTCCCGCTCCGCCCAGCGCAGGCCTCCCTCGACGACGTCCGCGTACTCCTTCATCTGGGCGGCGGCCGTGATCAATGACGGGTTCGTCGTCGCGTCGCGGGGCCTGAATTTCTCGATCGAGTGGATGTCGCCGGTGTCGGCGACGGTGACCGTCATCTGGTTGAGCTGTTCGAGCAGACTGGCCATGGCTGTCGTCCTCCGCCTGTCAGGTCGTGGGTACGTCTCGGGCGGCTCCTCGTCGCCTCATACCTGGCCTGATCATCGCTCGATTCGCCGTCCCCGGGCAAGCCCGCGAGTGCGCGCATCTCGTGACCGGGGACCGGCTGCCTCACCCCCGGGAGCGACGTCACCGGGGCGACGCCATCGGCTCGCCGGACCGCCCGGCCTAAGTGAGCGAGAGAACGGGCCAATCCACGGTCGCGCGCGCCCGGTGTCGCCTGGAGCCATTCCTACCGGATGTCCACGACCCCGGAGACCCCCGGGAGGCCGGCCTCGAGGCGAGTCGCGCTTGACTCCCACCGGGAAGTCGCCATGATCGTCGGCATGGATCGGCCTGGAGGCGAAGCCCGGCTGACGGGAGGAGGAGGACGACCGTGCAGCGGAGCACAACACGGATCCTGACCACCCACACCGGGAGTCTCCCGAGGCCGCCCCACCTCCAGGAGCTGCTGCGCCTCCGCGAGGAGCGCCGGCTCCCCGACGGGCCGGCCTTCGAGGCCGCCGTCCGGGAGGCCGTGGCCGACATCGTGCGGCAGCAGACGGACACCGGCCTGGACGTGGTGAACGACGGGGAGCAGGGCCGGGTCCAGTACGCCACCTACGTCAAGGAGCGGCTGGCCGGCTTCGAGGGCGAGCGGCTGGTCCGGGTCCACCCCGCTCGCGACCTCGCGGACTTTCCGGGGTACCGGGGCACGCACCAGACCTCCGCCTCGATGCCGCAGCCGGCCTGCACCGCCCCGATCGCCCGGCGGGATCGAGAGGCCATCCAGGGCGACATCGACCGCCTGCAGGCGGCGATCGACGGGCGCCGCCCCGCGGAGGTCTTCATGACCGCGGCCTCTCCGGGCGTGATCGCCCACTTCCTGCCCAACGAGTACTATCCCGACCACGGGCGTACCTGTACGCCCTCGCCGACGCGATGAAGGAGGAGTACCAGGCCATCGTGCGGGCGGGGTTCGTGCTGCAGGTGGACTGCCCCGACCTGGCGATGACCCGCGGCTTCCAGTACGCCGACCTGACGCCGCCGGAGTTCCGGACGATGGTGGCCATGCACGTCGAGGTGATCGACCACGCGCTGGCCGGCCTGCCGCCCGACCGCCTGCGGATGCATCTGTGCTGGGGGAACTACGAGGGCCCCCACCACCACGACGTGCCGCTGCGCGAGATCGTGGACCTCGTGCTCCGGGCCCGGCCGATGGGCATCTCGTTCGAGGGGGCCAATCCCCGCCACGCCCACGAGTGGAAGGTATGGAACGGAGGTCCGCCTGCCGGAGGACAAGGTGATCATTCCCGGTGTCCTCGACACCACAACCAACTTCATCGAGCATCCCGAGCTGATCGCCCAGCGGCTGGTCCGCTACGCCGAGGCCGTGGGGCGGGAGCGCGTGATCGCCGGCACCGACTGCGGCTTCGGGACGTCCGCCTGGGGCCGGAAGGTGGACGCGAAGATCGCCTGGGCCAAGCTCCAGGCCATGGTGGAGGGCGCCCGGCTCGCCTCGGCGACGCTCTGGTAGTGAGTCAGGGGAGGCCGGAAGACCCCCCGGATGCCCTCCCCGTTACGGCTCGGGTGGGTGGGCCGGTGGCGGAGCCGCCGCGCGGAGCGCTGGGCCTCCGCCTGGCCCCTCGGCGCAACGACGGCCCGTCCCTACCGAGGGCCCACCCTGGTCGATCAGCATTGCTATTCAGCACATGAATGACTATCATTCACACCATGAATAGATTGCAGACCCGGTTCTTCCCCCGCCTGCTCACGCCGGTCATCGAGGAGGCATTGGGGCAGTTCCCGGTCGTGGTGCTGACGGGCGCTCGGCAGACCGGGAAGAGTACTCTGGTCCAGCATCTTCCCTCGGCTCGGGAGCGCCGCTATCGGTCCCTGGACGATCTCGACCTCTTGGCGCGCGCCGAGCGTTCTCCGGAGACGCTACTCGAAGAGAGCAACCGTCTGACGCTGGACGAGGTTCAGAGGGCCCCCGACCTACTCTTGGCCATCAAGCGCACCGTCGATAGGGATCGCCGGAAGGGGCGTTTCCTGCTTACCGGGTCGGCGAACCTCCTCCTCATGCGGAAGGTGTCCGAATCGCTCGCCGGCCGGGCCATGTACCTGACCCTCCTTCCGATGACGGAGCGCGAGAAACGGGGGACTCCCGATCCGGGCCCGTGGGGGCGCCTCCTCGAGGCACGCACCCCCAAGGAGCTCGGTCGGCTCCTGGAGCGAGAGGGGGCATCGACGACCAATTGGACCGAGCGGGCCTTGATCGGGGGCTATCCCTCCGTCGTCCTGGCGGACTCGTCCCGAGAGCGGATGCGGTGGTTCGAGGGGTACGTTCGGACCTACTTGGAGCGTGATCTGCAAGACGTCGCATCCATCAGCGCCCTGGCAGATTTCCGCCGCCTCATGGGGCTGGTAACTCTCAGGCTGGGCCAGTTGCTGAACCAGTCGGAATTGGGCGGGATGCCGCCCTGAGCCAGCCCACGGTCCACCGGTACCTGAATTTGCTCGATCACTGATCGATCAGCCTGTCCGCCCGGAGGCGGACAGCCGGCGGGATCGTCAGCCCGATCTCCCGTGCGGTGCGGAGATTGAGGACGAGCTCGATCTTGTCGTACCTCTCGACCGGCAGATCCTTTGGGTGGGTACCCGCCAGGACCCGCTGGACATGCTTCGCCGACAGGCGACCGGCCTCGTGGTAGCTGTGGCCGTAGCTGGCCAGGGCCCCTTTGGCGACGAGGCTGAATTCAGAAAACATCGTCGGCAACTTCTTCACCCTGGCGGCGTCGATGATCAGGTCGGCCTGGCTAAGCACCATCGAGTCCGCCGTGAAGAAGTACGCGTCCATCTCCCGCGGCTTGAGCGCCCCAAAACCCAGACGAAGCTCCTCGACGGAGCGCACGTGTCGTTCGACGAACTGCACGCCCAGCTGTCGCGCGGCCTCGCGGCCCCGCCGGGCACCTTCCCTCGAAATCGCGTTGCCAGGGTTGTAGAAGGTCACGACGCGACCGAGTCTCGGCATCATCTCCTTGAGGATCTCTAGGCGCTTCGCGGTCAGGTCCTCCGACAGGCTCTGGACGCCGGTCAGCCGCCCGCCCGGCTTCGCGAGGCCCTCCACCAGCCCGACCGCGACCGGATCGGCCCCGGCGTAGAAGACGATGGGGAGCTCGTGGTCGCCCGTTTCGCCGCCATCGTGACGGACGTGGTGACCGTGTAAATGAGGTCGACTTTCCCTCGTTCGAGATCCCTCGCCTCTTCCTCGACCCCTTTCAGATCGCCCTCTCTGTCCCGGATGTCCAGGACGAAGTGTTTGCCCTCTTCGAGCCCCAGCTCCCGGAGCCCCTGCCGCAGTCCGTCGACCAGTACGTGATACGGACCGCCAGGGAGGATGATCCCCACGCGATAGACGTGCCCGAGCGTCTGCCCCCCGGCGGCGGAGGGCGCCGAGAGGGGACCGAGCATCAGGGCCACTCCGAGGACGAGCCGTGAAGCCGTCATGCCCCTCCCTCCGGCTCGCTATCGTGACGCCTCAGCATAGCTCGGGTCGTCGCCGCGAGGCAGGTCCGTTTCATAGGTCGGCCGGAGTGAGGCGGAGGAGGGGGCGGAGGCTCCGCACGTCCGCCACGCGATCGAGGTCCCGGACGGCGGCGATCAGACGCTCCGCGCGCCCGTCGCCCAGAACCGGGGCCATCAGCTCGCGGGCCACCTGCTCGACCTGCTCCTGCGTCATCGGGGCGGCCGGTGTGCCGAGGAGCGCGTCGGTTCGGTGGGAGAGCCGCCGGCCGTCGGTGGTGAGCACCTCCACCACGGCGCTACGGTTCGGCATGAGCGCCTGCAGGTCGTCGTCCAGGACCATCTCGATCCGCCCGGCCAGCGCCTGGACGCGCGGATCGCGCAGGCGCGCCGTGTCGTGGGTCGCGGCCAGCGAGAGGCCGCCGTCGAGGAGCGCCACCGCGAGGACGTGGTGGAAGTTGACGTTGGGGGCGCGGCGTCCCTGGACGATCGCGCCGTCCCGGGCCGGCACGCGGGCCGTGATACGGGCGACGACCTCGGCCGTCAGGCCGTGCGCTTCGCGGAGCGCCAGCAGCGCCTCCAGGCTGGCGTGGATCGGCGCGCCCACGTGCCAGCGCTTCAGGCTGGTCTCCATCACCTCGTAGCGCTCGCCGAGGCCGTCCACGAACTCGCGCGGATTGGCGACGTCCGAGAAGGTGTCCTGGAAGTTGTAGCGCCCGGCGAGCACGTCGGGGTTGGCAGTGAAGCCGGCCGCCACCATCGCCGCCGCCCAGTAGCCGTCGCGGGCCGGGCCGCCTCCCATGAAGAACGAGTTCTCGCAGTGTGCCTCGTCGTTGATCCAGCTCGCGAGCCCGCCGGTCTGCTGGGCGGCGTACGAGAGCAGGTAGCGGGCCTGGCGCTCCGACAGCCCGGCGACCACGCCGGCGGCGACCGCCGCCCCCCAGAGCTGGCCGAAGGCGTGCGGTCCGAAGCCCCGGTCCTCCAGGTGCGCCAGTCCCAGCCCCGGCACGATGCGGCAGCCCACGTCGTACCCGGCGCACACCGCGCGGACGAGCCGCTCGCCGGTCGCGCCCTCGCGCTCGGCCATGGCCAGCGCCGCCGGCACCACCGACGCCCCGGGATGGGCGCGGGAGCGGGCGTGGACGTCGTCGGATTCGCCGCCCCGGGCCGTCATGCCGTTCGCGAAGGCGGCGATCTCGCCCACGGTGACGAGGTCCGTCCCCGGGATCGACGCGTGGGGCGCCCCCCCGTAGCCGCGCACCATCTCGATCGCCAGCCGGCCGGGCGGGAGGGTGGTGCCGGAGATCATGCAGGCCAGCGTGTTGAGGACGTGCTGCTTCGTCCGGGTGGCGACGGCGGGAGGCAGCGGCCGCCCGGCGGCGCCGGCGACGAACGCGCTGAGCACCGGCATCACCGACGGGGGCGAGAGTCTACCGCCCAGACGGCTTCTCGCGGGATGACGGCGTCCCCAGCCGCGCGGCCAGGCCTCCCCGGGCGGCGTGCAGTACCCCGCGCTCGAGGAAGATCTCGGTGATCGCCTCCGCGGCCGCCGTGAACCCGGGGGCCTTGCGGGCCCCGAGCCCCCGCGGTCGCGGGAGCCGGATGTCCACCACGCGCTCGATGCGGCCCGGCCGGGGCGACATGACCAGCACGCGGTCGGCCAGCAGCACCGCCTCGTCGATGCTGTGGGTAATGAAGAAGACCGTCTTGCGCGTCGAGAGCCACAGGTCTTCCAGGTCGACCCGCATCTGCTCGCGCGTCAGGGCGTCGAGGGCGCCGAACGGCTCGTCCATCAGCAGGAGCGGCGGATCGTGGATCAGGGCCCGGACGATCGCGCACCGCTGGCGCATGCCGCCCGACAGCTCGCGGGGCCGGCTCTCCTCGAAGCCGTCGAGCCCGACGGCGGCGAGCAGCGCGCGCGCCCGCGCCTCGTAACGCTTCGGGTCGAGGCTACGGAGCTCCACCTGGAGGAGCACGTTGCCCAGCACCGTCCGCCAGTCGAGCAGGACCGGGCTCTGGAAGACGATGCCGAGCCGGGTCTCGGGTCCGGCGACGGGACGCCCGTCGATGACGACCCGGCCCTCGGTCGCCGGGACGAGTCCGGCGACGATGCGCATGAGCGTGCTCTTGCCGCAGCCGGAGGGCCCGACCAGGCAGACGAACTCGCCGGCTGCGACGGCGGCGTCAACCCGCTCGAGCGCGCGAACCTCGGCGGCGCCGCGCCGGAAGGTCTTCGACACGCCGTCGATCGCGATGAAGTCGGGACGCCCGGCGGCGGGCGCCCCGGCCGGGGACACGACCGGAGCCACGTCGCGTGCCGGCGGTTCCGGTCTCCTCGGTCCGGTCACTCGATGATCTCGTCTGTCCGCGCCAGCACCGACGGGGGGATCGTGAGGCCGAGCGCCTTGGCGGTTCTCATGTTGAGGACCAGCTCGAACTTGGTGGGCTGCTCGACGGGGAGGTCGGCCGGCTTGGCGCCCTTGAGGATCTTGTCAACGATGGGGATCGCTGCCGTCGCCTCTCGCGCTTTCCACGCAGCGGAGCTTGCGCCGACAACCATCACGTCAACCTTGAGCCGGACCAGCTCGGCCGCGAGCGCCGTCAGCCGATCGAGGTTCCCGTCGGCGCTCCGGGCCTCGAAGGTCACCGTCCGGCCCTCGACGTACCCGAGCTCGCGCATGCCCCGACGGAACGCCTCCCACAGGGGCTCCCGGCCAGCGCGAGAGCCGGAGTCCAGGAGGCCGATCCGGGGCACGGTTCCTACCTGCGCCTTGGCGGCGAGCGGCGCGGCGAGGAGGCCGATGGTGAGGATGATCGCGAGGACGGGCCGTGGAGCCCTCATGCCAGCCCCCAGTCGAAATCGAGATGGCGCATCAGCATAGCTCGGGGCGCGACTGCCAGAAAGACTGATTTCAGGACAAACAGCACCGCCTGGGTGTTCCGACACCCCCCTCCGACTCGAACTCAGCTCAGTTGGCGAGGAACGTGTAGTTGTAGTGGTCGGCGGTCGGGACGTCGGTCTTGAGCTCCCGGTACTTCTTCATGATGTCCAGCGTCTGCTCCCAGAGAGCCGGCGGGGCCCAGCCGAACGGCTTGCCCTTGTTCTCGGGGGACTCGACGAGCGCGAAGCCCTTCTGCATCTGGCCGAGCAGGACCTCCTTGCTCGCCCCGGGCTTCCACTTCACGGCCGCCTCGACCGCCGCCGCCGGATCGGCGAGCGCGGCCTTCCAGCTCTTCGTGGTCGCGCGGACGAAGCGGCGGACCAGGTCGGGGTTGCTCTTGATCAGGGTCGTGGTGGTGAAGATGCTCACGCTGAGCGTGTTCACCCCGACGTCGGCGAAGCGGATCACCCGCACCGGCACGCCCTTGCTCTCCATGATGACCGTCTGGTCGTCGATGCCGCCGAGCAGGCAGTCGGTCTTCTTGTCCATGGTGGCGATCGGCTTGGCGGCCGGGTCCATGAACACCAGCGTGATCTGGTCCGGGCCGATCTTGTTCGCCGCCAGCAGCGCCGGCCACATCTGGTGGAGGGCGTCACCGGCGGTCACCGCGACCTTCTTGCCGATCAGGTCCTTCAGGCCGCCGATCCCGGTGTCCGCCCGGCAGGTGATGCCCAGGTTCGAGATGCCGAAGACCGACATGATGACCGCGACCGGCGCGCCCTTGGCGCGGCCGGCGACGACCGAGCCGGCGTCGGCCAGGCCGATCTGGTCGTCGCCGTTGGCGACCAGCGTCACCGTGGACCCCGAGCCCCGGCCCTCGTTGATCGTGAGGTCGATCTTCTCCTCCGCGTAGTAGCCGCGCTCCTTCCCGAGCAGGAATGGGGGGTGCTGGCCGATGAGGACCCAGTTGAGGCGGAACGACACCTTGTCCTGGGCCAGCGCGGGCGCCGACAGCCCGGCGCACGCGAGGACGACGACGGCGAGAGCGGCCGCGAGTCGCTTCATGGGAGGTCTCCTCCTCGGGGCGGTGCGGGTGACAGCGCGGCGCGTCCGGGCCTAGGCCACGCCGAGCCGGGTCTCGTCGTCCTGCTGCGAGACGTGCCAGGGGATCGTCCAGTGCTCGATCAGCTCGACCGCGTAGTAGAGCGCGAGGCCGATCGCGCTCAGCAGCACGATGCAGGCGAAGACGCGCGGGATCTCGATGAAGCCGTTGAACTCCAGGATCAGGTAGCCGAGGCCCTTGTCGGAGCCGACGAACTCGGCGACCACCGCCGCGGTGGCGGCCAGCGCCGCCCCCACCTTCAGCCCGGTGAAGATGTTCGGCAGCGACTGGGGCAGCCGGATCTTCAGGAACATCTTCCAGGCGCCGGCGCCGGTCGAGCGGGCGAGGTCGATCACGTCGTCGTCGAGCGAGCGGAACCCCGCGATGGCGCTGATCACGATCGGGAAGAAGGACAGCAGGAAGACGAGCATGATCTTCGGCAGGAAGCCGAAGCCGAACCACACGATGAGCAGGGGCGCGACGGCGATCTTGGGGATGATCTGGAAAAGGACCAGCAGCGGATACAGCGTGGCCTGCACGGTGGGCGAAAAGGCGATCAGCAGCGCCAGCGGGATCGACACGACGACGCCCAGGACGTACCCCACCAGGACGATCTCGGCCGTGACCAGGGTGTGGCTCAGGATCCGCGTCCACTGCCCCGTGAAGTCCCGGAACACGAGGCTCGGCGCCGGCAGGACGTAGGGCGCCAGGCCGAGCGCGCGGACCGCCAGCTCCCAGGCGACGACGACGCCGATCAGGGTCAGGGCGACCTTCTGCCAGCGCGGAGACGAAAGTGACCGGCGCATGACGCGTGCTATTGTACAGCGGCCCGGCAGGGGAGGAGACTTGCCACCGGTGAAGGTCGCCCTGGTCGAGGTCGGCCACTGGCACGCGCCGATGTACGCGGCGGCGCTGCGCGCCCTCGGGGTGCCGGTGGCCGCGGTGTGCGACCGCGATCCCGAGCGGGCGCGGGCCGTCGCCGCGGAGACCGGCGCCGCCGCCTTTGGCAGCGTGGACGCGCTGCTGGCGGGGGCCGAGGTCGAACTTCGCGTTCGCGTTCGGGCGCCACCTCGACATGCCCGGGATCGCCGAGAAGCTCCTCGCCCGGCGAATCCCCTTCGCGATCGAGAAGCCCGGGGGGCTCGGCGCCGCCGACGTCGCGCGGACCCGGCGGCTCGCCGAGTCCGCCGGCGTCTTCGTGGCGGTGCCGCTGGTCTTCCGCGTGAGCCCGCTCCTGGCCGAGATCGCCCGCGCCGAGGGGACGCTTCCCGCCCGGTTCGGTCACCTCGCCTTCCGGTCCATGCACGGCGGTCCCCAGCGGTACCTGGCGAGCGGGAACGCCTGGCTGCTGGACCCCGCGCAGTCGGGCGGCGGCTGCACCATCAACCTGTCGGGGCATTTCGTGGACCTGTTCTTCGCTCTCACCGGTGAGCCGGTGGCGACGGTCTACGCCCGCCTGAGCCACCGGACGCACCGGCTGGCCGTCGAGGATCACTCGCTGCTGGTCCTGACCGGCCGGGACGGCGCGGTGTGCGAGATCGAGACCTCCTACACGTTCCCGCCCGACGCCCGGGCCAAGCGCGAGTTCTACCTCAGCGTGGCCTCGGAGCGGATCTACGCGCACCGGGCGGAGGGCGGCCTGTGGATGGCACGCCGCGACGGCGCCGGCGGCCGCCTGGTGCCGGTCGAGCTGGACAGCGACGCCCTCTACCCGCTGTTCGTCGAGCGGACGCTGGCCGACGTGCGGGCCGGGCGGCCGCCGGTGGCGGGCCTGGCCGAGCTCGAGGCGGTCATGCGGGTCGTTGACGCCGCCTACCGGTCCCACCGCACCGGCCAGGTCGTGACGCTCGACGCGTAACGGCGGGGACCTCCCCCGCCGGTCAGCCGGTCCCCCGGCCCCCCCCAGCCACCGCCGCGACCGATGCGGCGAGCATCTCATGCTGGCGGAGCCCGGCCGCAAGGGCTATGCTGCCTGCTGAAATCGGTCACTCCGGAGCCGGAGGAGCGGCGACGGCAAGTCGCGTTTCGATTCCCTGGGCGCAAGAGAGGACGAGGAGGGCCTGCCATGCGGATCCGCGCCGCCCGAGTGCACCTGGTCGAGACCGAGCCCGGCATCCGGCTGGCCACGCGCTACGGCGCCCCGCCCGCGCGCCGCGGTCACGTCCTGGTCGAGCTCGAGACGGACGACGGGCTCACCGGCTGGGGCGAGGC
>CAVPSB010000036.1:0-13697 GCA_963708025.1 uncultured Candidatus Rokubacteria bacterium | reverse complement strand
CGGCGATGAGGACCAGGATCGCCGCCAGAATGCCGCCCTGACCAATCAGTGCCAGGGCGCTCCCCACGATGCCCCGGTGGTCATCGGCCGGGGACGGCGGCAGGCGGCGAGGCAAGTGTGCGGACGATCGCCACCAACTCGGCGTGCGCGGGGGAACGAGGATCGCTCAACGCTTCGACGGTGTTCGCTTCGGTCAGGCGGCTGAGGCGCGCCAGCAGCCGGATGCGCTGCCGCCGGGTCAGCTTGGCCTGGCTGGATCGCCAGCGAAAGAACAGGCGATACAGCTCGCCGTCGCCGAACAGCGAGTTGAGCTCGTGGATGGTGACGTAGATGAGGAACAGCACCATCAACCAGACCTGGATCGTGAGGAAGCGCGGCCACGAGAAGCTCTCCATCAGGTGCGGCAGAAATCCGGCCAGCGCGCCGCCTTCGCGAAGGAAGTGAAACAGCCCCTCGCCGAGCCGGACGAGGAACACGCAGACCCAATAGATCGCGGCCTTGAAGAGGATCGGCTGGATCAGCGGGGCGCCGTCGAACCGGCGCATGAAGGGCATGTGGTCGGTGACCAGCACCGCCTTGCCGACGAGCAGCGCCGCCGCCGTGGCCGCCAGGTAGCCGCCGAACTTGATGCCGCGCTCCTCCAGGATCATCTGCTTGGTCCAGAGGATCAGGTTGAAGCCGACAAAGAAGAAAGTCGTGGGTGGCAGGATCTCCTTCACCAACTCGACGTACCAGGCGAGGGCGCGGCGCCAGAAAGACGGTCTGGCCGCGGCGGGGGGCACGGCGAGCGTGCTCATGGGGACGCTAGCTCCTTCCCGGGCCGGCGTCGCGTCGGGCGGCCGATGGCGCTTCGGGCGCGGCTGTGCGCCACCGCCGCCATGGCCACCGACTGGAGCAGGGGGAACGCCGAGCCCTCCGGGTCGTCCGGGCCGATCGACCTAGCCAGGAGCGTGACGACGCCGGGTCTTGTGGCCCGTCGGCGGCTAGGAGCCGGGCCGTCGCCCGCGCAGCGTCGGTGCTGAGCCAGCCGAGCCGCAGGCGACCCGCGGCCACTGTGGCCGCCACGCCCGTCCGCCGCATCACGTTCTGGCGGTGTGCGTCATGGGGGGCGACCGAACCATGCGCGAGCGAGGAGGAGCGCGAGGACCGCGTGGGCCACGACCGCCGGCCACAACAGGATCCCGACCAGGGTGCCACCGAGCCCCAGGGCCGCCAGGTAGACCGCGGCCAGGAGGCTGTAGGTCAACATCGCCGGGAGCGCCGCACGGTTGCCGGTGGCGGCCTGGCCCCGGGGCCAGCAGGCCATGCCCAGAGCGAGCAAGGCGAAGCCGGTGAGGCGGCCCAGCGCGATTCCCGCCCCCGACAGCTCGGCACCCATCAGGAGGCGGATGAACACCTCGGGGTACGTCGCCAGGACGACGCCCGTCGCCGCCTCCCCGACGGCGCCCAGCATGAGCAGCTTCGCGGTCAGCGGCGTCACGGCGTTCTCTTCCCCGGCGGCACCTAGTCCCGCGTGCTCCACTTGAACGTCGATGATCTGCGCGAGCGTCCCCTTGATCGGCTGGAGCTCCACCGTCAGCTTGACGAGCTTGCCCTGGAAGCGGAACGGCACCTGGTAGTCCCGGTCGTCGATCGGCGTGCGCGTGTCGACGCCGACGTCGAAGGTCTCGTCCTCCGGGAAGAGGAAGGGCAGGGTCTTGGCGATCCTCTTGGCGTCGACCACCTTGCCGTCCACCGTGAGCCGGCCGCGGCCGCCGAGCCCGAAGCCGATCCCGTCGTACTCGAAGTCGAACACGATCGTGTGCTTGCCGGGCGCGAGCGCGTCCTTCGCTTCCCAGCGGAACGCGCTCCACGTTGACGTAGTTGTAGACGAACACCGGCTTGCCCTTCAGGAGGTAGAAGCCGAAGCCGCCGAACCGCCCGCCGTCGGTCACCAGCATCCCGTCGGCTCCGCCCTGCGGAATCTCCACCTCGGCGGTGATCGTGTAGGACCGATCGAGGACGAACGGGCGCGCCGCCCTTCGGGATGTTGCTGATCTCGCCGGTGTAGGTGAACACGGTGCGGCCGCCGGTCGCGCTCGGCTTGGGCTGGATGAAGCGCGAGAGCGACCGGTTGTCGAGCGGCAGCACGTTGTACTTCGCCGCCTCGGCCATGAAGATCTTCTGCATCTCGGCGAGCTTCTGGGGGTTCTTGGCCGCGATGTCGTCGGCCTGCGTGGGATCGTCGGCCAGCTTGTACAGCTCCCAGGTGTAGCCGTTCACGATGTCCTTGGGCGCCTTCTGGGGCAGGCCCTCGAACGCCGCCCACGGCACGAAGGGCGGCGTCGTGGACGCCATCCACCCGTCGTGGTAGATGCCGCGCATGGCCAGCATCTCGAAGTACTGCGTCGTGCGCCTCGAGGGCGCGTTGGCGTTGGCCTTGTCCCAGGTGTAGACCATGCTCACGCCGTCCATCGGCTTCTGCGGGATGCCGTCCACGGTGTCCGGCATCTGGATGCCCGTCGCCTCGAGGATCGTCGGCACGATGTCGATGACGTGATGGAACTGGTGGCGGATGCCGCCGGCGTCCTTGATGCGCTGCGGGCCACGAGATCGCCATGCCCTGCCGGGTGCCGCCGAAGTGCGAGGCCACCTGCTTGGTCCACTTGAACGGCGTGCCGAAGGCCCACGCCCAGCCCACCGCGTAGTGCGGGAAGGTCTGCATCGGAGCCCCAGGCGTCGTAGTACTTCAGCTGGTCCTTCAGCGGGACGACGACGCTGTTGAACGTGGCGAACTCGTTCGGGCGTGCCGAGCGTCGTGCCCTCGGGGCTCGCGCCGTTGTCGCCGCCGATGTAGATGACGAGCGTGTTGTCGAGCTTGCCCATGTCCTCGACCGCCTGGACCACGCGGCCGATCTCGTGGTCGGCGTAGGCCAGGTAGCCCGCGTACACCTCGGCCTGGCGCGCGAGCATCTTCTTGCTCGTCCGGCGAGAACGTGTCCCACTTGGGCACGCTGTCCGGCCACGCCGTCAGCTTGGCGTTGGCCGGGATCACGCCGAGCCGCTTCTGGTTCGCGAAGATCCGCTCGCGCTCCTCGTTCCAGCCGTGGTCGAACTTGCCCTTGAACTTCTCGATCCACTCCTTGGTCGGGTGATGCGGGCGCGTGCGTGGCGCCCGGCACGTAGTAGACGAAGAACGGCTTGTCCGGCGCGACCGCGTTCAGCTGGTTCATGTAGCCGATCGCCTCGTCGGCCATCGCGGTGATGAGGTTCCACGACGGGTTGCCCTCGTAGGGCGCGATCGACGTCGTGTTGCGGAAGAGGTTCGGCTGCCACTGGCTCGAGTCGCCGCCGACGAAGCCGTAGAAGTAGTCGAAGCCCATGCCGACCGGCCACTGGTCGAACGGTCCGGCCTGGGTCGCGAGCCAGCCGGCCACGTTGTGGTTCTTGCCGAACCACGACGTCCCGTAGCCGTTCTGGCGCAGGATCTCGGCGACGGTGGCGGTGTCCTTCTTGACGATGGTGTCGTAGCCGGGATAGCCGGTCGCGCCCTCGGCGACGATGCCGAAGTGCACCGAGTGATGGTTGCGACCGGTGATCAGCGCGGCCCGGGTCGGCGAGCAGAGCGCCGCCGAGTGGAACGTGCGTGTAGCGCAGCCCCGTCTGGGCGATCCGGTCGAGCGTGGGGGTCGGGATGGTGCCGCCGAAGGTGCCCTCCGAGCCGTAGCCGGCGTCGTCGAGCATGATGAGCAGCACGTTCGGGCGCGCCCTTGGGCGGCACGACCGTCGGCGGCCACCACGGCGTGGACTGCGGCCGCAGTCGCCTTGATCTCGCCGCCGAACTTCGGCGGCGGCGGGCGGCAGGGCCTTCGACGTCAGCGCTTCCGTGTAGGCGGGCGACGCCGGGCTTCGCCGGCCCCTCCTGGCCGCCGACGGTGATGGGCACGAGGAACGCGACGAGCGACGGCCGCCGCGGTCAGAGACCAGGATCGCCGGCAGAACGATCTTCCTGTGCATGATGTCACTCCACTTTGCTAGCCGCGCTTGGCCGTCTGCCTCAGGCGCTGCTCGTCCGCCGGCGTCAGCTTCGCGGTCGATCGAGCGTGAGGGTCAGCTTGGCCAGCTTGCCGGTGAACCTGAACGGGACCTGGTAGTCGCGGTCATCGACCGGCGTGCCGGTGTCGGAGCCGACGTCGAAGGTCTCGTCCCACTGGAGCATGATCGGGATCGTGCGCTCCATCTTCTGGCTCGCCACCACCTTGCCGTCGACCTTGAGCACGCCGGTGCCGCCCCGGCCGATGCCGCTCGTGTTGTTGAAGGCCAGCGTGGCGAAGCCCAGGCCGTCGTACTTGAAGTCGAACTCGAGCGTGTGCTTGCCGGGCGCGAGCGCCTCCGCGCCCTCCCAGCGCACGCGCTTCAGGTCGAGCAGATTCCAGACGTAGACCGGCTTGCCCTTCAGCAGGTAGAAGCCCCAGCCGCCGAAGCGGCCGCCCTGCGTCACCAGCATGCCCTCGCCGCCGCCGGGCGGGATGTCCACCTCCGCCCTGATGCGTGTACGAGGTGCCGAGGAGCTGCGGGGCGTCGCCCATCGGAATGCCGGTCAGCGTGCCAGAGTAGGTGAACTGGGTCCGGCCCGCGGTCAGGCTCGGTCGCGGCGTCACCATGCGCGAGGCGAGCGAGTTGTCGAGCGGAAAGACCTGGTACTTGGCGGCCTCCGCCAGGAACAGCTCCTGCAGCTCCTTCAGCTTGGCGGGATTGGACGCGGCGAGGTCGTTGGCCTGCGTCCAGTCCTTGGTCAGGTCGTAGAGCTCCCACGTGTAGGCGTTCATCACGTCCGTCGGCGGCGTGGCGCCGAGCGCCCACGGCGGGCTGATCGGGCGCGTGTTGGCGTACCAGCCGTCGTGGTAGATGCCGCGGTTGCCGAACATCTCG
Organism: uncultured Candidatus Rokubacteria bacterium; assembly: GCA_963708025.1. Taxonomy (GTDB): domain Bacteria; phylum Methylomirabilota; class Methylomirabilia; order Rokubacteriales; family DASRDR01; genus CAVPSB01. The sequence continues at coordinate 8,786 of CAVPSB010000036.1, read as the reverse complement.
AAGTACTGCGTCTTGCGCGCCGACGGCGCGTTGGCGTTGGCCTTGTCCCAGGTGTAGACCATGCTCACGCCCTCGATCGGCTTCTGGGCGATGCCGTTGACGGTGCTCGGCGCCGCGATGCCGGTCGCCTCGAGGATCGTCGGCACGACGTCGATCACGTGGTGGAACTGGTGGCGGATGCCGCCGGCGTCCTTGATGCGCCTCGGCCAGGCGATCGCCATGCCGTTGCGCGTGCCGCCGAAGTGCGACGCGACCTGCTTGGTCCACTTGAACGGCGTGTCGAACGCCCAGGTCCAGCCGACCGCCATGTGGTTGTAGGTCCGGTCCGAGCCCCAGGCATCGTAGAAGTACTTCAGCTGGTCGGCGACCGGCACCTCGACGCTGTTGAACTGCGGCCACCTCGTTCGGCGTGCCGATCGGCGAGCCCTCGGCGCTCGAGCCGTTGTCGCCGCTGATGTAGATGATCAGCGTGTTGTCGAGCTTGCCCATGTCCTCGACGGCCTGGATCACGCGGCCGATCTCGTGGTCGGTGTAGGCGAGATAGGCGGCGTAGACCTCGACCTGGCGCTTGAACAGCTTCTTCTCGTCGGCGCGTGAGCGTGTCCCACTTCTTCAGCTCGTCGGGCCACGGCGTGAGCTTGGCGTCCGGCGGGATCACGCCGAGCTTGCTTCTGGTTGGCGAAGATCTGCTCGCGCAGCGCGTTCCAGCCCATCGAGAACTTGCCCTTGAACTTCTCGATCCACTCCGGCGTCGGGTGGTGCGGCGCGTGCGTGCCGCCCGGCACGTAGTAGACGAAGAACGGCTTCTCCGGCTCGATCTCGTTCAGCATCTTCATGTGGCCGATCGCGTCGTCGGCCATGGCGGTGGTCAGGTTCCACCTCGGATTGCCGACGTAGGGATAGATCGGGCGTCGTGTCGCGGAAGAGGTTCGGCTGCCACTGGCTGGTGTCGCCGCCGACGAAGCCGTAGAAGTACTCGAAGCCCATGCCGACCGGCCACTGGTCGAACGGCCCCGCCTGGCTCGCCTGGAAGGCCGGCGTGTTGTGGTCCTTGCCGAACCACGAGGTGGCGTAGCCGTTGTCCCTCAGGATCCTGCCGATGGTCGCCGAGTCCCGGCGGATGATGCTGTCGTAGCCGGGGTAGCCGGTGGACATCTCCGAGATCACGCCGAAGCCCACCGAGTGGTGGTTGCGCCCGGTGATGAGCGCCGCCCGCGTCGGCGAGCACAGCGCGGTCGAGTGGAACTGCGTGTAGCGCAGGCCCATCTTCGCGATCCGGTCCAGCGCCGGCGTCGGGATCACGCCGCCGAAGGTGCTCGGCGCGCCGAAGCCGACGTCGTCGGTCATGATCAGCAGCACGTTGGGCGCGCCCTTGGGCGGCGACGACGGCCGGGGGCCACCAGGGCGTGGACTCGCCGGCAGTCGGCTTGATCTCGCCGCCGAACTTCGGCGGCACCGGCGGGAGGGCTCTCGACGTCAGCGCCTCGCTGTACGCGGGTGAGCCCGGCTTCGGGCGGCCCGCCGTTCCCGCCGACGGTGATGGGCACCAGGAAGGCCCCGAGGCCGCCCGCGGCGACGAGGATCAGGATCACCGCCAGGATGATCTTCCCTTTCGTCATGATCTCACTCCGTCCCCCGGGTCGAATCGCCGGTGTCCCTGACCGACTTCCAAGGCCCGGTGCCCCCCGGAGGGCGATCGCCCTCGAGGAGCAGGGCCAGATAGGGAGACACCCCGACGAGCTGGGCCCCGTCTGTCGCCAGCCGTCTGAGCGTCGCGAACCCCCCGTCGTCCCCGCTCACGACGTGCGTCACGTCCAGCAGGAGCGTCCCCGACGCCTCCCGGCAGACCCGTTCGAGCTCCCGGGCGGCGACCGCCGTGAGGCGCCCCGAGACGCGCACGGCGGTGCGGCCGGGCTCCGTGACGACGTCCAGGCGTAGATCCATGTCCCTTTCTCCCCTCCACGGCCCCGATCCGGCGCCTCGATGCCCTACCGGTCCGGAGCCTCCGGAGCACGGGGCGTGCCAGCCCGGGCGGCCCCGGAACCGCTCGGAAATGCGGCCAAACCCGGCCGTGGCCGCGAGCGCGGTGCGCGGGGGCCAGCGGTGGCCACCGTCTGTCGCCGCAACCGGCGGCGGCCATCGTGGACGGCCCCGGCACCCATCGGGCTTGAAAGCCCGTGGGGACTTCGGCAGGATGGCGTCGCCGCCAGATCCGATCCGGCGAACCGGGCCAGCCGCCGGGCTGGTCCACTCGGCTCTGGCCCGCGAGGCGCTCCACGCCGTACCCGGGCGAGAGGGGATTGCCCGGCGAGGGGGGACGTGACCACCGGCGCACCCATCTCCGCGTTCACCCCGGCCTTCGACCAGGTGATTGCCGAGGTCGCAGCGACGTTCGTCAACCTCCCCGCGGAAGCGATCGACGGTCACCTCGAGGCGGCGCTCGGCCGCATCGCCGAGGCCCTCGAGCTCGACCGGAGCACCGTCACCCAGCGGTTCGAGGGTCACTTCCAGATCACCCACGAGTGGACCCGACCCGGGTTCCCGCGGCTGCCGACTCCGCTGATCCCCGAGGAGGCCATCCCGTGGCTGGTCGAGAAGGTGCTCCGGCGGCAGCAGCCGATGGTCGCTGGCCGCTTGAGTGACTACCCGCCCGAGGCGTGGAGGGAGCGGGGGATCGGCGAGCGAACCGGCGTGAGGGCGAACGTGATCCTGCCGCTCGTCGTCGGCGGCGAGTCGGTCGGCGGGATCAGCTTCGCGGACCTCCAGCGCGAGCGCGAATGGCCGGCCCCGATGGTCGATCGCCTCCAGCTGGTCGCCCAGATCGTCGCCGGCGCCGTGGCGCGGAAGGACGCGGACCTCGCCCTCCGGCGCGGCCTGGCGTTCGAGGCGCTCGTGGCCGAGCTCTCGACGACCCTGGCCGGGATCCTCTCCGAGCCCGTCAACGGCCAGATCCAGGCCACGCTCCGGCGGGTCGCCGACTTCCTCGGCGCCGACCGGGCCACGGTGCTCCAGGGAAGCCCGCCCGGCGCCCTCGCCCGGACCCACCAGTGGGTCCGGGAGGGGTGGCCGGCCATCACCTCGCCCGAGGAGTCGGCCGCCTTCCCCTGGTCCGTCGAGCGCGTCTTCGGGGCCCGCGAGCCCGTGGTCTTCGCGCGGCTCGACGAGCTGCCTCCGGCCGCCGCCCGCGACCGCGAGGCGTTCGATCGGCTCGGGATCCAGGCGGGCATCGCCCGGCCCCTGGTCGTCGACGACCGGGTCATCGGGGCGCTGATGTTCGGGGCCCTCCGAGCGCCGCGCCGCTGGCCTCCGGAGCTCGTGGACCGCCTCGACCTGGTGTCGGAGCTGGTGGCGAGCACGCTCGCGCGTCATTGGGCCGATACCGAGCTCCGCGCCGCGCTCGCCGAGAACGAGCGCCTCCGGGCGCGCCTCGAGGCCGAGAACCGCTACCTCCAGGCCGAGGTCCAGCAGGAGCACGACGACATCGTCGGCCAGAGCGCGGTCCACCGCGCCGTCCTCCGCAAGGTCGACCAGGTCGCGGCCACGGACGTCCCCGTCCTCCTCCTCGGGGAGACCGGCACCGGCAAGGAGCTGGTCGCCCGGGCGATCCACGCCGCAGCGGCCGCGGCGCGCGGCCGCTCATCGCGGTCAACTGCGCGGCCCTGCCGCCCCCCCTGATCGAGAGCGAGCTGTTCGGGCACGAGAAGGGCGCCTTCACCGGCGCCACCCAGATGCGCCCCGGCCGGTTCGAGCTCGCCGACGGCGGCACCCTGTTCCTCGACGAGATCGGCGACCTCGACCCCGCCCTCCAGGCCAAGCTGCTCCGCGTGCTCCAGGACGGGCGAGGTCCAGCGGCTCGGCGCGAGTCGCCCCCAGAAGCTCGACGTGCGGGTCATCGCCGCCACGAATCGCGACCTGGAGGCGGCCCTCCGCGAGGGCCGCTTCCGCGACGACCTCTACTACCGCCTGAGCGTCTTCCCCATCACGCTCCCGCCGCTCCGCGACCGCCGGGAGGACATCCCGCTCCTCGTCTGGCACTTCATCCAGGCCCGCCAGCGGGCGCTGGGCCGGCGCATCACCGAGCTGCCGCCGGGCGACATGGAGGCGCTCGTGGCCTACGACTGGCCGGGCAACGTGCGCGAGCTGCAGAACGTCATCGACCGGGCGCTCATCCTCTCGCCCGGACCGGCCCTGCAGGTCGACGAGGCCCTCGGCCGGCCCCGGGCCGCCGACCGGCCCCCCGCGGCGCCGCCTCGCGCCGGGACGCTGGAGGACGCCGAGCGGGCCCACATCATCCAGGTGCTCGAGGAGTGCCAGTGGGTCGTCGAGGGTGGCGGCCAGGCGGCCGATCGGCTCGGGCTCCGCCCCAGCACCCTCCGCCATCGGATGAAGAAGCTGCGCATCCAGCGCCCCGCGGGAGGGTGAGCCACCCACCGTCTCAGGGCGTGGGCACCACGCGGTAGTAGACGCCGCTCGCGCCGAAGGACGGCTGGAACCAGGTATTGCCGCAGAGGTAGTACGTGGTGCCCTTGACGTTGGGTGAGATGCAGCCAGCGGGCAGCGTCACGTAGATCGCGCCCATCACGTAGCTGGGGCTCGCCGCCTTCCCGGCGGTGTAGTCCGCCGAATAGCCGCTGATGTTACCGGCGGCGACGCCGGCCTGGTAGGCGCTCGTCGTGATCGAGGGTGCCCGGAACGCATGTCCTGGAAGTCGAAGTAGGATCGTCGGCGCCGACCTGTGCGCGCGCTGGCGCTGGCAAGGCAACGGGTCTCACCAGCGAAACCGGCCGCCTCTGGATCGAGCCGCCGAGTGTCCCACCGGTCGCGTTCATTTCGGCTGCGCCGTCACGTACACCAGGGTGTTCCCCTGAAACGTCGCGCGATAGAAGCTCCCGCCGCAGTAGTAGTACTCCACGCCGCCGACCGGTGTGGAGACGCAACCTGGGGGAAGGGCGGAAACGACGGTGCCCAGCGGCAGCGGTGCACCGGCGGCTGCCGGCGGTGGAGCGGGATGCGCTGCAGCGGCCTGCTGCTGGGCCACGGCCGTCTCCTGCTTGGCAGCGGCGGCCTGCTGCTGAGCGGCGGCGGCTTGCTGCTGAGCCGCGGCCGTCTGCTGCTGGGCCTGGGCCATCTGGGCCGAATCCGCAGCGTGGACCGAGGCCCCTACCACGACGGCGGTTCTGCGCGCAGTGCGGCGCCGGACGCCAAGGATCGCATGCGCGTCGGGCACCAGTGGCACAGGCAGAAGCGGCACGTCGGCGATGAGCATCATCCCAAGGGCAATGGCGAGGACGGCAATCCTGAGCATCGTCTTCATGGGCTTCCTCCGTCTGGTGTCAGCGGCCGGCGCCGCCGGTGGCATCCAGTCGCATGAACGCGATCGGCTTGGCCCCCGGAGGCGGCACGAAGGCGAACCGGTCATCGGCCACGGCCGGGGCCACGTTCCAGTCGCTCATGACCGTGGTGATGCGCAGCCGCGCGGGGGTTCCCGTGTCGGTGACGACGTACTTGCGCGGCAGCGGCTGGCTGCTGTCGGCGACCCATACCTGGAAGTCAACACCGGGGCGGCTGAAGACCAGATGATCGCACTTGACCCCGCCGATGACCGTCTTGCCGATCACCACTGCCAGGGTCACATCCTGCATGAGCAGCGGGAGGCGACCCGATCGTCCGTTGCGGGTGGGGTTGGCCGTGCTCTATCCTGCCCGCGGGACGGGAGGCCATCCAGCTGAAGATCCGGGACCTCGACACCCGGCGGGTCGGGCGACGCGCCATCGTGATCGGCGGGTCGATGTCCGGCCTGTTCACAGCCGCCTTTCTGCGCCGGGCCGGCTGGGACGCCGACGTCTTCGAGCGCTCCGGCGTCGAGCTGGTGGGCCGGGGGGCCGGCATCACCGCCCACCCGGAGCTGCTGGACGCCCTCGAGCTGAGCGGCGCCGGGACCCGCGACCTGGGCGTCGAGGTCGAGAAGCGCATCCTGATCGACGCCACCGGGCGCGTCATCGGGGAACGGCCCCTGCGCCAGATCCTGACCTCCTGGGACCGGCTCCAGCGCATGCTGCGCGGTTTGGTGCCCGACGCGCACTACCACCTGGGGCACACGTTCGAGCGGGTCGAGCAGGACGCCGCCGGCGTCACGGTGCGGTTCGCGGAGGGCCGCTCCGAGCGGGCCGACCTCCTGGTCGGCGCCGACGGGTTCCGCTCGAGCGTCCGGGGGCAGCTGGCGCCCGAGGTCCAGCCGATCTACGCGGGGTACGTGGTGTGGCGGGGCGCGCCCGCCGAGGCCTCGCTGGCCGCCGAGACGCGCCGGTCGATCTTTCCGTACTTCACCTTCTACCTGCCCGCGCGCCAGCAGGTTCTCGGGTACCCAATCGCCGGGCTCGACAACGAGACGCGGCCCGGCCTCCGGCGCTACAACTTCATCTGGTATCGGGTCATCGACGACGAGGGACTCCGGGAGATGTGCACCGACGCCGAGGGCCGGCACCACGCGTTCTCGATCGCCCCGCCGCTCATCCGCGAGGAGGTCATCGCCGCCATGCGGCGCGACGCGGACGCGGTGATGGCCCCCCCGTTCCTCGACGTGCTGCGCCGGATCGAGCGCCCGTTCTTCACGCCGATCTACGACCACGCCTCGCCCCGGATGGTCTTCGGCCGCGTCGCCCTGATCGGCGATGCCGCGTCGGTCGGACGGCCCCACATGGGGTACGGCGTCTCGAAGGCGGCCGAGGACGCGCGGGCGCTCGCGGACGCGCTGGCACCGCCCGGCGTCAACGTCGAGGCGGGGCTCGCGCGCTTCGAGACCGTGCGGCAGCCGATCGGCGAGCGCGTCATGCGGCACGGGCGCAAGCTCGGCACGCATCTGGGGGTGAACGTCGAGACCGACGACGACCGGGCGACGTGGAAGCTGCTGCAGGATCCGCACGCGATGCTGCGCTACATCGCCATGCCGCATTTCCTCGTGGATGGCCTGGGCGGACCGGATGACGGCCGTCATGTGACGACAACCCGACCGCGGACCGCGGTGGCGGTCCGCGTGACCCGGCCAACCGGGAAGCAGGCGCCCGATGGAGCGCCATCGGCTGGTCCGTTCTGGTGGGGATCGACGGTGAGCATCCGGCGACGTGCCGGTCGCCGTGAAGGTGCTGGTCGGTGAGGATCTCACCCCGAACGTGCGCGTGAAGCTGACGAGCACGCCGGTGGAATTCCTCTCCGGAGGAGGCCACAAGCACGAGCGATGCGAGCACGTCGCCTACATCGTGGCCGGCCGGGCGCAGATCTTCCTGGACGGGACCCGCCGTTCCTGCTCCAGGCCGGCGATACGCTGTACATCCGACCGGGCGTCTTTCACGACGTCGTTCCCGTGTGCAGGAGCCCCTCGTGACCCTGATGATCGACGTCCCCCCGGAGGACTGATGCCATGCTGTTTTTCGATGACGACCGAGAGCCTTCCGGCACCGGACCACGCCCGCAACATGCGGCTCCTCGGCTGGTCCGATCAGGGCGGCCGGCCGGACGGCGTGCAGGTCATGGTCCATCAACCCGATCAGCATCGCGACGCTGCCGACGCCGGCCGAGGCCGACTACGTCGCCCGGGGAGGCCACTTCGGCCCGCACAACATCCACGAGAACCGGCCGGGCAGCCTAGTCAGCTCGGAGCTGATCTTCGCCACCTACCAGAACGCCGGCGTGCGGGTGTTCGACATCCGCGACCCGCACCGTCCGGTGGAGGTGGCGGCCCTGGTCCCCCCGGCCCCGGCCCGTCTCGTGGATCACCGGCCCAACCGGCCCCGCGTGATCCAGTCCGCCGACGTCTTCGTCGACGCGAGCGGCATCGTGTACTGCACCGACTACAACGCCGGGCTCTACATCATGGAGTACGGAGGCTGAGTCGCACCTCACGGGGGCGTGGAGGTTGACGGCGGGCCGGCCATGTAGTGGGCGAGTTGCTGTGGGGCACTCGTTCACGTCAGGGTCACGGCTCGACGGTTACCTGCTCACCTTCGGGCGGGGCGACCAGGCTCGACCCGGCATGGCTCTGGCGCCGCGGACCGACCCGTGGTCATGCGCGCGGGGCACGATCTAGGTAATCGTGGCGCGTCCTGGGGGCGACCGCCGGCCGGCTCGGCGTCTCCGGCAGGGCAACGCTCCGCGAACCCCCGCACGGCGAACCAGGAAAGTGGGCGCCCAGGCAGGTCGAGGCGCGATGGCGTGACGCGGGCCCTGTGGTTCGCCGCTCCCCGTCGGGCGGAGCTTCGCGAGCAGCCGGTCGCCGACCCGGCTGACGATCAGGTGCTCGTCCGAGGGATCACGTCGCTCATCAGCGCCGGGACGGAGATGCGGGTGTACCGCGGGGAGGTCGGCCCCGACGGGAACCTGGGCCTGGAGACGTTCGCGGCAGCCTCCGGTTTCCGGTCAAGTACTCCTACCAGATCGTGGGCGTGGTCGAGCGCGCGGGCGCGCAGTCCGGCTACGAGCCCGGGCAGCGCGTCTTCGCGCGTCACCCGCACCAGGAAGTCTTCACGATCCGGAACAAGCCCTTCCTCCTCTACCGGCTGCCGCCCGACCTCCCGCCGAAGCGCGCCGCGTTCGCCAACCTGCTCGACGTCGCCGTGACCTGCATGCTCGACGTGCCGGTTCGCATCGGCGACGCGGTCGTCGTGGACGGACAGGGGGTGGTGGGCAGCTTCTGCGCGCAGCTCGCCCGGCGCACGGCGGGCGCCCTCCTGGTCGTGGACCCGATCGAGCGGCGGCGCCGGATCGCGCTCGACTGGGGGGCGGACGCCGCC
>CAVPSB010000035.1:0-77475 GCA_963708025.1 uncultured Candidatus Rokubacteria bacterium | reverse complement strand
GGCTACGACCCCGAGAGGCTGAAGCGGACCGTCTCGGCCCCTTCCATCAACACCCGGCGCCCCACCTGGGCCAGCTCGTCGAACCTCTCTTCGATGCGGGCGAAGATGTTGACGGGCTGCTTCATGTCCACGGTCAGGCCGCGCGAGATGAAGAGCCCGTAGGCGATGTAGATCTCGTCGGGCACCAGGACCGGCTCGTCCCGTACGAGGAAGGCAAGCGTGCCGGGCGGCACGCCGGCGACCCGCTGGTTCTCCCGCTCCACCGTGAGGTCGGGCGGCAGCGTGACCAGGGCCTGACCCGAGACGATGCTGTGGTGGAAGCGGTAGGCGAACGGCAGGCGCTGCTGGATCGTGGCGCAGGTCTTCGGGGCCTCGGCGGCGAGCAGCCGCGCCACGAACACGCCGCCCTTCTGGAACTCGAGCTGCATCGACGCCACGGATCTGTCCCTCCTCCCGCCTCACCAGGCGAGCACGTGCTGCGGATTGGCGATCGTCATCACGTCCAGCTCGTCGGCCGAGACCCCCCGCGCGCGGAGCAGGTCGAAGAAGCGGGTGAACACCACGTCGTAGCCGGCGCCGCCGAAGGCGCGGAGATCCGAGCGGTAGCACCGGTCGCTGGACAGGAGCAGCCGCTCACCCCACCCCGCGCGGAGCAGCGCCGACCACCGCGTCGGCGCGGCGTCCATCCGGGTTGATGTGAGTGCGTCCGATCGTGTCGAACTGAACCCAGGCGCCGGCGGCGAGGATCGCCCGGTGATAGTCGGCGTCCAGGTAGGTGTCACAGTGGCCGACGATCACCCGGGCGGGGTCGACGCCCTCCTCGCGAAGAAGGGCGAGCTGGGCGAGACCGACCGGGTACATCGAGGCGTGCGTCGAGAGCGGGGCGCCGGTCGCCCGCTGGGCGCGCGCGGCGGCGCGCAGCACGCGCTCCTCCTGGGCGGTGAGGTAGCCGAGGTGGGCGCCGATCTCGCCGATGATCCCGGCGCGGATCCCGGTGCCGTCCACACCGTCCACGAGCTCGCCGGTCATCCGCGCGGCCAGCGCCTCGACCGGGGTCCGGTCGACCTCGGGCGGGTAGTAGGGCTGGCGGTACCAGCCGGTGCCCATGACGACGTGGAGGCCCGAGCGCTCCGAGACGCGCCGGAGCGCCGCCGGGTCTCGCCCGAGGTCGGGCGTGCTGACCTCGACCAGGGCGCGGCCGCCGGCCCTCGCCAGCGCCGCCAGCTCGTCGAGCGCGAGTGCCTCGTCGTTCAGCAGGTGGTCGAGGACCCCGGTGACCCGGTAGAAATCGCAGAAGACGTGCTCGTGGGTCAGGGTCCGGCCGAGGTCGGCGGGCGCCACCGGGCCACGGACCGTGTGAATGACCACGGGGAGGCGGGTCAGTGGAGGATCTTGCCGAGGAACTGCCGGGTCCGCTCGTGCCGCGGCTCGGCGAAGAACCGTGCGGGCGGCGCCTCCTCCACCAGGCGTCCCTCGTCCATGAAGACGATCCGGTGGGCGGCCGCCCGCGCGAAGCCCATCTCGTGGGTGACGACCAGCATGGTGATGCCCTGCCGGGACAGGCCCAGCATGACGTCCAGCACCTCGGTGATCATCTCGGGATCGAGGGCGGAGGTCGGCTCGTCGAAGAGCATGACCTTCGGGCTCATCGCCAGCGCCCGGGCGATCGCCACGCGCTGCTGCTGGCCGCCGGAGAGCTGGCCGGGATAGGCCTCGGCCTTGTCGGCGAGACCGACCAGCTCGAGGAGCGCCCGTCCCCGGGCCTCGGCGTCTCCGGGCCGGATGCCGAGCACGTGGATGGGTCCGGCCGTGACGTTCTCGAGGGCCGTCAGGTGCGGGAACAGGTTGAACTGCTGGAAGACCATCCCTACGTCCCGCCGCCGGCGGGCCACCTCGGCGTCCCGCAGCTCGACCCTGCGCCCGTCGAGCTCTTGGTAGCCGATCGGCCGGCCGTCGACGTGGATGCGGCCGCGGTCGATCCGCTCCAGGTGGTTGACGCAGCGGAGCAGCGTGCTCTTGCCGGAGCCGCTCGGGCCGATGATCACGACCACCTCGCCTCGGCGGACGGTGAGGTCGACGCCTCGGAGGACGTGGTGCTCGCCGAAGAACTTGTGGACACCGGCGATGTCAACGATCGGATCCGTGTCGCGCCCGGCCGCGCCGTCGCTCACCGCAGGTCCTGCTCCTGCAGCACCCGGTCGACGGCGCGGCGCGACCGGCCCGCGACCGCCGAGTCCAGCGCCCGTCCGAAGTGGGCTTCGAGGCGCCGCTGGACCATGCCCCAGAGGCTGGTCAGCACGAGGTAGTAGAGCGCGGCGACGACGAAGATCTCGAGGACCTTGAAGTCCACCTGGATCAGCATCTGGCCCCGGCGCAGCAGCTCCTCCATCGAGATGACCGACGTGATCGAGGTCGTCTTGAGGAGCCCGTTGAAGTTGTTGCCCAGGGGCGGAATGATGACGCGGGCGGCTTGCGGGAGCACGACCACGCGCATGAGGGTCGGGTACGGCATGCCGACCGCCCGCGCCGCGTCGAACTGGCCGCGCGGGACCGACAGGATGCCGGCCCGGATGATCTCCGACAGGTACGCGCCCTCGTTCAGGCTGAGCCCGAGCAGCGCGGACTGCACCACGGTCAGCCGGATCCCGAGCTGGGGGAGACCAGTGTAGATGATGATGAGCTGCACGAGGAGGGGCGTCCCCCGCATCAGCCAGATGTAGAAGTGCGCCACTTGCTGGAGCGCCCGGTGCCGGGACATGTTCATGAGCGCCGCGACGAGGCCGAGGGCGAGCCCGAGGCTCATGGTGACCACCGACAGCCAGACCGTGGTCCAGGCCCCTTCCAGCAGGTAGGGGCTCAGCAGGTAACGGCCGAACGCCGACCAGTCCCACCCTGGCATGCTAGGTCCTCGGGGGGGTCTCGGAAGCCGCCCCCGATGCCCCCCCGCGGAGGTGGCGCCGGCAAAGCCCGCGCTCGGAGCGGGAAGACCAACTGGTGGTGCTTCGGCAACCGAGGGGCGCCCACATACTCCGACAGGCGTCTACACTAAACGGAGGGGACCCACTGTACAACCGGTGAGGCGGAGGCGGGGTGGTCCCCATGTAGCCGATCCGGTAGACCTTCCCGGCTGGGCGTCGGCGGCGAGCGGCGCGGCGAGGAGGGGTACATGAAGGAAGCCGGGCGCCGACGTCAGGAAGCCGCCGAGCGCCGGAGCACGCGGCCGGGGAGCGCGCCCGTGTGGTCGCCGCCGTCGATCACGATCTGGCCGTTGACCACCACGGTGGAGACTCCGACCGCGTAACGATGCGGGTCCTCATACGTCGAGCGATCGGCGATCCGGGCGGGGTCGAACACGGCCACGTCCGCCCACGCGCCGGTCCGCAGCAGGCCGCGATCCCGCAGCCCCAGGGCCCGGCGGCGACGCCGGTCATCTTGGCGATCGCCGTCTCCAGCGTCAGCAACCGGAGGTCGCGCACGCACGGACCCAGCACGTGCGCGTGGGTGCCGTAGTAACGCGGGTGGGGCTTGCCCTGGCCGGTGACGCCGGTGACGGCCAGCGCGTTGCCGTCCGAGCCCACCGTGACCCACGGCGCCCGGGTGATCTCGTGCACGTCCGCGTCGGTCATCGACGTGATGAGGATGCGGGTCTCGCCGCGATCGGCCACCACGTAGTCGGCGACAGCGTCGATCGGATCGACCCCGCGGCTGCGTGCGATGTCACCCAGCGTGCGCCCGGCGTGCTCGGGCAGGTGCGGCGAGATGGCCACGCGCACCGCGTCCCAGGACGGGATGCGCCCGAAATTGGTGAGCCCGGTCCGCGCGATCTCGTCGCGGATGCGGGTGCGCACTTCGCGGACGCGGAGCCGTTCCAACATCGCCGGGATGCCGCCCTCCATCACCCAGCGGGGCAGCAGGTTCCGCAGCGGATTGGTGGCAGTGTCGTAGGGATACGCGTCGCAGTCGATCGGCACGCCGCGGTCGCGCGCAGCCTCGATCTCCGCGAGGAACCGGGCGGCGCCCCCCCAATTGTTGACGCCGGAGAGCTTGAGGTGCGCGATCTGCACGTGGACGCCGATGGCTTCGGCGACGGCGATCGCCTCCCGCACGGCCTCGAAGACTTGATCCGCCTCGTCGCGCACGTGCGTGGAGTACGCGGCGCCGTGGCGGCGTAGCACGCGCGCGAGGGCATGAATCTCGGCGGCGTCTGCGAAGTTGCCGGGCGCGGTGAAGAGGCCGGACGTCAAGCCCCAGGCGCCGGCGGCGAGCGCCTCCTCCAGCAGACGCTCCATCGTGGCGAGCTCGTCGGCCCTCAGCGGCCGGCTGTCGAGCCCCGCCATCATTAGGCGCAGCGTGTTGTGGCCGACCTGCAGGATCACGTTCACCGACGTCGGCGGAAAGCCGGCGACGTAGTCGGCGAACGTGGTGTCGTGGAAGGCTAGCCACGTCGCGCTGGAGGCGAGGTACTCGCGCAGCATTGCGGCCCGGCCGGGAAGCGCCGGCGCCACCGATGGAGGTCGATGATCCGGGTGACCAGACGGGCCGGGTCGCCGGCGGCGGTCGTGAAGGCGAACAGCTTCGCGCGCGAGTGTCGCATGTCTACCTCCGTGCCCGGGAGAGACCCTACGGGAGGTCGGGGCCCTTCAGCTCGAGCGGTCGCTCCGCCGGCATCTTGGCCGCGCCCCACTTGTCGAGCAGGCGGTCGTAGGCGCCGTCCTGTCGCATCTCGTTCAGCACCCGGAGCACCGCGGCGGCGACGTCCTTGGAGCGGAAGGCGAGCGTGGCCGGGGATCCGGCCAGCCCCGAGACCGCCCGCTCGAACTCGCCGCGGTCCTGGTAGAACTTGGCGGTCACGTCCACGCTGACGACGGCGTCGACCTGGCCCGCGCGCAGCGCCTGGTAGGCGTCGGCGAAGGTGCTGAAGGTCCGGATCTCCATCGCGGCCAGGCCGGCCGCCTTCTGCTCGTCGTTGATCCGGTTGATCTGGCGAAACTCGTAGCCGCCGATCTCGACGGCCACGCGCTTGCCGGCCAGGTCGCGCGGGGAGGCGATCTTGCCGGGATTGCCCTTCGTGACCGAGATGCTGATCGCCTGCAGCTCGTAGGGGATCAGGTAGAGGATCTTCGCCCGCTCCGGCGTGAAGAACATGCCGGTGATGCTCGCGTCCCAGCGGCCGCTCTGGAGCCCCGGGATGTGGGTCTCGAAGCCGACGTTGACCCACTCCATCTTGATCCCCAGCCGCCGGGCGATCTCCTCGGCGAGCTCGATCCGCAGCCCCTGGAGCTTGCCGGTCGCGTCGATGAACTGGTAGGGCGGGATCGTCGCGTTGGTGGCGGCCACCAGCTTGCCGGCGTTCAGCAGCGGCGGCGCCCCGAGCGACTGGCCGGACACCGGACCGGCCGCGAGCGACACGGTGAGCCAAACCGCGAGTGCAAGGACGAGTCTCGCCTTCATGCGCGCACCCTCCTTCGCCGATCCCGTCTCACGCCGGGTCGTCGATCCGCTCCTTCATCCAGCCGCTCGTGTTGTGGAAGTTGGCGACCGCCGTCCCCGGCGGGTTCAGGCCATCGAGACTCGCCCGCAGCTCGTCGTCGGCCGCGCGATCGGCGATCTCGAGCATCTCGTCGAGCTGCTCGGGTGTGCGCGGCCCCACGATGGGCGAGGTGACCCCGGGCTGGTCCTTCAGCCACAGCAGGGCGAGCTGCCCCGCGGTCAGCCCGTACTTCGTGGCCAGCTCGACCAGCCGGGCGCCGACCCGGGCGCCGGCCGGGTTCACCCGCTGGGCGTAGATGCCTTGCGGGTTCTGCGCCGCCCGGGAGCCCGCCGGGAACGACCCGTCGGCCGGATAACGCCCGGCCAGCAGCCCCATCGCCAGCGGCGACCAGGGCAGCACGCCGAGCCCGTGCTTCAGGCAGAGTGGGATCCGCTCGTTCTCGGCGCGGCGGTCCAGCAGGTTGTAGGGCGGCGACTCCGCGACGAACCGCGCGTAGTCGTGCCGCTCACTGGCCCCGAGCGCTTCCATGACCTGCCACGCCGGGTAGGTGGAGCACCCGACGTAGGTGACCTTGCCCTGGCGCACGAGGTCGGTCAGAGCCTCGAGGGTCTCCTCGATGGGCGTGACCAGGCTCGCGGTCCGGTGCGTGAGGTAGAGGTCGATGCGGTCGGTCTGGAGCCGTCGGAGCGAGTCCTCGCAGGCGCGCAGGATGTGGTGCCGGCTCAGTCCCTGGTCGTTCGGTCCCGGGCCGGTGGGATAGTACACCTTGGTCACGACGAGGACCCGGTCGCGCTGGCCGGTGGTCCGGAGGAACCGGCCGATGATCCGCTCGCTCTCGCCGCCCACGTAGGCGTCCGCGGTATCGAAGGCGTTGATCCCCCGGTCGATCGCCTCCTGCATGATCTGGCCGGCCGTCTCCTCGGAGGTCATGTCCCCGAAGTTCCCGCCCCCGAGCGTGAGGCAGGAGACGCGGAGGCCGGCGCGACCGAGCTGGCGATAGATCACGGGCGCGCCTCGGCGGCGTCGCACCAGTCGGCGACCAGCCGCGCCGTGACCGTGATCGCCCGGATGTAGTCGGGCACGTCCACCCACTCGTCGTATCCACCGGCCTGCACGAGGTCGCCGGCCCGCGGCCCGAAGCCGAGCGTCGGGATGCCGGCATGAAGGATCGGGTGGCCGATGTCGCTCGAGGCGTGGAGCGCGTTGACGGCGGGCTCGCACCCCGTCACGGCCTCGATGGTCCCGGCGAGCGCGCGGCGCAGGGGGTCCTCGGAGGCCACCGCTGCGCCGCGCGCGCCGGCGAGCCACTCGAGGGCCGGGGCATGGTCGCGGAGCCACGGGTCGCCGGCGACCGCCCCAGTGACGGCGTCGGCAACCTCCTTCTGCACGTCCTCCATCCGTTCGTCCGGCGGGAACGTCACCGTGCCGGCCAGCACGCACGCCCCGCTCACCCAGCCCAAGTGATCCGGCTCACCGGCGTGCACGTACGCGAGCTGGAGGTTGGTCGCGCGCCCGATCGCCGCGTCCAGCGCGGCGTGACGGACGCGGCCGGCCCGGCGCTCGGCGAGCGTCCGGAGAGCCCCCACCAGGTCGCACGCCTTCTCGATGGGATTGATCGCGTGATGGTGGAACGGCGTCTGCTCGGGTTCGCGCGTGTCGGCCGGCCGGCCCGGCACGGTCAGCCGGAAGCGGAGGAGCCCCGGGGTCACCGCCTTGATCTCGGTGAGCCCACGCCCGGACTCGGCGGGGTGGAGGTACACGGCCCCGTCGGCGTGGTGGCCACGGTCGAGGAGGGCGACGATCCCCAGGCCGGACCGCTTGCTCGGCGTGCTGGCGGCGATCAGGCCGCGGCGCAGAGCGAGACCGGCGTCCCGGACGGCGGCCACCGCGCTCAGCATCGTTGCCACGCCAGCCAGGTCGTCGGCGACGCCCCACCCGTAGACGCGGCCGTTCTCCAAGGCCCCCGCGAAGGGTGCGTGCCGCCACCGCTCGACGCCGGCCACCGGCTCGACGTCGGGGTGGGCGAAGAGGAGCAACCGGGCAGCCTCCGGTCGGTCGGCGCCCAGGCGACCGACCACGCAGGTACGCTCGGCGGGGCCGCTCGCATCCTTCGCGAACTGATGGGCGGCGGACAGGCGGCGAGGCGCGTAGCGAAAGCTCTCCACCGCGCAACCGGCCTCACGCAGGGCCGACGCCACCCACTCCTGGGTGGCGCCCTCGCCGTCCTGCGCCACACGGACGAGCTCCCGCAGCCGGCCCACGTAGATGTCCGCACGCTGCGCGATCGCCGCCGTCACCCGCCCCACCCGCTCCGGCACGATGCGAAGGACTGTACCAGAACTCATCCCGCGCGCGCGGGCGATTCGGCGGCGAGGCGCCGGCTCGGGGAGTCAACTCAGAGCCCCGTTCTCGCCTACCCCTCAAGGGGGAGACAGCGTGCTGCGCAGCGCCTGGAGGCCGAGGAGGACCAGGTAGGCCACCCCGGCGAGCTTGCTGTGCCGCCCACTCGCGGCAAGCAACGAGTGGTATGAAGCGAACAGGACGCGGATCCCGAATCCCGACGGCGTCGTGATCACCGAGCCGATGCTCCGCGCCGTCGCCCCGCCGGACTTTCCCCAGCTTCCCGCGGGGTACCGCTATGTTCCGGACACGATGTGGAGGCGCGCCCGATTCGAGAAGTGAGCGCGTCATCTGACCGGTGCCGACGAGGCCCGGAGGATCACATCGGGGGGCGCGGCCGAAAGAGCGAGGACTGGATCAGGCCGCTGCGATGCCCGACATACTGGGCCAGCACGCGCAGGATGCCGAGTCCGTAGACGACGCTCCGGCGGAAGTTGATCGAGGACGCCTCCGGCAGGTAGCGGGCCGGGACGGGGACGTCTCCGATGCGAAAGCCGAAGCACGCTGCCTGGGCGAGGAGCTCGGAGTCGAACACGAAGTCGTCCGAGTTGGCCTCGAAGGGGATTGTCTCGAGGACCCGGCGCGTGTAGACGCGGAAGCCGGAGTGGAAGTCCCCCAGATTCTGACCCAGCACCAGGTTCTCCAGCATGGTGAGGGTGCGATTGGCGAGATACTTCCAGGCCGGCATCCCGCCCCCCAAGGCCTCCCCTCGGCTCCGGATGCGGGAGCCGAGCACGATGTCGCAGATCCCGAAGTCGACGAAGCCCGTCAGGAGCGGGAGGAGCCGCGCGTCGTACTGGTAGTCGGGGTGGATCATGGCCACGATGTCGGCTCCGCGCTCCAGCGCGGCTCGGTAGCACGTCTTCTGGTTGGCACCGTACCCCCGGTTCTCGGGGTGCTGGAGCACCGTCAGGCCGAGCCGGCGGGCGATTTCCACGGTCCGGTCACGGCTACCGTCGTCCACCAGGATGACCTCGTGCACCGCGTCCCGCGGGAGGTCGAGCCAGGTCCGCTCGAGCGTGGCTTCGGCGTTGTAGGCCGGCATGACGACGACCAGACGGCGCCCCACGGGTGCCCCCATGCCGCCGCGATCCGCCTTCCGTGGTGGTCGCCTACCGGCCCCGGAAGCGCGAGAGGAGTCCGAGGAGCCGGCTCGCGAACCGGTCGTCCAGGCCGAGGACGCGCTTGGCCCGGTCGTAGCCCCGGAGGGCCATCTTGTCGAGGTAGATGGCGACACGCCCCAGACCGTCGCCGGGGCGGGCGCGGTACTCCGTGGAGCGGACGAGGAAGGGCCTGGTCTCGGCCGTGAAGTAATACAGTGCGAGAGACTTCCGGGTGACGTGCGCGGGACAGTCCATGGGCTCGGGGTGCCCATGGAACGCGTCGCCGTCGGTGTTGAAGATGACGGCCCGGTTGAAGATCGGCAGGATCCTGCGGACGCAGCGCTTCATGTCACGGCTCCACAGCTCCAGATGCCCACCGTACTCGTCCTGCCAGCCCTCGTTCAAGTAGATCAGGAGGTTGACCCGGCGCCGCCACGTCGGCTGGTGCGGGTGGCCCGTGAAGTCGGCGTGGATGTTGAGGTGGCCCCCACGGGTCGACTGGTGGAGCCCACCCCCCTCGAGGCTCGGGTCAGCGAGGAGCCCGGCGATGCCGGTGAGCCGCTCGAGCCGGGAGATGAAGCGGGACGAGTTCAACTCGTCCACGACCTGGCCGATCGTCGTCGGGAAGCTCCGCCGGTCGCGCCATCCGTACTTGCGTTCGTTGACGTGCGTGTAGTTGATCCATGCCGACGGATCGATCGGCGGGAATTCCCGCATCACCTGTCGGGCGACGGCCGGGTCGAGGAAGTCGTCGAGGACGGCGTGGGGATAGGGCTCCGCGTGCGGGTACTCGCGAGCCACGGCCTCGAGCCGCGCGTGGTCGGCCAGCGCTCCGGAGGACGCTAGATCGGTCAGCATGAGCGGGGCTGCCTGCCCAATGGTGGCCATGATAGCAGAGGCGGAACCGGGCCGTCCCGGCAGGCGACCACCCGGGCCGGGCGGCGATGCCCTTCCCGTCCGTAGCCGCCCCGCAGGCAGGCGGGAGGTAGTCATCGCCGAGTGGGACCGCACGCCGACCGCCGTCGAGGCGGCGCTCCGGGCAGGCGAGCCGCCGATCCTGGTGCGCCTCTTCCAGGGCGACGTGCAGATCCTGCGCGGCGACGAGGCGTCGGTGGTCGCCGGCGCAGAGCGAGCGAAGGGCCGGCGACGGCGGCGGGAGGCAGCCCCGCCGGATCAGCGGGAGTCGGAGACCGTCACCGGCGGGGCGGTGGGAGGCGGGACGATGAGCCCGTCGTCGAGGGCGGGCTGCGGAGGCTCCTCGTGGCCCGTCTCCAGCGCGGCCCGCGTCGCGAGGTACTCTTCGATCCCGTCCTCGATCGCCGGGGGGAACTCCGGCACCGGCCCCACCAGCTCGTCGCGGTAGACCCGGAGCATGATCTCGCGGAAGATCGGGAGCGCGGCGCGCCCACCGGTCTCCTTGTCGCCCAGCTCCCGGTTGTCGTCGAAGCCGATCCGCACCGCCACCGTGATCCCCGTCCGGCCGTAGGTCGAGCCCACAAAGAGCGCGTCCCGGAAGTCGCTGGTGGTGCCGGTCTTCCCCATCACCGGGATCGGGAAGTCGCGCCCGTCGAGGGCGTGGGCGGTGCCGCTCGGGAGGCGGATCACGCCCCGCAGCCCCTCCTGGATCAGGCGCAGATCCGCGGACCCGATCTCCCGGACGCGTCGCGGCGCCTCGTAGAGGACTTCGCCGGCGGCGTCGTGCACGCGCTCGATGACGTGGGGCTCGGCCAGGACCCCCGACGCGATCGCCCGGTAGGCGCCCGCCAGCTCGAGGAGCCCGACTTCGGACGCCCCCAGCGCCGTGCTGACGTAGGGCTGAAGCGGCGTGCGGATCCCCAGCTCCCGGGCCGTCCGGATCACCTTGTCCACGCCGATCTCCCGGGCGATCCAGACGGCCACCGCGTTGCGCGACTCGGCCAGCGCCTGGCGGAGGGGCATCGGGCCCTTGAACCGGTTGTCGTAGTTGGCGATGAACTTCACGCCGCGGTTGGCGCCCAGGGGAACGCCGATGGGCTCGTCGGGCACCGTGGTGTCGAGGTCCAGGCCCTGGCGGAACGCCGCCAGGTAGAGCAACGGCTTGAACGCCGACCCCGGCTGGCGCCGCGAGCCGGTGACGCGGTTGTAGTCGGAGTAACGGGTGTGACGGTCCTGGTAGACCTGCCGGCCGCCGGCCTCGGCCAGGATCGCCCCGTCGGCGTTGCGCAACACCACCACCGAGCCCTGGATCAGTCCCTTCGCCTCCGGGTGGCGCCGCTCGTAGAGGGCGAGGCCGGTCTCCAAGGCCTCGTTGACGATAGCCTGGACCCGCTCGTCCACCGTGGAGCGGACCGAGATCCGCCCGTGTACCAAGTCCTCGGCCCCGAAGCGCTCGCCGCCGTGGCGCTTCAGCTCGTGGAAGACGTGCTCGATCGCCGCGGGGGCGTGGGTCTTCACCGGGCTGCGCGCTGCGACACGGATCGGTTCGGCCTGGCCACGCTTCGCCAGGTCCTCGGGGATGTGCCCGTTGCGCGCCATCAGAGCCAGGATCTGGTTGCGGCGGCGCAGCGGCCTCGGGTCTCCGGGGACGGGGGCGTAGTCCCGGGGCGACTTCATGATCGCGGCCAGCAGCGCCGCCTTCCCCGCATCCTCCGGCCCGTAGCTCGACAGCGGCTTGCCGAAGTAGTACTCGCTGCCCGTGGCGAAGCCGTATCGGCCGTTGCCCAGGTAGATGAAGCTCGCGTAGCGTGCGAAGATCTCGCGCTTGGCGCGCTCCGACGAGCCGTAGCGCCGCCGCATCTCCGCCTCGAGCCAGAGGGCCAGCCGGACCTCCTCCAGCTTCCGCAGGAGCTTGTTGGTGGCGGGGACACCCAGGGCCGTGGTGAGGAGTCGCGGCGTCAGACCGCGGTGCACCAGCACGTCGGCGCCCTCGCGGCTGGTCAAGTTGTGGAGGAAGTAGCCGCGGACGAGCTGCTGCGTGAGCGTCGATCCCCCGTGGCGGAACAGTAGCCGGAACCCCGCTTCGCCTGGTCCCCACCCGGCCAGGGAGCGCACCGCGCCTTTCTGCAGCACCCGGGGCAGCACGCGGTAGTCGACGCCGGAGTGGGTGAAGAAGTTCTTGTCCTCGGCCGAGAGGATCGCGTGCCGAAGGACGGTCGGGATCTCGTCGTAGGACACCACGCGCCGGTATTCCCGCGCCAGCGTGATGAGCACCGTGCCTCGGGCGTCGTAGACCTCGCCGATCGTCGGGGGCTTGAAGCGGATGAAGGGCTCGATGTCGGGCAGCCCGCTGCGGTCGAAGAAGACGTGGTAGGCCAGGCTCGCGGGCAGGAGGAGCAGAACCAGCGGCGGCGCCGCGAAGCAGGCCGCGCGACGCCACGACGTGGCCGTCAGTCTCGTGGCCACGCGGCCCCGGGCGACGCGGAGCCACGCGGCCGCAGAGGAGCGGGCGTCGCACAGCCGAGCGACGACGGCCCGGAGCCGCTCGCGAGCCACGTCGGCTCCGCTCGCGGGTTCGGCGTGGGCCGCCTGGGAAGCCGCGCCGGCTTCGGCGAGGAGAGTCATCGGGATCCTCGGTTCCTGCCCCACGCGCAGAGTCCTCGCCCCTCGGTCATCGAACCAGGTGGACCCTCAGGCTGTTAGCCTCGATGATGCGCGCGACGGAATTCGGATCAATTGCCGAGGAAACCGGCCAGCTCCCGGATGCTGGGCCGCGGCTGGTCTGGCAGGACGCCGCCGCCCTCGATGACGTGCTCAGGCTGGTCCGTCGGTTGCCGGCGGATCAGCCTGTGACTCGCGGCTGCCCTCATATGCGGCCAGTCATGAACAGGACGACGAGGATCAACAGAAGGAGGCCGACGCCTCCACTCGGGCCATAGCCCCAGCTCCGACTGTGTCCCCACGTCGGCAGCGCCCCGAGGAGCGCGAGGATCAGGACCACAATGAGAATCGTTGTAAGCATCGGCTTCCCCTCCGTTGAGTTCTGGCGGTGTCCCGATTCGCGGGGACCAGTGAGATGGCGCATTCTCCTGGCAGGTGCCCCACCCGAGGCCGCTCGCCGGCCCGCGTGGACACTGAACAGGAGTTCGGCGGCACATGGAAAGCCAGCAGGTCGCCGCCGACGAAGCCAGTCAACCGGTCCCGTTGCCCGATTCGATTACCCACGCTCGGCCCCTCGAGCGCGCGTGGGGAGAGGCTTCCAGACTTCATGGTCCTGACTCTAGTCGACACGGTCCCGTCCCAGCTATTGGACCTTGGTCCAACCGACGCCGTGCCGCCATCACGGCTCGGGCCCGGACGGTCGAGCGTCGGCTCGTCGAGGCCAGCGCCGTTCGTCTCGCCAGCTGAGACCCGGGTGACGCCCTGCGTCATTGGGTGGGCTTGGCCTCATTGGACCAAAGGCCAATGGGCGGCGGACCCGCGGTGTTGTTAACTAAGTGTGGGCTCGGAGCGGCGCGGACGGAGGAGCAAGCGATGACGGAAGTGGCTGAGCGACGGCTCGGGGAATGCTGCCATGGGCCGGTGCCATCTCTGGCTCCGACTCGTCATCAACAGAACAGCAGAACGAGACGAGGAAGAACATGAACAACATCTTCTACATCATCGGAGTTGTGGTCGTCGTGCTCGTCGTCCTGGGATACCTCGGGTTCCGTTAGGATCGGGAGCCTACCCGCTACTGAGCGGCCGGCGATCGGTTTCCCTGAGAGACTCGCCGGTCGAGCTCGTCGCTGGACCAGGAGACATCCCAGCGAGGTCCTCAAACGCTTGCGGCTGTGAGAAACAGGAGAAACGTGATGAACCAGTTCGTCGTGGGCATGGTCCTCCTCGGGTTGCTGGGGAGTGGTGTCTTGCTCGGGTGCGAGAAAGGGCCAGCCGAGAAGGTGGGTGAGAAGCTCGACAAGGCTCTGGACAAGTTGAGCGGGAAGGGACCAATCGAGAAGGCTGGCGAGCGGATCGACAAGGCCGTAGACGAACTCAAGAAGTAGGGGCGGCGCGGGCCGGCTTGCTCCGGAGAGCTATGAACGACGGATCACCGAACGGAGGTTGACATGGTGGTGGGCCTCCCGCTCCAGCCGTTGATTTCCCTAATCGCTGGCATTTTGATCTTGGTTATCCCCAGGTTGCTGAGCTACATCGTGGCAGCGTATTTGATCGTGGTCGGGGCGCTCGGCCTGCTTCACCGGTAGCTGAGTTCATGGAGCCGACGGCGTCAAGCGGCGCCCAGCGGTCGGAGGGGTCGTGGCAACGGAACGAGGACGTCCGTGTTCGGCGGGACTAGCCGGATCGGAATCGCTATTGTCCTGGAGGCAGGGGAACTCCGAGGCAAGACTCCGGCAGGATCTGACGCACGTCGGCCGGGTTTCGGCCCTGGGCGAGTTCAACGCGTCACCCGGTCGTGCGCGAGGTCCATCGCGCGGGCGCTCGAGCACTCTGGCGCCCGGGGTGACGGCTGTCCCGGGAATCCCGGAGGAGCCGCACCCGCTATTTTCCGAGGTCAACGCAACGCGCCGACCAAGTACAAGACCACCAAGATGAGCAGGACCGTCCCGACTACCCCCAGGCCCCCGCGGCTCCCCCATCTGGAATACCCGTAATAGCCGCCGCCTCCGCCGAACAGCAGGAGCAGAACAATAATCAGTAGTAGCATCGAAGTCCCCTTTCATCTTGTGACTAGGAATGATGCTCCGCCGCTTCGGCCGCCGCTGCCTCATTCTTGGTCTTGTGCACCGCTCCATCGGGGTGGTTCGGCGGAGAATAGATCGTGTATAGCATCAAGGGCTTCGTCTTCGACACATTGATGACGTTATGGTAGGTGCCCGCGGGGACCAGAATTGCGTCCCCATCGCGCACGACATGTTCCTCCTTCACGTTGAAGACAAGCTTCGCCTCACCCTGCTCGATGCGAAAGAATTGATCGACGTTCGTGTGCACCTCCCTACCGATCTCTTCGCCCGGCTGCAGGCACATGACCACGAGCTGGGCGTGCTTGCCGGTGAACAATACCCGGCGGAAGTAGGTGTTGTTCAGGGTCTGGCTTTCGATCGGTCCAACGTAGCCTGTCATTGTCGTCCCCTCATCGTCTTTCGGCTCGGAAGCCAACCTCGACGTGCCCAGGGGTGAAGAGTTGCCATCGGACCCGCCGTTCAGTCGATAGCGATCGGATCGCAAGCGCGGTGCCAAACCGAACTTTCAATGTGAGGCGGGAGCTTCCGCTCGAAGCCGTCCACTGCCCCGTCGAAGGAGGACTCTTCCGGAGTGGGACATCCGTGCCCGTTGCCGTATTCCGGCCGTACTCGACGAGGATGGCCTGGCATTCAACGAGTGCGGTCCCAGGCTGGGGGGTCCGCAGAGGGAGGTCGCATTTCGCTCACCCGGATCGCACGGCGGCACAGCCCACTGTCCGTGTGCCCAGCATCGTGCTTCGCGGGGTGGTGGGGCACCCATGCCCCAGAGAGGCGAGACTGCCCCACTCGAGGACAGAGTTCCTCGGCCAAGATTCCAGAATCCTTAGCATGTTGTTTCCTGGCACCTCTGTTGCTCAGAGGAGAACTTTGACTCCGCAGGCGGTCGGGGGCCCTGCAACAGACCCGAGGACAGAGAAGGAGGGGGCCATGCTGTGGACGATTGCTGTGATTCTTCTGGTGCTGTGGGCGCTCGGCTTGGTCACTTCGTACACGGCCGGCGGGTTGGTCCATCTACTGCTGGTCATCGCGGTTATTGTCGTCCTGTTCCAGTTCATTGCCGGCCGCCGATCCGTCTGACGGCGCCGCGGTGAGGCGTGCGGTGGGGCTCACGTCGGTGCCCCACGAGGTCGCGCTCTTACGACGAGAACGTGTCGCACGCGGGTCGCGGGCGTGAGGTCCGTCAAGAATGACATGCGGATCAAGTGACGCCAGACCGAGTTCGCGACGGGATAACTTGAAATCGCAAACGAGGAGGACTGCGATGCGAACCAGTGGGGCCTTTGTCCTGGGAGCGATCATGGGGGCAGCCGTCGTGTGGCTGTGGGGACGGGAGATGGAGGAGTACGTGGAGGAGAAGACGCGCGGGGTGCGCACGAGGGCAGCGGAGAGCGTCCGGGCGGTAGAGGAGACGGCTGGGAAGGTGCTGGACCGCGGCGGAGATGCCCTGCGTCGGGCTGACGAATTCTTGCAGGACACGAAGGAGCATGTCGAGCGAGGCGCTCCGGGCAGGGCAGGAAGCGATTCGCCCCGCACCAGCACCTAGAAAAGCATGACCACGAGAGGGAGGAGAGCGCCGTGAAACCCGTGACTCTCGTCGGTGTCGCCCTGATCGTTCTCGGCGTGCTCGCCCTGGCCTACCAGGGCATCACGTACACGACTCGCGAGAAGGTCATCGACCTTGGACCGTTCAAGGCCTCGGTCGACAAGGAAAAGAGCATCCCCCTGCCTCCGATCGTCGGCGTCTTGGCACTTGCCGGCGGCGTGGTGTTGGTCATCGTCGGAGCTCGAACGTCGTAAGAGTGACCGTCTCCGTGGGCGACCGGCTGTCACGCGGAACCACGAGCTTCGTCGTGCAGTAATGAGAGAGGAGCCGACATGAGCCTGATCGGACTCATCATCACGCTGGTGGTTGTCGGGGTTCTGCTCTGGCTGATCAACAACTACGTGCCGATGGATCCGAAGATCAAGACGATCCTCAATGTCGTGGTCGTCATCGTGGTCGTCATCTGGCTGTTGCAGACATTCGGTGTCCTGGGCTCGTTGCGCGACCTCCGCATTCGGTAGGACGTCGAGACGCACTTCACCGCGTCGGAGAAGATCCGAGACATTGTCATCGGGATGTCGGACGGGGCACGCGCAGCGGGCCGCCACAGCGGGGGCATGCCAACACGTCGATCGCGAACGCCCGCCGCTGAGGGCCGCCCAGGTCCAGTTGCGCGGTAGAGGTTCTTACATCCCCGTAAAGGTCTGATCGTCGATACCAGCGGCTCGCTCAGCGGGATCGGCCGGCGACGCGAGCCTTGCGGTTCTTCTGCTTCTTCTTGAGGGCGGCGCGCATCCGGGCGGTCTTCCGGCGATTCTTCTCGGCCATGGCGGTCTCCTGTCGGGCTCGGAGTTTCGGGGCCGGCGCGAGTTTCCCCACGATGCAGGTGGCGTTTGATCGCAGGACCGGCCGGTACACGGCCACACTAGCAACCGCTCGGGAGGGCCGCTATTGGACCTTGGTCCCAGGAGCTCGGCCAAGCAAGACGTCCTCTGACGGGGTGCCCCTGGGAACCCACTTCGATGCTTGGGGGCGAAGCCTGGCGACGATGAACCCGAGAAGGTGTCATCGCACCGGGACTCCATTCGTGAGCCGATGCGAAGGTTTGGATGTCCCCTCCGGTGTAGGCTAACCGAGGCGGGGCCGAGCGGCAGAGGTGGCGCGCGCTGCGCGGCGCAGCGCCCGAACCCTCGCCCCGGGAGATCGACGCGCTGATCGCCGCCGGCGCGATGCGTGCCGGCGCCGAGGCCTGAGCCGTCCCGCTTTCCGAGGGGCGCCTTGCGACCCCGGGTCGCGGCGGTGTACAAAGAAGGCCACAACGGCGTGGATCTTCGACCCTCGCTCTCGCCTTGCCCTTTCGCCGCGCGTCGGGGCCGGCCAGGAGGACGTCGCGCATGACGAAGCAGGACCTGTTCCTGGAGGAAGCGCGCCTCGGTCCCCGGAACCCGGTGCTGGTGACCTACGACGAGGCGCCGAAGCTCGGCTACCTGCGGCGCCGGTTCCGCGAGTACGCGCTGGTCGACCTCGCCCACGCGGTGATGCTGGCCGAGACGGGCATCGTCGGCGGGCATCGGGGCCCGCGGCTCCTCCAGGGGCTGCTCGAGGTCTTCGACCTCGGGCCCGAGCGCTTCCCGTGGGATCCCCGGTCGGGCTCGTACCTGGTCCAGATCGAGCACTTCCTCGGCGGCCGGCTGGGCGAGGACGTCGCCGGCCGGCTCCAGACCGGGCGGAGCCGCAACGACCAGGACGCCGCGGCCGACCGCCTGTTCCTGCGCGACCTGCTCCTCGGGGTCGTCGCGGACCTCCTCGCCCTCCAGGGCGCGCTCCTCGGCCGGGCGCGCGAGCACGCCGCCACCGTGATGCCGGGCTACACCCATTTCCAGCACGCCCAGCCCTGGACCTTCGGCCACTACCTCATGCGGCAGGCCAGCGGGCTCGAGCGCGACCTGGAGCGGCTCGCCGGCGCGTTCGCCCGGACGAACCGGAGCGGCCTCGGCGGCGCCGCCAACGCCGGCACGTCCTGGCCGGTGAGCCGGCGCCGGACCGCCGAGCTGCTCGGACACGAGGGGCTGGTCCTGAACTCGTCGGACGCGGGCGTCTTCGCCCGCGACTACATCGAGGAGGTCGTCGCGGTCCTGGCGCTCCTGATGGCGAACCTCGGGCGGCTCGCCACCGACCTCTACGTCTGGCACGCGTGGGAGTTCGGCTTCGTGGAGGTGGCGGACGGGCTGGCGGGGACGAGCAGCATCATGCCCCAGAAGAAGAACCCGCACGCCCTCGAGCACGTCAAGGCGGTGGCCGGCCAGGCCATCGGCTGGCTGCCGACGGTGATGGGCTGCCAGCGTACCGTGCTCTCGACCGACCTCGACCTGGCGTTCGGCGACGACGTCGTGACGCCGTACGGGGACGCCGTCCTCGGCGCCCTCCGGCTCATGACCGAGGTGATCCGGACCCTGGTCGTCCACGAGGACGCGATGGCCGCCAAGGCCGGCGCCTTCTGGAGCACGGCGAGCCACCTCGCCGACGAGCTGGTGCGGCGCCACGACCTCCCGTTCCGCACGGCGCACCACGTCGTCGCCCGCTTCGTCCGGGACGCCCTCGAGCGGCGGCAGGGACCGGCCGACGCCGCGCCCGAGCTGCTGACCCGGGCCCTCCGGGAGGTCGCCGGCCTGGAGGTCGAGGTCACCGTGGCCGAGATCCGCCGGCTGCTGGACCCCCGTCACTTCGTCGAGACACGCGTCACCGAGGGGAGTGTCAATCCGCGCGAGGTGCTGGCGCACGTCGCGCAGGCCGAGACGGCCCTGGCGGTCCATGCCCGCTGGCACGCCGAGAAGAGCGCCTACGTCGAGCGGGCGATCGCGGCGCTCCTCGACCGCGCCCGGGTACTGGCGTCCGGGGCGCCGGCCTGACCGTCACCCGAACCCGAGGAGACCGCTTATGGCCAAGCAGTTCATCCGGAAGTTCGACGCGTCGGCCTACAAGTACCACGCCCACGGCACCTACTCCATGGCGATCCGCACCCGGGGCGACTACGTCTTCCTCCGGGGGCAGACCGGCTTCGATCTCGACGGCAAGTTCGTCGGCCGGGGCGACGCCGGGGCGCAAGCCGAGCAGGCGTGCAAGAACATCGTGCAGCTCATGACCGAGGCGGGCGGCACCATCAAGGACGTCTGCAAGCTCACGGTCTACGTGACCGACGTGGCCTATCGCCCGTCGGTCTACGCCCAGATCGACAAGTACTTCGAGGGTGTCCACCACTGCAGCACCGGTGTCGTGGTCTCCGGCCTGGCGCTGCCCGGAGCTGTTCGTCGAGATCGACGCCTTCGCGGTGATCGACCGTTGAGAACCTCGGGGGGGTCTCGGAAGACCCCCCGAGGCCCCCCCTTCGGAGGCCGCGGCGAAGCCGCGGCTCGAAGCGGAACGCCACGGCCGCGTGGCCAACGTCAGAGGATTGCGAGAAGCCGATGGAAGGGAAGGAATCGGAACCGCCTGGCTAACGACGCGCCGAGAGCGTATGGGCCTCCGGCCCCCCCTCCCCCCGAGCCAAAGGGCGGGACGTCCGAAGGCCGTCGGACCGAGCCGTCGGCGATCCCGTCAAACGGGGGGGTTGGGGGGGTAGGCGGGAGGTCCCGAGCATTCACCAGACAAGGAGGCATGGCGATGAGACAGGGTGTGGGCGGAACGGGTGGGTCGGCAGCGATCACGCGGCGGCGGCTCCTCCAGCTCGCGGCGGCGGCGGGCGCGGTCGGCGTCGCGCCGCCGGTCGGGCGGCGCGAGGCGGGCCAGGCCTGGGCCCAGGCCCCGCGGCAAGGCGGCATCCTCAAGATGGCCTGGGCCAGCTCGCCCCGGACGATCGACCCCGCGCTCGCCATCCAGGGCGACGAGTACATGATCACCCAGAACGTCTACGACAACCTGACGCGGGTCGACGAGAAGCTCCAGCCCCAGCCGCTGCTGGCCACCCGGTGGACGGCCGACCCCCAGGCGCGGGTCTGGACCTTCACCCTGCGCCAGGGCGTGAAGTTCCACCACGGGCGGGAGCTCAAGGCCAGCGACGTCGTGTTCACCTTCGAGCGGATCCTGGATCCGAAGACGGCCTCCCCCGGCCGCACGGCCCTGGGGCCGATCGAGAAGGTCGAGGCCGCCGACGACTACACGGTGCGCTTCCGGATGTCCGCGTCCTACGCCGATCTCCCGGTGAGCCTGGGCTCCAGCTTCGGCCGCATCCTGCCCGCCGACCGCGCCGACAAGATCGTGAGCGAGCCGTCCGGCACCGGCCCCTTCCGGGTCGCGGAATTCAAGCCGGGCGAGCGCACGCGCCTGGTCCGCTTCGCCGACTACTGGGACAAGCCGCGCCCGCACCTGAGCGAGCTGTGGCAGGTGAACATCCCGCAGCAGCCGAGCCAGGTCGCCTCGCTCTCCGGCGGCGACGTCCAGATGATGTTCGAGGTGCCGGTGCCGTTCATCGGGGCGCTGGAGCGGGCGCCCGGGGTGTCGCTGGTCAGCGTGAAGAGCACGTCGTTCCAGCCGGTCGTCATGAACACGGCCCAGAAGCCGTTCAGCGACAACAAGGTCCGCCTGGCGCTGAAGTACCTCCTGGACCGCGACGGCATCGTCAAGGCGCTCTGGCAGGGGCGCGGCTCGGTGGCCAACGACCACCCCGTCCCCGAGATCAACCCCTTCTGGACCTCCCTCCCCCAGCGCACGCAGGACGTCGGGCGGGCCAAGGCGCTCCTGGCCGAGGCCGGGCTGGCCCAGGGCTTCAGCGAGGAGATCTGGACGTCCAACGAGCGCGTCGGCCTGCAGGAGCTGGCGGTCGCCGTCCAGCAGATGGTGGCGTCGGCGGGCATCAAGCTCGAGGTGAAGACCGTGCCGTGGTCCGTCTTCAATGCCACCATCTACAAGAAGAAGGCGCTCTACGTCAACAACTGGTTCGGTCGGGCCACCATCGACGAGACGCTCTACCCCTTTTTCCGGACGGGCGGGAGCTGGAACGAGGGCGAGTACTCGAACCCGAAGCTCGACAAGCTGCTCGACGACGGGCGCTCGTCCACCGACCCGGGCAAGCGCAAGGAGCTCTACGCCGAGGTGCAGAAGGTCATCTCGGACGAGGGCCACTACGCCGTGGCCTACCACACCCAGTACGTGAGCGCCATGCGCACCGCCGTCAAGGGCTACACGCTCCACCCCCTGCGGTGGTGCGACTTCCGCAACACCTGGCTCGAGGCCTGAGCAGCGGAAGCCGTGGTCTCCCGTCGGCTCCCTCTCCTCCCTCCCTCCCTCGGGAGGGAGAGGGCTGGGGTGAGGGTGGGCCCGATGCCACGACGGGGAGGCCTCGGGGGGTCTTCCGAGTCCCCCCCGAATAGACCGTGAGGACTCTAACGTTCGTGGCTCGGCGCCTCCTGCTGGTGGCGCTGGTGATGCTGGTCGTGTCGGTCCTGATCTTCGGGATCGTCCAGCTCCTGCCCGGCGACGTGGCGGTGATGATCCTGGGGACGTCGGCCACCCCCCAGGATCTCGCCGCCCTCCGGGTGAAGCTCGGCCTCGACCGGCCCGCCGTCCTCCGCTACGCCGACTGGATCACGGGAGCGATCCGGGGCGAGTGGGGGACCTCCCTCCTCTACCAGGTCCCGGTCCGCCCCCTGGTGCTCGAGCGCCTCCGCCAGTCGGCCCTGCTCGCCGTCCTCGCGCTCGGGGTCGCCGTGCCGCTGTCGATCGGGCTCGGCGTCCTCTCGGCCCTCCGCCGCCATCGCCTCCTCGACCAGGTGGTGGGCCTCGTCACGCTGGTCTCGGTGTCGCTCCCCGAGTTCATCTCGGGAACCGTCCTCATCCTCCTGCTCGCGTTCTGGCTCCCGATCTTCCCCCCCTCGAGCCTCATCGATCCCCGCGCCGGCCTCGCGGCCATCGCGCCGAGCCTGGTCCTGCCCGCGCTGACGCTCGTGCTCGCGCTCCTGGCCCACATGACGCGGATGACCCGGGCCAGCATGATCGAGGTACTCGATCAGCCGTACGTCCGATCGGCCCGGCTCCGGGGCCTGCGCCCGCGAAAGGTCATCCTGCGCCACGCGCTCCGCAACGCGCTGCTCCCCACGGTGGGCATCGTGGCCATCAACGTCGGCTTCCTCCTGGGCGGCATCGTCGTGGTCGAGACGGTGTTCGCCTACCCGGGCCTGGGCCGGCTCATGGTGGACGCGGTCAACCACCGCGACGTCCCGGTGATCCAGATGGCGGCGCTCGTGATCGCGCTGAGCTACGCGCTGGCCAACCTGGCCGCCGACGTGGTCTATGCCTACCTCGATCCCCGCATCCGATACTGAGATGCCCGGGCCGATACCCGTCGCATCCCGTCGTCCTCGGTCGTCGGCGGGCCTCGACGTATGCGGCATACGCCTCGGCCCGCCTCCTCCCTGCGTCCTAGGGCTGCTCGGGTCTCGGCCCGGGCGGTTGGACATTCGATGACGGAGCCAGAAAGCACGACAGTCTCGGTCCCACCGCCGTGGGCGAGTGCGCGGCCCGGCGCCAGCGCCGCCCGGCGCCTCCTCGTGCGGTCCCCGGCCGTCGCGGTGGGGGCCGCGCTGCTCGCCCTCCACCTCGGCCTGGCGCTCGGCGGCCCCACCCTCGCCCGGTACCCGTACGCCGAGTTCCACATGGCCCACCCGCTGGAGCCGCCCTCCCGCGCGTTCTGGGGCGGCACCGACCAGTTCGGGCGCGACCAGTGGAGCCGGGTCATGTGGGGGGCCCGGGGCACCCTGGCGCTGGCGTCGGTCAGCACGATCCTGGGGGTCGGGCTCGGGGTGGTGATCGGGATGGTCGGCGGCTTCTATCGCGGGCTCCTCGACGAGATCCTGATGCGGCTCATGGACGCGCTGATGGCGCTGCCGGCGCTGCTCCTGGCCATGCTGCTCCTCACCACCGTCGGGGCGAAGCCCGTCTACGTCGTCCTCGGGATCGCGGTCGTGTTCATGCCGCGCTCGGCGCGCGTCGTGCGCGGCGTGGCGCTGAGCCTGGCCGCCTCCGAGTTCATCGACGCGGCCCGCGTCCGGGGGGAGCGCGGGGCGTACATCCTCTTCCGCGAGATGCTGCCGAACGCGTGGGCCCCGATCACCGTCGAGGTGACGATCCGGTTCGCCTACGCGATCCTCCTGGCGACCTCGCTCGGCTTCCTCGGCCTCGGCGCCCAGCCGCCGGCGCCCGACTGGGGCCTCATGATCAACGAGGCCCTCCCCTTCCTCAGCCAGGCCCCGTGGCTGGCCATCCTCCCGGCGGCGGCGATCTCGTCCGCGGTGGTGGGAGCCAACCTCCTCGGGGACGGCTTGCAGGAGGCGCTCGCGTTGCGCCGATCCGGGGAGCTCCCGTGAGCGAGCCCGTCCTGACCGTCCGCGACCTCCACGTGACGTACGGGACCCGCCGCGGCCCGGTCCACGCGGTGCGCGGCGTCTCCCTCGCGATCCCCCCCGCGCGCATCTTCGGCCTGGTGGGCGAGTCCGGGTCCGGCAAGAGCACGGTGGCCCAGGCGGTCATGGGGGCGCTGGCGGGCCGCGCGCGCGTCGCGGGCGAGGTCCGCTACCGGGGGGACGATCTCCTGGCGCGGCCCGAGCGCGAGCTGCGGCGGCTGTGGGGCCGCCGGCTGGCCATGGTCTTCCAGGATCCCGCCAGCACGCTGAACCCGGTGCTGACCGTGGGTGAGCAGGTCGTCGAGGTCCTGCGCGAGCACGAGCGGCTCACCGGCGGCGACGCCCGGCGCCGGATGCTCGAGCTGTTCGACGCCGTCCGGCTCCCGAGCCCGGTCGAGCTGGCCCGGCGCTATCCCCATCAGCTCTCCGGCGGCCAGCAGCAGCGGGTGTCGATCGCGATCGCGCTCGCCTGCGACCCCGACCTCCTGGTGCTGGACGAGCCGACCACCGGTCTCGACGTCACCACGGAGGCGCGCATCCTGGACCTGGTGGACTCGCTCCGGCACCGGTCCCCCGCCGCCATCCTGTACATCACCCACAACCTCGGCGTGATCCACCGGCTCTGCGACGAGGTCGCCGTGATGTACGCGGGGGAGGTCGTCGAGCAGGGGCCGGCCCAGCAGGTCTTCGCGCGACCGCGCCATCCGTACACGGTGGCCCTGCTCGACTGCCTGCCGCGGGTCGAACGCCCCGCCGGCCAGCCGGACCCTGGCCGCCATCGAGGGCTCGCTGCCCGACCCCGCCGGCGAGCTCCACGGCTGCCAGTTCGCCCCGCGCTGCGGGCTCGTGGCGGACCGCTGCCGCCAGGAGCCGCCGCCCTGGGTCGAGACGGAGCCCGGCCACGGCTCGCGCTGCTTCTTCGCGGACCGGGTGCCCGCGCCGGGCGAGCGCGGCCGGGAGGCGCGGCCGGCAAGCATGACCGGCGCCCGCCCCGAGCGGCCGCTCCTGGCGGCGGAGGACCTCGTCCACCAGTACCGCACGGCGGCGGGACCCGCCGGGTGGGGGCGGCGCGTCGTGCGGGCGCTCGACGGCGTCTCGCTCGATGTCGCGGTCGGCGAGACCCTGGCGGTCGTGGGCGAGAGCGGCTCGGGCAAGACCACGGTCGCGCGCTGCGTGGTCGGCCTGCTGCGTCCCACCGGGGGCCGGATCCGGCTGGAGGGGACGGCCCTGCCCCGGCGGCTCCTCGCCTGGCCCCGGGCGCTCCGCCGGCGGCTCCAGATCGTGTTCCAGAACCCGGACCTCACGCTGAACCCGCGGCGGACGATCCTCGACGCGGTGGCGCGCCCGCTCGAGCTGTTCGGCCTCGCCGACCGGCGGACCCGGCGCGCCCGCGCGGGCCGCCTGCTGGAGGCGGTGGGGCTGGGCGAGCGCCACCTGGACGCCTTCCCCGCCCAGATCAGCGGCGGCCAGCGCCAGCGCGTCGCCATCGCGCGCGCGTTCGCGTGCCGGCCCGACCTCGTCGTCTGCGACGAGCCGACCTCTGCCCTCGACGTCTCCGTCCAGGCGACGGTCCTGAACCTGCTGGCCGAGCTCCAGGCCGGCGAGGGCTGCCTCGTACCTCTTCATCTCGCACGACCTCTCGGTGGTGCGGCACATCGCCGATCGGGTCGCCGTCCTCTACCTGGGCCGGGTGTGCGAGACCGGGCGGACCGAGGACGTCTTCGCGCCGCCCTGGCACCCGTACACCGAGGCGCTCCTGCTCGCCGTGCCGTCCCTCTCGGCGACGCGGGCCGGAGCGGCCATCCGCCTCGAGGGGCCGCCGCCCGACCTGACCGCCCCGCTCGCGGGCTGCCCGTTCCACCCGCGGTGCCCCCGCAAGGTGGGGCCGATCTGCGAGACCGAGGCGCCGCGGCTGGCGCCGACCGCGTGGGGCCACGCCATCGCGTGCCACATCCCGCCGGAGGAGCTCCGCCGGCTTCAGGCGCCCGGCGCGCCCGCGGCCGCCGGAGGGTGACGGCCGATCCGACCCACGCTGGGAGTCGAAGGATCCACATGGAGGAGCGATGAAGAAGAAAGTGATCTACCAGGTCGACGTGGGCCCGATGGGGAT
Organism: uncultured Candidatus Rokubacteria bacterium; assembly: GCA_963708025.1. Taxonomy (GTDB): domain Bacteria; phylum Methylomirabilota; class Methylomirabilia; order Rokubacteriales; family DASRDR01; genus CAVPSB01. The sequence goes on along the minus strand of CAVPSB010000035.1, from coordinate 51,774 downwards.
GCCCGGCAGCGCCGGCCGGCGGACCGAGTGCTACCGGCTGGGGAACTTCGTCTACCTGACCGGTCAGACGGCGTTCACGTTCGAGGGGAAGCTGGTCGGGGCCGGGGACCCGGCCGCGCAGGCCCGGCAGGCGTGCGAGAACATCAAGGCCCTGATGGAGATGGCGGGCGGGACGATGGCGGACGTCGTGAAGATGACCGTCTACATCACCGACCGGGCCTACCGGGCGGCAGCCTACCCGGTCATCCGGAGCTACTTCGGCGAGCCGCGGCCGTGCCAGACGGGGGTCGTCGTCAAGGGCCTGGCGACCGAGGAGCTGCTGATCGAGATCGACGCCTGGGGCTTCATCGATGACCCGGACTGACCAGGAGGCCCGCATGACCGCCGGACCGACCGAGACCCTCGCCCGCCACGCCCGCACGCTGGCGCTCGACGACGCGCCGGCCGCCGTGATCGACCGGCTCAAGACACTGGTCCTCGACCACCTCGGCTGCGCGCTCGGCGGGAGTCGCACGCCGCTCGGCCGCGCGGCGGCGGCGGTCGCGACGGCCGACCGCCGGCGCGGCCACCGTGGTCGGCACCGGCCGTCGGGCGGCGCCGGGGCCGGCCGCCTTCGCCAACGCCACCGCGGCCAATGCGCTCGACTACGACGACACCGGCGCCACCGGGCATCCCGGGTGCACGATCATCCCGGCCGCGCTGGCCGTCGCCGAGACCCGGGGCCGATCCGGCGCCGCGCTGCTCGAGGCGGTCCTCGCCGGCTACGAGGTCTGGTCCCGCATCGCGGGCGCGATCCAGCCGACGCTGGGAGCGACGGACCCGGGTCTACGGGAACGGCGTGACCCAGACCTTCGGCGCCGCCGTCGCGGTCGCCCGGCTCGTGGAGCTGGACGCCGAGCAGATGCTCGCCGCCTTCGGCCTGGCCGGCGCCTTCGCGCCGCTCCCCCACGAGGGCAAGATCGGCTGGGAGGAAGGGCGGCTCTCCTGGGTGAAGGACAACATGGCGTGGCCCGCCGAGGGCGGGCGTGCGGGCCGCCCTCCTGGCGGCCGAGGGCTTCCCGGCCACCCGCACGATCCTCGACGGCGAGCAAGGGGCTCTGGCTGATGGCCGGCTCGGACCGCTGCGATCCCGACCGCATGACGCGCGGCCTGGGCGGGGACTACGAGCTGCTGCGCGTGTCGCTCAAGCCGTACCCCTGCTGCCGCTGGATCCACTCGACGCTGGACGCCGTGCGCGAGCTGGTGATCGAGCACGGGATCCGGCCGGACGAGGTGGAGCGCGTCACCGTGCACGGCATCGAGTCGTTCCGGGACTGGTTCCACTCCCGCCGGCCGGCCACGCTGGTGGACGCCGAGTTCAGCGTGCCCCACGCGGTGGCCATGGTCCTGCTCGACCGGCCCCGGTCGGAATGGTGGCAGGCCACGAACCGCAGCGACCCGGCGGTCCACGCGCTGATGGACCGCATCGAGCTGGAGACGAGCGAGGTCGCTCAGACCGCGTACGCGACCCGGCGCGACTCGGCGCGGATCCCGGCCACCGTCGTGATCGACACGGCGCGCGGCCGCGTCGAGCGGACGCGGGCCGGCGCCCGGGGCGGCCCCGACGACCCGCTGTCCGGAGCCGAGGTCGAGCAGAAGTACCGCGAGCTGGCGGAGCCGGTCCTGGGACCGGAGCGGGCGGCCGCCGTGCGCGCGCTGGTGGAGAAGCTGGAAACGCTCGAGACCGTGGCCGACCTGACTGCCGCGCTGACACCGGAGCCAACACCATGAGCCTGCCCTTCGCCCGGTCCGAGTACGACGACGCGGCTGCGCCGGACCCGCGCCGCGATGCGCGAGGCCGGCCTCGACGTCCTCCTGGTCTTCCACCAGGAGCACATGTTCTACCTGGCCGGCTACGACCAGATCGGCTACTGGGTCTACCAGGTCCTGGTGGTGCCGGCCGCCGACCAGCCGATGACCGCGATCGTGCGCAAGGTCGACGAGCTGCTGGTGCGGGAGGGCGGCATCGTGGACGACGTGCGGGTCTGGCTCGACGACGCCACCCGCGACCCGGCCCAGCAGACCGCCGACGTGCTGCGCGAGCGTGGGCCTGCTCGGGCGGCCGCCGCATCGGGCATCGAGCGAAAGAGCCACGCCCTCCTGCCCTACTACTACGACCTCCTGCGGGAGGCGCTCGCGAGGCCGAGCTGGTGGACGCCTCCGATCTCGTCACCGAGCTGCGCCTGATCAAGTCGCCGGCCGAGATCGCCTGCATGCGGCGGGCCGGGCAGATCATGGACGCCGGCGCGCGGGCGGCCTTCGACGTCCTGCGGCCGGGGATCCGCGAGTGCGACGTCCACGCCGCCGTCGTCCACGCCATGTACACGGCGGGCGGCGAGCACCCGTCGGTGGCGCCGCCGATGGGGACCGGGCCGCGCACCCTCACCCAGACCCACGGGGCGGCGACCACCCGCGAGGTGCGGGCCGGCGATCCGTTCCTGCTCGAGGTCGGCGGCTGCTTCCGCCGCTACCACGCGGTGAACATGCGCACGGCCTCGCTCGGTCGTCCGAGCCCGCGCATGCAGTCGATGCACGACGCCATCCGCGAGGCGACCGACGCCGGCCTCGCCGCTGATCAAGCCCGGGGTCCCGACGGCCGACGTCGCCCGGCGGGTCCACGAGACGATGGCCACGCACGGCTACTCGCGCCGCGGCCAGCACGTCGGCTACGGCATCGGCCTCGGCTACCCGCCGACCTGGATCGACAACCTCCGGATCAAGGAGACCGACACCCACGTCCTCCAGCCCGGGATGACGTTCCTCTTCCACTCGGGGCTGCTGGCCCCGGACTCGAGCGTCTACGTGGCGCTCGGCGACCCGGTCCTGGTCACCGACACCGGCGTGGAGCGACTGACGGCCCTCGACCGCGACCTGACGGTCCGGTAGGTGGGCGGGAGGAGACCCTCGTGTTCGACCTGGTGATCCGCGGTGGCACGGTCGTGGACGGCTCCGGCGGTCCGGGCCGCCGGGCCGACGTCGGCGTGCAGGGCGAGACCATCGCCGCCGTCGACGACCTCGCCCGCGCCGACGCCGGGCGGGTGATCGACGCGACCGGCCTCACCGTCGCGCCCGGCTTCATCGACCCCCACACCCACGCCGAGGGTGCCCTCCTCACGGACCCCCAGCACGCGATGGGTCTCCGCCAGGGGATCACGACCGAGTTCCTGGGGATCGATGGGATGTCCTACGCCCCGCTGTCGCCGGCGAACTATCGCGCCTATCGCCGCTGGCTCGGCGGGCTCCTCGGCGAGCCGCCCGAGGACCTCGACATGCGGAGCGTCGCCGCCTTCCGCGCCCACTACCACCGGAAGGTCGCGGTCAACACCGCGTACCTGGTGCCGCACGGCACGGTGCGGCTCGAGGTGCTCGGCTTCCGGGACGCTCCGCTCGTGGGCGAGGCGCTGGAGGCCGCCCGCCGGCTCGTCCGCGAGGGGCTCGAGCAGGGCGCCGTCGGCTTCTCGACGGGCTCCAAGTACTACCCCGGTCCCTGGGGCGACACGGCGGAGCTGATCGCGCTCGCGCGGACCGGTGCAAGAGGCCGGCGGCGTCTACATGTGCGAGCCGCGCCGGGCCAACCTCGACCGGGCCGCCGGCGGCGACGGCGTGGCGGAGGCGCTGGAGGTGGCGCGCCGCTCCGGCGTGCGGCTCCACTTCGCCCACTATCGCACGGCGCCGGAGACGGCCGGGCGGATCGACCGGATCATGGCCCGCATCGACCCCGCGAAGGCCGAGGGCCTCGACGTCACCTTCGACGTCTACCCCTACCCGTCGGGCAGCTCCATCGCGATCAGCCTCCTGCCGAGCGCGGTCCACGACGGCGGGCCCGACGCCATCCTGGCCCGCCTCGCCGATCCGGGCGAGCGGCGGAAGATCGCCGACGCGCTCGAGCGCGACGAGACGATCCCCCTCGCCGACCTCGTCGTGTCGTACGCCCCGCGCCAGCCCGACCTCGAGGGGATGAGCATGCCGGACCTGGCCGCCCGGCGCGGCTGCTCGCCGGGCGAGGCGCTCTGTGAGCTCTTGCTCGAGGGGGAGCTCGCCGTCGGCCACGTCACCGCCCCGCCCCGGAGCGCGGCGCTCTGGCGCCAGGTCAGCCGCGACTGCCTGACCCTGCTGGCCCGGCCGGACTACATGGCGTGCAGCGACATCACCCCCGCCGGGAGCTTCCCCCACCCGCGGAGCTACGGGGCGTTCCCCCGCTTCCTCGGCCGGCTCCGCCGGGAGCTGGACGGCCCGCCCCTGGAGACGATGGTCCAGCGGATGACCGAGGCCCCGGCCCGGCGGTTCGGGCTGACGGGCCGGGGGCGCCTGGTGGCCGGCCACTTCGCCGACGTCGTGGTGTTCGACGCCGAGCGCGTGATCGACAACTCCACCTACGACGACCCCTGCCGGTTCCCGAGCGGGATCCCGTACGTCGTCGTCAACGGCCAGGTCGCGGTGGACGGCGAGCGCTGCACCGGCATCCTGGCCGGCCAGGCCGTCCCGTAGACCGTCCGGGGTATCGGCAGACCTCCGATGAAGCGTCACGATCTCGGGCCGCAGGAGAGAGCATGACCGCTTCACGGCTCGCCCTCGGAGTCATTCTGACGCTCGGCCTCCTCGTCTCGCCGCTCGCCGCCGAGGCGCAGCCGGCTGGAAGGATGTATCGGATCGGCTTCCTCGGCGAGACGTCCGCTTCGGAACACGCGCGCCAGATCGCCGCGCTGCGACAGGGGCTCCGGGACGCCGGGTACGACGAAGGCAAGAACCTCGTCATCGCATATCGCTGGGCCGAGGGGAAGTACGACCGCTTGCCGGGCCTGGCGGCCGAGCTGGTGGGCCTCAAGGTCGACCTCATCGTGACCCACGGCACGCCCGGCTCGCGGGCCGCCAAGCAAGCGACGACCACGATTCCCATCGTCATGGCGTCGGTCGGCCAGCCAGACGAGAGCGGGCTCGTGGCGAGCCTCGCCCGGCCCGGTGGCAACGTGACCGGGCTTTCCATGCAGGACTTCGAGCTCACCCTGAAGCGGCTGGAGCTACTGAAGGAGGCCCTGCCGAATGCTCTCCGCGTGGGGTATCTCTGGGTTCCGGGGATTCAGCCGGGACCCGTCGCCGAGGCCAACTGGAAGGACATGGGCGCGGCAGGCCGGGCGTTGGGAATGCAGCTCCAGCGCCACGGGGTGCGCGGCCCGAGCGATCTCGCGGGTGCGTTCTCGACCATGGTCAAGGACGGCACGCAAGCGCTCCTCGTGGCGAATGTTGCGCCGCTGAACGCTCACACAACCGAGGTCACCGGGCTCGCAGCCAGGCACCGGTTGCCCGCGATTGCCGGGCAGAGGGACTTTGCGACGGCGGGAGGCCTCATGGCCTACGGAGCCAATACGGTCAACATGTATCGGCGCGCGGCCGGTTACGTGGACCGGATCCTCCGAGGGGGCAAGCCTGCCGACCTGCCCATCGAGCAGCCCACCACGTTCGAGCTGGTGATCAACCTGAAGACCGCGAAGGCCCTCGGGCTCACGATCCCGCCCTCGGTGCTGGCGCGGGCGGATCAGGTCATCGAGTAGCGGACCACCGCCTGGTCGAATGGAGAGTGGTGGATGAGCGACAGTAGTCCGCGAGAGTTCGTCATTCCCGCCGGCCACGCCCGCCTCTGGTCGATGCGGGCCGGCGATCGGGTGACCATCGCCCAGACCCGGGGCCAGCAGGTCGGCGACTTCATCGCCTTCAACGCCGCCGACCTCACCGAGTTCCTGAGCCCGAGCCACACCCGGCGCTGCCTGGCCGCGTGGCGGATCGGGAAGGGCCAGAGCCTCTTCACGAACCACCGCCGGGAGATCGTGGACCTGGTCGAGGACACCGTCGGCGTCCACGACATCCTGGCCGCCGCCTGCGACCCCTATCGCTACCGCCGCGACTTCGGGGTCGAGGACCACCGGAGCTGCCGGATGAACTTCGTGGAGGTGCTGGCGCCCCACGGGATCCCGGACTGGCGGGTGCCGGACCCGGTCAACCTGTTCCAGAACTCCCCGGTGCTGCCGGACGGCCGGTTCCTGAGCGCGGCGTCCACCGCGAGGCCGGACGACTACGTCACGCTGCTGGCGCGCCTCGACCTGATCGCGGCCTGCTCGGCGTGCCCCCAGGACCTGGCGCCGACCAACGCCGGCCGCCCGGCCGACCTCCGGGTCCGGCTCATGTGACCGGCGACGACGCGGGCTCGCTGCCGCGTCATTCGACGACCTCGTCCGCTCGCGCCAGCACCGACGGCGGGATCGTGAGGCCGAGAGTTCTGGCGGTCTTCAGGTTGACGGCCAGCTCGTAGACGATCGGCTGCTCCACCGGCAGGTCGGCCGGCCTCGCCCCCTTGAGGATCCGATCGACGTAGGCCGCGATGCGCCGGGCGAGCCCGGAGAGGCTGCTGCCATACGCCATCAGGCCTCCCTCCATCACGTGCTCGCGCCACTGGTAGATCGCGGGGAGCCGGTGCTTCGCGGCCAGCTCGATGATCCGCCTCCGATCGCGATGGAGAAGCGGGCTGGAGAACACGGAGAGGGCCTGGGCCCGCTCGGAGACCATCCGGACGAATGCGCGGCCGTAGTCCGCGTCCCGGGCCTCGACGACAACCAGCGTGATGCCGAGGGATGCCGCCGCCTCCTGCGCCTCTCGCAGCTGGGTCGCCTGGTATTCCGCGCCGCTGGCGAGGACCGCGATCCGCGTGGCGCGAGGGACCGCTGCCTTGAGAAGCTCCAGGCGCTTGGCGGCCAGGGTGGTCTCCGATATGGCAACCCCGGTGATGTTCCCGCCGGGCTGAGCAAGGCTCGCGACGAACCCCCGCTCCACCACCGAGCCGCCGAGCATGACGATGGGGATTGTCTTCGTCGCGTCTTTGGCCGCCTGGGTGGCCTCGTTGCTGACCGCGACGATGACGTCCACCCGCAGCTGGACCAGCTCCCGGGCCAGCCCGGACAGGCGGTCCCGCTTGCCCCCGGCGAATCGCCGCTCGACGAGGAGGTTCTGGCCTTCGGCGTACCCCAGCTCACGCAGGGCGTCCGGGACCAGGACCGACTGCGTGGCACGGTCCGACGGGGCGGGTGGCGCGACCTCGAGGAGGATCCCGACACGATACACGCGTCCCGCGGGCTGCGCCTCGACGGCGAGCGATGCCGCGAGGAGACCGAGCGCGAGCGCGGCCAGCAGGACGCGCCGTGAATGCTCCGGCATGGCTATCGGCGAGCGGCTAGAGAGGCGCTCACCGCCTTCGAGCCGACCGGTCTCCGGGCCGGGCGGCCGCGGCCGTTGGTGGGGGCGGCCTCCCGCCTGGGGTGGCGCTTGCGGTAGCCCGGGTGCTCGACGATCCGCCCGAGGAACTCGATGATGACCTGGGCGGCGATCAGCGACGTGTTGTCGTCTACCGGCTGTCGCCACGCGCGTCGGATGCCAGCGGACCGAGTATCTCATCGACGGTCAGCGTGACGTCCGGGAAGCCGGGGAGTCGGAGAGCCGAGCCGCGAGCATGGGAGGCGATGACCGCGTACCCCGCCGGTTTCGGGTCGCGTGCCACCAGGATGAGATCGGCGTCGAGATCGACCAGCCACACCTCCGGGATTCCCCCGCGGGCGTAGCCTGGCAGCTTGACGTCGCGATCGAGGCTGGCCGAAGTGTCCGCCACCTCGATGAGCAGGAAGACCTCCTCAGGCCGAGCCTTGCCCTTCCGATAGTAGTCCTGGCGGCGTCGCAGGATGGCGACATCCGGCTGGGGAACCCAGTCGGGCGCGAGCTGGATCGCGCTCTGAGCCTGGATGAGGGCGCGGCCCCGGAGGCGGTCGCCCAGACAGTCCGTGAGGTAGTTGACACAACCGATGTGGCGGTCACCGATCGGCGTCATGGGGACAACCACTCCATCCAGCAGCTCGACACGCTCGTCGTCGCCGAAGATGGCCATCGCAGCCATCCGCTCGAACTCCAGTGCGGTGAAGTGTCGTGAGGCCAAGGCGGTCGCCATCAGCACACTCTGCTTCGGAGTATACCCCGGGGGGTAGTCAGCATGAAGCAGCCAGAGGAGGCGCTCACCGCCTTCGAGCTGAGCGGGCGGCTCCCACCCGGGCGCTGCCGGTCCGCAGACGGCCGCCGTCCGAGGAGGTCGCCGGCGCCGGCCGGCCCGGCGCCGGGCGGCCGCGGCCGTTGGTGGGGGCGGCCTCGCGCATGGGGTGGCGCTTGCGGTAGCCCGGGTGCTCGACGATCCGCCCGAGGAACTCGATGATGAGCTGGGCGGCGATCAGCGAGGTGTTGTCCGAGGCCACGTCGAGCATCGGGTTCACCTCGACCAGGTCGAAGCCGATGACTTCCCGGCTCCGCGCGATGGCGAAGAGCGTCTGGCGCAGCTCGTCGTAGGTGAGCCCGTTCACCTCCGACGACGCGCACCCCGGAACCAGCGGCAGGTCCAGGACGTCGATGTCGATCGAGACGTAGACCGGCTCGCCCTTGGGCAGCCGGTCGACGATGGCCTGGTGACCCCGCCGCCGGAACTCGGGGATGGTCACGACGTCGTTCCCGCGCGCCCGCGAGTCCGCCACGTCGGCCTGGCTCGTGCGGAGGCTCCGGATGCCGACCTGGATGATGTGGTGGCAGTTCTTGAGCTGCGAGACGTTCCGGATGGGATTCCCGTTGGCCCACTGCACCCCGTGGATGAACGGCCGGTAGTCCAGGTGGGCGTCGAAGTGGACGACGTTGAGCCGCTCCTGGTAGGCCCGGACGACCGGGTAGGTGACGGCGTGGTCGCCGCCGATGACCACCGGGAAGGCCCCCGCCTTCAGGATCGCCTTGACGTCGCGCGTGATGTTGTCGAAGGTGCGCCGGACGTTGGTGTAGATGATGTCGGAGTCCCCGCAGTCGACGATGCGGCGGTGCTGCCGCTCGTACTCCAGGTAGCGCCGGTCCTCCTCGATGTCGTAGTAGCCGAGCTGGTTCTGCGTCGGCCCGTACCCCGCGTACTTGACCGACAGCTCCCGGATCTTCCGCGGCGCGAAGCGGGCGCCCGGCTTCCACGGCGAGCCCTCGTCGGTCGGCGTGCCCAGGATCGCGATGTCCGCGTCGATGGCCGTGAGATCCGTGCAGGCCGGGACGCGCATGAAGGACACGAGCCCGGTGAAGGGCAGGTTCAGCCGCGCTTCCGCCATGGTCGTCGCTCCTGTGAGAGTCCGGGCGTGGGTGGATCGTCCGTCCGTCGCGCGTGTATCGTATCATCGACGCGTCGGGCGATGCCACGGACACCCCCTCACCGCCTCGCTTCCGGCCCGGGAGCCGACCGCCCCGTCACCCTGCTGCTCGCGCTGCGCGACCCCGGCTCGGGCGACGCCCTCCGGCGCCTGGCCGGCCGGCTCGCGGCGCGGCTCGGGCACGCGGTCGAGCCGTGCCTGCCTGGACGGCCCCCGACGACCCGCTGGCCGGCGCCGTCGAGCGGGCCGTCGCCCGCGGCGCCGCCCGGCTCGTCGCGCTGCCGCTCGTGCTGGGCCTGGCCGGCGAGCCGGCGGGGCGCCTCGGGACGCTGCTGGCCCGGATCGCCCAGCGCTGGCCGCAGCCTGCGCGTCCACCGCGGCGAGCCACCGGACACCGACGACGTCGCCCGCATCCTCGGCGACCGCGCGCGCGCGGCGGCGGGCGGGCGCTCTCGCCGGTCCTCCGCCTCCGGCGAGGTGGTGGTCGTGATCGCCGGGGGCGGCGGGGCCAATCCCGTCGGCAACGCCGAGCTGGCCCGGCTGGCGCGGCTCGTCTACGAGGCGCATCGCTTCGCCGACGTCGGCTACGCCTTCGTCGACCTGACCGCCCCCACCGTGCGCCGACGCGATCCGTCGATGGGCGCGGCTGGGCGCGCGCCGGATCGTCGTCGTGCCCCACCTCCTCTTCGCGGGACGGACGTATCGCCGGCTGGCCGAGCAGGCTCGTGCCGGCGCGAAGGCCTCGGGCGTCGCGGTCGTGCTCGCCCGGCCGCTCGACCCTCACCCGGCGCTCCTCCCGGCGATCGTGCGGCGCTACGTCGAGGCGCTCCTGGATGCCCGGGTCGTCCAGGAGCTCCGGCAGGCCCATGCCCACGACGGCGCCTCCCTCGCCGACGTCGAGGCCCGGATGGCAGCCCTGCTCCCCCCGCGCTACCGGGACCCCGGCGTCTCCGTGAGCAGCGCGCCGATGGGCGCGGCGGCCGTGCAGCGCGATCCCGACGGGCGCGTGGCGTGGGACGTGATGTGGCAGGGCTTCTGCGAGCTGGCGCTGGCCGGGGGACCGCCGCACCGGGGGACACTGCTCGAGCCCGTCTCGCGGGAGGAGGTTCTGGCGGACCCCGAGGGCTACCACGCGGTGCTGGAGGAGCTCGCGCGAGGGATCCGGATGATCACCGGGCTCGACATCGTCGACGACGGGCCACCCGGCTGGATCGGCATCGCGTGCGCGAGTGAGACGATGGCTGTCTGGCTGCTGCGCGCGATCGTCGTCGAGAACGTGATGGCGCGGCGCGAGGGCGCAGTCCTCTACCTCCCGGCGGGGCCCCGGTTCGCCCTGGACGGCGAGATCCGGAACGTGGTGACCGCCGTCGCCAAGACGCACCACTACTGGACCCAGCACGCGGCGAGCGGAGAGCCGTCCTCCGCCGCCCCCGGCCGGCCGGGCCGTGCCGCTGGAAGACCGCGAAGGGGACGATCATCCGGCCGACCGCGATGAGGTCGTAGGCCAGCCCGAGCGCGAATCACCGACCTTCGGGGCGTCCGCGGCTTGACGCCGCGCCGGAAAGCGTGCTTGATATCACCCGGCGCATGCGACGCGTCACGGATCTGCCGCACCCCGTCCGGATCGTCGAGAACGTGTGGATCCCGCTGGCGGACGGCTGCCGGCTGGCCGGCAAGCTGTGGCTGCCGGCCGACGCCGAGCGGGGACCGGTCCCCGCGATCCTCGAGTACATTCCCTACCGCAAGCGCGACATGACCGCGCTCCGCGATTCGGCGACGCACGGTTATCTGGCCGGGCACGGCTACGCCTGCCTGCGGGTCGACGTGCGCGGCACCGGCGACTCCGACGGGCTGTACGCCGACCAGCTGTCGCGCCGCCACACCGACGACGCCGTGGAGGTGATCGCCTGGCTGGCGGCGCAGCCCTGGTGCGGGGGCGGGGTGGCCATGTTCGGGCTCTCCTGGGGCGGCGCCAGCGCCCTGCAGGTGGCGGCCCGCCGGCCCCCTGCCCTCAAGACGATCGTCTGCGTGGCCGGCACGGACGACCAGTACGCGCTGCGGCTGCCCGGCGGCTGCCTCGCGACCTCGGCGCTGGTGGCGAGCGTGGCCCGGATCACGTACGCGACCCGGCCGCCGGATCCGGAGGTCGTGGGTCCCGGCTGGCGGGCCGCCTGGCGCGCGCGCCTCGAGCGGGTCGAGCCCCTGGTCGGACGCTGGCTGCGGCACCCGGGCCGCGACGAATACTGGCGGGACGGGGCGGTGCTGGACGAGTATCGCCGCATCGCGTGTCCGGTTCTCGCCGCCGCGGGCTGGGCCGATCCGGATTTCGCCAGCGCGCTCCTGCGGCTGCTCGCCGGGCTGGAGGTGCCCCGGAAAGGCGTGATCGGCCCCTGGGCGCATCGCTATCCCCACTTCGGGCTGCCCGGGCCAGCGATCGGGTTCCTACAAGAGGTCCTGCGGTGGCTCGATTGCTGGATGAAGGGTGCCGAGACCGGGATCATGGCCGAGCCGATGCTCCGGGTCTTCATGCCGGCGAGGTCGGCGGTGCGCCAGACGCCCGAGGACGTCCCCGGCCGATGGGTGTCGGAGCCGGTATGGCCGTCTCCGCGGATCACAGCGCGGCATCTCGCGATGAATCCCGGCCAGCTGGGCGAGGAGGCCGGGCCCGACGTCCCGCTGCGCCTGGCGTCGAGGCAGGACATCGGCGAGGCGGCGGGCGAGGCGATGCCGATCTTCACGACAGGGCCGAACCCGGAGCTGGCCGGCGACCAGCGCCCGGACGACGCCGGCGCCCTCTGCTTCGACAGCGCGCCCCTCCCGGACCGGGTCGAGATCCTCGGGACACCGGAGGTCACCCTGGAGCTGTCGAGCGATCGGTCCTTCGGGCTGATCGCGGCGCGGCTGTGCGAGGTGGCGCCGGACGGCAGCTCGCGGCGGGTCACCTACGGCGCCCTGAACCTCGCTCACCGGGACGGACACGATCCGCCGCGGCCGCTCGAGCCCGGGCGGCGCGTCCGGGTGCGCGTGCCGCTGTACCCCGTCGCCGACGGCTTCGCCGCCGGTCACCGCGCCCGCCTGGCGCTGTCCAGCGCGTACTGGCCGACGCTCTGGCCGGCTCCGGGTGCCGTCACGCTGACGGTCTTCACGGGAGGCAGCCGTCTCGCGCTGCCGGTCCGGCCTCGGGACCTGGACGCGGAGCCCCCGGCGCCGTTTCCGCCCCCGGAGGCGGCTCCGTCGCTGCCCTGGACGGTGATGAAGCCGGCGGCCTACCGTCGCCGGGTCGAGACCGATCCGGCGACCGGCGCCCGCACGCTGGCGATCGCGGACGACACCGGGGTCTTCCGCCTCGATGCCATCGGGCTCGAGCTCGAAGACGTCACCGAGCGACGCTTCCGGATCCACCCCGGAGATCCCACCTCGGCCGTCCTGGAGATGGAGACGCGCTGGCGCTTCGCCCGGGGCGCCTGGTCGGCGGCCGCGACGACGCGGAGCACGGTGACCTGCACCGCCGCCGAGCTCCGCATCGACATCGCGCTCGAGGCGTTCGAGGGCGATGCGCCCGTCTTCGCCCGCCGGTGGACCGACGCGGTGCCGCGTCCGGAGGGACGCATCCGGTGACGCGGCTGATCCTGGTGCGGCTGGGACTCGGGCTCCTCACGCTCGGGGCCATCTCGATCATCGTCTTCGGCGCCGTCAACCTGCTCCCCGGCGATCTGGCCGAGGAGATCCTCGGTCAGAACCGGACGCCGGAGACCGTGGCGGCGCTCCGCCGCGAGCTCGGCCTCGACCGGCCGGTCCTCGAGCGCTATCTGGCGTGGGTCGCGGCGTCCTCACCGGGGATTTCGGAAGCTCGCTCGCCTCGGGGCGGCCGGTGTCCGAGCTGATCGGCGTGCGCCTCGGCAACACGCTCTTCCTCGCCGCGTACGCCGCGCTCGTCGCCGTGCCCCTGTCGCTCGGGCTGGGGATGGTCGCCGCGCTCTATCGGGGCCGGGCCGTCGATCGGGCCATCACCGCCGGCTCCCTCACGGCGATCTCGCTGCCCGAGTTCTTCATCGCCTACATCCTGATCTTCCTGCTCGCCGTGCAGTGGCGGGTGTTCCCCTCCCTGGCCACGGTCAGCCCGGATTCGTCGCTCGTCGAGCGGCTCTACCGGCTGATCCTCCCGGCGCTCACGCTCACGCTCGGCGTCACCGCCCACATGATGCGGATGACGCGCGCGGCGATCGTCAACCTGCTGGCGAGCCCCTACATCGAGATGGCGCGCCTCAAGGGGCTGTCGCCGTCGCGCGTCATCGTCCGCCATGCCCTGCCCAACGCGCTCGCCCCGATCATCAACGTGGTGGCCCTCAACCTCGCCTATCTGGTGGTGGGCGTCGTGGTCGTCGAGGTGGTCTTCGCCTACCCGGGCCTCGGCCAGCTCCTCGTCGATTCCGTCTCGAAGCGCGACGTGACCGTCGTGCAGGCCGCCAGCCTCATCTTCGCCGCGACCTACGTCGTCCTCAACCTCGCCGCGGACATCCTGTCGATCGCCACCACGCCACGGCTCCGGCACGGCTGGTAGGCGATGGCGGGACTCGCCCGGGCCCTGCGGACGGCGCCCCCGGCGGCGCACTTCGGGCTCGTCGTCATCGGGGTCTATGTCGCGGTCGCCACCCTGGCGCCGATCATCGCGCCATTCGGCGAGCGCGAGGTCGTCGGACCCGTCTTCGCGCCGTGGTCGGGCCCACACCTGCTCGGCACCGACAACCTCGGCCGCGACATGCTCACCCGCCTCATCTACGGCGCGCGCAACATGGTGGCCATCGCGTCGGCGACGACACTGCTGGCCTTCGGGCTCGGCGGCGCCCTGGGGCTGGTCGCGGGCACGCTCGGGGGTCTCGTTGACCGGATCCTGGCCTGGGCCGTCGACATCCTGATGGCGATGCCGTCGCTGATCCTGGCGCTGCTGCTGCTCACGATCTTCGGCACGTCGATCCCGGTGATGATCCTGGTCATCGCCGTCCTGGAAGCGACGCGGGTCTTCCGCCTCGCCCGCGCCGTGTCCCTGGGGATCGCCGTGATGGACTACGTCGATGCGGCCCGGCTTCGCGGCGAGGGTCTGGCCTGGCTCATCCTCCGGGAGGTGCTGCCGAACGCCGCCCCGCCGCTGGTCGCGGAGTTCGGGCTGCGATTCTGCTTCGTCTTCCTGTTCATCGCGGCGCTGAGCTTCCTCGGACTCGGCATCAAGCCGCCCACCGCCGAATGGGGCAGCATGGTGCGGGACAACGCGTCCCTCATCACCTTCGGCGACGTCACGCCGCTCTTGCCGGCCGCCGCCATCGCGCTCCTGACGGTGGCCGTGAACTTCGTGGTCGACTGGATCCTGCACCGCGCGAGCGGGTTGAAGGACTGACGTGACGGGGGCGGGCGGCGCGCCGGGAGAGCCCCTCCTCGCCGTCGACGGCCTGGTCGTCGAGGCGCGGACCGATGACGCCGTCACCCGCATCGTTCGACGCGGTCAGCTTCACCGTGCGGGCCGGCGAGATCCTCGGCCTCATCGGCGAGTCGGGCGCCGGCAAGTCCACGGTCGGCCTCGCGGCCATGGGCTACGCCCGGGACGGCTGCCGGATCGCCGCCGGCTCGATCCGCTTCGACGGCATCGAGCTGGCCACCGCTCCCGAGGCCACCCGCCGGGCCCTGCGCGGCTCGCGCATCGCCTACGTCGCGCAGTCGGCGGCCGCCTGCTTCAACCCGGCCCATCGACTGATCGACCAGTGCGTCGAGGCCGCGGTCCAGCACCGCCTCCTCGACCGGGAGGCGGCGGTCGCCGAGGCGGTCGCGCTCTATCGCCGGCTGCAGCTCCCCGACCCCGCCGAGATCGGCTTCCGCTATCCGCACCAGGTCTCGGGTGGGCAGCTCCAGCGCGCGATGACCGCGATGGCGATGGTGACCCGGCCGGCCCTCATCGTCTTCGACGAGCCGACGACCGCCCTCGACGTGACCACGCAGATCGAGGTGCTGGCGGCCATCCGGGAGGCCGTGGCCGCCCTCGGCACCGCCGCCCTCTACATCAGCCACGATCTGGCGCTGGTCGCGCAGATGGCGGACCGGATCATCGTCCTGCGCCACGGCCAGATGGTCGAGGAAGCCGAGACCCGCACCATGCTCGCGGCCCCGCGGACGGACTACACGAGGTCGCTCTGGGCCGTGCGGTCCTTCCGGGCCGCGCCCAAGCCGGCGCCGCCGGCCGGGAGTCGCCCGCTCCTGGCCGTCGAGAGCGTGACGGCGGCCTACGGCGCGGTCGCCGTGCTGCACGACGTCTCGGTCGCCGTGGCACGGGGTCGCACCGCGGCGATCGTCGGCGAGTCCGGGTCGGGCAAGTCGACGCTGGCCCGGGTGATCACCGGCCTCCTGCCGCCCCGGGCCGGACGGGTTCTCCTCGACGGGGAGCCGCTGGCGCCCGGCTATCGGGGGCGATCCCGACAGACGCTCGGCCGGATCCAGATGATCGCGCAGATGCCGGACACGGCGCTGAATCCACGCCAGCGCGTGCGGGACGCGATCGGGCGGCCGCTCGCCTTGCAAGCGGGCGTGCGTGGTCGCGAAAACGACCGGCAGGTGGCGGCCCTCCTGGAGGCGATCGAGCTGGACCCCGTGACCTACCGCGATCGCTACCCGGGCGAGCTGTCCGGCGGGCAGAAGCAGCGGATCGCCATCGCCCGGGCGCTGGCCGCGGGGCCGTCGCTCCTCATCTGCGACGAGGTGACGTCATCGCTCGACCAGCTCGTCGCCGAGGAGATGCTGAGGCTCCTGTCCCGGCTGCAGCACGACCTCGGCCTGACGATCATCTTCATCACCCACGATCTGGCCACCGTCCGCGCGATCGCGGACGAGGTCGTGGTGATGAAGGACGGACGCGTGATCGAGGCGGGGCCCAAGGAGCGGATCTTCGCGCCGCCGCACGACCCCTACACCGAGCTCCTGCTGTCCTCCGTTCCCGAGATGGATCCCGACTGGCTCGATCGCCTGCTGGCGACCCGCCGCGCGGCGATGGCCCTTAGCGTCCTTGACGCGCCAAAGTCATGGTAGATGAGTCAAGGTTCTCGGGGGCGGGGCCGAGGAGCGAGCAGCGCCCCCAGGCCGAAGGCCGTCCAAGAGACGCAGGGAGTCGCCGACCGCAGGCGTACTCCGAGTACGCCGAGGATCGGCGACGACCCCAAAGGCCGAAGGCCGTCCGAACGACGACGCGTT
This sequence comes from uncultured Candidatus Rokubacteria bacterium, assembly GCA_963708025.1. Taxonomy (GTDB): domain Bacteria; phylum Methylomirabilota; class Methylomirabilia; order Rokubacteriales; family DASRDR01; genus CAVPSB01. Next base: position 35,308 of record CAVPSB010000035.1, on the reverse strand, counting down.
GCGACACTCATCGGCCCCGCCCACTAGCCGTATACTGGTGGCCACTCTCTCACCGAGGAGGACGCCATGACGGACATCGCTGGCCCCCACGTTGACCGCCGGCGCTTTCTGCAGACCGGAGCCGCCGCGCTGCTCATCCCGGCGCTCCCCGCGATGGCCCTGGCCCAGGCCGGGCCGAAGAAGGGCGGCCGGTTCCGCCTCGGGCTGAGCGGGGCGAACACGACCGATTCGCACAATCCGGCGACCTGGGGGACGTCGAGCTTCACGAACATCGGCCTGTGGGGAGCGGTGTACAACAACCTGATGGAGGTGGCCCCGGACGGGAAGCTCGTGCCCGAGCTGGCCGAGAGCGTCGAGCCGTCGAAGGACGCCAAGACCTGGGTGTTCAAGCTGCGGAAGGGGGTGACCTTCCACAACGGCAAGGCCCTCGACGCCGACGACGTCGTGGCGTCGTTCAACCACCACCGCGGGCCGGAGTCGAAATCGGGCGCCAAGGGCGTCGTTGACCCCATCGTGAGCATCCGCGCGGACGGCAAAGGGACGGTGATCTTCGAGCTCGCCTCCGGGAACGCCGATTTCCCCTACCTGACGACCGGCTACCACCTGGTGATCGGCCCGGTGAAGGACGGCAAGATCGACTGGGAAGCGGCGCAGGGGACCGGGGGTTACACGCTCGTCTCTCACCAGCGCGGCGTCCGCATGGTCCTCAAGCGCAGCACCGGCTACTGGAAAGCCGGCCGCGCCCATTTCGACGACGTCGAGCTGATCGGCATCCCGGACGCCGCGGCCCGGATGAACGCCGTCGTCACCGGCGAGGTTGACGCCATCGGCCGGGTTGACATCAAGGCGCTCACGCTACTGCAGCGCAGCCCGGACGTCGTCGTGGAGGAAGTGACGGGGACGCAGCACTTCACCATCCCCATGTTCACCGACACCGAGCCCTTCACCAGCAACGACGTGCGGCTGGCTCTCAAGTACGCCATCGACCGCAAGGCCCTCGTGCAGTCGATCCTGCGCGGCCATGGCCAGCCCGGCAACGACAGCCCGATCACGCCGGCCAACCGCTACTACGCCCGGGACATCCCGATCCGCGAGTACGATCCGGAGAAGGCGAAGTTCCACCTCAAGAAGGCCGGGCACGCCACCCTGAAGGTCGACCTCTCGGCGGCCGACGCGGCCTTCAACGGGGCGGTGGACACCGCGGTCCTCTTCAAGGAGCACGCCGCCAAGGCCGGCATCGACATCAACGTGGTGCGCGAGCCGAACGACGGGTACTGGACGCGGGTGTGGACGAAGAAGCCCTTCGTCATGTGCTTCTGGGCCGGCCGGCCGACCGAGGACTGGATGTTCAGCCAGGCCTACGCGAAGGACGCGCGCTGGAACGACACGCACTGGAACCACGAGCGCTTCAACACGCTGCTCGTCGAGGCGCGGGCCGAGCTCGACGACGGCAGGCGGCGGACCATGTACCGGGAGATGCAGCAGATCGTGCGCGACGAGGGCGGGGTCATCGTGCCGATGTACGCCAACTTCGTCGACGCCCGGTCGAAGAAGACCGCCCGCGGGCCCGCGCTCGGCTCGAACTACGACCTCGACGGCTGGAAGTGCATCGAGCGGTGGTGGGTGGGATGAGAGCGCGCGAAGGCGGCGGTCGTCCGACCTCCCCTCCCCCCAGCCAAAGGCCGAAGGCCGTCGAACAGTGGGGAAGGGGGCCAAAGGCCGAAGGCCGTCGACGGATCGGGGTAGGCGGGAGGTTCCGATATGGCGGCCATGAACTGGGAAGCCTTCATCACGTGCGCCCTGACCGGAGCCGGCGACACGGTCGGCAAGAGCGAGCACGTGCCGGTCGCCCCCCAGGCCATCGCCGAGAGCGCGATCGAAGCGGCCAGGGCGGGCGCGGCCATCGTTCACGTCCACGTCCGCGATCCCGAGACCGGAAAGGGGGGACGGAGCCCGAAGCACTTCGCCGAGGTCGTCGACCGCGTCCGGTCGTCCAGCGTCGACGTCGTGCTGAACCTCACGGCGGGCATGGGGGGCGACCTCGTCTTCGGCGGCGCCGAGACGCCGCTGCCGCTCGATCCCCGGGGGACCGACATGGCCGGCGCCACCGAGCGGCTCGCGCACGTCGAGCAGCTGCTCCCGGAGATCACCACCCTGGACTGCGGCACCATGAACTTCGCCGAGGGCGACTACGTCATGACGAACACCCCCGGCGTCCTGCGGGCCATGGCCCGGCGCGTCCAGCAGCTCGGCGTCCGCCCCGAGCTCGAGGTCTTCGACACCGGCCACCTCGTCTTCGTGAAACAGCTCGTCAAGGAGGGGCTCATCGACGACCCGGTCATGGTCCAGCTCTGCATGGGGATCCCGTGGGGCGCGCCGGACGACCCGCTCACCCTGCTGGCCATGGTGGACCACCTGCCCCCGGGCGCCGTCTTCTCCGCCTTCTCCATCGGCCGGATGCAGATCCCGTACATCGCCATGGCCGTCCTGGCGGGCGGCAACGTGCGCGTGGGCCTCGAGGACAACCTCTACCTGTCGCGAGGCGTCAAGGCGACGAACGCGCAACTGGTGGAGCGAGCCGTCACCATCCTGCATTCCATGAACGTCAAGGTGCTCGGGCCCGAGGACGTGCGCCGCAAGCTCAAGCTCAAGAAGCGTGGCTGAGGGCGTGCCGACGACCGACGCCGGTCGGGCCGCCTGCATCGGCGGCGGCGTCATCGGCGCGGGCTGGGCGGCGCGCCTCCTGTGGAACGGCATCGACGTGGCTGTCTACGATCCGGACCCGGCGGTGGCCCGGCGGCTGGGCGAGGTGCTGGAGAGCGCGGAGCGGGCGCTCGGCGCGCTGACGTCGGCGCCGCCGCCCCCGAAGGGGCGCCTGGCCTTCGCGCCCAGCCTCGCCGACGCCGTCCGCGACGCCGGCTTCGTCCAGGAAAGCGCGCCCGAGCAGGAAAGCCTGAAGCGCCGGCTCCTCGCCGAGATCGACGCCCACGCCCGGCCCGATGCGCTCGTCTGCTCGTCCACGTCGGGCCTCCGGCCCTCCCGCCTCCAGGCGGACATGGCCCGGCCGGACCGGTTCATGGTCGGGCACCCCTTCAACCCGGTCTATCTGCTGCCCCTGGTGGAGGTGTGCGGCGGCGAGAAGACCGCCCCGGCCCACGTCGAGCGGGCGGTCGCCTTCTATCACTCGATCGGCATGCGCCCACTCCGCATCCGCAAGGAGATCGACGGGTTCGTCGCCGACCGGCTGCTGGAGGCGCTCTGGCGGGAAGCGCTGTGGCTCGTCCACGACGACGTCGCCACGGTGGAGGACGTGGACGACGCGATCCGGTTCGGCGCCGGCCTCCGGTGGGCCCTCATGGGTACATTCATGGTCTACCGCATCGCCGGCGGCGAGGGCGGCATGCGCCACTTCCTGGCGCAATTCGGCCCCGCCTTGCAGTGGCCGTGGACCAAGCTGACCGACGTGCCGGAGCTGACGGATCCCTTCCTGGACAAGATCGCCGCGCAGTCCGACGCCCAGGCCGGCGGACGGTCCATCGTCGAGCTCGAGCGGAAGCGTGACGACTGTCTGGTCTCGATCCTGCAGGCGTTGAGGGCGCAGCGATTCGCCGCCGGCGAGGTGCTGCACGCCTACGAGGAGCAGCTCCGCCGCCGCGCGCAGGGAGCCGCCGGAACGACGTAGCTACCGGGGGAGGCCTCTCCCGAGGGTCACCGGGGAACGCTCACCGGCGCGCGCGAGCCAGCACGTCCGCGGCCTGCCTCTCGACCACCGTGCCCTGGAAGAAGTCGGGATTCACCTCGCCCCAGAAGCGGACGGCGTTGGCGAACATGAAGTCGCGGAAGTCGCCGGCGGTGATGAGCCCGTGCTCGACCAGTTCGTGCGCCTCCGGCACGACGTCTGTCATGTCGGGGACGTCGAAGTGTCCGATGTCGGAGCTGAAGAGCGCATTGAGGCGGGCGCTCAGCGGATTGGCGCGGTGGTCGAAGGCCCACGCGTTGATGGGATCGTCCGCCTCACAGCCGAAGTAGAAGCGCGGGACGAAGAGCTCGCGGATGTCTTCCTTGCGCCCGATCTGGCAGCGGAAGTAGTCGTCGAGGTCCTCGATGCCGCCGGTCAGCTTCGAGTGCGAGTCGCCCTCCAGGCCCTCGCCACGGCTCACGGCCTCGGCCACCGCGCGGCTGCCGTACTTCTGCACGAGCTGCAACAGAGCCGCGCGGTCCAGCTTGTTCGGATTCGTGCGCTCGATCGCCTGGCGGTTCCGCTTCTCCCAGTGCCCGATCAGGTCCGCGTAGAGCATGCAGGCCCAGCCGACGCCGCCTTCCAGGAAGGCGAAGTTCAGATCGGGGAAGCGGCGCGTCACGCCGCCGAAGAAGAGCGCCTTGGCGACCGCGTGGCCGGCGGAGGCGAAGTGGCCGATGTGGTTGTAGCAGAAGTTGGACGGCGAGTTGCGGAGGAGGATGGAGCGCGCGCCGTTGTGGAAGCTCGGGGCCACGCGGAGCTCCCGGCACCTGGCCCACACCGGATCGTAGTCGTGGTCGCTGTCGATGCCGATGACGTCGTACCACTCGACGAAGCGGGCGGCGTCCGGGTGCTCCTCGACGAGGGCGGGGACCGGGCGGCGCATGAGGCCGCCGACCATCGCGACCTTGTAGCCGAGCTGCTTCACGGCGAACTCCAGCTCCTCGATGCCCTCCTCCGGCGTGTACATCGGAATGATCGCGGCGGGGATGAGGCGGTCGGAGAGGCCGCGGAACTGGTCGGCGGCGAACACGTTGTAGGCGCGACAGATGGCCCGGCGAAGCCGGGTGTCCGGCATGCGATGGTAGCCGAGCCCGGCCGTCGGGTAGACGACGCAGAAGTCGATGCCGAGGTCATCGAGGCGCTCGTACATGAGGCGGGGCAGCATCGCCGTCGCCCGGTCGAGCACGTTCTCGCACGGCGACGACCAGAACGCCTCCTGGCCGATCCGCCGCCGGCGCCGCTCGGCCAGCGACATCTCGAGCGAGCCGGGAATGCGCCGGCTGGCAAGCGCCAGGGCCTCGGCGGCCGCGTCGCCGCCGATGCGCCGGAACTCCTCCCGCATGAGCGGCGCGTACTCGAGCCAGTGCCCGTCGGCGTCGATGATCGGGTGGCTGAGGCGGGAGCGGAGCTTCCGAGCCTCGGTCTGACCGTCGGTGGACATGGCGACCTCCCGGCAAGCGGAGTCTGGTGGGGATGATATCCGAAAATCCACGATCGCGCGCTGGCCCCGGATGGCTTGATACGGCCCCTGGTAACCCCGTTCGAGATGGCCTATCCTGGCGGGCGAGTTGCCCCGGGAGGGGCGACCGTGAGCTCGTGGGCTGACCGCGACGAGCGCCGCCCGGCGTCGATCGGTGGCATCCGGCGCTGGCCAGTGCTCCGACGGAGGGAGGTTCAGATGGATCGATCCACAGAGCGTCGTGATCTCCTCAAGCTGGGCGGGCTGGGGCTCGCGGCCGGCGTCGCGTCGGCCGGCGCCGCCTTCTCACCGCGGCGGGCCTACGCGCAGGCGCGCACCGACAGCCTGCTCCGGACCGTGCTCGATCGGGGCAAGCTGATGGTCGGAACCGGGAGCACGAACGCCCCCTGGCATTTCGAGGACGACAAGGGGCAGCTCACCGGCATGGACATCACCATGGCCCGGATCCTGGCCAAGGGCCTCTTCGACGACGCCGGGAAGGTCGAGTTCGTCAAGCAGGACCCGGCCGCGCGCATTCCCAACATCACCACCGGCAAGGTGGACATCGTGATCCAGTTCATGACCATCTCGCCAGCCCGGGCCCAGCTGGTGGCGTTCTCCCGGCCCTACTACGTCGAGGGCGCCGCCCTCCTCACCTCGCCCAAGGGCAAGCACAAGACCTTCAAGGCGCTCACGGCCGCCGGCAAGAGCGTCCGGGCCTCCGTGCTCCAGAACGTTGACGCCGACAAGCTGGTGCACAAGGCGCTGCCCCAGGCCCAGGTGATGCAGCTCGACACCCAGGCCAACGTCATCCAGGCGCTCGATTCCGGGCGAGCCGACGTGGGGGTGGTGGATCTGTCCACCGTCCGCTGGCTGGTCAAGCGGGACGCGACCAGGTACGTCGACGCCGGGCACAGCTACAACTCGATGCTCTACGGTGCCGCCATGCGGCAGGGCGACCCCGACTGGCAGCAGTGGGTCAACACGACGTTCACCGTGGCCATGTTCGGACACCAGAACGACATATACGACGCCGCCCTCGACGAGTTCTTCGGCGTGAAGCCGCCCGACCGAAAGCCCGGCTTCCCCCCGATCTAGTTCTTCGGGGGGTCTGGGAAGACCCCCCCCGATGCCCCCCCCGGAGGCCGCGGCGAAGCCGCGGCTCGGAGTGGAACGCCTAGGCCGTGAGGCCGGAGTTGGAGCGTTGCGAGAAGCCGACGGGCGGCGGATCAGGGGTCGCGAGCTATGACGTATCATTTCAACTTCACCTACGTCTGGCGGCACCTCGACAAGCTGACCGACGGGCTCGCGCTCTCCCTCCAGCTCGCCCTGGCCTCGATCCTGATCGGCATGGTCATCGGACTGGGCCTGGCCCTCGCCTACACCGGCGGCGGCCGGATCGTCCGCGGCGCGGTGGCGGCCTACGTGGAGTTCATCCGTAACGTTCCCCTGCTCCTGCTCGTCTACCTCGTCTTCTACGGCATCCCGAGCGTGGGCGGCTTCGCCTACGACGCCACGACGAGCTTCGTCATCACGCTCTCGGCCTACGCCGGCGCCTACCTGGTGGAAGTCTTCCGGGCCGGCCTCGACGCGGTGCCGGGTGGACTCCTCGACGCCGGGAAGGCGATCGGCCTGACCCCCTGGCAGCGCCTCGTCCACGTCCGGCTGCCCACGATGTTCCGGGTAGTGCTGCCATCGCTGTCGAACGCGTACATCTCGCTCTTCAAGGACACCGCGCTGGCGTCCGTCATCGCCGTCCCCGAATTGACCTACGGCGCCCAGTGGATCAAGACCAACTCGTTCCGGGTCATCGAGGTGTGGGCGGTGGTCACCCCGATGTACCTGGTGACGGGCTACCTGCTGCTGTTCGGGCTTCGCCGGCTCGAGCGGCGCTTCGCGATCGGCTGATGAGCCTCGCCCTCAGAAGCCTGCCCTTCCTCTGGGACGGGCTCCTGGTGACGCTGCACGTCTCGGCGCTGGTGGTGATCTGCTCGCTGGCGGCCGGGATCGTCCTCGGCGTCGCTCTCGCATTCGGACCGCGCTGGCTGTACTGGCCCATCCGACTCTACAGCGACTTCTTCCGCGGCATCCCGCTACTGGTCCTCATCTTCTTCGTCTACTACGGGCTGCCGGCATTCAAGATCAACCTGACCAGCTTCGCGGCCGCCATCCTCGCGCTCTCGGCCTTCAAGACGGCCCACGTCATCGAGCTGGTGCGGGGTGCCGTGCAGTCCATCCCGCGAGGTCAGACCGACGCCGGCAAGGCCATCGGGCTGACCCTCGGCCAGCGCCTTCTCTGGGTGATCGCCCCGCAAGCCGCGCGGCGGTTCCTCCCGCCGTGGATCAACGCGGTCGTGGACACGGTGAAGGGCAGCGCGCTCGTGTCCCTGGTCGGGATCGTCGACCTGATGCTGGCGATCCAGCAGGTGATCGGCCGGACCTACGAGCCGATGCCGCTCTACGTCCTGGGGGCCCTCATGTACTTCGTCATCAACTACAGCCTCTCGCTGACCAGCCGGCGGCTCGAAGCGCGCTTCGTCTATGTCCGGGAATAGGCGCGGGACGACCGGAGGCGCCCTCTGATGGCCGTGCCGGTCGTCGAGATCCGGGGGCTCCGGAAGACGTTCGGCGCGAATCGCGTCCTCGACGGCATCGACCTCGACGTGCCGAAGGGGAAGGTGGTGGTGGTGATCGGCCCGTCGGGCAGCGGCAAGACCACCCTCCTGCGGTGCATCAACCTGCTCGAGCCCTACGACGAGGGCTCGGTCCGCGTCGATGGCGTGGAGGTCGGCTTCCACGACGGCGCCGGCGGACGGCGGCGGCGACGGAGCGAGCGGGAGCTGGCCCGGATCCGCGCCGACATCGGCATGGTCTTCCAGCTCTTCAACCTGTTCCCGCACCTGACCGCCCTGGGGAACGTCGTGCTGGGACTCCGCAAGGTCCGCGGCCTGTCGCGGGCCGAGGCGGCCCGGGTCGCCACCCAGTGGCTCGGCCGGGTCGGCCTCGGCGACAAGCTCGACAGCCTCCCGGCCCAGCTCTCCGGCGGCCAGCAGCAGCGGGTCGCCATCGCGCGCGCCGTCGCGATGGACCCGAAGGTGCTGCTACTCGACGAGATCACCTCCGCCCTCGACCCCGAGCTGGTGGGCGAGGTGCTGACCGTGGTCCAGGAGCTGGCCCGCGACGGGATGACGATGGTCGTGGTCACCCACGAGATGGTCTTCGCCCGCGACGTCGGCTCCCGGATCGTCTTCATGGACGGCGGCCGCATCCAGGTCGAAGGCACGCCGCGCGAGGTCCTGGCCGCGCCCACCAACGACCGGCTCCGGGCGTTCCTGCGGCGAATCGAGCTGCGAGAGCACTGAGCGTGTGTGACCATTTCCCCAACGGAGGTGCACGGTGGCGACGAAAGCTGACTTCACCCCGGACGAGTGGCAGAAGATCCTGCGGGCACCCTTCATGGCCGGTCTGGTCGTCGTGGCCGCGAGCCCCAGCGGCCCGCTCGGCGTCCTGAAGGAGATGTTCGCGGTCGGCAAGGTCCTGGCCGAGGCGAAGAGCCAGGGGCCGGCGAACGCGCTGGTCAAGGCTGTGGTCGCCGACCTGGGCGCTCCCGAAGGACGCGGGCAGGCGAGCGCGTCCGAGCTGTCGGGGAAAACGCCCGACGCCCTCAGGAGCGAGGCGCTCGCGGGCATCCGCAGCGTCACCGAGACGGTCGGGCGGAAGACCAGCCCAGAGGAAAGCGAGGGATTCAGGCGCTGGCTGGTGGCGATCGGTCAGCGTGTGGCCGAGGCAGCGAAGGAGGGCGGCTTCCTCGGCTTCGGCGGCACGCAGGTGAGCGAACAGGAAACCGCGGCACTGAAGGATCTGGCCGCAGCGGTCGGCGTCAAGGCCTGAGTCGCGAGGCGGAGCCGGACGAGACACCGCGGAGCGGTGCGGCGGATCGTCGCACTGTCGGCGATCCTGGGGACTGCCTGGCTCGCGAGCGCGAGCGCCCAGCCGTACGTCTACCCGGCCAAGGGGCAGAGTCCCGACCAGCAATCTCGTGATCGGTTCGAGTGTCACGCCTGGGCAGTCGAGCAGTCGGGGTTCGACGCTTTCACACGGGCGACTGGCGGATGGGCACGTGCGGGAGGACTGATGCGCGGCCGGCGGTCATGGACCCGCCATGGACGACAGGGTGGTCACTAGGGTGCCGCGGCGGCGAGGCGGCGAAGCGCCCCCTCGGTCGCCTCGTCGGCGGGAAAGAAACACTCGATCCTGAGCTCGTGGAGCGTGATGTCGTAGGGCGTGCCCAGGCTGGCGATGGTCGTGAAGAAGTTCAGGCGCACGTCGTCCTTGCGGAACTCCATCGCCAGGAACGGCGCGGTCGAGGCATCGAGGTCGAGCGAGAGCCACGTGCGCGGGATGCCGGGGTAGGACAGCAGCTCGTCGAGCAGGGCGCCCGTCCTCGCGTCGCCGGTGCGCAGCAGGTCGCGGTGCAGCCACTGGACGTAGGCCGAGGCGGTCTGCTCCCAGTTGGCGATCCAGGAGCGCAGGCCCCGCGGGTGGTAAGTGAGCCGCATGACGTTCGGCGCCCCGGCCGCCGCCGCCTCGTCCGCGCTCAGGAACAGGCCCATGACCCGGCCGATCGCCTCGTTGGCCCGGACGATGTTCCAGTGCCGGTCGAGGACGACCGCGGGATAGGGCTCCTGCTGGCGCAGCATGAAGTCGATCGCGCGGCGCACCTGCGCCATCTCCGGCGCATCCAGCCCCGTCTCTCGGTAGATCGGTGCATACCCCGCGGCGGTCAGCAGCTCGTTGCGGGCGCGCAGCGGCACCTCCAGCGCCCTGGAGAGGAGCTGGAGCATCTCGCGGCTCGGCTGGGCGCGACCCGTCTCGAGGAAGCTCAGATGGCGCGTCGAGATCTCGGCCTCCGCGGCCAGCCCGAGCTGGCTCATCCGGCGCCGCTCGCGCCACTGCTTGAGCAGCCGGCCCACGCGACTCGCCGTCGCCTCGTCGAGCTGTCTCGTCGCGCCCCGCCGCGTCTTCACCCCGCCAGTATATGCCGGCAGCCTTTGGCGGACATTACCTGCCAGGTAATTGCATCCCTGGTCGTTGCCGAACAAGATGGCCAAGCATGCTTCGCGTCGCCTTCGCCGGTGTCTTCGCGGCCCGCCTCGCGGAGCCAATCCGGTCCCACCTGGCGATCCCGTGCGACGTCGTCGTGGACGAGGAGGCCGGGATCGGCTCCCCGCTTCCCGATGTGGACGTCCTCGTCAGCATGGCGTTCACCCGCGAGATGGGGGCGTCGGCCCAACGCCTCAGGCTCGTCCAGGTGCCCGGCGCCAGCCTCGACCGGATCGACCGAGCCGCGCTTTCGCCCGGCACGTGGCTGGCGAATGCCTATGGCCACGAGCGCGGCATCGCGGAGTACGTGATCGGGGCCATGCTGGCACTGAGCCGCGGCTTTTGCCGCCTCGACGCCCGCCTCCGGCGCGGAGACTGGGAGAGCCAGTGGGCGGTGTCGGCGCCGCCCCCGGCGCCCTGGCCGGAGCTGGCCGGCAAGACGCTCGGCATCCTCGGCTACGGCCGGATCGGCCAGGCCCTGGCCCGGCGCGCCCGGGCGTTCGACATGACGGTCCTGGCGATCCGCCGCGACGCCACGCAGCCCGACCGCCAGGGCCTCGTCGTCCTCCGGGGGCCCGACGCCCTCGAGCAGCGTGCTGACGCGCGCCGACTACCTGGCGATCACCCTGCCGCTCACCCCCGAGACCCGCGGCCTCCTCGGGGACCCGGAGCTTCGGGCCATGAAGCCGACCGCCCTCCTCGTCAACGTGGCGCGGGCGGAGATCGTCGACGAGGACGCGCTCTACGAGGCGCTGGCCGAGCGGCGGATCGCGGGCGCCGCCCTCGACGTCTGGTACCGGTACCCGTCCGATCCCCACCCGACGCTGCCCGCGCAACGGCCGTTCCACGAGCTGCCGAACGTCCTCATGACGCCGCACGTGTCCGGCTGGACCGAAGGCATGGTGGAGGCGCGCGCGACCCTCATCGCGGAGAACATCCACCGGGCCGCGCGGGGCGAGCCCCCCCTGAATCAGATCTCGTCACCGGAGTAGGACCAAGGGCTTTCCGAGCCTCCCGAAATGGCCTAGGGCGTGTCGGCGTAGCCTCGCGAAAGTCGATCCGCGAGGCGTGCATCGAACAGCGCTCCGAGCGCCGGCTTCGCCGGCGCAACGGCGGGGGGGCATCGGGGGGGTGTTCCGACACCCCCCCGAAGCATCTAGGGCGGCTGCTGCCGCAGGTGGCTCGCGGCCGGCAGCTTGGACGGCCCGCTGTTCGGCCGGAGATGCTTGAGATCGCCCAGCTCGCGGAGCGCGCTCCGCATCTCTTCCGGGATGGGGTGTGCCTTCAGCGTGCCGTCCTCGTTGATGCGCGCGTACACACGGGTGGCCCGGCCCTCGCTGACCTCCGCGCCGGTGAGCGCGTTCTTGGCCTTGCAGTTCCAGTGCAGCGTGTGCTCGCCGATCTCGGCCAGCGTGATGGTCGTGATGATCCGGTCGCCGTAGGCGGCGGGGCCGATGAAGCGGAAGTGGATCTCGCCCATCACGAAGGTCGTGCGATCGTTCTTGATCATCTGTTCGATCGGGTAGCCGATGGTCCGGAACAGCTCGTGCTCGGTGTCGTTGAACCAGGCGACGATCCGGGGGTAGTAGACGAGCCCGAACGGGTCGGACTCACCCCAGTTGACCGTGATCTCCTTCCAGTACATCGTCATGGCGGCATCCCCCTCGGCCTGGCGGCCACCCGATGATAGCGTAGAGTGGCAGGGCGTTTCACCGGCCCGTGACCTCGAGCGCGGCCCGTCCAACTGCCCACCCGGAGCTACCTCCGACCGTTGACGCTCCCCGCCGCGTTCATCAGCTCGCGCGACGACGACGCGAGAGATTTGTTGGGGGTTGACCTCAGCCGTGCGCTACAGCGTGCTGAGGCGCGCCGACTACCCGGCGCTCGCGCTGCCGCTCACGCCCCGGACCCGCGGCCTCGTCGGGACCGCGAGCTTCGGGCCATGAAGCCGACCGCCGTCCTCGTCAACGTGGCGCGGGCGGAGATGGCCACCCGGGACGAGCCCCCTGCTGAATCTCATTCCGCCACCGGAGTAGGCCGGGTCGTCCGGCTCCCGACGTCGCAGCGTGGCAGACCCACACGCGGGTTCGAATTCCGTCAGTACGGGGTCACGCAGGGAACAACGTGACGACCGTGGCGGCGATAGATGCGGAAATCAGCATCGGTGGTCAGGATGACAGGATCGGCCAGGGTTTCGCTCATCCTCACGAGGCAGGCATCCGCAAGACTCATCGGGACGTCGGCGTACTTCTGCATGAGATTCAAGACTCGGTCCAGTTCGTCCGTGAGGTCGAAGGCGGAGACCACAGCGCTGCGGCGAAGAAGCGTGGCGAGGCTAGGTCGGCCCCGAGCCCCGAGAAGATGGAAGGCCTCCGAGAGGGCCGCTTCGCAGGTTTTCCAAGGCGGGGCAAGACCCGGGGATTGGGCCGCCGCCCATGCGTGATGGCGGTCCCGGCGGCTCAGAAGGGCGATCAGAAAACCGGCGTCAACGAGCGCGCTTCCGGCCATAACCCGTGGTCTTCAAGTAGGCCTTCTTCTGCCCACTCAGATCGGCCGGCAACCCACCGACCGAGCCCACGAGATCGGCAATGGCCGGGGACGCGGGCCTCGCGCGCGGCCCGGCGACGCGGCTCAAGCGTTCCCGAACAACGTCGGACTTCGAGCGCCGACGTTCGCGAGACTCGGCTTCGATCTCCGCGACCAGGGCCTCGGGCAATCGCACGGTGAGGGTCTTCACGCCGACCAGTGTAATACGACGATGGCACTTGTGCAAGACAACAGGGCGCCCCGGCCTCGTCAGATGCGCCGGGCGGCGCAGGTGGCGGTCAGGATGGCGTCGTGGATCGTGCGCGGCGCCAGGGGCGGGCGCGGCGGGGGGATGGGGACCCAAGTGTATCCGACGGAGCTCACCTCCGTCGCGGCGCTCGTCATCGCCTCGCGGCTGCGCCCATCCTGACGCGTCGCTGCACCGGGAAGAGATGCAGATCCCACCGCTCGGCGACCAGACCCCACAGGCCCTGCGGATAGCACATCATCGTCAGCACGGCGAGCGAGCCGAGCAGGATCATGTACCAGGCGCCGTAGTCGGCCAGCAGCTCGCGGAGCAGGAAGAAGACGACCGCGCCCACGATCGGTCCCTCCAGCGTGCCGAGACCGCCGATCACGACGATGAAGATCGTGTAGGCGGTCCAGTTGATCGAAAACGCCGCGTCGGGCGAGATACGGAGCAGGTTCAGGTAGATGAGCGCGCCCGTCACTCCCGTTCCGAAGGCCGCGATCAGATAGACCGTGAGCCTGGTGCGAAACACGTTGACGCCGAGGCTCTCCGACGCCGGCTCGCTGTCACGAACGGCCATCAGACCGACACCCAGGCGCGAGCGCACGTAGAAGTACACGGCGACCATCGCGCCGACGCCAACCGCCACGGCGAGGCCATACGTCACCAGCTCGCGCGTCTCCCGGACGAGCGGGAACACCGCCTTCAACGTGCGCCCGGTGCCCCGCCCGAGCGCCGTCGTGTTGGCGATGAGCAGCCGATAGACCTCGGCGACCGCCCAAGTGCCGACCGCGAAGTAGCCGCCGCGGAAGCGGAACACGAGCGCGGCGGTGGGGAGGGCGAATCCGGCCGCCGCCACGCCGGCGAGAGGCACCGCGAGGAACGGATTCACCCCGAGATCGTCGGCCAGCACGATGAGCGCGTAGCCGCCGAGGCCGACGTACGCCTGCTGCCCGATCGAGACGAGGCCCGCATAGCCGGCAAGCAGATTCCACATCTGCGCCAGCACCAGGAACGCGATGAGCTCGACGACCATACGCATGAGTCCAGCGTCGCGCGTCAACGGCAGGGCGATCAGCCCGGCGAGCAGGACAGCGGCGCCGACCGCGCCGGCGCGGCTGGCCCGGGTGGTGCGCTCGACCGCCAGGGTGGCGGGCGCCATCAGTCCACGCGCCGGGACTTCGCGAACAGACCGGACGGGCGCAACAGCAGGACACCGAGGAACACCAGATGTCCGGTCAGCACGCCCCAGCCCGGCGAGAGCTTCGCGCCGATCGTCTGCGCCACGCCGAGGATCACGCCGCCGACCAGCGTGCCCCACAAGGAGCCAAGCCCCCCGATGATCACCGCCTCGAAGGCGAAGAGGAGCCGGTCGGGGCCGCTCGCGAACGTGAAGGTCGTGCGGATGCCGAGGAAGACCCCGGCGACCGCGACGATGGCCAGCGACAGCGCCATCGCGAGTCCGTAGAGTCGCCGGGTGTCGATCCCCATCAGCGCCGCCGTCTCGCCGTCGTCCGAGGTCGCCCGAAAGGCGCGGCCGATCGCCGTGCGGCCGATGAGGAGCTGGAGCCCGACCAGGAGCCCGACGGCCACCGCGAACGTCAGCAACGAAAACCAGCCGACGGCCAGCCCCCCGCCGAGGGCGAGACTCGCCGTCTCGATGCCGCCGGGGTTGAGCCGCTGGGAGTCCGCGGAGAACGTCTCGAGCAGGCCGTTCTGGATGACGATGGAGAAGCCGAACGTCACGAGCACGGCCGGCAGGATGCCGCGCCCCAGCAGCCGGTTGAGCACCAGCCGCTGCAGCACGTAGCCGAGCATCGCCATGACGGGCACCACCACGACCAGCGCGACCAGCGGGTTGAGCCCGAGGGCCCCCACGACGACGACGGCGAGAAAGGCCGCCAGGATGCTGAAGTCGCCGTGGGCGAGGTTCACCAGGCGCATGACGCCGAAGATCAGCGAGAGCCCGGTCGCGAAGAGCGCGTAGAGGCCGCCGAGCAGGACGCCCTGCACGACGGTGTCGAGCCAGGCCATCGATCAGGCTCCGAAGTACGCGGCCGAGATCTGGGCGCGGCTGAGCCCGGCGGGTGCGCCCTCGAGCGAGACAGTCCCCTTGCGGAAACAGTAGACACGCTGCGCGACCGCCAGAACCTGACTCACGTCCTCCTCGACCACCAGGAGCGTGGTCCCTTCGCGCTGGACGCTGGCCAGCACCTCGTAGAGCTGCTTGACGGCGAGCGGCGCCAGGCCGAGCGACATCTCGTTGACGAGCAGGAGGCGCGGGTTGGCCATCAGGCCGCGGCCGATCGCGAGCATCTGCTGCTCGCCCCCCGAGAGGTTCGTGCCGGGCTGATCGCGTCGCTCGCCGAGGACGGGGAACAGCCGGTAGACGCGCTCGAGCGTCCACGGCCCGGCGCGCCGCCGGAAGGCGCCGATCTGAAGGTTTTCCTGCACGGACAGGCTCGGAAAGATTCGCCGCCCCTCGGGCACGAGGACGATGCCGAGGTCGACGAGCACGTGCGGCGGCTGGCCGCCGACCGGCCGGCCCGCGAACACGACGGCGCCGCGAGCCACCGGCAGGGCACCGGCCAGCGCTCTGAGAAACGTCGTCTTGCCGGCGCCGTTGGCGCCGATCACCGCCACCGTCTCGCCCTCGGCCACGTCGAGCGCGACGCCGAAGAGGGCCTGGAAGTCGCCGTAGAACGCCGACAGGTCGCGGACGGCGAGCAGTGTCACGCCACGTCGATTCCGAGGTAGACCCGCTGCACTTCGGGACTCGCCATGACGGCGTCCGGCGGCCCGTCCATCAGACTCCTCCCGAGGTGGATGGCGACGAGCCGATCCACGGCCGAGCGGAGCGCGTGAACGATGTGCTCGATCCAGAGGATCGCGACACCTTGCGCACGGACGTGCCGGACGACGCCGACCACCTCCTGCACCTCGTGCTCGGTCAGCCCGCCCGCGATCTCGTCGAGCAGGAGGACGCGCGGTCCGGTCGCGAGCGCCCGCGCCAGCTCCAGGCGCTTCCGTTCGAGCAACGTCAGCACACCCGCGCGCACGTTCGCCTTGTCGGTGAGCCCGGCCAGCTCGAGGGTCGAGAGGCAGACGGCATAGGCGTCGCGCTCGGTCCGGCCGCCGCCGTGCGTGGCGCCGACCAGGACGTTCTCGAACACCGTCAGGGCCTCGAAGGGATGCGGGATCTGGTGCGTCAGCGCAATGCCGGCCCGGCAGCGGGTGTGAGCCGGCATCCCCGTGATGTCGCGCCCGTCGAACACGACCCGGCCGCGATCGGGGCGGAGGCGTCCGGCCATCAGGTGGAGTGCCGTCGTCTTGCCGGCGCCATTCGGCCCGATGACACCCACCGCCTCGTTCTCGCCGACGGCCAGCGTGAGGCGATCGAGGACCCGCAGCGAGCCGAACGCCCGGGACACCTCCTCGAGCGCGAGAAGCGCCGTCGGACTACGCCTGCTTGAGCGGCCGTAGCTTGCCGGAGGTGGGGATGCTGGGCGCGCTCCGGTTGGTGACGACCGTCATGTCGAAGGGAACGCCCTTGCCGCGCCCCCACTGGCCGCCGACCAGCGGCGTCTTGGTCACGTTCGCCACCGGCCCCTTGCCCCAGCTGACGGGCCCGGCGATCGTGTCGAGGCTGGTCGCCTTGATGGCCGCGAGCACGGCGTTCTTGTCGTCCACGCTGCTCGCCCGCTTGAGCACGTCGAATCCGACCTCGAACAGCGAATGGATGAAGCCGAGCGGCTGGGTCCACTGCTTCTTCGTCTCTTGCGTATAGGTGGCGGCGAGCTGACTCGCCGTGGCTCCCGTGAGCGACGATTTGAAGGGATGCTGGGGCGACCACCACACCTCGGTGGACATGCCGTCGCCCAGCTCGCCCAGCGCCTCGACCGAGCGCGGGAAGAGCAGCGCCTTGCCGACGGTGGCGATCTTGGGGCGGAAGCCCTGCTGGGCGGCCTGTTTCCAGAAGGTCGTCCAGTCCGGCGGCAGCGGCACGCCGGTGACGATCTCGACCTTCTCGTTCTTGAACGTGGAAATCTGCGCGGAGAAGTCGTCGCTCAGATTCGGATAGCGCCCGGGGTCCACGACCTTGTACCCGGCCTTCGCGAGCTCGGGCGGGAAGCCGCGCTGCTTGTCGCTCCAGGCGTTGCCGTCGCCGTCGTTGGGCCAGATGGCCCCGACGACCTTGTTGGTGGGCAGCGTGTTCCACATGTTGACGAACACCCCGATGATGTCCTCGAGCCCCCAGAAGTAGTGATACGTCCACTTGAAACCGGTCTCGGGCTTGCCGCCGCGACCGAAGAACCAGGGCTGCCATGGGCACATGGTGGAGACGCAGGGCATCCCGTTGGCCTCACACTGATCGGCCACGGGGTTGGTCGTCTCCGGCGTACTCGCGACCAGCATGAGGTCGATCTTGTCGGTCAGGATCAAGCGCGACGCCACCTCGGCCGCCCGGTTGGGATCGGACTGACTGTCGCGCACGAGGATCTCGATGGGATGCGTGCGATCGCGGATCGCGAGCCCCTTGCCGGCCGCCTTTCGCACGCCGCCGACCACGAAGCTGTCGGTCTCGCCGAAGCCGGCGAGCGGCCCCGTCTGCGGGCTCACATATCCGAGCTTCAGCGCGCGCCCGGCCTGTCCCTGGGCCCGCGCGCGCCGGGGCAGGAGTCCCGTGACGCCGGCGGCAGCAGTCGCACCAGCGGCCACGCGCAAGAAGCCTCGGCGAGCAACGACGGTGTCCTCGGCCATCGGATCCTCCTATCGGGAGCTTCTCTCGGGGCGGCTCCCGACCTTCATGCGCGTGAGTGTAGCGTGCTCGGGCCGGACCGGCAACGGTCGGGGCCGCGGGGATGGGAGGGGCCCCGGCGGGGCCGCGGGCAGAGCGGGTCCCGGCGCCGGGGTAACGGCGAGCGCGGCGAAGGCCGCAAGGTCAGGAACGGGTCGGGCGGGAGCTGGCCGGTGGCGGCTCCGCGGCGAGCCCGAGCGCCGTCAGGAGCCGCCCCACCGCGTGGGGCCCCGTCACCGCGCCCACGATCCGGCGCGAGCCGGTAAAGCGCGGGCAAACGAGGACGTCAACCGCTGTCGATCGCGCGCATCACGTTCCCGCGCGAGGTCACCACAACCGCGCAGAACCGCGAGGTCCTGATCGCGATGCTGCGCGAGGCGCCCGGCGGAGCGCTGAGTCAGCGCTTGGGCCAGCGCGGCCCCGTCAACTCGACGCGCCAGCGCGGGCCCTTCAGGTACATCGGCCCCTCGAACTTCACGAACCCGGGCGCGGGCCCGGTCGTGATCCAGTAGCGCACCTCGGGGGGGTCCTTGCCGATAAGCGACGCCACGAGGCCGGTGAGACCGCGCAGCTCCATCTTCACGAGGTAGCGCGTGGCCGTGCGCGCGACGTCGCCCACGGAAAACCTATCTTCGCCCTCCGCGCGCAGCTCGGTGTCGAGCCGGTACGGTTTCGGCGTGAACGCGAACATGTGGCCGGCGGCGGCGGTGCCGGGCGTCAGGTTCTTCAAAATGGTGCCCGTGATCCCGTTGTGGAGGTCTTCCGGCAGCTCGATCTTGCCGTCGTCGGTCTTGTCGTTGACCTTGGCTCGGTAACGGCCGGTGTCGCGATCGAAGGTCACGTCGGTCGAACTCGCGGAAGGACGGGCCGCGCTCGATGTGGTGATAGCTCATCAGCCGGAACACCTTCTGCTGCGTGAACGTCACCGTCTCGTCCCAGAGGGAGCCGTTCTTGAAGCGGAACACGAGGCGGCTCTCCATGCGCTGCCCCTCGATGGGCGCCTGCACGAACTCGCCATAGGCGAGGACGTCGCCGTTCGCCCCGCGCAGCACGAGGAAGCCGTGGGTGACGGTCTCGGCGTAGCGGACGGCGACGGGCTCGGCCGACGCCAACGCGATCGTCAGCGCGACCGCGAACAGGACACCGAGCCCCCACACGCGCACGCGAATCGACTCAGCCCGGGATTTCCGATATGGACCCACGTCTCCCCTCCCTCGTGCGTTTGAACGGGCGGATCACCCAGTCGCCCAGCTCGTTCATCCTTTCCGGTAGGTCGAGGAAAGTCATGCTCGCGACGCATGGACCGTCCGCAGCCTCGCGCTTGTGAGTGTGGTCAATCCGACGGCCCTGTTCAGAGACACCTCCGCTGCTTCGACCCCTGCTCCTCATCGCCTCCGCTCCCGGGTGGGTCTCTCGATCACGTCGGATGCCAGCGAGCCGCTCGACGCGCCGGATGATCTGCCTGAAGAGGCTCCCGGTCAACTGGCGTTCGGCCAATTGCCTCTCGATCTGCCAGCGGATCATCGAGACCCACGGGGGCCAGATCCGCTACCAGACGCGACCCGGCGAAAGCACGACGTTCGTGATCTTCCCGCCGGGCCGACGGGGCGGGTAACGGCACGAGCCCGGCGCTCGCCGGTGGCGCCTCCGGAGCAGGCGCCTCCGGATGCGAGCAGTTGACGTCCGGACGCCCGGCCGCTAGACTCGTCGCGCCGTGGCCGACGCACTCCTCTTCGAATGCCGGGCGTGACGGGCGCCGTTCGCGCCGCCATCGACCGGCTGCCGACGCTCGCGCGCGCATGACCTGGTGGCTCTGGATCCTCCTGGGCTTCCTGCTGGTGGGGCTCGAGCTGTTCACGCCGATGGGGTTCTTCTTCCTCTTCTTCGGGACGGGGGCCCTCGTCGTGGGCATTCTGGCCGGCCTGGGCCTGGCCGGCCCGGCGTGGATGGAGTGGCTGCTGTTCTCGGTCGTGTCCGTGCTGGCCCTCGTGGTGCTTCGCGGGCCGCTCCTCGCGCGAACGCGGGGGCCAGGGTCGGCGCCCGTGATCGACGGCGTCGTCGGGGAAATCGCCGTCCCGATCGAGGATCTGGCGCCGGGCGCGGTCGGCAAGGTGGAGCTGCGTGGCACGACGTGGACCGCGCACAACGACGGCTCGACCACCCTCGCTCGCGGGCAGCGCTGCCGCGTGACGCGCGTGGACGGGCTCACCCTCGGCGTCGTCGCCGAGTAGTCCCGAGGAGGGGCGCATGACGGAAGCGCTGGTCGTCTTCGTGGTGCTCGCCGTGCTGGTCATCATCGTCATCGCGAAGACGGCGAGGGTGGTACCGCAGCAGAGCGCCTACGTCGTGGAGCGGCTCGGCAAGTACCGGGCGACGCTCCACGCGGGCTTTCACCTGCTGATCCCCTTCCTCGACGCCATCCGGTACCGCCACTCCCTGAAGGAGACGGCCGTCGACATCCCCGAGCAGATCTGCATCACGCGGGACAACGTCCAGGTCGGCGTCGACGGCGTCCTCTACCTCAAGGTGATGAACCCGGAGCGTGCCTCCTACGGCGTGGCCGACTACATGTTCGGCATCAGCCAGCTCGCCCAGACCACCCTGCGCAGCGAGGTCGGCAAGATCGACCTGGACCGCACCTTCGAGGAGCGCACCCAAATCAACAGCCAGGTCGTCAGCGAGCTGGACAAGGCATCGGAGCCGTGGGGGATCAAGGTGCTCCGCTACGAGATCAAGAACATCACCCCGCCCAAGGACGTGCTGGCCGCCATGGAGAAGCAGATGCGGGCGGAGCGGGAGAAGCGGGCCGTCATCCTGACCTCCGAGGGCGAGCGGGACGCCGCCGTCAACGTGGCCGAGGGCCAGAAGCAGCAGGTCATCAAGGCCTCCGAGGCGAAGCGTCAGCAGGAGATGAACGAGGCGGAGGGCGCGGCCTCGGCCATCCTCTCCATCGCCGCCGCCACCGCGGAGGGCATCCGCCGGGTCGCGGAGTCGATCCAGGTGCCCGGGGGCGTCGAGGCGGTGCAGCTCCGGGTGGCCGAGCAGTACATCACCAAGTTCGGGGAGCTGGCCCGGACCACCAACAGCCTGATCGTGCCCGCCAACGTCGCCGACATCGGCGCCATGATCGCGACCGCCATGACCGTGGTCAACCGGGCGGCGCCCCCCACGGCCCGCTGAGCCCGGCGCCGGTTGCCGTCCCCGCGACCCCTTGGCGGGCCGCGCACTCGGTCACGCCTGGCGGCCGGGTCTGCCGCGAGGATCGGGCGCGAGCTTCTCGCGTCACATCGGCACCCTCGCCGTCGGCCACTGGATCGTGGCGCGCCCCGCCGGGTCAGATGCGCCGGGCGGCGCGGGTGGCGGTGAGGATGGCGTCGTGGATCGTGCGCGGCGCCAGGGCGTCGCCCACGACGTCGATCTCGAGGCCCTGCCCGTCGA
Source organism: uncultured Candidatus Rokubacteria bacterium (assembly GCA_963708025.1). Taxonomy (GTDB): domain Bacteria; phylum Methylomirabilota; class Methylomirabilia; order Rokubacteriales; family DASRDR01; genus CAVPSB01. The sequence goes on along the minus strand of CAVPSB010000035.1, from coordinate 13,992 downwards.
GCGCGCGGGCCAGGGCGTCGTCGCGAACGATGTATCCGAATGCAGTGAGATCAATGTGGCTAGCGGCAGCCCCTGGGCTACGAGTGATCATCGATGTCCGGTTACCCGCCGCGTCGCCGGGCGTCGAGAGGTTCTCCCTTGGCGCGTGGCTGATGGTGCGACGAGCTGCAACTGGCTGTGGACCATTACGCTCGCGACCTGTCCAGCTGTAGCCGAGACGCCTTCCTGAGAGAGTTGGGCGGCCAACTCTTCGAGTCGAGACCAGTCTTCAGGCTCTCAGCGGAATCTTCTGGATCTTCGTTGCCCCTTCCAGAGCCGGCCGCCCGCCCGTGGAGCGAACCCGGCTCTCCAGCGCCCGTCGCAATGCGTGCAGACTAATCGGAGCGCCGAGAACGTTCTCCCTGGATACAGCCTTCTCGGCCCCGAGCGCTTTCGCGATCACGCCAGGGCTGACCGAGCGGATCGCAGTACCGGCATGCCGGATCACGCCAGCAGGGCGGCTGGTGATCTTGACGTTGGTTGCCATATTCGCCTCCGTCATTCGTCGTACTCTTTTATGCGGAAGAACCACGACCCCTCATCAATGCCCGGCCCCGCTGGGTCAGAAGCGCCGGGCGGCGCGGGTGGCGGTGAGGATGGCGTCGTGGATCGTGCGCGGCGCCAGGGCGTCGCCCACCACGTGGAGCTCGACGGCCCTGGCCGTCGAGCGCCGCGCGCCAGGGCGTCGTCCGCCCGGCCGCCGAGGGCCGTGACCACGGTGTCCACCTCGACGACCCGCTCCTGGCCGGTCAGGGTGTTGGCCAGCCGGACCCAGCCCGCGCCGATCTCCCGGACCACGGCCAGGGGCGTCAGCACCACGCCCTTCTGGTAGAGCCGCGTGTACACGCTGGTCTTGAGCCGGGGGTCGATGTCCTCGCCGACGGTGAAGAAGCGGCTCGCGATCTCGACCCGGCACCCGCGGTCGGCGAGGAATTCGGCGGCGCTCGGCCCCGGCATGTGGCCGTGGTAGTCCACGACCAGGCACCGGGGCCCGGGCGCGACGCGGTCGAGCAGCACGTCCTCCGCGGTCACGACGTGGGCGTCCGGCGCGACGGGCACCTCGAGCGCGCGAGGGCGGACCCCGGTGGCGACCACGACGACGTCAGGCCGCTCGGCCAGGACCGACGCGGCCGTCGCCTCGGTCCCCAGCCGGACCTCCACCCCTGCCCGCCCGACCTCGGCGACGAGCCAGCGCACGACCTCCTGGTAGCTCTGGCGCGCCGGCGAGCGCCAGACCGCGCGGAGCTGGCCGCCCGGCTCGAGGGCCGCCTCGAAGAGGACGACCCGGTGACCGCGCCGCGCCGCCAGGCGGGCGGCCTCCAGCCCCGCGACGCCGCCGCCGGCCACCACGACCCGGCGCGCGCGGTCGGCCGGGCGGACGTCGGCCAGCTCCGCCTCCCGGCCGATCGCCGGGTTCTGGATGCAGGCGATCGTCTTGCCCTGGATGCGCCGGCCGATGCAGGCCTCGCTGGCTCCGGTGCAGATCCGGATCTCGTCCACCCGCCCGTCCCTCGCCTTCCGGGGCAGCGCGGGGTCGGCGATGAGCGAGCGGGTCATGGCGACGGCGTCCGCCCAGCCCTGGGCCAGCACCTCCTCGGCCTGGGCGGGATGGACGATCCGCCCGGCGACGATGACCGGGACCTGCACGACCGCCTTCACCGCGGCGGCGAAGCGGTTGTAGAGGCCGAGCGGCGCGTAGTAGGTCGGGGTGACGTAGGGGAGCGCGCGGTACTGCTCGGTCGAGCCGCCGCTCACCGTGACGTAGTCGAGCCGGCCGGTGGCCGCCAGCCGGGCGGCGATGGCCTGGGTGTCTTCCAGGGTCAGGCCGCCCTCCACGAGCTGGTCGCCGGTCAGCCGCGCGCCGACGATCAGGTCGGGCCCGACGGCGGCGCGCACCGCCTCCAGCGTCTCCAGGCAGAACCGGATGCGGTTGTCGAGGGAGCCGCCGTACTCGTCCGTCCGCCGGTTGCTGACCGGCGAGAGGAACTGCTCGGTGAGGTGCCCGCCCCAGCAGGAGAGGTCCACGCCGTCGTAGCCGCCCGCGCTTGACGTGAGCGGCCGCGCGGCCGAACGCGTCGACCAGCTCGTGGATCTCGGCCTTCGAGAGAGCGCGCGGGATCCCGTGGTGCGTCTCGTCGGGCTCGTCCGACGGCGCCAGCAGCGGCCAGTCGGCGTAGGGCCCGACCCCGCCCCGGCCCCAGTGCGAGACCTGGGCCAGGCAGAGGGCGCCCTCGGCGTGGACGGCCTCGGCCATACGGCGCAGGTGCGGCACCACCGCCGGGTCCCACAGCTCGACCCCACCGGCGGCGGCGACGGGCGAGCTCGGGTGGACCGAGGCCGAGCCGAACATCATGATCGTCCCGCACCCACCGCGCGCCTTCTCGCGCTCGTAGGCGAGCCAGCGCTCCCGGGGGAAGCCGTCGACGGCGAACCCGGTGGTGTGGGGCGTGCTGACGATCCGGTTCCGCGCGATCCGGGGGCCCAGCGGAAGCGGGCTGAAGAGCCGGGGGAACGGCGTCCCGCTCACGATCCCTCGATCACACGCGGCGGCCGGCGCGCGTCCCCTCGAGGAGCGCGTCGTGGAGGAGCCGTGGGGCCATGGCGTCGCCCACCAGGTGGCGCTCGGCCACCCGGCCCTCGAGCCCGCGGTAGAGACCGTCCACGGCCCGCCCGCCCCAGGCGAGGACGACGGTGTCGAGGTCCTCGATCGTCCACGCGCGCCCGGAGTACTCGCTCCAGCAGCGGACACGGAGCCGACCGCCGCCGGCCGCCTCGATCCCGGCCAGCATCGTGTCGGGCACCAGGGTGACGCCCGCGCGATAGAGCCGCTCGTAGAGGGGCTCCCGGGTCGAGGGCTCGGTGTTGTCGCAGACCGTGTGGTACGGCGTGACGACGGTGACCGCCCGGCCCTCCCGGGCGAGGAGGTCGGCGGCGAGGCCGGCCTGGATCCGGCCGGTGCCGTCGACGACGAGGCACCGCGGACCGGCCAGCGTCGCCCCGCCCAGCAGCAGCTCCTCCACGGTCGCCACGCCGGGCAGATCGACCCCGGGCAGCTCGGGGCGGCGGGGCACCGCGCCGGTCGCCACGATCACCGCGTCGGGCCGGTCGGCCAGGACGCGCTCGACGGTGGCCGTCACGCCGAGGCGGACCGTGACCGGCGTGCTCGCGAGCTGGCGTACGAGCCAGCCGGCCGCCTCGCCGTAGCCCGGCCGGAACGGCGCCCGGCCGGCGACGAGGACCTGGCCGCCGAGAGCCGGGCCCTGCTCGTAGAGGATGACCTCGTGCCCGCGCAGCGCCGCGACGCGCGCCGCCTCGAGCCCGGCCGGGCCCCCGCCCACCACGACGACCCGGCGCGGCGCCGGCGCGGGAGCGAGGTCGGCCAGCTCGGCCTCCCGGCCCGTCACCGGGTTCTGGGCGCAGCTCAGGAAGAGGCCGCGGCTCCCGCGCCCGAGGCACCCCTCCTGGATCCCGAGGCACGTCCGGATGTCCTCGAGCCGCCCCTCCATCGCCTTCCGGGGCAGCCAGGGGTCCGCGATGAGTGCCCGGGTCATCGCCACCAGGTCGCAGACCCCCTCCGCGAGCAGGCGCTCGGCGTGGCGGGGATCCACCACGCGGCCGGCGTAGATGATCGGCGCCCGCACCTCGCGGCGGATGCGCGCCGCGAAGTCCGCGTACACGCCGGCGGGCGCGTCGGCGAACGGCATGAGCTTCTGGTGGATGCGGAGGGTCTCGCCGGTCGAGCCCGACACCGTGAAGTAGTCGAGCTGGCCCAGGCGGTCGAGCGCCCGCACGATCTCGACCACGTCCTCCAGGTGGAGGCCGTCGGGGATCAGCTCGTCCCCGCTCACGCGCAGCCCGAGGACGAAGTCGCGGCCCACCGCGGCCCGGATGGCGCCGATCACCTCGACCGCGAAGCGGAGGCGGTTCTCGAGGCTCCCGCCGTACTCGTCCGTCCGGCGATTCACCGCCGGCACCCAGAACTGGTCGATCAGGTGGCGGGCGAACGCCGAGAGGTCGGCCCCGTCGAACCCGGCGCGCTGGAGCCGCCGGGCCGCCGCCGCGTAGGCGCCGACGATCTCCCGGATCTCCGCCCGGTCCAGCGCGTGCGGGATCTCGCGGTTCTCGTGCTCCGGCACGTCCGAGGGCGCGACGAGCGGCTGCTCGCCCGGCCCCGACCAGCCGCGCCGGCCGCGGTGGGTGATCTGGGCCATGACGGGGGCGCCGTGGGCGTGGATCCCCTGCGCGAAGGCCGTCGAGCATCGGCAGCGACGAGTCGTCCCAGTTCTTGATGCCGCCCCAGTCGAAGACCGGGCTCGAGGGGTGGACGCTCATGCTGCCGAAGCACTGGACGAGGCCGACCCCGCCCCGAGCCTTCTCGGCGTGATACCGGATGTACCGCTCGGTGACGTAGCCGTCCTTCCCGAAGCGCGTCGCGTGGGGCGTGCTGACGATGCGGTTCTTCAGCGTGACGGACCCCAGCCGGAACGGCGTGAACAGGTGCGCGAAGCTCATTGCGTTATCGTCCCTCGTGGCGCGCCGGCGCCCCGCCCGGCTGCCACCGGTCCCGCAGCCGATCGCCGAGGAGGGTCGCGGCCAGCGCCGTCAGGAGAATGGCCAGCCCGGGGAATGTGGCCAGCCACCACGCGGTGTCCACGTACTGGCGCCCGTCCGCCAGCATCGCGCCCCAGGACGGGATGCTCGGCGGGATCCCGACGCCCAGGAAGCTCAGGCTCGACTCGGCGACGATGGCGTAGGCCAGCGTGGTCGTGGCGAGCACGATGACGGTCGGCGCCACGTTGGGCAGGAGGTACCGGGCGAGGATGCGGCCGTCGCCGGCGCCGGTCGCGCGGGCGCCCTCGACGAACTCGCGCTCCCGGAGCGAGAGCACCTCGCTCCGCACCACGCGGGCGAAGTGGACCCAGCCGCCGACCCCGATCACCAGGACGACCTTCGCGGGGCTGGGGCCGAGCACGCCGACGACGACGATCGCGAGCAGGATGAAGGGGAAGGCCATCTGGATGTCCACCAGCCGCATGATGCCCCGCTCGAGCACCCCGCCGAAGTAGCCGGCCAGCAGACCCGAGGTCACGCCGAGGGCCACCGAGAGCGCGACTGCCGCCAGCCCCATCGCGAGCGAGATCCGCGCCCCGTAGACGAGCCGGCTGAGCACGTCCCGCCCCAGGTCGTCGCTGCCCAGCAGGAACCGGGTCGGCCCCGCGATCGCGAGCGGCGGCAACAGGCGCGCGCCGATGACCTGCTCGGCGGGATCCTGGGGCGCCAGCCGGTCGGGCAGCAGGACGAGCAGCCCGACGGCGAGGCCCGCGGCCGCGACCAGGACGGCGAGGGCCGCCGGGCGCGCGCCCCGCCGCCGCTCAGCGGTGACGGATGCGGGGGTCGAGGAGCCCATAGAGGAGGTCGACGGCCAGGTTGAGGGCGACCAGCGTCGAGGCGATCACGAAGACGATCGCCTGCACCAGCGGGAAGTCTCGGGTGAGGATGGCCTGGACGGCTAGCCGCCCGACCCCCGGCCACGCGAACACGGTCTCGGCCACCACGGCGCCGCCCAGGAGGACGCCGAACTCCACCGCGACGACCGTGACGATGGGCAGGCTCGCGTTGCGCAGGCCGTGCTTGAGGACGACGGCGCCTCCCGGGAGGCCCTTGGCGCGGGCGGCCCGGACGTAGTCGGTGCCGAGCACCTCGATCATGGCCGAGCGGGCGAGCCGCGAGATCCGCGCCAGCGAGTAGAGCGCCAGCGTGGCGGCCGGCAGCACCAGGTGACGGAGCGAGCCGCCGCCGAAGGAGGGGAGCAGGCGATACCGCACCGAGAAGACCAGGATCAGGACGATCGCCAGCCAGAAGACCGGCATCGACTGCCCGAAGGCGCCGAGCACCGTGCACAGGCGATCGAGCGGCGAGCCCCGCCAGACCGCCGCCGCCACGCCCAGCGGCACCGAGACCAGGACGGCCAGTCCGGTGGCCACGGTGGCCAGGAGGAGCGTGGCGGGGGCGCGCTCGAGGACCAGCGGCAGCGAGGGGGCGTTGTAGCGGAGCGAGCGGCCGAAGTCGCCGTGGACGATCCCGACCAGGAAGCGGAGGTACTGGAGGGGGATCGGCGCGTCGAGGCCGAGGACGCCGCGCAGGCGCTCGACCTCCTCGGCCGGCGCCTCGGGCGGCAGCATGAGGCGCACCGGGTCCCCGGTCAGGTGGAGCAGAAAGAACACCACGAAGGTCACCGCCACGACGACGAGCAGCGCGTCCAGCGCCCGCTGAGCCAGATACGTCGCCATCAGTCCGGACTCATGGCCTACTGGACCACCGCGTCCCCTCGCGCCAGCAGCGACGGCGGGATCGTGAGGCCGAGCGCTTCCTCAGCGGATACCGGCGTTCCAGAGGAAGATCAGCTCGCCGATGGTCGGCTTCCAGTCGACCCGCTTGCCGATGCCGAACAGCGCCGCCGGCTGGTAGGCACCGGCGAAGGCGGCGTCCTCGACCAGGAGCTCCTGGGCGCGGTGGTAGAGCTTGGTCCGGGCCTCGGGGCTCGCCTCGGCGCGCGCCTTCTGGAGGAGGTCCTCCACCTGCTCGTTGCAGTAGGTCGAGTAGGTGACCTTGCAGCCGAACTCGTCCACGAGCACGTCGGAGTCGAACAGGCCGCTGCCCCAGCCGATGACGAAGACCGGGCCGGTCCGCTTCTCGGCCAGGCTCTTCAGGTAGACGCCCCACTCGGCGGGCTGGACGGTCGCCTTGATCCCGACCTTCCCGAGGTACCCCGCGATCGCCTCCGACACCGCCCGGTCCTGCATGTACCGGCCGTTGGAGGTCGGCATCGTGAAGCTGAAGCCGTTCGGGTGGCCCGCCTCGGCCAGGAGCTTCTTCGCCTTCTCGGGGTCGTAGGCGAAGGTCTTCAGGCCGGGGTTGACGCCGTCGCCGGGATCCAGCGGGACCGGCCGGCGCCGGGCGTGGCCGCGGAGCAGGTCCCGGACGATGGTCTCCCAGTCGATCGCGTGGTTGATGGCCTCGCGGACCTTCCGGTTCTTGACCGGGCTGTCCATGCGGGTGTCGAACTGGTAGTAGACGACGATCATCCCGTCCGAGGTCTTGCCGATCGTGGTCCCCGGGTTGCTCGCGACACGGTCAACCTGGTCCGGCGGGACGTTCTCGACGATGTCCGTCTCGCCGTTGAGCAGCGAGGCGATGCGGGTGGCGGTCTCGGGGATGAAGCGGAAGGTCACGCGCTGAACCCGCGGCCGCGCCCGCCAGTAGTCCGGGTTGGCCTCGAGGGTCACCCGGTCACCCTTCACCCACTCCACGAACTTGAACGGCCCCGTGCCCACCGGCTGGGCGGCGACGGCGTCGTCGCCCTTCTCCTGGACGTACTTGGGCGGCAGCATGACGACGCTCCCGCTTCCCGCGTAGGTGTTCCGGGCGAGGAAGACCGGGAAGGCGCTCTTGCTGACCACGTTCACCGTGTACTCGTCGACGACCTCGACGCGCTCCACCGGCGCCAGCGCGGCCTTGGCGCGGGACTTGGGGTGGTTGAGCTGCCGCTCGATGCTGAACTTGACGGCCGCCGCGTTGAACGGCTCCCCGTTGTGGAACTTCACGCCGCGGCGGAGCTTGAACTGGTAGGTGGTCGGGCTGACCAGGCGCCAGGACTCGGCAAGGCTCGGGGCCAGCCGCATGCCCTCGTCGCGCAGCAACAGGGTGTCGTACACGTTGCGGGCGATGTTGTGGGCGGGGATCTCCCCCGACAGGTGGGGGTCGAGCGTGGAGGGCTCGGCGGCGAGCCCGATGTTGAGCTGGCCGCTCTGGGCGCCGGCCCCGGCCGGCGCCAGCGCGAGCGCGACGAGCACGACGAGGCCAGCCCCCAGCGTCGCGCGGTGGAATCGTCTCCGTCCCATGCTGTCCTCCTTCCCGCTCACTCGGTGAGCGCCACCGGAGCGCCGCCCCGGTAGTAGACCCGCGGCGTCGACGGCGAGAAGTGGTTGACGAGGCTGTAGACCATCCACCCGGCCGCCTCGGCGATCCGGCCGAGGGTGTTCTCCCCGCGGCGCCCGATGACTTCCACGACCTCGCCGGGCTTCGCTTCGGTGCCGGTCAGGTCGACCAGCAGGTGGTTGAGCGAGACCGAGCCCAGGCTCTGGCGGTAGCCGCCCTCGACCAGGACCCGGGCTTTGTTCGCCATCTCGCGGGGGATGCCGTCCGAGAACCCCACCGGGAGCGTGCCGATTCGCATGGGCTCGGGGGCGACGAAGCGGCCCCAGTAGGTGACCGACGCGCCCCGCTCGACCGACTTCACGTGCTCGATGCGCGCCTTGAGAACGAGCGCCTGCTCGAGGTCGAGCCCGGTCGCGAGGTCCTTGCGCTCCGGGTAGAGCCCGAAGAGGAGCGCCCCCGGTCGCACGAGGTCGAGGTGGGTGGCCGGCTGGTGCAGCACCGCGTTGCTGCTGGCCAGGCTCCGGAGCCCGGGGGCCACACCGCGCTGCCGGACGGCCCGCTCGACCGCCAGGAGTCGCTCGAGCTGGACGCCGTCCAGCTCGGAACTCTGGGTGAGCGTGGAGAAGATCCCCTCCAGCTTCACGTGGGGCAGCTTCGCGACGGCCTCGACGAGGTCGGGCGCCTCCTCGTGCCACACCCCGACCCGCCGGAGCCCGGTGTCGACCTTGACGAACACCGAGACGGGCGCGTCCAGGCGGGCGGCGGTCTCGCTGAGGCGCTCCGCGACCTCCCGCGTGTACACGGTCTGGACGACGCCCCGCCGCACCACCGAGTCGTACTGGGACGCGGCGAACAGCGGCCCCATGTTGAGGACCCGGCAGCGGATGCCCGCGTCCAGGATCTGCTCCGCCTCGCGCAGCCGGACGACCATCACCCGGCCCACCCCCTGCCCGGCCAGATAGGCGACGACCGGGAGCAGGCCGTGGCCATAGGCGTTGTTCTTGACGCAGGGCATCAGCTCGACCCCGACCCGGCGGCGGAGCTGGTCGAGGTTCCGGCCGATCGCGTCCAGGTCGATCTCGAACCACGCCCCGTAGCCTTCCACGCGGGCCGCGATCTCGGCCGGCGAGGGCTGGGTGCCGAAGACGGGGACCGTCACGCGATTGTGCCCGCTCAGTGGCGGCGGTCGGTGATCCCGTAGACGACGTAGGCGCCGGCCAGGTAGAGCCGCCGGAGCGCCGGCAGCGGGAAGCGCGGCAGGCCGGCGGCGGTGAGCGGCGTGTCGCGCGGCACGTCCTTCCCGGCCACCAGGTCGGCGGCCAGGCCGCCGCCGTAGGTGGCCATCGCCACCCCGCTCCCCATGTAGCCCATGGCGTAGGCGACGCTCGGATCGCCGTCGGCGGTCCCGACGTGCGGCGTGAAGTCGTAGGCCAGGCAGACGCTCCCGTGCCAGAACCACTCGCTGCCGACGCCGGCCAGCACCGGGAACTTCACGGCCAGGGACGCCTCGAGCCAGCGCCGGCGGCGAGCAAGGCTCGCCTCGCTGTTCACGAGGCCGGCCCGGCCGCCGAGGAGCATGCGGTCGTCGGGGAGCCGGCGCCAGTAGAAGAGGAGCGTCCGCGTGTCGGAGTAGACCCCGGTCGTCAGCATGCCCACCTCGCGCCACTCCGCGGCGGTGAGCGGGCGGGTCACGATGATGTTGCTCGTCGCCGGCAGCGTGCGCCCGCGGAAGAAGGGGTGCAGGCCCTCCGGCGTGTAGCCATTCGTCGCCAGCACCACGCGCCGGGCGCGGACCGTGCCGCCCGGCGTCGCCAGGACATGCCAGCCGCCCTCGCGGCGCCAGCCCAGGACCGGCGAGCGATCGCAGAGCCGGGCGCCCCGCCGCCGCGCCGCCTCGGCCAGGCCCCGGACGTAGCGCATCGGGTGGAGCCCGAAGCCGTCGCGGAGGCGGATCGCGCCGTGCGCCTCCGGACCGCGCAGGTACCCCTCACCCTCCAGCGCGGCGCGATCGAGGACCGTGACGCCGTCGTAGCCGAGCGGGTCGCGGTAGAGGGCCGCCCGCTGGCGCAGCTCGGCGACACGCGCCGGGGTGTGGGCGACGTAGAGGTAGCCGGGCGGCTGGGGCGCGCAGTCGATGCGCTCGGTCGCGATCAGCTCGCGGACCGTCTCCACCGCCTCCAGGCCGACGCGGATCGAGCGCCGGGCCGCCTCGAGCCCCCAGCGTCGGATGCGCTCCGCGAGACCGGTCTTCCCCAGCGCCATCGAGGCGAAGCCGCCGTTCCGCCCGCTCGCCCCCCAGCCGACGCGGTGGGCCTCGAGGACCACCGTGTCGAGGCCGTGGGTGCCGGCCAGGCGGTACGCGGCGGCGAGGCCCGTGTAGCCGGCGCCGATCACCGCCACCTCGACGGTGCGGTCGGCCGCGAGGGGCTCGACGCCCTCCACCTCCGGCCCGCCGGTGTCGAGCCAGTAGGAAGGGACGTGGGGCTCGGACGCGGGGCTCATCGCACGAACAGCCGGCGCTCGAGCCGGGTCAGCCGCTCCGGCCCGCGCTCGCCGTCACCAGGACGGTCTCGCTGAACGCCATCCCCTGCGCGCCGGTGTACATGTGGAAGACCATGCCGGGCTCGAGGCTCCACTCCGCGGTGGGCAGGAAGGCCCGCGTGAAGTCGCTCGACCGCGGCGCCATCAGCGGGGTGCCGTAGTAGCCGAGCGTGTAGCCGGTGAAGTTGTCGTAGGCGTCGCGCAGCCCGGCCTTGAGCACGCCCGTCGCGGGCGATGCGGTCCACGTCGCGGGCGGCGGCCCCCGGCTGCATCGCCGCGATCTGCTCGTCCTGGATCTCGACCAGCGCGCGCGCCGCCGCCGCCAGCGCCGCCGAGGGCGGGCCGATCACGGTGGGCCGCATGAGCCGGGCGCTGTAGCCCCGGACCGACGGCACCAGCTCCATGTGGAGGAGGTCGCCCGCCTCCAGCCGGTGGTCGCCGAGCGTCCCGTGGAGCGTGCCCGAGCGACGGCCGGCCGTGATGGGGCCGGTCCGCCCGCTGTCGGCCCCGAGCCGCAGGAAGGCGGCGGCCGCCGCCGCGGCCGCCTCGCGCTCGCTCTTCCCCTCGCCGGCGGCCGCGATCGCCTCCCGCATCGCCTGGTCGGCGATGGCCGCCGCCTGCCGGATGCACGCGATCTCCGCCGCCGACTTCCGGAGCCGCAGCTCGCGCAGGACGCCGGCGAAGTCGACGAAGGTCGCCCCCGGCAGCGCGGCCCGCAGCGCCTGGTAGGTCTGCACGGTCAGGTAGTGGGAGTCCAGCTCGACGCCGACCCGGCCCGCCGCCCAGCCCCGCCGGGTCACGACCGCCGCCACCGCCTCGACCGGGTCCTCGGCGTCGGCGAAGAAGGCCGCCTCGCCGAGCCAGCTCCGCTCCCGGAACGCCGGCTCGTCGAGCCGGCGGCAGACCATGACCGGCTCCCCCGCCAGCGGGACCAGGCAGGCGTGGTAGCGCGACCCCGACGCGTGCCAGCCGGCCAGCCAGCCGAGGTGCTCGATCGCGTCGACGATCAGGACGTCCACGCCCCGGGCCGCCATGCGATCGCGCACGGCGGCCAGGCGCCCGGCGTACTCGGCGGGTGAGAAGCTCACGGCGGTGACCTCTAGGTGAAGAACACCCGCTCGGCCGTCTTGCGCAGCAGCCACTCCCGGTCCTCCTCCGAGACGCCGTCCAGGCGATCGCGGATGAGGGCGATGGAGGCCCGGTACGTGTGAGGGCTCGCGACCTGGTACGGGGAGTCGCTCCCCCACATCAGGCGCTCGGGGCCGTACGCCCGGATCAGCTCCTTGATGAGCGGGAGCATGTCGTCGTACGGCGGGGTGCGGCGCCCGAGCGCGTAGAACGCCGAGAGCTTGACGTGCATCGCGGGGTGACGGGCCAGCTTGACCAGGTTGGCGACGTCCTCCGGCTTGATGGTGCCGGGTACCGGCGGGACCTGCCCCAGGCCGTTGACGCCGATGCGCGCGAAGTGGTCGATGACCACCGTGGTGGCCGGGAACGCCGCCGACAGCCGGTCCAGCTGGGGCAGCCAGTCGGGATTCGTCAGGGGGCAGATGGCCAGCCGCTGCATCGCGGCGAACTGGTATGCCTTCATGATGGGGTGGGTATCCGGGAAATCGGACTGCCAGGGGTCCAGCAAGCGGAGGCGGAACGCCGTCACCCCCTGGCGCTTCAGCTCGGCCATCCGCGCCGTCACGTTGGGATCGGCGTGGTCGAGGTAGGCCTGGGCGGCGATCTCGCCCGGTCGGGCCTTCAGCAGGTCGGTCAGGTAGGTGGCGTCGAACCCGAAGTGGCCCGTGTGCCCGATGAGCACGACCCGGTTCACGCCCTCGGCACGCGCGTGCGAGAAGAAGTCGCCGGGGGTGAACCCCCTGGGCTGCACGTTGGCCTCGTTGGCCCCCGGCCGCAGCGGGTACCGGGAGCGCTCCGGGCTCCACAGGTGGCTGTGGGAGTCGACGTAGCCGAGGTTCTCCGACCACCCGGTGCGCCCGGCGGCGAGCGCGGCGGTGACCGCGGCGACCTGGAGGAATGCGCGCCGGCCCATGCCGGCCGATGAGGGCGTGGCCATGACCTGCCTCCTCTCCTGCGCTCGCCGGCGCGGCGGCTCAGCGCGTCGGATCAGTCATAGGTCAGCATCGGGATCTTCGGCCGCTCGCCGCGCGCCTTGCCGCTGATCGGGGGCCGGGGCAGCCTGCTCGGCCCGGGCTCCATGACCAGCGTCCGGTCGAGCGAGTACCAGGACCCCGTGACGTCGGGCGCGGGCGGGCGCTCGCCGTCGTGGCGGACGTAGTCGCCGATGAGGTGGCGCGTGACGCCGAACTGGGCGTCCCGGTCGAGATGGGGATCGTCGTTGACGTAGACCTGCGAGATCAGCGTCTTGAAGCCTTCCTTGTGGGCGAGAAAGTGCAGGTGCGCGGGCCGCCGGTTCAGGCGCCGCTGGGCGCTCAGGAGCTCGCCGACCGGGCCGCCGATCGGAATCGGATAGCCGGCGGGCTTGACCGTGCGGAAGCTGATGTGTCCGTCCCCGTCGGTCGTGAACGTGCCGCGCAGGTTCATGTCGGCCTGGGCCGGATCCTGGTTCTCGTAGAAGCCCTCCGGCGAGGAGTGCCAGACGTCGACCTCCGCGCCCTCGACCGGCTTGCCCTCGGTGTCGCGGACCCAGGCGTTGACGAACAAGGCCGGCCCCGGCGTCGGCGAGCGCACGATCGAGCCGCCGTTCGGCGTTGCGGGCGAGTGCATGCGCCAGAACGGGCCGAGCAGGTTGGCGTCGGTCTCGGTCTGTCCCGCGTTGCCGTTGTTGAGGAGGCAGACCAGCGCCGAGAAGCCGAGCGAGCCGGCCATCAGGACCGTCTCGTTGTGGGTGTCGGTGGTGTGCTGGCCGAGCGCGGCCACGTAAGCGACAGCCTTCCGGAACTCCTCCTCGGTCAGCTTCACCTCGCGCGCGAACTCGTGGAGATGGCGCACGAGCGCCGACATGACCTCGCGGAAGCGCGCATCCGGCGCGCGCTCCAGCTCGCTCAGGACGGCCCTGGTGACGTCCCGCTCGTTCTCGATGATCATGAATCCTTCCCCATCCGGATCACGGCGTCGGCGTCGATCTCGATCAGCGCCCCGTCCCGGACGAACTGGACCACCCGCACCAGCGTGCTGGCGGGATAGTTGCCCTCGCGGAAGTACCCGGCGCGCACCTCGTGGATGTCCCGGAGCGTCTCGGGGTCGAGCTGAGTGACGTACACGCGGACGCGGACGACGTCGTCCATCGTCCCACCCTCTCGCGCCAGCACGGCCTTGATGTTCTCGAGGACCTGCCGCGTCTGCTCGCGCATCGTCCGCCCGGCGATCCCGCCGCTCGCGTCGGTCGCCAGCTTCCCGGAGATGAACAACATGGCGCAGCCCGGCAGGTCGATCCGCACGGCGTCGGAGAAGACGGCCGGCACACTGGTGCCGCGGAGCGCCTCGATCCCGTGCGACTTGTCC
>CAVPSB010000034.1:0-230439 GCA_963708025.1 uncultured Candidatus Rokubacteria bacterium | reverse complement strand
CCCAGGGCGTCCCCTCCCAGTGATGGATGATCCCGTTGTCGCCACACGCCGGGCACTCCCACGAGATCTGTCCGGAGTCGACCTCGATGACCGTTCGGATCCGCCCGACACAGGGGCGCCGGCCTGGACGCCGCCGGCACCTGACGGACGTCTGCCGCAGCTCCCCGGGCGGTTGACTCGTCAGGGCCGTCACGATCGCCCCGAGATGATTGGCCAGGTTTCTCGCCGGGGCCGGCATGTCCACCAGGCAGCCCTCGGCATCCAGGTAGTCCGCCATGGCCGTGATCCACCGGTTGCCGATTCGTCTCACTCGCCTACCACTCCCACAGCGCCGTGAGCGGGACCGCCTGGAGGTTCGGCCCGAAGGCCGCCGCCTGGCGCCCCAGGTAGAGCACGAGGCCGCGATGGAACCGGCGACTGGCCAGCTCGGCCAGCGCCTTGAGTCCCTTGAAGTCCTCGGCGGTCACGGTCTGGGCGGACCGCACTTCCACGCCGACCCCATGGCCATTCCGCTCGAGGACGAGGTCCACCTCGGCCCCCTTGGGCATCCGGAAGTGAAAGAGCTGCGGGGGATCCGGGTGCCAGGACGCTTGCTTGAGCAGCTCGAGCCCGACGAAGGTCTCCAGCAGGCCGCCCCATAGAACCGGCTCGCCGAGCAGGCGCGCCTGGGTCAGCTGGAGCAGCGCCGCGGCGAGGCCCGCATCGACGAACGCCACCCTCGGCGCCTTCGTGACCCGGCTCCCGAGATTCGTGGCCCAGGTCGGCATACGAGGAACGTCGTCTGGAGCAGGGTCATGTAGCGCTGGAGCGTGGCGTACGGGAGCCCGATGCCCCGGCCGATGTCGGCCCCGATTCCGCGGAGCCCCAGAGACCCTTCGCGCCCACAAGGCCGACCCTCGGCCTGCCCCTACCGCCTCCTCCGTTCGCGCCCCAGAATGGCCCGGAGGAACTGGGCAGGCTTGATCATGCGCACGCCGCGGTGCACCTTCAGATCCAGCAAGTCGTAGTCACCCGTCACGACATAGCGAGCCCGAGCCTGCACCGCCGCAGCCAGAAACTTGTCGTCCTCCGGATCACGGCTCGCTTTCACACTCGTCGTTCCTGGTACCAAGACACCCTCCTGAGCCAACGTCTCGAGCAAGAGCACGACCTCGGCCTCGGTCATCCATCGGGATTGGCGGAGCTTCTCGTACGAGAGTACTCGTCCAATCTCCTCGAGGATCTCGGACGAGAGCACCAACTCGAACGCACCACGCTGCCACGCGCGGAGTATCTTGTCCTCGTTGCCACCTCGAATGAGCGTCGCGGAGACGATGACGTTCGTATCGAGCACTACCCTCATGCACTGGCACGACGCTTCCGGCGTCGCACCGCGTCGATGGCTTCACCGACGATCTTTCGGATGCGCCGAGACGGAACACCCTCCGTTCTGGCCTGCACTTGGTCGAGCAAGGCCAGGAATCGCTCTCGAGCAGCCACTTTGCGTACGTCCTTCGTCTCCACATAGAAGCGGAGCGCCTCCCGAAGGAGTTCGGATTTCGTGCGGTTCTCTTCCCTCGCCAACTCCTCAGCCTTCTTGACCAGAGGAGGAGGGAGCGAGATGGTGATCAGCTTTCTTGTGCCCATGACTTTCGCCTCTCCTTGTAATACATATTATGACAGTAGCGTGCCTGGGCCCGATGTGTCAACGCAATCAAGAAGCTCATCAGCTTGTCCCGACTGAACGCCTAACCCCCTTCATGCGTGAACGGTGAAACAGGACAGCCACCGAGCCCCCGCGAGGCGTGTCGGCGGACCGGGTCGGGCACCCTCGTCGCGCTGCCAGCAAGCCATTCGCACGCCACGGTGGAGGTGGGGCTGGCCGCGGACCCCGAGGGGGATTCGCTCTCCTCTGGAGTCTGCCCGGGGAGACGCCGATCGCCTAGTCCTTCCCCTCCAACACCTCCGCGGACTGTCCCCGAATGGATACGTGGCGTACCGGGTGACGCGCATCCAACACCGCCGGTACCGCATCCGATCGAGGCCTCCCCCGCATGTTCGATCGGGCACGATGATTGCTGCCCGGTGGAGCCGTGCACCTCCGGTTTGACCGCGGAACGATCGTGCTCGCCAACACGCCGGCCGGGCTCGATCTGACCGGAGCGCCCGGGATTCTCTGGGACGCCAGAGTCGAAGCGCACCGCGCCCCGGCCTCCATGTACGCGGCGGTGGTGCGCTGGCTGCGCGACCGGGCGATCCCCTTCGTCGATGCAGCCCACGGCGGCCGCGGGCCCACGACCGGCTGGGCCGACCCTGAGCTACGCGACTACCAGGCCGCCGCTCTCTCTGCCTGGGAACTGGCCAGCCGGCGTGGGGTGGTCGTGCTTCCGACTGGCAGCGGCAAGACCCGCGTCGCGCTGGGCGCCATGGCCTCGACGCGCCTGCCGGCGCTCTGCCTGGTGCCGACGCGCGTCCTTCTCGAGCAGTGGCGCCGCGAGATCGCGTCCGTCTATCCCCATCCGGCCGGCTGCCATGGCGACGGGCGTCGCGACGTGACGCCCGTGACGGTGGCCACCTACGAAAGTGCCTACCGCCACATGGACCAGCCTCGGAGCCCACTTCGGTCTCCTGATCGTCGACGAGGTCCATCACTTCGGCTGCGGCTTCCGCGACGAGGCGCTGGAGATGACCGTCGCGAGTGCCCGCCTGGGCTTGACCGCCACTCCGCCTCGCGACGCGACCCACGCGACCCGGCTTGCGGAACTGATCGGGCCGACCGTCTACGAACTGGCGATCGGGGACCTGACCGGCCGGTTTCTCGCTGAATTCGACGCGATCGTCCTCCACCTGGATCTGGCCGACGCCGAGCGTGCCCGATACGCGGCGCTGAGCCAGGTCTTCACCACCACCTTGGCCGCGCTCCTCCGGACGGTGCCTCAAGCGACGTGGACCGATGTCGTGCGAGCGGCCAGCCGGACGGCGGAGGGGCGACGCGCCCTCGCGGCCTGGCGCGAGGCGCGGCGGCTCCTGGCCCTGACCGACGCGAAGCGGCGTGCCCTGCAGGCGCTCCTCGCCCGTCACCGCGACGCGCGCGTGCTCGTGTTCACCGCCGACAACGCCAGCGCCTATGCCATCGCGCGGGAGCACCTGATCATGCCCCTGACCTGTGACATCGGCCGCCCGGAACGCGACGCCGTGCTCGACGCGTTCCGTCGGGGTCGTCTCCGAGCCCTCGTCTCCTCCCGGGTCCTCAACGAGGGTCTGGACGTGCCGGATGCGGACGTCGGCGTGGTCGTCGGCGGAGCCCTCGGGGAGCGGGAGCACGTTCAGCGGGTGGGCCGGCTCCTCCGCCCGGGCCCGGGCAAGCGGGCCCTGGTGTACGAACTCGTCACGCGCCACACCATCGAGGTCAGTCAGGCCTGGCGGAGGCGCCAGGGTCTTGTCCGCCGACGCTCCGCGCAGCTATAGGCTCCTTGGAGGGGCGGTCGTACCGCGACTCCTCGTGGAATCGGACTACGCCTGGCTGAGGGTCCTCCTCGACGAGCGTGAGCGCTTCGTCGGTCGAGGCCAGCGGGAGTTCGACGCCCGCCTGCGAGACCCTCTTCCCCATGGAGGGCCCATCCGGCAAGAAGCACGTCGCGCTCCGAGTTCTGGCCCAACTCGGACGCAGCGAGCGACGCTCCCCCGTGCCGCCCCGCCACGCCCGCCGGCTGCTGTTCGAGGAGGCCGTGTTAGCCCCGGAATCGCGTGACGCGCTCCTGGCACGGGTCGCGAGTTCCTTCGGCGTGACCCCAGCCGACCTCGAAGGCTCGCTCTTCGCCGACTTGCCCGGCGAGCGAGTGCTCGCCGACCTGCCGGTCTCGCTGTCGCCCGCCGAGCTCGCGCTCCGGGCCAACCTCAGCCTGATCCAGGGCCTCCTCGGCCGGGCCACCGGTGTGACCCTCGAGGTCGAGGGCAACGCCAGGGTCCTGGTCCGGCACGCGAAGCTGCGTGGGCTCCTCTGTACCGTGTCTCGGCCAGCTGCCGATGTGGGAGCCGTTCTCGAAATCTCCGGCCCCCTCGCGCTCTTCCGTCATACCGTGCTCTATGGACGCGCCCTCGGATCGCTGGTGCCCCACCTGGCGTGGTGCCAGCGGTTCCGCCTGCGCGCGACGTGCCTTCTGGAAGATCGTCTCGCTGACCTACGGCTGGCCACCGGCGATCCGATCTTTCCCTCCGCGGAGCCCCGGCGGTTCGACAGCCAGCTCGAGGAGCGGTTCGCGCAGGACTTCCGGAAGGTGGCACCGGACTGGGACGTGCTGCGGGAGCCCGAGCCGATTCCCGTCGGGACGCGGCTGGTGTTCCCCGATTTCGCGCTCCAGCACCGCGCCGAGCGGTCGCGGCGCTGGCTCTTGGAGCTCGTAGGGTTCTGGACGCCGGAGTATCTTCGCCGGAAGCTCGCGCTGTATCGAGAGGCTCGCGTGGCCAACCTGATCCTCTGCATCGCCGAGGATCGCGCGTGTGCCGAGGAAGAGCTTCCGGCGGGTGCCGTCATCCTCAGGTTCCGCCGTCGGGTCGATGCCGCGGCGATCCGGCGCGTTGTCACATGACGGATTCTGCCGCCAGGGTGCTTGCCATTTGCTTGCCACTTCGGGGCACTTCAGGGGTCTTGCAGTGGTGCGATCACGACCAGCAACTCCCCGAGACACTGGGAAATCGTCCGAATGCTCCGAATGCCTCAGCCCTTTCAGGGCTGTGACACCCTCTCGATCCGCGTCGTGGCCGACTCTTTCAAAACCCAGGAGACATGGGCAAGAACGGAAGGGCGGTGGTGGCTCCAACGAGCTACGTAGGGTGGTGGCACATTCGCTGAGCTTTGCGATTCAGGCACTTGCGGCTCGTTAGGGTCTACAGGCGTCCGCGAAGCCTGTCAACAGAATGAGACAGCTCGGTCACGAGTTTAGGGAGGAACACCTCCTGACTGTTCGCTCGAACTCCTGGCCTTCAGGCCGAGCCGGCAGGGTGAAGGTGAATGTAGATCCCTGACCCACCTGGCTCTGGACCCAGATCCGCCCCCCGTGCAGCTCCACGAACTTCTTGGCCAGGGTCAGCCCGAGCCCCGTCCCCTCCTGCTTGCGGGCGTCATCCCGGCCGACCTGGCGAAACTCCTCGAAGATGGCCGCCTGGTCCTCGGGCGCAATCCCGATCCCGGTGTCACTGACGGCGATGGTGATGGCGTCATTGATCGCCGTGGCGGTGACGCCAACCCGCCCCCCCTCCGGGGTGAACTTCACCGCGTTGGACAGGAGGTTCAACAGGATCTGCTTCACCTTCCGCTCGTCCGCTACGATCTCGCCGACCCGCTCGTCCACCGTCTGGGTGAGCGTGATCCCGTGCCGGGTCGCCCGCTCTCGAATCAGGGTCAACGCATTGTCCAGGGCGGTGGGTAGGTGGAACTGCCCGAGCTCCAGCTCCAGCCGGCCAGCCTCCACCTTGGACAGGTCGAGAATGTCGTTGATCAAGGACAGGAGGTGCTGACCGGAGCCGAGGATGTCCTGTAGATACTCCGTCTGCTTCGCGTTCACCTCCCCGAACATCCGCTCCAGGAGGACCTCCGAGAAGCCGAGGATGGCGTTCAGCGGCGTCCGGAGCTCATGGGACATGTTGGCGAGGAACTCCGACTTGTGGCGGCTCGCGGCCTCGAGCTGCCGGCTCTTGGCGTCGAGCTCCCGGAAGAGCCGGGCATTCTGGATCGCGAGCACCGACTGCGTGGCGAAGGCCTGAAGGAGGTTCACGACGGCGGGATCGAAGGGCCCCGATTCCCGCCGCCAGACGACCAACCCGCCCATGATGCGCTGCTCAAGGAGGAGGGGCACCGCCAGAAGAGACCGATAGCCAGACTGCATCAGGACCGGCCGCACTCGAGCCAAGACAACGGCGCGCTCGTCCACGATGTCGGCCACCTGGACGGGCGCTCGGGTCAGCCCGGCCTGCCCCATCGCCCCCTCGCCGAGCCGGATGGGTGCCGTTTGCAAGGCGTTGCTGAGCGCGGCGTCCATCCCGTGCGTGGCTCGGAGGCGGAACTCCTCCGTGACGTCGTCGTACTCGTAGATGACACCGCCGCCGTTGGCGGCTGAAAGCTGGACCGCACGAGTCACAATGGTGGTGAGCACCGTCTGGAGGTCCAGGGTCGAGCTGACGGCCCGGCTGACCTCCCCCAGGGCCGTGAGCTGCTCCACCGAGCGAGTCAGCTCGGCGGTCCGCGCCCGCAGCTCGTTGAAGAGACGCACGTTCTCGATGGCGATGACCGCCTGGTTGGCGAACGTCTCGAGGAGCGCGATCTGCTTGGCTGAGAAAGGTTGGACCTCGGGCCCTCGATTGATCATGATGACGCCCAGCGGCGTGCCCTCGCGCAGGAGCGGCGTCGCCACCATTGTCCGGGTGAGGACTCCAGCCTGCCTCATGCGGGACACGGTTTCCGGGAACTCTGCCTCGGACGCCACGATGTCCTCGACCTGGATCGTCCGCCGGTCGCTCACCGCCCGTCCGCCGACACGGTCGCGGCCAACCGGGACGGCCTCTCCGATTGTGATTGATCGGCGTAGCGGTCCATGGTTCGTCACCAAGCGCAGGTGCTCCCCCTCCAGGCGGAAGATCGACGAATCCGTTGCCCCGCACACCCGGGCGGCGTTCTCAGCGACGGCCTCCATGACCGGCTGCAAATCGGTCGGCGAGCTCGCGATCACACGCAGGATCTCACTCGTCGCCGTCTGCTGTTCCAGCGCCTCCTTGGTCTCGGTGAACAGCCGGACGTTCTCGATGGCGATGACTGCCTGGTCGGCGAAGGTCTGGAGCAGCGCGATCTCCTTCTCGGAGAAGGCCCGCATCTCCCGACGCCAGAGCGAGATGGCGCCGAGGAACCGGCCCCCGCTGACCAGCGGCACGTTCAGCAGCGTCCGCACTCCCTCCTGCTCGACGTTGGTGACCCAGAGCGGCTCTCGCCGACGGTAAGGCTCGGTCTCGCGCACGTCGAGGATCTGGGCCGGCTTCCAGGGGCCGCTCGATCGAAACCACGGCCGCCCGAACCGCTGGGGTTCCTGCCACAGGGCCCTTGTTTCGGGCCCGGCACCGCGGATCTCGACGTACCGGAACAGTTCGTTGCCCTCGTAGCGCAAGAGCGCCCCGAGTTGGGCGCCGACGAGGACCATCGCCTTCTCGAGGATCGTCGCAAAGACCGGGCCGATGTCGGTCGGCGAGCGGGCGATCACCCGCAGGATCTCCGCCGTGGCCGTCTGCTGCTCCAGCGCCTCGGTCACCTGGGCGTGAGCCAGAGTGACCGCACGGTTCTTCTCCTGCAGTTCCGTGAACAGCCGTACGTTCTCGATCGCGATCACGGCTTGGTCGGCGAAGGTCTGGACGAGGGCGATCTGCTTATCCGAGAAGGGCTGCACTTGCGCCTTACGAATCACGATCGCCCCGATCGACCTCTCGTTGTGTAAAAGCGGCGTGGCCAGCACGGTTCGTATGAACTGCTCCGTCCCCCGCAGACGGGCACGAGCCTTCGCCTCGGCGAATTCCGCGTCAGGCGCCGCCAGAAGGTCGTGGACATGGATAGGCCGACAATCGATCACGGCGCGTCCACTTGGCATCCCGCGGCTGATCGGAAGCCTCCGGTCGGGCTCCCAGGTCGTAGGGAGCGCTCCATAGGAGGCCGCAAGCCGCAAACCGTCGCCCTCGACACGAAGGACGATGGCGTCGGTGGCCTGGCACAATCGAGCTGCGTTCTCGGCAACCGCGTCGAGAACGGGCTGAACATCTGTTGGCGACTGGCTGATGACTCGCAAGATCTCGGCCGTCGCCGTCTGCTGCTCGAGGGCCTCGGTCACCTGGGCGTGTGCCTGCGTCAGCGCGCGGTTCTTCTCCTCCAATTCCTCGAACAATCGCACATTCTCAATAGCGATGACCGCCTGGTCGGCGAAGGTCTGGAGGAGGGCGACCTGGCGATCCGAGAACAGGCGGATCTCCGTCCGCCGGAGACTGATCGTCCCGATTGCCACGCCCTCTCGCGTCAACGGCACGGCGAGGACCGTGCGGTGGCTCAGGCGTCTCGCGTTCTCGCTGCCCTCCGGATACTCGTCCGTCTCGGCCGGCATGTCGGCGACGTGGATAGTCCGCCCGTCCAGGACCGCCCGGCCGTTGATCATCCCTCGGATCAACGGGAGGGTGGAGCGGATGGGTATCGGGCCGTGGTGGGCGGCGAGGCGGAGCTCGTCCCCGTCCCGAAGCCATACTATCGAGTCGAACGATTCGCACAGGCGGGCCGCGCTCTCCGCCACCGCGTCAAGAACGGGCTGAATATCCGTGGGCGAACGGCTGATCACGCGCAGGATCTCGCTAGTCGCCGTCTGCTGCTCCAGCGCTTCGGTCAGCTCGCGATTCCGGGCCTGCAGCTCCTGAAAGAGGCGGACGTTCTCGATCGCGATGACGGCTTGGTCGGCGAACGTCGTGACGAGTTCGATCTGCTGGTCGGTGAAGGGCCGCGGCACAGCTTTCGCCACGAAGATCACGCCGACGACTTTTCCCTCGCGCAAGAGCGGAACACCGAGCGCGGCCCGGTAGCCACCAATCTCCTGAGCGCCACTCCAGGTATAGTCCGAGTCCGCCAGCACATCGGCAACCTGAACAACTCTGGCCTCCAGGGCGGCTCGCCCGGTGACACTGCCGCGATCCGCCGGAACAGGCCGGCCCTTGAAATAGTCCCTGATTCGAGCGTGCACTTCGGTCGCATGACCGAAACTGGCGGCCCAGTGGTACATCTCGCCATCGCGCTGGAACAAGTAGGCATGATCGGCGTCGCAAAACCGGACGGCCCACTCGCAGAGTGTGTCGAGCACGGTGGGCAAATCGAATGCCGAGCGGCTGATCAGCTTGAGCACATCGGCGGTGGCGGTCTGCTGCTGCAGCGATTCGGCAAGTTCGCGCGTGCGCACCTGCTCGGTGTTGAACAGCCGGACGTTCTCGATGGCGATCACCGCCTGGGCGGCGAAGGTTTGGAGGAGCGAGATCTGCCGTTCTGAAAACGGTCCTGGGTCGGGGTGTCCGACGGTCACCGCACCGATGGCCTTCCCCTGATGCAGCATCGGCACCGAGAGCATGCTCCGAAAGGCGTCCCGCGCCTGCGTCGCGATGCCGTACTCGGGGTCCTCTACAACATCCCGGATCTGGACGGGGCCGCCGGTCAGGACCGCCCGGCCGACCGCGGTCCTGCGGCTTGGCGGCATGGGGAACACGCTCCGAGCCTTCGCCGCCGCCTCTGGGCTGACGTTCGCGAGCGCGGTCAGGTGAATGAGCTCGCCGTCGAACCTCGTGACGGCGCCGGAGCTGGCTCCGCACAAGTACATCGCCCGCTCGGCGATCGCGTCGAACACCGGCTGGAGGTCGGTCGGCGAGCTCGAGATGATGCGCAGGATCTCGGCAGTGGCCGCCTGCTGCTCCAGTGCTTCCGCCTCGCGTTTCAGCGCCTCCGTCTCGCGCTTTTGCGCCTCCGCCAGCCGCTTCTCAAGGTTCGGTACCCTTGAGCCGTCGTTCTTCACGGACTTGCGGGCGGCGGTCGGCGGCTTGGCTTCGACCTTCGGCTTCGCGGGCTTTGCACCCCGACGCATCGGCCCTCCTCGACCTGTCAGGTGCGTGGCGACCGTGTGATGATTGGCGACAGGCTACGCCAAGGCCGTCCCGCGGGCAAGCAAAATGCTGGGTATTTCGAGGATTGCTGCCATGTCGCCCTGTAGAGACGCGACCAGGTTCAGGGTGAGTTCCTATGTGGTGGCGCCAGCGTCGCCTCCGCCTTCTCCAAGAAGAAGCTCATGCCCATCTCGCGGTACATCGTGATCGCGGTCTGGAGGTGTTCCCCGGCCTTCGTCTGGTCGCCGGTACCGCGGTAGAGCTTGCCAAGGCCGAGGTGGCAGTGGGCGACGAGGGGGCGCATGCCGCGCGGTTCGGCCAGGGCCAGCGCGTCCCGGAAGTGGGCCTCGCCGCGCTCGGCGTCAAACCGATCGGGATGAGTTCCGATGTCGCCGAGCAGGTGCGAAGCATAGGCCGCGCAACCAGGGTGCCGCAGTGAGAATTTGATCGTGCGGTCGGCGAAGTTCCGCGCTTCGTCAAGCCGACCGAGTAGCAGACAGGTGCGTCCGAGCGAGTGGTAGGCACGGGCGTGCTGCGCGACGATTCCCCTCACTGAGACACGCTCGAGGAGCTCCTCGGCCTCCCGAAGCCGGCTCAGGGCCTCGCTTGCCTCGCCGAGCTGTGCCAGCACCCAGGAGGACAAGGCGACCGCGTACGGGAGCTGCACGACAACGTTTCCAGTCCGGATGGCCGCGACACCGCGCTCGATCTGTGAGCGCGCCTTCGTCCATTCCCCCTTGAGGAGGTGGGTGGATGGGAAGGCGTAGGCAAAACCGACGGTGAAGGCATGCTGCGTCCACTCGGCAACCCGGATCGCCTCCGCTTCGTACTCGGCCGCCTCGGCGAATCTACCGAGCTCCGCGAGGCCCCTGACCAGCAAGACGCGGTCCCAGACCGATGGGGGGGCGGCGATTCCGAGATACTCGTAGGCCCAGTCGGCTGGCAACGTTGCGAGGTTGTCGGTGGCGAGCTCGATCACCCGCTGGTACTCGCCGCGCTGCATATGCACGAACTCGAGATAGCTCGTCGTGAGGATGCGGAGTTTCACGTTCCCGAGGCGCCCGGCGATCTCCAGCGCGCGGGAGCCGGCCACGAGCGCGTCGTCAAGCTCACCGAGCATCCCGTAGGTGATCGTCAGGAACGCGTAGACCTGGCCTCGCCGGCGGTCGTCGTTCAATCGCTCGGCGAGCTTCTCGGCCTCACGAAGACGCTCCAGCATCCGTCGGCCTTCACCGAGCTGGGTTAGCACCGACCGCAGCTCGAGGCGGGTGTCGAAGGCCTGCTCCAGCACGGGCTGGCTCTCCGGCAGTGCCTCGAGGACCCCCAGCGCCTGCTCGAACCAGCCCCGGGCGTCCGCGAGCGCCGATCGTGAGGCAGCCCTGAGTCCGGCCCGTCGGAGATAGCCCACCGCCTTCTCCCGCAACTCGCCCCGGAAGGCGTGATGGGCGAGCCGCTCGGTCTGCTCGCCAAGACGGTCGCGGTGGACCGTCTCGATCGCCGCGACGATCCGCGCGTGCAGCGCGCGCCGCCGCTCCTGCAGCATGCTGCCGTAGGTGACCTCGTGGGTGAGGGCGTGCTTGAAGGTGTACTCCAGCTCCGGATAGAGCCCGGTCTCGTAGACGAACTCGGCCGCCTGGAGGCGGTCGAGCCCGCCCCGGAGCTCGTCGTCCGGCCGCTCGGCGATCGCCTGCAGGAGGACCCACGGCACGTCCTTGCCGACCACCGCGGCGACCTGCAGCAGCCGCTTGTCCTCCGGCGCCAGCCGGTCGATGCGTGCCGCCAGGATCGTCTGCACCGTGGGGGGCACCTGGATCGCCTCGACCGGCTGGGCGAGCCGATATCCCCCGCGCTCGCCGGCCAGCGCCTTCGTCTCCACCAGCATCCGGACGGTCTCCTCCAGGAAGAACGGGTTCCCCCGCCGGACGAGCCGCTGCTTGAGCGGCCCCAGCCCGGGGTCGGCGCCCAGCAGCGCCTCCAGCAGCTCGGTGGCCGTCTCGGCCGGCAGCGCGTCCAGCCGCAGCTGGCTGTAGGGGCTCTTGCCCCCCAGCCGTGCTGGTACTCCGGCCGGTAGGTCACCAGGAGCAGCACCCGCGCCGCCGCCAGGCTCTCGACCAGGCCGTCGAGCAGCGCCTGGGTCTCGGGGTCGATCCAGTGGAGGTCCTCGAAGATCAGCAGCAGCGGTTGCTCCCGCGCCTCCCGCAGCCACAGCCGCTTCACCGCGTCCAGCGTGCGCTGGCGCCGCTGCGTCGGGTCTAGCCCCGTCCACCCGCCGTCCTCCCCCGGCACGTCGAGCAGGGCCAGCAGGGCCGGCAGCGTCGGTTCCAGCGTGCGGTCGAGCGTCAGCAGCGTGCCCGTCACCTTCGCCTGGACCTCCCGCAGGTCATCCCGATCCTGGATCTTGAAGTAGCCCTTCAGGAGGTCGATCACCGGCCAGTAGCTCGTCGCCTTGCCGTACGAGACCGAGGCGCTCTCCAGCACCCGCCAGCCCTGCAGGCGATCCGAGTGAGTGAACTCGTAGACGAGGCGCGATTTCCCCACCCCCGCCTCGCCGACGATCGCCGCCACCTGCCCGCGCCCGGCGCCGGCCAGCTGCTGGGCCCGGCGGAGCTGCTCCAGCTCCGCGGCCCGGCCGACGAACCGGGTCAGCCCCCGCCGGGCCGCCGCCTGCAGGCGCGTCCGCGCCGGGCCCACCCCCGTCACCTCGTAAACCGCCACCGGCTCCGCCAGCCCCTTGACCGGCACCGGGCCGAGCGACGTCACGGCGATGTAGCCCTCGACCAGGTCCAGGGTCGCGCCCGTGACCAGGATGCTGCCCGGGCTCGCGAACTGTTCCAGCCGCGCCGCCAGGTGTGTCGTCTGACCGACCGCCGTGTAGTCCATGTGGAGATCGCTGTCGATGGCCCGCACGACGACCTCGCCCGAGTTGAGCCCGACCCGGATCTGCACGTTGACACCGTGCGCCCGGCGCGCCTCCGCCGCGTAGCGCTGCATGAGCTCCTGCATCCGCAGCGCCGCGTAGCAGGCGCGGACGGCATGGTCCTCGTGGGCCACCGGCGCGCCGAACAGCGCCATGATCCCATCGCCCATCACCTGGTTGACGGTGCCCTCGTAGCGGTGGACCGCCTCCATCATCCGCTCGAGGACGGGGTCCAGGAGCTTCCGGGCCTCCTCGGGATCCCGATCGGCGAGGAGCTCCATCGAGCCTTTCATGTCGGCGAACAGCACCGTCACCTGCTTGCGCTCGCCCTCCAATGCGGCTCGGGAAATGAGGATCTTCTCGGCGAGGTGTTTGGGTGTGTAGGACTCAGGCGACTCGAACCGTGGCTCGCCGGCTTTGACGAGCGGTGTCGCACACTGCCCGCAGAACTTGTTGCCTGGAGGATTGGCGGCCGCGCATGACGGGCAGACAAGGGCGAGTGGTGCCGCACACTGGCCACAGAACTTCATGCCAGCAGGGTTATCGGCTCGGCACCGGGAACACTGCACCATCGGCCTCCGGTGCGCCAAGGGTAGTCCTGAGGGGGAAGAAGGGTCAAGCGCGGTGCCACTCCCTCCAGATTCCAAGGCCGGGTGGAGGGGGCCCCATTTCTCCTTCCCTTGGGGGCCGGCGGGGCCCGTGGGCGCGCGTGGGTCCCTCAGGTAGGGCCCCCGGGCCCCTTCTTCCTCGAACAGGAGCCTCTAACAAGCCCTGGGACCACCTGGCAGGGCTTCTGAGGCTAGGGGTACGAAGCGGTCTACTGAATCATCTTATCCGCGCCGGAAGGGCGTCGGCTGGATTCGTACGCAGATCGTTGCCGCTCACAAGCGTCCCTTCTCAACCAGAAACTGCCGTCCGGCTCTAGTCAACACGTACTTGGGGGGACTATCCGGGGAGAGATAGCGATGAAGAAGCTGCGCGTCGAGGAGGACGTCCAGGTAATATTCCATCTTCGGCACTGTCACCTTGAACACATGCGCAAGCTCACTGCTGTCCAAATTAGCCGGGATCCGGCCGGTGGATCGCGCGATGTCCCGGGATATTGGACGGGTGTGGCCGTGGACCGAGATCAGGTTCCCGGGTCATGCTGTCCAGGTTACGCAAGGTTCAACACTCCCTGAGAGGCGGTGAGGACGGCGGGCGGCCCCTCGAACGGGCGATCGAGCCAGGCCCACAGGTCCCGATGCGTGAAGAGGCTCATCCGCAGCAGCGCCACCAGGTTCGAGAGGGACCAGCCGAAGCGGGACCGGAGTTGGAGGTACTTGAGGAGCAGCATGGCGATGAGCGCGGTCCAGACCTGGACCTTCAGGGCGTTGGCGCTGGTCCCCACGAAGGTCTTGATCTTCAGGTTCTGCTTGAGCGCCTTGAAGAACAGCTCCACCTGCCAGCGGTCCTTGTAGATCGCGGCGATCGTCGTCGCCCCGAAGCGCAAATGGTTGGTCAGGAACACCAGGGTGACGTCCTTCTCGGGGTCGTAGACCTCGACGCGGCGCAGGAGGTGGGGGCACTTGTCCGCGGCCCCCACGCCCGTCAGGCGAATGACCTCGTCCCGCTCCACCCGGCCCTGGGCGGGGATCCGCCGGGTCTCGACGACCTCGTACACCGCGGGGTCCTTGAGTCGGGTGACGAACCACACCCCGTGACCCGTGAGCTGCCCGAACCAGGCGTAGTCGGTGTACCCGCGATCGATCACCAGGATGGTCCCGGCGTCGAAGCGCAGGGTGCGGGCCACCCGCACGTCATGCCGCTTCCCCTCGGTGATGACGACCACGCTGGGGAGGTAGCCGTCGTGATCCAGCAGGCAATGGGTCGGGTAGAGCGCTGGCGCGCCCACGGTAGCGTCCGGTGGCTTATCCGCGGCTTTCGCCGCGGGCCTCAGTCCGGCTCGCATGGCGACGTCTCCAGCGCCCCCCCTAAGATTCCGTACAGCGGCTTTTCGCCAGTACGGCTCCAAGCCAAGGTGTGTTGCCATCAGCCATGCCCTTCCCACAAAGCGTCCGAGCTTAAGTGCCAAGTCCGCATACCCTCGGGCACTTCCCGGTTTGACATGGCCTTCGTCGCTTATGTCCCTCCTGCGGACTCCGCCGGCCCTGATCCGGTACCGGCCCGCCTCAGGCTCACTCAGCAGCGACCACCTTGGCCCACGGGCCCTTTGCTCCGGAAGGGTTATGTTGTCCCTTCCCTCCACGCTATCCGGCCCGATCCGCCAGTCTCGACCGCACCCCCTGACTTCCCAAGCACATTGGTTATACAGGAGGCCTCGCCCGACGACTTGGTCTGGGCTGCGATCGAGGCCTTCCCTGCTTTGGGTCAGCGCTCCGTCCACGCGTGCCGTCACCTCTACGTCGGGAGGAGAAGCAGGTCCATATCCCCGATGAGTCCCTGCTCCCATCGCCTTCCTCATCAAACTAATGAGTCGGCTCCCCCACAATCCCGACCTCGGCTTCTGTCGGGGGGGCGTTTCGACGCTTCCACCAGTGTTCGCCTTGCTACGGCCCGCGCAGTTGCTCGCCCTCCTGGACCGATCCGACCTGGAGAGACATCGCTCTCCGGCCGCCGAGGACTTTCTACCCGAGCTTTCCCTCGGGAAGGTCGCCCTCCCCGCGAGTCGGGTATCGCTACACGGCACCCGGGGCGGACGCCGTGACCGGACTTTCACCGGTACGAGCACTGCCGTTACAGGCTGCACAGCTTGACCGCCCCCTTGGTGCGCCGGAACTTGGCCCAATCAAAGAGCGTCGCGCACAGGTCGATGACCGTCGAGTCCAGACTGACCAGCTTATTCTTGAACCGGAACTTCCGCCGGCCCTGCGCCAGGGGCTGACAGCGGACCAGGAGCGCCTCGAACACGGCCCGGTAGAGCTGCCACGGGCGATGCTCGTTGGCATAGGCGAGCGTCGAGCGGGCCGGCGCCGTGATGCCCAGATGCTTCAGTTTGCCCTCGCTGCTCCGCAGCCCGCCGCAGATCTCCCTCAGAGAATGGGCGCGACCCAGCTGACAGAACAGCATGGCGACGAACTGCCCCCAGCACGTGAAGCCCCGGGCGTGGCGCTCGGCGTACGTCCGCTTCACGAGCGCCTGGAACTCCGTCCGCGGAAACAGCTTGAGCAGCTGGCTGAACATGCTGCAGAATCCACTCACGGCTGAGCCTCCTGTGTGCGGCGGTGTCGTACCTTGGTCGGTCACGACGCCACCCTACCTCAGGGGGCTCATCCGTTCTCAGCGCTAATTTGGACAACAGTGAAACCGGGACACGACTGAGATCGCACAGCCCTGGTCAGCGTCGCGCGTCTCACTCTTTGGTGGCCAAAATCGCCACGACCGCCGTGAGGCGTCGTGCGTCAACAGGCTTCGGCACGTGATACTGGAACCCCGCCCGCAAGATCTGGGCGCGGTCCTCCGCGCTGTGCAGCCCTGTCACGGCCACCGCCGGAATCTCTCCGCCTCGCCCGGGCGGCAGGGCGCGCACCTTTCGAATCAGTGTGTAGCCATCCGGGACGATGTGCGAGATCAGCACATGCGGTCGCTCATACTCCAGCGTCTCCAGCGCCTCCTGAACCCCCGAGACCGCGGTCACCATAGCCCCAGAGCGTTCGAGGAGCATGGTGGTGACCTCACGCACGGCGGGATGGCCCTCGACGAGGAGGACCCTCACGCCATCGAGTCGCGAGACGCTGTCGGCCCCGGCTGGCTGGCTCATGGGTCCCTCCGAGTTGCGCACCCCTCGAACGCCGTCCGCACCATCTGCACCACCTCTGGCACGTAGGGCTTGCCAATGATGGATGGTTGACCATCGGCCGAGCGGAACACGACCTTCAGCGCCTCCTCGTGGGTCGTCATCAGGACACAGCCGCGGCGCTTGAGTCCGTCGGTCGTGGTCAGCAGGCGAAGGAAGTTAAGGTCCTGTTCATACGGTCGTGGGAGGTCGAACAGGATGACCTGCGGGTCGTGTTCGTCGAGGAAGGCGACCAAGTCGAGCACGCCGCTTTGGATTTCCGCGATTCGCCCGACCACAGTCTGGAATCCGTGATCCTCGAGGACCTGTCCCAGCATCTCGATCACGTCATCCGCGGAATCGAAGATGGCCACGAGCGGCTTGGTTCCGTTGGAACGTAACACGCCCGTATCCTCTCCGGCGGGTGCGCGCGGTTGTGGCTGCCGATGGGACTGTCCTTGGCTGCAACCGTGCAAGCGGACGCGAGCCTAACGGGAACTGCGTCGCGGCCGGGGCCGCTGGTCGCTGACTGTTTCAGGGTCGCAATCTCATCCTTCATACTGTATTAGTATGATAGTACACTATGATAATCCGTGTCAAGCTTCCCCACCACCGGCACGTCCTCCCCTGACCGGCCGGCTCCGAAGCCCTCCGCGGACCCGATGGCCCCCCGGATCCAGTTCAGAAGGCCCCGCCCGGTCGGTGGACTCGGGGTCGGGAGCGGGAGCGACGCGGCGTCCGGACGCGGCCCGGTGGGTGGGCTTCGGCGCGCCGTGTCCTCGACGGCCCCCGCCGTGGCGGATTCCGATGCGGCGCCGCGCCTGCCCGTGGCCGTCGATTGATACTGGACTAGTGTACTAGTAATGTAGTACATTCAGATTGTGGACGCCCCACTCACCCACACCTGATAGAGGGAGGACCCGACGATGGCTCACGGAACGAAGACCACGCTGCGCCCGCTCCATGACCGCATCCTCGTCAAGCGTCTCGCGGAGGGGGACGAGAAACACGGGAGCATCATCATCCCCGACTCCGCCAAGGAAAAGCCCCAGGAGGGCAAGGTCATCGCGGTCGGCACCGGCAAGGTGACCGAGGAGGGCAAGAAAATCCCGCTCGACGTCAAGGCGGGGGACCGGATCCTGTTCGGCAAGTACTCCGGGAGCGAAGTCAAGCTGGACGGCCAGGAGTACCTCACCATGAGGGAGGAGGACGTGCTCGGCATCCTCGGCTCGTGACCCTCGCGGCTCAGCCGCGGCCATTCCTGTGAGCACACGTGGGAAGGAACCAACTCATGGCCAAGCAGCTCCTGTTCAACGAGGAAGCCCGCGCCGCGCTCCTGCGCGGCGTCAACATCACGGCGCACGCCGTGAAAGCCACGCTGGGCCCGAAGGGCCGGAACGTGGTCATCGACAAGAAGTTCGGCAGCCCCACCATCACCAAGGACGGCGTCACCGTCGCCAAGGAGATCGAGCTGAAGGACCCCTACGAGAACATGGGGGCCCAGATGCTGAAGGAGGTTGCCTCCAAGACCTCCGACGTCGCCGGTGACGGTACCACCACCGCGACGGTACTCGCCCAGGCCATCTTCCGCGAGGGCCTCAAGAACGTGACCGCCGGGGCCAACCCCATGGGGCTCAAGCGGGGCATCGAGCAGGCGGTCGAGAAGGTCGTCGAAGAGCTCAGAAAGATGACCAAGTTGACCAAGGACAAGAAGGAGATCGCCCAGGTCGCGACGATCGCCGCCAACAACGACAAGACGATCGGCAACCTGATCGCCGAGGCCATGGAGAAGGTCGGCAAGGACGGCGTCATCACGGTGGAAGAGGCCAAGGCGATGGAGACGACCCTCGAGGTCGTCGAGGGGATGCAGTTCGACCGCGGCTACCTCTCCCCGTACTTCGTGACCGACCCCGAGCGGATGGAGACCGTCCTCGAGGACTGCCTCGTTTTCATCCACGAGAAGAAGATCAGCGTGATGAAGGACATGCTGCCGCTCCTCGAGCAGGTGGCGCGTGCGGGCAAGCCCGTCCTGATCATCGCCGAGGAGGTCGAGGGCGAGGCCCTGGCCACGCTGGTCGTCAACAAGCTCCGCGGCACCCTGGTCTGCTGCGCCGTGAAGGCGCCGGGCTTCGGGGATCGCCGGAAGGCCATGCTGCAGGACATCGCCACCCTGACCGGCGGCAAGGCGATCACCGAGGACCTCGGGATCAAGCTGGAGAACATCAAGCTCGAGGATCTCGGCAAGGCCAAGAAGGTGGTGGTGGACAAGGACAACACCACGATCATCGAGGGCGCCGGCTCGACCAAGGAGATCGAGGGCCGCATCAAGCAGATCCGGGCGCAGATCGAGGAGACCACCTCGGACTACGACCGCGAGAAGCTGCAGGAGCGGCTCGCGAAGCTGGCGGGCGGCGTCGCGGTCATCAAGGTGGGCGCCGCGACCGAGACCGAGATGAAGGAGAAAAAGGCGCGCGTGGAGGATGCCCTCAACGCGACGCGGGCGGCCGTGGAAGAGGGCATCGTGCCGGGGGGCGGCGTGGCGCTGCTCCGCGCCGCGAAGACGCTGGACCACCTCACGCTCGCGGGCGACGAGGCGACCGGCGCCAACATCGTGCGGCGGGCGCTCGAGGAGCCGATCCGGCGGATCGTGGAGAACGCCGGGCTGGAGGGCTCCGTGGTGGTCGAGAAGGTGAAGACGGCCAAGGAGCTCGCGCTCGGCTTCGATGCCGAGTCGAACGAGTACGTAAACATGATGCACGCCGGGATCATCGACCCGACCAAGGTCGCGCGCATCGCCCTGCAGAACGCCGCGTCCATCGCGTCCTTGCTCCTGACGACCGAGGCGCTCATCACGGACATCCCGGAAGAGAAGGGGGCCATGCCGGCCATGCCGCATGGCGGCGGCATGGGCGGGATGGGCGGCGACTTCTAACCCACCGGCCAGAGCATCCGGCTACTCCGACGGCCTCCGGGGGCATCCCGCCTCCGGGGGCCGTGCTCAACGCGATCTACGACGTACTGGAACGGAATCGCCAGGCACGGGAGCATCGACTGAACGCGCTAATCCGTTAATCTCCGGCAGGAGCCACAAGCGGCCTACCTCGCTTGGCGTCACCCGAGCGCGGCGCGAACCTCATCGACCAGCTACAGCGCCCAGCGTCCTCGGGTGTCCGGCGCGATGACCCTTTTAGGCCAGAGTTCGATCGCCACCCGAACGGCATCGTTCGACTGTGGCGATCTAATGCGAACAGCGATTCGCGTGCCGGCCAGAATCGGCTCGTGCACCTGAAGTGTCTTCGCTTGCCCTTGACGCCGTTCTTTCAAGCGACGCGGAGGCACCTCATTTTCGCCCCGTGACACTTCCGTGCCCGAAGGGCCAATGCCCACATCGACTGTCACAGTGGAGTGAGAATCTGACCACACAGCAATCGTGTAACCATCGGCCTGTTGCAACAGCGTCGGAACCGTGGTCCACTCGCCCCATTCATCAGGCCGGCCCGATGATCGAACGTCGATCGCTTCCGACATGGTCAGTGTGTCCTGGTCGTCCCTTCTGGAGGGAACACTTGAACCCATCCGACCTTGTCTGGGTACCGATCGTATTCCGCGCCACAGAGGTATTCGCGGCCGCCACGGAGACCCTTGCGCACGTACCACGCCGCAGCCTGATGAGGCTTCTGGCACGCCACGCACTTCTGCTCGTCTTCAGCCATTGGACGGCACCTCCGCCCGCTCAAGCCCACCGACAAGCCGGCCCAGAATGGCGCCAATGTGGGTCGTCTGAAACACCGGCGCCGCGCCTCGGCTGTCGACGTGTCTCACCGAGCATTCGTAGACGAGCAGGGCATCAGACACCGCCCGATCGGGCCGCCGCAGCGTATGAACCTCGCCGCAAAAGCGATCTCGCACGCGCGCACCGGCCGTCACGATGCGCGGTTGATCATCGTCGGCCATCACAGTGTCATGCTGGTTGTAGGGCGCAAGAACTGCATCACGCTGCGTGCTGATACACATGATGCAGCCCGCCGAGCACCGGCCGACCGATGATCTTGCCGGCCGCGTTGGATATGGGCGGCGGCACCGACCCGCACGGCGCGCGTTGGCCCAGCCCTCGATGCGGTCGCCACGCATTGAAATAGGCGACGTACTCGTCCAGCACCCGCTGAAGGTGGCGTTCGTTGAGGATGAGCACATGGTCCAGGCACTCACTCCTCGCCGATCGGATCCACCGCTGCGCGAGCGCGTTCGCCCGCGGCGCCCTCACGGGGGTCCGGATCCGTTTGACGCCGAGCCGTTGCACGCGGCGATCGAAGTCGATCCCGAACCGGCCGTCCCGGTCACGGATCAGATACCGCGGCGGGTCCCGGTCCCAGCTACACGCGTCCAGGACCTGCTGAGCAGCCCATTCGGCGGCGGGATGTCGGGTCACCCGAGCCTGCAGGATCTGTCGGGTCTCGTGGTGCATCACGAAGAAGACGTCCAACGTCTGGAAGAAGATCGTGCGAACACAGAAGAAGTCGCACGCCCAGATGTCCTTGGCATGGCGCGTCAAGAACTCGCGCCAACCGGGTGACGGGACGCCGTCGTAGGGCCTGCGCATGTACGTGGCGACGGTCCGCGCCGACACCGTGAATCCCAGCCGCGCGAGCTCAGCTTGGACGCGGCGGTGTCCCCAGAGGAGATTCTCCGCGGCCATCCTCCGGATGAGGGCACGCAGCTCACCCGCGATGCGCGGGCGCCCGCCTCCCCGGCGTCGTCGGGACCGCCAGCGCGAGTAGGCCGTCCACCCCCGGCGATGCCAGCCGAGCACGGTCGCGGGCTGAACGACGAGCAGGGACTCTCGCCATCGGGGAACCCAGCGACAAGCGAGAATCCAGAACCGGCGGTCGCCGGCCCGCAGCCTGGGGCGTGGCATCCGGCGTTGCAGCACGATCAACTGCTGACGCAGGCATAGATTCTCGGCGATCAGGTCCGCTCTGGACGTGAACCATGCCGCGATCGCCCGCCCCGCCCACCTGATCATGCTTGACCCCCTGTCCTGCTCTGACGGGGAGTCTTTCATAGGCTCAAGCGGAAGGAAAGGACTGTCGATGGAGTTCTTGCGCCCTACAGGTGGCTCCAACGGGATTCGAACCCGTGTTTCAGCCTGGAGAGGGTTGTGACATAGTCTGTGGTGACACGGACTTACGGCGCGGTTGCCACCGGCGGTTGCCATCCTACCCTCGAGTCGCAACAAGGTAAGCCCGTAGCCTCCAAGTCCTCTCAGCAGCACCCTGAAGTCGATCAGAGGCGACCGGAGCACTATCGCGGTCCGCCCGGTCGGCTGCAAGTTGTCCTTCGGCGTGGCAGACCTTCATGGGCGACGACCGCCGAACTCATCGGCGTGAAGCGATACGAATTCCCGGACGCTCATCGGCGGCCGGTTGGTCACGCGCTCGACGCCGTCCGTCATCCGGTCGTACCGGCCCGCCCGGTGCAACTCGCCCATCGTCACCACATGCCCGATGAGGTGGTCCGGCAACCCCTGTCTCTTCAGCTCTCGTTCCCACTCCTCGGGGGGAACGTCGGAGTACGTTACGACACGGTTCAGCGCGTCCGAGAATTCCTGCGCGACCGCATTCATGTCCTGCGACCGCGGACCTGTCAGTTCGTATACCCGGCCTAGGTGCGGCCCAGGGTCGGCGAGGGCGGTGGCGACGACCCGAGCGACATCATCCCCGGCAAGCGGAGAGGTCTTGCCCCGGCCGAACGGCAATTCGATGCGGCCTCGGTCACGAACGGTCGGACCGGCGAGAGGGAAAAAGCTCTCCAAGAACATCGTCGGCCGAACGGTGACGAGGGGCAGGCCCGACCATCCAAACGCCTGTTCGCTGAGCCAGTGCTGCCGCTGCTGACGGCTCGGAGTGGTGTTCCGGATGCTCATCTGGGAGACGGTCATCTGAGACATGATGACCACGGCGTCCACCCCGACTTCCCGGGCGACCGCCGCCATGGTCACGGCCGCTTCCAGATACCCGGAGGACACGGACATGCCGAAGTACACCCGGCGACAACCGCTCACGACCCGATAGACGTCAACCGGTTCGAGTAAGTCTCCGACCACCACCTCGGCACCAGCGGCCCGCAAGGCCGCCGCCCGGTCATCTTCACGACGGACCATAGAGCGAACCGGAAGCCCACGATCGAGGAGCAGCCCGGTCACCGTTCGCCCGACCGCCCCAAGTTGACCGGCTGCCCCGGTTACGAGGATTGGTCCCTTTTCGGCCATGCGACTTCCCACCTTTCCGCCGAACGCTCGGCGCCGCCTGCCCGCAGAAGCGGGCGGCGCCCGCTCCAGTCAGTCGGGTGTATGCGGATGTCAGTCGAGTTGGTTCGCGCCAACGTGACCCGCTCTGCGGGAGAATCCGCACGGGCCTAAGCCCGAATACCGAGCGACGGCGAGAAAGGTTTCGAGTTGAATGTGCCGAGCTCTCTGCACGAACTCAGGTTTTGGACCGTTCCCGTTCAGCGCTTCCCGTAATCCGTGAAGACGTAGTCTCTCCCCTTCACGATCGTGTGGCACCCGACCCCGCACTTGGCATCGTTCCCCTGCGGCGGCATGTCGTTCATGTCGGCGGGCATGAACTTCCCGGACGCGGCGTTGTACTTGAACGCGCCGTATCCCCAGCCGCCGCTGTCCGCGAACCGCTTGCTGTCCTTCACCATGAAGTCGACGTCGTGCAGCGTGCCGGGCACCGTCGCCGTCGGGAACGTCTCCAGCTTCTTCGGGCCCCAGTGGACCTTCGCCATCTTGGCGCCGTCGGGGAACGGCTGGCCGTTGCCGGGAATACCGGCCTTGTAGGCGTCGATCATCAGGGGATTCGCCATGATCACGGCCATCACCTGCTCGCCGGTGTGACTGATGGAAACGACCTGCCAGCGTTCGTATCCCCTGAACTCGGAGAACGCGAGTCCACCCGGCACCTGCACGGTGTACTTCTCGTCCGAGGTGTCCTGCGCGGTGATGGTCCGGCCGCCCAAGACGGCGAGCACGACCGCGATGGTCAGTCGTCAGCAAGAAGGGGATTCTCCGCATTGCTCACTCCTGCGTGAGGGGTTGATGTCCGTGGCGTCCGCGCACGTGCCGCCGGCGCACCCGGCGCGCCGCACGGCCGCTCCGAGTCGGCGACGACGTCGAAGCTTTCTCGATCGTGCGATGACTCATCCCTTCACTCTCTCTGCGCCCGACTGCGCACTGGCGCCCGAGACCTCGACAGACGAAAGCGAGTCAACGAGTTGATCTGGCGGTCACGATGGCGCTGGCGTAGTTCGGAAGATTGACGTCGAGGGCGGCGTGCATCTCCTCATCCGAGTAACTCGCCGTCGCGTCCTTGACGACCGTGACCTCGTAGCCGAGCTCGGCGGCGAAGCGTACGGTTGCCTCCACACAGGTGTGCGCGATCAGCCCGATGACGATGAGTTGATGGATGCCGTGCCTCTTGAGCTGCAAGTCCAGATCCGTGTTGGCAAACCCACTGGAACCCCAATGCTCGAGGGCCACGATCTCGCCCGGCTGCGGGGCGAATTCGCTGCGGATCTCGCCGCCCCACGTTCCGTGTTCGAAGGTCCTCCTCGACCAGGCCGCCCTCTGGACCGGCGCAATGTACTTCCAGGTCTCGTAGTCGCCGGGGCGGTATCGACGATGCAATGCGTAGAAGACGCGGAGCCCCGCCTTCCGCGCTGCGGCGAGTACCTGCGACATGTGAATCACACAGCCATTTGCTTCGGCGACGGCCTTCAGGCGACTCCACACCTTGCCGCCCTCGGAGATGAAGTCGTTGTACGGATCGATCACCAAAAGCGCGGTGACCTCCCTGTCATATGTCACGGGGCCGGGGCGGGCTGGGGGTCTTCGACATGGAGTCCCTTCTCGGTCGTTCTCCCTGAGGGGGGCTGGCGAACGAAGGCCGCGTGTCTGACGCACCCGCTATACTGGGCGGCGGCCACGGGCGGTGTCAAGGACAGTACCGGACGGCGGCGGCCCAAGACCCTCGGAACTTGTTACGAATCCATTACGGATTCGAGGCGTCGGGGCAGACCCCATTGACCAACGATGTTGACCTCGTTAGACATGGTCTCCTCCTTCCTCAGCCCTTCTTCGGGTTCTTGCGCACGATGCGCGGCTCACCCACGAGGTCGACCCTGTGGTCACGGTGCAGCTCGCACAGGTACTTGTTCATGCGAGCTCGGTCGCGCCGGCCGCAGCCGGTCCTCCGACCACCCGGATGGGTTAAACGGAAGGGACAGGCGTCACGAGGAAGGCGCGCCAGCTCTCCCGTGCCAAGTGGCGGCTCGCCGCGGCGAGGAAGAGCCGGTCGCTCCAACGAAACCGCGGCCGGCCGACGTGGCGACGGAGCACTTGAAGTTGATGGCGAAGGACCACGATTTCCAGGTCCTTGGCGTGCTCGTTGCTCCACACGAGCCACGCGAGGCCTCGCCGGAGGACCAAGGCCATGAGCGACCGCACCATGGAGGCCCTCCCGCCCGCTCCCGAGATGCTGTCCGACCCTACGGGGTCTCCTGCTCGGAACGCCGATCCGAAATAAGTGTACCCTTCACGGCCGGCGAGCCAGAACCAGATCAAGACCTTGATGAGCCGCGGCTTGCATAAGGCCGGAGATGTCGAAACGCGATTGGGCTATCATGTCGGTCAGCTCGGCGGCTGAGGAGCAGAGGCGCCTACCGAATCCGTGGCGGCGGCCGCTGATCCGCCACAAAAGGGAGTCTCCCATGTCGACGATTTCGACCCGCCTTGTCCTCGGCTTTATCGCCGGGTTCCTCTCGCACCTGATCTTCCAGGGCGGGTTCGGTGCCATTCTCTACGCCGCGCACCTGCTGCCGTCCTTGATCTGGAGTCTCATGCCGGTGCCGCCTTTCGGCGTGCCCATGAGCATCAACCTGGGGTTCTGGGCCGGGCTTTGGGGAGTGCTCTACGCCGTGCTCGAGCCGCGACTCACCGCGCGCCTCACATGGTGGCTGGGTGGGCTCGTCTTCGGCCTTGCTCCGCTGGCCGCGTACTGGTTCGTCGTGCTGCCGCTGAAGGGGGCCGGCATTGGCGGCGGCTTCCACCCGGCGATGGTGCCGATCGAGATCGGCTTTCACGTGGTCTTCGGCATCGGCGTGGCGATCATTTTCCGGCTGGGCGTCGCCCTGGCCCGACAAAAAGGGGGCCGCTGAACGCTCTTCCCCGCGACGATAGGTAGAGCCATGAGCGCGCGCCGGATCTTGCTCGCCGCGATATTTGCCGGCGTAGCCGTCACGGCCATCACGGCGGTCTGACCGCGTTAGACGCTTGACTCCTCATGACCCCGGAAACCCTGTCCGTCGCCAACACCTCATCCGGCAGCGAAATGGTTGATCTGTCGGCCCTGGTCGGCCACAATCGCGGCTCGATGATCACTCTCCTGCT
Source organism: uncultured Candidatus Rokubacteria bacterium (assembly GCA_963708025.1). Classification (GTDB taxonomy): domain Bacteria; phylum Methylomirabilota; class Methylomirabilia; order Rokubacteriales; family DASRDR01; genus CAVPSB01. The sequence continues at coordinate 204,660 of CAVPSB010000034.1, read as the reverse complement.
CCACCTGTTCCGGCTCCTCCCCTTCCTCGTCGGCGGCCACCGCCGGCTCGCCCTCGAGAACCTGGCCCTACGCCAGCAGCTCGCCGTCTACAAGCGAACAGCCCCCCGGCCGAGGCTCCGCACGATGGATCGTCTATTCTGGGTCGGGCTGGACAGAGTGTGGACCGGCTGGAGGCAGGCTCTGCTCGTCGTGTCGCCCGACACCGTCTTGCGATGGCAGCGCCGACGCTTCCGCGAGCACTGAACCCAGCTCTCGGGCCGGCCCACCGGAGGCCGCCCTCCGGTCGATCCCGAAATCGCCGCCCTCGTCAGGAAAATGGCCGCGGCGAATCCCCTGTGGGGTGCTCCCCGCATCCACGGGGAGCTCCTGAAGCTCGGCATCGACATCGCCGAGCGCACCGTCTCCAGGCTCCTGCCGAAGTGGCGCCCCCAACCCTCTCAGACCTGGCGGACGTTCCTCGCCAACCACGTCCGCGACTTGGTCTCCATAGACTTCTTCACCGTGCCCACCGCGCGCCTCTGCGTCCTCTTCGTCCTCGTCGTCCTCGCCCACCACCGCCAGCGCGTCGTCCACTTCAACGTGACCGAGTACCCCACCGCCCACTGGACCGCTCAGCAGATCGTGAACGCCTTTCCGGACGAGTCCGTGCCGCCCTATCTCCTTCGCGCCCGCGACCAAGATCTACGGTCAGCCGTTTCGGCACCGCGTGAAGGGCATGGGAACCGAGGAGGTTCTCACGGCGCCGCACAGCCCGTGGCAGAACCCGCCCGCGGAGCGCCTCATCGGCTCGGTCCGGCGCGAGTGCCTGAATCACGTGCTCGTTCTCGGCGAGCGACACCTCCGCCGCATCCTGACCAGTTACTTCGCCTATTACCATCAGGCGCGCACACACCTCGCGCTCGACAAGGACGCGCCCGACCTCAGGCCGATCGAGCTCCCCGCAGCGGGGAAGATCGTGCAGCTTCCCGAAGTCGGCGGCCTGCACCATCGCTACACCCGCCAAGCCGCATAGTCCAGCATCGTCGGTCTTCCGCACCACCGAACGCCCGTCACCGGTCCAGCGCCGCCTGCCCTCTCTCGCTCATCCATCGCGAATCCCCTGGAATCGTGCACGGTCGGCGGATCCAGGTCGCTCTATCTCAAGCCCGGCTCGCCTGGCCCGCGGATTTCGGATGGTTCCGAGCGAGTCAGACGACGTTTTGGCGAAGGACAAGGCGGAGCTCTACGACGAAGCGCTCGCGCTCGCCAGCCGGACCCCCGCCCAAGACGCTCACTCGCGCCGCGCGCGATTTCGCCGACAAGCAGCCGGCCTTGCCCTCGGCGCCGGCTTGCTCGCCCTCCTCGTTCAGGGCTAGGGCTACGAGATCACCGACACCGACGTCTGGACGCCATACTCGAGCACGATGATGGCTGCGGAGAAGAACGGGAAACGTCGCCGAGATCCGAGAGCCGTGAAAGGGCTCGTCGCCTCCGAGGCTCCAGGAAGCTTCGTCACGAGGATCCTGGGAAGGGAGCTCGGGCGGTGACGCAGCCGAAGCGAGGCGCGGTGAGGGTCGCGATTGAGAGCCGGGACCTCGACGCCGTCCCAGCTACCAGGCCAGGCCGTGGGAGGGGCGCCACCACGGCTCATGTTCTCTCGCTCCCTCCCCGCCGCTCGATGTGCAGCCTGAGGCGCGTCTCCCAGGCTACTTGGTCACCCCGTCACTCAGTCGGTTGCCACTTGGTTGCCATTCCGGGCACTTGCGACGGCGCCTCGAGGCTCGTGGACCACCGGAAACACCTCTGAATGCCTCTGAATGCCTCTGAATGCCGCGTTGCCTTGGCCATCAAGGCCGTAACATCTTTCCGATGCGCTTCGTGCCTCACTCTCGCAAAACCCAGTAATCATGGGCACGAGCGCAAGGTCGGTGGTGGCTCCAACGGGATTCGAACCCGTGTTTCAGCCTTGAGAGGGCCGTGTCCTAGACCGGGCTAGACGATGGAGCCGCCGTTGAGAATTTGGCTGGGAGAGGAGGATTCGAACCCCCGCTACGTGGTCCAGAGCCACGTGTCCTACCACTAGACGATCTCCCAGCGCACGGCCATTGTACCGGCAGGTCCGGCGCGCCGTCAACGAGCTTGGCCCGCGGCCGGACGGAATCGACGCCTCTGCTATAATGCCCTCGGTTTCGCGAGACCTCCCCCTCCACCCCCGGCCAGTGAGGGCCCTGCATGCACGCGACCGACCTCATCATCTATGCGCTGGCTCTGGCCCTCACCGTCGCGGCCTACCTCCGAGACCCCGGGGCGCCGCTGATCGGGCTGAAGGCCGGGCTCGACCTCCTCTGGGCCATTCTGCCCCGGCTGGTCGCCGCGCTGATCCTGACCGGCATGCTGCAGGTCCTGATCTCGCCGGGCCTGATCGAGCGCTGGCTGGGCCGGAGCGCCGGGCACCGCGGCATCCTGATCGGCTTCCTGGCCGGGATCCTGACGCCGGGGGGCCCGATGGTGAGCTTCCCGATGATGGCCGTCTTCCTCCAGTCCGGCGCCTCGATGTCCGCGCTGGTGACCTACATGACGAGCTGGTCGCTGTTCGGTTTCCAGCGGGTGATCGCCTGGGAGCTGCCGTTCATGGGTGGCCGCTTCGTCCTGGCCCGCGTGCTGCCCACGCTGGCGCTCCCCATCGTCGCCGGCTACCTGGTCCGCTTCCTGTATCGCGACTGAGCGGTCGGTGCCGTTCCAGGACCTCCGCGAGTTCATCGCGCTCCTCGACAAGCGCGGCCAGCTCCGGCGGATCGGAGCGCTGGTCAGGCGCGAGCTGGAGGTCACCGAGATCGCCGACCGCGTGGCCAAGGGCCCGGTCGAGCGGAACCACGCGCTCCTCTTCGAGCGGGTCGAAGGGTTCTCGCTGCCGGTCCTGATCAACACCTTCGGCACCGCCGAGCGGATGGCGTGGGCGCTCGGCGTGGAGCGGCTGGACGAGCTAGGGGCGAAGGTCGCCGAGCTCCTCGACCTCCGGATGCCGGGCTCGCTGCTCGAGAAGCTGAAGAAGGGCCTGGAGCTCGTCGAGCTGGCCCGCACCGGGCCGAAGCTCGTGAAGCACGGGCCCTGCCAGGAGGTCGTCGAGACGGCGAGCCCGAGCCTCGCCGAGATCCCCGCCCTCTGGTGCTGGCCGCGGGACGCCGGTCCCTACATCACCTTCCCGCTGGTGATCACGCGGGACCCGGTGACCGGGCTCCGCAACGTGGGCACCTACCGGCTCCAGGTCTACGACCACACGACCCTGGGCCTCCACTGGCAGACCCACAAGGGGGGCGCCGAGCACGAGCGCGAGGCGCGCCGCGCGGGGCCGCGAGCGGATCCCGGTGGCCATCGCCCTGGGCGCCGACCCGGCGACGATGTACGCCGGCACGGCGCCGCTTCCGCCGGGGCTGGACGAGATCCTGCTGGCCGGCTGGCTCCGGGGCCGGGGCGTCGAGATGGTCCGGGCCCGGACGATCGACCTCGAGGTGCCGGCCCACGCCGAGATCGTGCTGGAGGGCTACGTCGACCCGGCCGAGTCGCGGACCGAGGGCCCGTTCGGCGACCACACCGGCTACTACTCGCTGGCCCATCCCTACCCGGTCTTCCACCTGACCGCGCTGACGCGCCGCCGCGACGCGATCTACCCGACCATCATCGTCGGGCGGCCGCCGATGGAGGACTACTGGCTCGGCAAGGCGACCGAGCGGCTGTTCCTCCCGATCATCCGGATGATGCTGCCCGAGATCGTGGACATGAACATGCCGGCCGAGGGCGTGTTCCACAACCTGGTGATCGTCTCGGTGAAGAAGCGCTACCCGGGGCAGGCGCGGAAGGTGATGTACGGGCTGTGGGGGCTGGGCCTCCTCATGCTGGCCAAGAACGTCGTGGTGGTGGACGAGTGGGTGAACGTCCAGGACCTGTCGGAGGTCGCCTGGCGCGTGACGAACAACATCGACCCGGCGCGGGACCTGGTCGTGGTCGAGGGCCCGACCGACGACCTCGACCACGCGGCGCTCCGGCACCGGTACGGGGGGAAGCTCGGCATCGACGCGACGGAGAAGCGGGCGCCGCTCGACCGGGTGGAGCAGCCGTGGCCGGACGAGATCCGGATGAGCGACGAGGTCCGCCAGCGGGTGACCGCTCGCTGGCGCGAGTACGGGCTGGGCCAGTAGGGTCGGGACCGTCCGGCACTTCCTGGACGCGATCAAGGTCGAGCACACGATCTTCGCGCTGCCGTTCGCCTACCTCGGCATGGTCCTGGCGGCGCGGGGCTGGCCCGGCTGGCACGCGGTCGTCTGGATCACCGTGGCGATGGTGGCGGCCCGCACGACCGCGATGGCGGCCAACCGGCTGATCGACCGCCACGTCGACGCGCGCAACCCGCGGACCGCCGGGCGTCACCTGCCCCGCGGCCTGCTGGCGCCGCGGACCCTGGCGGTGGCCGCCGGCCTCTCGGCGGCCGTCTTCCTCGTCGCGGCCTGGCAGCTCGACCCCTTGTGCCTGGCCCTGGCGCCGGTGGCGCTGGCCTTCCTGATCGGCTACTCGTACACGAAGTTCTTCACCTGGACCTCCCACTGGATCCTCGGCTTCACCGACGGGGCGGCGGCGGCCGGGGCCTGGATCGCGGTGCGCGGCCGGATGGAGCTGCCGGCCTGGCTCCTGTGGCTGGCGGTGACGGTGTGGATCGCGGGCTTCGACCTCCTGTACGCCTGCCAGGACGTCGAGTTCGACCGCCGGGAGCGGCTCCACGCGGTGCCGGCGCGCTTCGGCGTCGCGGACCGCCCTCCGCCTGGCGCGCCTCTGCCACGTCCTCACCGCGGCGGCGCTGGCCGCGGTCGGCTGGGTGCTGGGGCTGGGGGTCGCCTACTGGATCGGCTGGCTGGCGGTGGCCGGCCTGCTCGTCTACGAGCACTCGCTGGTGTCGGCCGACGACCTCTCGCGGCTCGACGTCGCCTTCTTCAACGTGAACGGCTACATCAGCGTGATCACCTTCGTGGCGGCCGTGGCCGGGCTATGGTTCTGACGGGCCCGGCGCCGCCGCCCGCGGAGAAGGCCGAGCGGGTGCGGACCATGTTCGCGGGGATCGCCCCGCGCTACGACCTGATGAACGCGCTGATGACCGGGGGGCGCGACCAGGCGTGGCGGCGGACGGCCGTCCGGCTGGCGGCGCCGCGCGCCGGGGAGGTCGTGCTGGACCTGGCGACCGGGACAGCCGACCTCGCCCTGGCCTTCGTGGAGGCGTCGCCGGCCGGGCGCGTGGTGGGCGCGGACTTCGTGGAGGGCATGCTGCGGCGGGCCCGCCAGAAGCTCCGCGAGCGGCACGAGTCGCGGATCACCCTGGTCGCCGCCGACGCGCTGGCGCTCCCGTTTCCGGACGCCAGCTTCGGCTGCGTCGCCTCGGCGTTCCTCCTGCGGAACCTCGCCGACCTGGGCGCGGGCCTGGCCGAGATGCGGCGGGTGACCGCGCCGCGGCGGGGCGGGTGGTGGCGCTCGAGATCACCCAGCCGACGCTCCCGGTCTGGCGCGAGGCGTTCCGGCTCTACTTCCACCACGTCGTCCCGCCCTGGGGGCGCTGGTGAGCGGCGACCGCGCCGCCTACACCTACCTGCCCCGGTCGGTGGAGCGCTTCGTGACGCCGCCCGAGCTGGCCCGGCTCATGACGAGCGTGGGCCTGGGCGACGTCCGCATCACCCGGCTCGGCCTGGGGACGGTGACGATCCACGTCGGGCGAGTGCCGTAACACACACCCAACAACGGAGGCACATGTCGTGCGCGAGAACACGCTGAAGACGAAATGGGCCCGCGGCGAGGCGACCGTGAACGGCTGGCTGTCCATCCCCAGCTCGTTCTCGGCCGAGGTCATGGCGCACCAGGGGTTCGACTCCCTGACCATCGACATGCAGCACGGCGTGGTCGACTACCAGGTGGCGGTCACCATGCTCCAGGCGATCTCGACGACCGGGGTCATCCCGCTGGCGCGGGTGCCGTGGAACGACCCGGGCCGCCTGATGAAGATCCTGGACGCCGGCGTCTACGGCGTCATCTGCCCGATGATCTCGAACCGCGCCCAGGCCGAGGCGATGGTCCAGGCGTGCAAGTACCCGCCGCGCGGCTTCCGGAGCTGGGGTCCGGTGCGGGCGTCGATCTACGCGGGCTCGGACTACGGCGACCACGCCAACGACGACATCCTGGCCATCCCGATGATCGAGACCGCCGAGGCGCTCGAGAACCTGGACGACATCCTGAGCGTCCCGGGCGTGGACGCCATCTACGTCGGCCCCTCGGACCTGAGCCTGGCCTTCGGCTGCAAGCCCCGCCTCGACCAGACGGACCCGCCGGTGGTGGAGGCCCAGAAGAAGATCGCGGCGGCCTGCAAGCGCCACGGCGTCGTGGCCGGGATCCACAACAACACCGCGGCCTACGCGCTGAAGATGATCGCCGAGGGCTACCAGTTCGTGACGCTGGCCAGCGACAGCCGGTTCCTGGCGGCCAAGGCCGCCGAGGAGGCGGCCGCCGTCAAGAAGTCGGCCAAGGAGGGAAAGCTCCCGGCGTACTGAGCCCAGGCGGCCAATACGCGAAGCGGGTCGCGCCCCATTTCCCCTCTCCCCCTCTTGGGGGAGGGGGTCAGGGGCGGGTCACTGAGAGGAGGACGCCATGAGGCAGCTGATCTTCGCGCTACAGTTCCGCGGAACCGCCGCCCCCGTGGCCGGGGCGGCGGGAAAGCTGGCCGCCAAGACGACGGCCCGGAGTCAACTGCATCGGACGGCTATCGGTGCCAAGGGAGTGCAGGCCGGCCTCGAATCCAGCGCCGGCGGGTCGGCGACCTTCGAGTCGCAGGTGGAGATGCTGGGCGAGGGCACGTTCCTCGAATCGGGCACCATCGCGTATGGGAAGGCCGGCACGGTGTCGTTCAAGACGGTGGGCCGGGGCGTCCTCGGCCCGAGTGGCATCGAGGGACTCCAGCGAGGAGCGGTGATCTGGGAGGTGACGGGCGGGACGGGGCAGCTGGTCGGTACCAGCGGCCTCATCACGTCGAACTTCACGGTCGGTGGCCAGGGCGAGGTCGTGGATAACCACTTCGCCCAGCTCTTCCTGCCCGGCAACGACCCGGCGCGAGCGCGAACGCCGACGGCGAAGAAGCCGCGCGGGACCGTCAAGTCGAGGTCGCGGCGGGGCCCGGAAAAAGTAGTCGGTCGAGCGCGGCGTCCGAGGGAGGAAATCGGTCTTCTCAGACCCCCCGGAGCTCGTCAGGGCGTGACCTGGATGGTCGTGTAGTTCGTGTTGTTGGCTTCCTGGCTCTCGGGAACGACGGCGCCGGCATCGGCCCGCGCGAACAGGTAGTAGGTCCCCGGCGCCAGGCCGGCCGGGATCGTCACCGCCGTCGAGCCGAGGCTCGTTCCGCCGCCTGCGATCGCCGGCACCGCCCGGCTCCCCAGCACCAGGTCGGCGGCGTCCAGGCTGGAGTTGGTCGAGAGATAGAAGCCCGTCGTCGACGGGTCGGCCAGCCCCCCGCCGAAGTTCCGGGTCGTGTCGTTGACCGTGATCGTGCTGCCGGCCGCGGCGCTGGACGGCGCCGAGGGCCAGACCGCCAGGTCGGGGCCGACCACGAGGCCGGTGTAGTTCGTGTTGTTCCCCTCCTGGCCCTCGGTCACCACGCCGTCGGCGTCGGCCTTGACGAGGAGATAGTACGAGCCGGGGCCTACCGCCGCCGGAATGACCAGCGCGGTCGAGGCGGTGCTGACGGCGCCCCCCGCCAGGGCCGGGACCGCCCGGCTGCCCAGGAAGACGTCGGCCGCGTCCAGGGTCGTGTTGGTCGACAGGTAGAAGGCGGTCGTCGTCGCGGGCACCAGGCCTCCACCCGCGTTCCTGGTGGCCTCGGTCACGGTGACGGTGGCGCCGGCGCCCGCCGAGCCCGGCCCGATGATCCACGCGATCAGTCAGGTCGGAGCCGAGCTGGACGGCGGTGAAGCTCGTGTTGTTCCCCTCCTGGCTCTCGGCGACCCCCTGCCCGGAGTCCGCGTAGGCGATCACGTAGTAGGTGCCGGGCGGAGTCCCGGCCGGAATCGTGACCGTGGTGGAGCCGGTGCTGGAGGCGCCGGCGGCCAGCGCCGGGACCGCCCGGCTGCCCAGCCAGACGTCACCGGCGTCCAGCGACGGGATTGGTCGAGAGGTAGAGGCCGGTCGTCGAACGCGGCGGCTTCCCCGCCGCCCTGGTTGCGGGTGGTGTCGGTCACGCCGATCGTCACGCCGGGCCCCGCCGACGCCGGGACCACCGGCGCCAGCACGACCAGGTCGGGGCCGACCTGGACCACCGCGTAGCTCCCGTTGTTCGCTTCCTGGCTCTCGCTGACCGCGCCCATCGCGTCGGCCTGGGCCAGGATGTAGTAGGTCCCCGGCGTCGTGCCGGCCGGGATCGTCACGACCGTCGAGGCCGTGCTGGTCGCCCCGGGCGCGAGGGCCGGCACCGGCCGGCTGGCGAGCCAGAGGTCGCCGCCGTCGAGGGCGGTGTTCGTGGAGAGGTAGAGGCTCGTGGTCGTGGCGGCCACCGGCCCGCCGCCCTGGTTCTTCGTGGTGTCGGTCACCGTCAGCGCCAGCCCGGCCCCGGCGCTCGCCGGGGCGGAGACGGCGATGACCACGAGGTCGCCGCCGATCTGGATCGACCGGGCGGTCGCGTTGTTCCACTCGAGGGTCTCGCTTACCGCGCCGTCGGCGTCGGCCTGAGCGATGACGAACCAGGTCCCGCCGGCGACCCCCGCCGGGATCGTCACCGGGGTGGACGCGGTGCTCCCCACACCGGCGGCCAGCGCCGGCACCGCCCGGCTGCCCAGAAGCAGGTCGGCGGCGTCCAGCGTGGCATCGGCGGACAGGAAGAACCGGGTCGTCGCGGGGCCGGTGCCGCCCGCGCCCTGGTTGGTCGTGGTGTCGGTCACCGTGATCGCGCCGCCGGCGCCGGCCGTGGCGGGAAGCAAGAGGGCCGAGACGACCAGATCGCCGCCGACCTGGACCGTCGTCATGGCCAGGTTGTTGGTCTCGATGGTCTCGGGGACCGCGCCGTCGGCGTCGGCCACCGCGATCAGGTAGTAGATGCCGGCCGCGGTGCCGGCCGGGATGGTCGCCGCGATGGCGCCAGCACTGCTGGCGCCGCTGGTCAGGGCCGGCACGGCGCGGCTGCCCAGCAGGGTATCGCCGGCGTCCAGGGCCGAGTTGGCTGAGAAGTAGACCCGCGTCGTCGAGGCGGCCAGCGACCCGGCCCCCTGGTTCCGCGTGGTGTCGCTCACCGTGATCGTCGCCCCGGCGCCCGCGCTGACCGGCGCCGACAGGGAGGCCACGACGAGGTCCCCCCCGATCATGACGGTGCCGGGCGTCGTGTTGTTGGTTTCCACGGTCTCGCTCACGACGCCGTCGGCGTCGGACCGGGCCAGCACGTAGTAGGTGCCGGCCACGGTGGCGGCCGGGATGGTCACGCCGGTCGCGCCGCTGCTACTGGCCCCGGCGGCCAGTGCCGGGATGGCCCGGCTGCCCAGGAGGAGGTCACCGGCGTCCCAGGTCACGTCGCTCGAGAGGTAGAACCGCGTGGTCGAGGCGCCCACGCTGCCCCCGCCCTGGTTCCGCGTCGTGTCGCTCACGGTGATGGCCGCGCCCGCCCCGGCGGTGCCCGGCACCGTGAGCGCGGAGACCACGAGGTCCCCGCCCACCTGGATGGCGGCGAAGCCCCGGTTGTTGTTCTCGTTCGTCTCGGCCACCACCTGGTCGTCGTCCGCGCGGGCGAAGATGTAGTAGGTCCCGGCCGGCGCCGCGGCCGGGATGGTGACGAGGGTCGAGCCCACGCTGCTCGCCCCGGCGGCCAGGGTTGGCACGGCCCGGCTGCCGAGGACCGCGTCGCCGGCGTCCAAGACGCCGTCGGTGGACAGGAAGAGCCGCGTGGTCGAGACCGGCGTGCTGCCGGCGCCCTGGTTCTTCGTGGTGTCGGTCACCGTGATGTTCTGGCCGGCGCCGGCGGCCTGCGGGACCGAGACGCCGAGGATGACGAGGTCCGAGCCGATCTCCAGGGTGCGGCCGGCGACGTTGTTGTTCTCGTTGGTCTCCGTGGCCACGCCGTCCGCGTCGGCGCGGGCCAGGATGTAGTAGGTCCCGGGCGTGGCCCCGGCCGGGATCGTCACCGTCGTCGAGCCCGTGCTGGACTCGCCGGCCGCCAGCGCCGGGATGGCGCGGCTGCCGAGGACGGGATCGCTCGGGTTCCAGTAGACGTCGGTCGAGAAGTAGAAGCGGGTGGTCGAGGCGGTGGCGGTGCCGGACCCCTGGTTCGTGGTCGTGTCGCTGACCGCGATGCTGGCCCCGGCGCCGGCGCCGGCCGGCACGGTGAGGGCGGAGACGACCAGGTCGGCGCCGATCATGACCAGCGTGGACGCGGTGTTGTTGAACTCGTTCGTCTCGGACAGGCTGCCGTCGGCGTCGGCCCGGGCCACGACGTAGTACGGGCCGGCCGCGGTGGCGGCCGGGATGGTGACCGAGGTCGAGCCGCCGCTGCTGGCGCCGCTGCCGAGCGACGGCACCGCGCGGCTGCCGAGCGGGACGTCGGCGTCGTCGTAGACGGGGTTGGTGGACAGGTAGAACCGGGTGGTGGACGGCCCGGCGGTCCCCGCGCCCATGTTCCGGGTGGTGTCGGTCACGCTGATCGACGCGCCGGCCGACGCCGCCGGCGGCGCGGACACCGACGCGACGACCAGGTCGGGACCGACCTGGATGGAGGCGGAGGTGGTGTTGTTGCTCTCGTTCGACTCCAGCAGCACGCTGTCGGCGTCGGCGACGGCGAAGACGTAATAGGTGCCGGCGGCCGCGCTGGACGGGATGGTGACGGAGGTCGACCCGACGCTGGTGGCGCCCGGCGCCAGGACGGGGATCGTCCGGCTGCCGACGAGCGCGTCGCCGGGGTCCAGGACGCCGTTCGTGGACAGGTAGAACTTGGTGGTCGAGGGCTCGGACGGACCGCCGCCCTGGTTCCGCGTGGTGTCGGTCACCGTGATGGTGTCCCCGGCCGCCGCGGTGGCCGGCACGCTCAGGGTGACGACGAGGTCGGACGGGATCTCGTCGCTCACGACGGTGACGGTGGCCTTCCCGGGCACCGCCACGAAGTAGGCGGGATCGGGCTTCAGCGAGACGACGACCGTCTCGTTGAGCTCCACGGTCGAGTCGTCGATCGGCGTGAGGACGATGGTGGCGGTCGCCGAGTCGACGGGGATCGTCACCGTGCCGGGCAGCGCGACGTAGTCGGCGCCGGCGGTGGCGGTGCCGCTGACGGTGTACTTCACGATCAGCTCGGCGTCGGTCGTCCCGGTCCGGGTCACCGTGAAGACCCCGGCCCCCAGGCCGGCCTCGGTCGCCGTGGGCGTGGTCGCGACGATCGTGACCCGCGGCTGGTCCGGTCCGCCGCCGCCCAGCGCGATCTGCGCCGACTGGAACAGGTCGAGGCGCCCGGAGCCGAAGTCGTTGTCGGGCCCGGCGTCGCCCAGGTCGACCGAGCCCTGCACCAGGATGCTCTCCAGCTCCTCGACGGTGAGCGTGGGGTCGATCGCGCGCAGCACCGCGACGGCGCCCGACACGTGGGGCGCCGCCATCGAGGTGCCGCTGAAGGTGTCGTAGCCCCAGGGCACCGAGGAGGTGATGCTGTCGCCCGGCGCGCTGAGGTTCGGCTTCACGATGCCGCCGCAGGGGGACGGACCGCGGCCGCTGAAGTACGGGACCTCGTCGAAGATGTCGGTGGCGCCGGTGGCGAAGGAGTCCGGATAGGCGGCGGGGCTCGACACGCTCCCCGGGAACGGCCCGCTGTTGCCGGCGGCGAAGCTCGGGAAGATGCCGGCCGCCCGGAGGGCCTGGACGTCGGCCTGGAAGTCGAGGAGGCAGCCCTCCTCGGCGAAGCTCCACGACATGTTGACGACGTCGGGGGCGTTCGCCGGGTCGCCCCCCGGCGCCAGGAACCACTGGAAGATCTGGTGGAAGGCCGAGACGGTGGCGACCCCGCTGTCGTCCCAGCCCTTGACCGCGATCCACTGGGCTCCGGGGGCCACGCCGATGTTGGTGCCGCCGGCCGACCCGCCCACCGCGGTGCCGGTCGTGTGGGTCCCGTGGCCGTCCCCGTCGAAGGGCGACTCGTGCTCGCCGTACGGGTCGAACCAGCTGATGGCGTCGTTGCCCCGGTAGCTGGGGGCGAGATCCGGATGAGTGCCGTCCACGCCGGTGTCGAAGCTCCCCACCACGCTGCCGACCCCGGTGTAGCTCGGATCGATGGCCCAGACGTCGGGGGCCCGGATCTGGTCGAGGTTCCACTCGCTGATCTCGGCGGCCGGCAGCGCGGCGGCCGGCACCGGCGTCGGGAGCGGGATGTCCGGTCGAGCCGCACCTCGCGGACGTCGGGCCGCGCGGCCAGCGCGCGGATCACGGACTCGGTCGCGGTGACCGCGAGGCCGTTCTTGATCCAGAACGAGAGGAGCCGCTGGGCGCGGCCGGCCGCCTGCTCGCGCGCGAGCAGGCCCCGGAGCGGTCCCTGGGTCCGGTTGGCCTTGTCCCGGAGCGCGTCGACGACGGCGCGGGTCTTGTCCCGCTTCCCGCGATGCGGGGCGCCGGCCCGGTGCGGGTCTTCCTGGTCGGTCAGCTCGACGATGACGGCGATGCGGCCGCCGGCCGGGAGCACGGCGAGCTGCGCCGCGACGTCGGGGTGGAGGCGACCCGCCCAGGCCAGGCCGGTCCCCAGCAGCGCGACGGCGACGAGGACCGTCGAGCGCGACGGAGCGGCGAGCCAGGCGATGCGACCAGGTGGTGCGCGGACTGCGGCCGGGATGCTCCGGGACCATGACGCCCCCTCCCCCGACCTGTGAGACTGGGACGGCATGTTACACCGGAGAGGGAATCCCTGGAACCCCCTTTTTCGGGGGAGGCTCGTACGGGGGATCCCGGATGGGAGAAGGGCCGGAAGCCGACGCTAGGAAGGGCCGAACAGGAGGGTGCGCACCGCATCCGCCGACCCGACCAGCCCGGCGAGCCGGTCGAGCGAGTCGTCCACGGCCCGGGCGAAGACGGGGGCGCCGCCGAGGCGGCGCAGGGTCTCCGGCGGCACGAACTTGACGAGCAGGGCCGAGGTGCCGGGCGGCATCCCGGCGAAGTGAACCGTCAGGACCCCGTGGTCCCGGAGCAGGAGCATCGCGAGCGCCGCCGTCGCCTCGATCGGGACGAGGGGCCGACGTCACGCCTCCCGCGCGCTCGCGGGCGATGTCGAGGATGTCCTCGCCCCGGAGCTGGGCCGTCACCGGCGTCTCGTGGAGCCGGCCGCCGACGACCTCCCGCAGGGCCGCGGCCACCTCCTTCGTGCAGGCCACGAGCTGCCGGACCCGCGCCGGCGCGTACTGCTCGAGCGAGCGCAGGACCGCCGGGTAGAGCATGGGCCGGGCCTCGAGCCCCAGCTCGAAGGCCCGCGCCCGGATCGCGGCCACCAGCCCGCGCTCCCCGCCGAGAAGGCCGAGGCGCGGGCCCACGGTGCCGTACTTGTCGAGGCCGGTGGCGCCCACGTCCACCCCCAGCTCCAGCATGCGGGGCTGGTCCAGCGCGGCCGGCCCGACCCGGGCACCGCCGGCGTCGTCGGCGTAGATCCGCGCGCCGCGCGCGCGGGCGAGCGCCACGACCCCGGCGAGATCCGCGGCCGACAGCGCCTCGTAGGTCACGGCGAGCCGGGTGAGCACGACCAGCGTGACCCGGTCGGCCCGCTCGAGCGCGGCCGCGAAGGCGTCGAGACCCACCGTGTCGACAAAGCGGGCGCCGGCCTGGGCGGCGGCGCGGACGACGGTGGGATGGCTGTAGCCCGCCGAGACCCCGATGACCGTGTCCCCCGGCTGGACGAGCGTCAGGTGGGTGGCCAGCGTGGCGGCCGTGGTCCGGTTGAACACCATGACGTCGTGGCGGTCCGGCGTGCCCCCGAGGTGCTCGAGCGCCAGCGCCGTGAGGCGCTCGCCGAAGAGCGCCGGGGCCAGCTCGTCGTCGAGAAACGGGAGGTCGCTCGGCTCGACCTGGAGGCGCCGCTCCAGCCCGGTCAGGTTGAAGATCGCCTCCGGGCCGTCCTTCCGGATGCGCGCCTCGATCAGGCTCCATGCGTGACGGAGCTTGCGGAGGTCGTCGTCGGTGGACCGGACGATGGTGCCGCGGGCGTACGGGAGCCCGGGCGCGAGCGGGTTGCCGAAGCGATCGGTGGACATCGGACCCTCACGGTCACGGTGGCACGCGAGCCGTCCGCCTGTCAACGGTGAGTCGCGTGGCAGCGTGGCGATGCGGAGGTGGGCGCTCGCCGTCACCCTGCGCGGTGGCGAGCTTGACGGGGCCGCGGAACGGCCTCTAAGATGAGCGCGACACACCGGCCCGGACCCCCAGCCATGATCGCGAGCCACCCTCGGTGACCCAGGCATCGTCGATCGCCGTCCTCGCGCCCTTCCCTCGCGAGCGGACCTGGCTCCTCCCCGCCCTCCAGGCCGTCCAGGCCGAGCGCGGCTGGCTCTCTCCGGATGACCTCACCGCCGTCGGCGCGCACCTCCGGGTCCCGAAGAGCGAGGTCTACGGCGTCGCGACCCACTATCCGGAGCTGAGGCTGGCGCCCCGGGGCGCCCACCTCGTGCGCGTCTGCACCGGGGTCTCGTGCCGCGTCAACGGCGGCGCCGGCCTCCTCGCCGCACTCGCTGCGGCGCCTCGGCGTCGCGCCCGGGGAGACGACGGCGGACGGCGCGGTGACCCTCGAGGAGACGGACTGCTGCTTCGTGTGCAGCGTGGCGCCGGTGGTCGAGGTGGATCATCGGTACCTGAGCGCGCCGACCCCGGACGACGTGATCCGGGCCTGCCGGGCGCCGGAACCCCATCTCCCGGCCTCAGCCCCTCGCGGGAGCGATGGCACCAGGCTCCTCGTCGGCGCCGGCTCCTGCGGCCTCGCCCGGGGCGCGGCGGCGACGCTCACGGCCCTCCGCGAGGCCCTCCCCGGCGCCGACGTCCGGGCGGGGGCCTGTCCGGGCCTCTGCCACGCCGCGCCGGTCGTCGACGTGCTGCGGCCCGGCGCGCCCCGGCTGACGGTCGAGCGGGTGACCCCCGCCGCCGTGCCGGCGCTCCGGCGCCTCCTCGACGGCGCCGGCGACCACGGGCTGACCGGCGCCGCCTGGGCGGACGGACCCCGTGGCCGGGCTGCCGCCGGTCGCCTCGCATCCCGTGCTCGGCGGCCAGCAGCGCCGGCTCAGCGCGCGCTGGAACGCGATCGATCCCGAGGACCTCGCCGACGCCCGTCGGGCGGGCAGCTACGCGACGCTGGCCGCCGCCCTCGAGCGTGGCGATCCCGAGGCCGTCATCGCCGCGGTGAAGGCGGCCGGGCTCCAGGGGCGGGGCGGCGCCTACTTCCCGGCGGCGGTGAAGTGGGAAGGGTGCCGGGCCGCGCCGGGCGCGCCGAAGTACGTCGTCGTCAACGGCGAGGAGGGCGAGCCGGGGATCTTCAAGGACCGCCACCTCATGGAGGCCGACCCCCACCGGCTCCTCGAGGGCCTGCTGCTCGCCGCCTACGCGGCGGGGGCCAGCCACGGCATCCTCTATATACACGGCGAGGCCGGCCTCTCGGCCGAGCGCTGCGCGGCGGCGGTGGGCGCGGCGCGGGCGGCCGGCATCCTGGGCCCGCGCGTCCTCGGCTCGGACTTCGCCTTCGACGTCGAGATCCGGCGCGGGGCCGGCGGCTTCATCCTGGGCGAGGAGACGGCGCTCCTCGAGTCCATCGAGGGGCGGCGGGCGATGCCGCGGACCAAGCCGCCCTTTCCCGTCGAGGCGGGCGTGTACGGCCGCCCCACCGTCATCAACAACGTGGAGACCCTGGCCGCCGTGCCGCTCATCGTGGCCGGTGACTCGGGCGCGGCGGCGACGAAGCTGTTCGGGCTGTCCGGTCACGTCGCCCGGCCCGGCGTCGTGGAGGTCGCCCCGCCCGTCACCCTCCGGCGACTGGTCCACGGCCTCGGCGGCGGCCTCGCCACCGGCCGGCCGCTCGGCGCGATCGTCGTCGGCGGCCCCTCGGGCGTGATCCTCCCGCCGGCGCTCCTCGACCAGCCGCTCGAGCGGCCGGCGCTCTCCCCCGGCACCGGCGGCGTGGTGGCCCTCGACGACTCGGTCCCGGTGCTCGAGATCGTCCGGGTGCTGATGGCCTTCAACGCGAAGGAGTCGTGCGGGAAGTGCACGCCGTGCCGGGAGGGGACCGCGCGGATGCTCGCGGCGCTCGACGGCCTCGCGGCCGGCACGGGCGGCGATGCCGAGGTCCCGCTCCTCCGCGAGCTGGGGGAGGTCGTCCAGCTCGCCTCGCTCTGCGGCCTGGGCCAGGCCGCCCCGCTCTCGGTCCGGTCGGCCCTCGAGCACTTCCCGGGGGCCTTCGGGGTACAGTAGAGCCATGCGCCTGACCATCGACGGCCGGGCCGTGGAGGTCGACGGGGGCGCCACCGTCCTCGACGCGGTCAACCGGCTCGGCCTGCCGCTGCCCCAGCTCTGCAAGGACCCCGATCGCGCGCCGCTCGGGGCGTGCCGGACCTGCCTGGTCCAGGTCGAGGGCCAGCGGGGCTTCCCGGCCTCGTGCCACCTGCCGGCGCGCGACGGCATGGTCGTGCGGACCGACACCCCCGACGTCACCCGCCTCCGCCGGGCGGTCCTGGACCTCACGCTCTCGATGCTGACGCCGGGTGACGGCCGCGACGGGTTCGGCCAGCTCGGCGAGGCCTGCGCCCGCCACGGGCTCCCGGGCGCCTCCCACGCCCCGCTCCACCGCTCCCCGGTGGACGACTCGAAGTCGTTCTTCGTCCTCGACCGCGAGGCCTGCATCCTCTGCGGCCGCTGCACCACCGCCTGCGACGACGTGCAGCGGATCGGCGCCATCAGCCTGATCGGCAAGGGCCACGCCGAGCGGGTCGGCGTCTTCGGGGACGGCCTGATGGCCGACTCGATCTGCACCTCGTGCGGCCAGTGCGTGGCGACCTGTCCGACCGGCGCGCTCCGGCCCAAGGAGACGCCGGCCCGGGTCACCCGGCGCGTCGAGACCACCTGCCCCTACTGCGGCGTCGGCTGCGGGATCGTCGCCTCCGTGCGGGAGGACCGGCGCCTGGCGGTGATGACCGACGACGTGCCGGCGAACGGCTCGAGCCAGGGCATGCTGTGCGTCAAGGGGCGCTTCGGCACCGGCTTCGTCCACGCGCGCGACCGCGTCCTCCGCCCGATGGTCCGGCGCGGGGCCGGATGGGAGCCGGTGTCCTGGGACGAGGCGCTCGACGCCGCGGCGGACGGGCTGGTCCGGAACCGCGGCGCGCTTCGGGGCGCTGGCCTCGGCCAAGGCCACCAACGAGGACGGCTACGCCATCCAGAAGCTCTGCCGGGTGGTGATGGACACGAACAACGTCGACCACTGCACGCGCCTCTGCCACTCGCCCTCGGTGGAGGCCATGCTGGTCTCGATGGGCTCCGGCGCCACGTCGAACTCCTACGTGGACTACGAGGAGGCCGGCTGCCTCTTCGTCGTCGGCGCCGACGCCAGCGCCAACCACCCGGTCATCGCGGTCCGGTTCCGGCGGGCGGTGGCCCGCGGCGCCAGGCTCGTCGTCGCCAACCCCAAGCGGATCGAGCTCTGCGACTACGCGGACATCTGGATCCGCCAGCGGCCGGGGACCGACGTCGCGCTGTTCAGCGCATGGCCCGGGTGATCCTCGACGAGGGGCTGTGGGACCGCGAGTTCGTCGCGGGACCGGACCGAGAGCTTCGAGGCGTGGCGGGCGGCGGTGGAGCCCTACACGCCGGAGGTCGCCGAGCGCATGACCGGGGTGCCGGCCGCCGACATCGTGCAGGCGGCCCGCTGGTACGCGCGACCCCCGTTCTCCGGCTCGTGCCTGATCTGGGGCATGGGCGTCACCCAGCACACCAACGGCACCGCCAACGCCCACGCGCTGCTGAACCTCTCGCTCCTCACCGGCCAGCTCGGCCGGCCGGGCGCGGGGATCTCGCCGCTGCGGGGCCAGAACAACGTCCAGGGCTGCGGGGACGCCGGCTGCATCCCGACGAACCTGCCCGGCTACCAGAACTTCGGGCCGGAGTCGCTGGCGAAGTTCGAGCGCGCCTGGGGCGTCCGGCCGCCGGCCGAGCCGGGCCTCGTCGTGACCGAGATGGTGGAGGGCTGCCTGACGGGTCAGATCCGCGCGATGTACGTCGTCGGGGAGAACCCGCTCCTCTCCGAGCCCGATCTGAACCACGCCCGGAAGGCGTTCGAGCAGCTCGACTGCCTGGTCGTCCAGGACCTCTTCCTCCACGAGACCTCCGAGCTGGCCCACGTCTTCCTGCCGGCGGCGGCGTTCGCCGAGAAGGAGGGGACCTTCACCAACTCGGAGCGGCGCGTCCAGCGGGTGCGACGGATCGTGGACCCGCCGGGCGAGACCCGCCCCGACTGGTGGATCACCGCGGAGCTGGCCCGGCGGGTGGCGCGACGACTCGGGCGCCCGGCCGACGGCTTCGACTGGAGCGGACCCACCGCGATCTTCGACGAGATGGCGGCCCTGGTGCCCGCGCTCGGCGGGATCTCCCACGCGCGGCTGGATCGTGAGGGCGGGATCCAGTGGCCGTGCCCGGCGCCCGACCATCCGGGGACGCGCTTCCTCTACGCGGAGTCCTTCCCGCGCGGCAAGGGAAAGTTCGTCCCGGTGAGCCAGGGCCCGCAGGCCGCGGAGCTCCCCGACCCCGACTATCCCTTCATCCTCAACACCGGACGGCTCTTGTACCACTGGCACGGCGGCACCATCACCCGGCGCGTCGAGGGCCTCCTCCAGCTCGCCCCGCACCTCCAGGTGTCGATCCACCCGGCGGACGCCCGCCGGCTCCGGGTGAAGGACGGCGACCCCGTGCGGGTCCTCTCCCGCCGCGGGGAGCTGGAGGGGCTCGCCTGGCTCACCGACGCCGTCCGGGCCGGCGAGCTCTTCATCCCGTTCGTCAAGCTGGCCGACTCCGCGGCCAACTTCCTGACGAACTCCGCCCATGACCCGGATTCCAAGATCCCCGAGTACAAGGTCTGCGCGGTCCGGGTCGAGCGGGTGCCGACCGGTGCCGAGGTCGCGCGGTTCGGTCCCCGGGGTCGCTTCGAGAGCGTGTGACCCCCCGAGCCGCGCGACCGGTCAGCGCCCCGGGCCCGCTCCCGCCCGAGCCCGGATCGAGGGCTCACCCCTCGGCGTGACCGTCGCCGCTGGCTCCGGCGGCGTCGTGGCGTCGGGCCGGCTCGGGGACCAGGCCCCCGGTTTGGGGGCCGGGCTCTCCTGCCCCAGCTTGAACCGAGCCACCAGGGCCCGAAGGTGGGTCGCATCCTGGCTCAGGCCGTGAGCCGTCTCCGACAGCTCGTGAGCCGAAGCCGCCTCCCGCTGCACCGCCTGCTCCATCTGGCTCACCGCCCGGTTCACCTGCTCGATCCCGGTGGCTTGCTCCTGGGAGGTGGCCGAGATCTCACCGATGATCGCCGCCACGCGCTTGACCGACTCGACGATCTCGTGGAGAGTCTGGCCTGACCGGTTTACCAGCTCCGACCCGCTCTCCACCTTCTGGACCGAATCCTGGATCAGCTGCCGGATCTCTCTCGCCGCCTGCGCCGCCCGCTGGGCCAGGTTCCGCACTTCGACCGCCACCACCGCGAAGCCCCGACCCTCCTCGCCGGCGCGGGCCGCCTCCACCGCCGCGTTCAAGGCCAGCAGATTCGTCTGGAAGGCGATCTCATCGATCGTCGTGATGATCTCGGCGATCTGCCTCGACGCGTGGGTGATCTCCTCCATCGCGCCCGTCGCCGCCGCGACGACCTGGCCGCCCCGCTCGGCCACAGCGCGGGAACCGACGGCGAGCTGGCTGGCCTGCCGGGCGTTGTCCGCGTTCTGCTTGACCGTGGCCGTGAGCTGCTCCAGCGACGCGGCGGTCTCCTCGAGGCTGGACGCGTGCTCGTGAGCGCTGCTGGAGAACTGTTCGGTCGCGGCCGAGAACTGCTGGGACGCGGCGGCGACGTGGGTCGCCGCACTACCGACCTCCCGCATCGTGTCGCGCATCGTGTCGCCGAGCTTCTTGATGACCCAGGCGACCCAGCCCATCTCGTCCCGCGTGTCCCACTTGAAGCGCTTCGTGAGGTCCCCCCGCTCCATCGTCTCGAGGACCTTCACCATCTCTTCCACCGGGTACCAGACCGTTCGCGCGATCACCAGGGCCAAGACCATCGAGAAGCCGAGCCCCAGGAGGACCAGGAACACGGTGAGCCGCCAGGTTGCGGCGTACGCCTCGCGGCCTGCCTCGACGCCCGCCTTGATGGCATTCACCCTGATGGCCAGCAGCTCGTTCATCGCCTCATCGGTCGCCCGCAGCTGCTGAGCCGCTTGACCGAGAGCCGTCATCGCCTCGGCCTTTCTGCCGCCGTCGCTGAAGCGCAGGGCCTCGTCGCGTCGCCCTCCGCGATATCCCGTGAGGGCCTGCTTGAACCGGGCGAGCGCCGATCGCTCCTCGGGGCTCAGGAGGGTCCTTTCGAAGGAGCCGATCCCCTCGTCCACCCTGGCGTCGAGGCTCCTGATCTCGCTTTCGATCTCCCGCATCCGGCCCGGGCTCTGCACGAGGGCATGCTCGACCGCAAGGTCCTGAGCCCTGGACATGGCGCGCACCGACTCGGCGAGGGCGCCCAGCGACAGGGCCTGACCTCGGTAGGCCTCCTGGAAGGTCGCAAGGGTCTGCCCGGTCTGTCGGAGCCTGCCGAGGCAGATCACGGTGATCGCCGCGGTGACCGCAACGAATCCGATGAGGAGCTTGGTTCTGATGGGCCGATCCAAGAACCACTTTCTGACACCCACCGCGGCACTCCTTTTCCCGACACCCCTTTCCTGCCGCTCCCCGCGGGAAGGGGCCGCGGCAGCGCGCCTCGACCGGCGATGATCGAGCCTAGCCCACCACGCGCCGAGTTCGTGCACTTCTTCGCCAGGCCGAGCCGTCCCGGACGGAGGCGACCTCGGATCGAGCCTGGATCCCGGCGCCGCTCGCTGGTCGAGGCGGCAGACCTGCGCCGGGGCGCGTCGCATACCAGCACTCCCTAAGATCGCGTAACGGCAGGCTTCGCCCGGTTGCCCCTGCATCTTTCCCGGGCACGTGCCCATTGGATGGGCATCGTCCCTTCCGCCGCGTCGACCGCCCCGCGATGCGGGGTCAACCCCCTCCGAGGTTTGCGAGGCGCGTCGTCTGCCCGGCACGTGGCACCCCCGTTGCACTCCGCCCCCGCGGGCAAGGAGGTGCCATGAAGAAGATCGAGGCGATCATCAAGCCCTTCAAGCTGGACGAGGTCAAGGAGACGCTGACCGACATGGGGGTCATCGGCATGACCGTGTCGGAGGTCCGCGGCTTCGGCCGCCAGAAGGGCCACACCGAGCTGTACCGCGGGTCGGAGTACACGATCGACTTCCTCCCCAAGATCAAGGTCGAGCTGGTCGTGCCCGATGCGATGGTCGGCAAGGTCGTGGACGCGATCGCGGCCTCCGCCCGGACCGGCTCGATCGGTGACGGCAAGGTGTTCGTCACACCCGTCGAGGCGGCGGTCCGGATCCGGACCGGCGAGCGCGACGAAGCCGCTCTGTAGGGTTCCCTCCGGCTTGAAAGGAGTGTCAATGGCGACCCCCCGACCGCTAGTCGCCCTGCTGGTCCTGGCGTTACCCCTCCTGCTGCTCGCCACCGCCACGGTCGCCCAGCAGGCCGCGCCGGCGGCGCCGGCGGCGCCGGCCGCCCCAGCCGCCCCCGCGGCTGCACCGGCCCCCGCGGTCCCACCAGCCTCCGCGGCCCCGGCGGCCCCGAAGATCGACGCGGGGGACACCGCCTGGGTGCTGACCTCCTCCGCCCTCGTGCTGATGATGACCGCCCCCGGGCTCGCCTTCTTCTACGGCGGCATGGTCCGGCGGAAGAACGTCCTGGCCACCGTGATGCAGTCCTTCATCCTCATGGCCCTGATCTCCGTCCAGTGGGTCCTCTTCGGCTACAGCCTGGCCTTCGGCCCCGACGTCGGGCGCCTGGTCGGGAGCCTGCAGTGGATCGGGCTCAACGGCGTCGGCCTCGAGCCCAACGCCGACTACGCGGCCACGATCCCGCACCAGGCCTTCATGGTCTTCCAGCTCATGTTCGCCATCATCACGCCGGCCCTGATCACGGGCGCCTTCGCCGAGCGCATGCGTTTCAGCGCCTTCCTCCTCTTCATCCTGCTGTGGGCGACCTTCATCTACGACCCGCTGGCCCACTGGGTCTGGGGGACCGGCGGCTGGCTCCGGAACCTCGGCGCGCTGGACTTCGCCGGCGGCACCGTCGTCCACATCTCCTCCGGCGTCTCGGCCCTGGCCGCGGCGCTCATGATGGGCCAGCCGCAAGGGCTACGGGCGGGAGCCGATGCCGCCCCACAACCTGCCGTTCACGGTGATGGGCGCGGCGATGCTGTGGGTGGGCTGGTTCGGCTTCAACGCCGGCAGCGCGCTCGGGGCGGGCGGCCTGGCCACCAGCGCCTTCGTCGTCACCAACACCGCGGCGGCGGCCGCCGCGCTCGGCTGGATGGGGGCCGAGTGGCTCCAGCGCGGGAAGCCGACGGTCCTCGGCGCCGCCTCGGGCGCGGTGGCGGGCCTGGTGGCCATCACGCCGGCCTCCGGCTTCGTCGGCCCGGTGCCGTCGATCCTGATCGGCGTCGGCGGCGGCGTCTTCTGCTTCCTGGCCTGTAACCTCAAGGCGCGCTTCGGATACGACGACAGCCTCGACGTCGTGGGCGTCCACGGGGTCGGCGGCACGTGGGGCGCGCTGGCCACCGGCCTCTTCGCCACCAAGGCGATCAACGACGCCGGCGCCAACGGTCTCTTCTACGGCAACGCGGGCCAGGTCTGGATCCAGATCGTCGGGATCCTGGCGACCTGGGTCTTCGCGTTCGCCGGGACCCTCGTCCTGCTGAAGGTGGTCGATGTGCTGGTCGGCCTGCGCGTCAGCGACGAGGAGGAGTTCCTCGGCCTCGACGTCTCCCAGCACTCGGAGAATGCCTACGCCTTCGAGGTGTCGGGCTACGGCGGCGGGCACGGCCCCGCCGTCGAGCCGGCGCCGCGCCGCGAGCCGGTCGGCCAGCCCGCGACCCGGCCCACGCCGCTCTGATCCGACCGGCCCGCGCCGGGGACCCCAGCACGGGCGCCGCTCCCCCACGGGGCGGCGCCCGTGCGCGTTCGGCGGTCACCGCGGCGCGGCTGGGGTACAATTCACCCGAACATGCGGGTGATCGGTCGGCTCGCCGTCGCCGGGCTCGTCCTCCTCTCGCTGGCCTCGCCCGCGCTCCCCCAGAGCCCGGGTCACCTCAAGCCCCTGCCCGGGGCGAGCGCGCCGGCGGCGCCTCGTGACGAGAGCCCGCCGCCCGAGGCCAAGCCTCCCGTCCCGGTGCTCCGCCTCGGGGCCCTGCTCCCGCTCACCGGGTCCGGCGCCTGGTTCGGCAAGGAGATCCGCCAGGGCATCGAGCTGGCCATCGCGGACCTCGGCCCCAAGCGGCCGGCGGTTTCCCCCCTCGCCCGCGCCCGGGAAGAGGAGGCCGTGGAGATCGCCCGGCGGGCCGCCGAGGAAGAGCCGTCCCCCACCGGCGTCACGTTCACCCTCGAGGCCGCCGACGTCCAGCCGCTGGACGGCAAGAAGGCCACGGACGAGTTCACCCGGCTGGCCGGGATGGGGGTCGTCGTGGTGTTCACCGCCTCGGCGACGCCGACGCTGGCGATCTATCCGCTGGCCTCGACCCGCAACCTCCTGGTCGTCCACCAGGGCATCGTCACCGGGCGGTTCCCCGCCACGAGCCGCGTGCTCGTCCACACCCGGCCCTCGATGGCCACGCACGTGGACACCCTGCTGGCGCACGCCGCGGAGCAGAAGGTCCAACGGCTCGGGCTCCTGGCGGGCGGGGACGAGTTCGGCAAGGCGGTGCGGGCCGCCGTCTCGGCCCGCTGGCGCGAGCGGGGCGCCAGCCTCGCGGTCGAGGAGAGCCTCTCGCTGGAGGCCTCCGACCTCGCGTCGCGGATCCGCCAGATCACCCGGCAGGCTCCGGAGGCCCTCGTGCTCGGCTTCCGCGGGATGGACCTCGGCGACCTGGCGGCGCGGCTCCGCGAGGGGGGCTACCAGGGCGGGCTGTACCTGCTGGACGACGACCCGGCGGTCCGCCTGGCCGGCGGCCCGGCGCTCAAGGGGGCGATCGTCGTCAGCGATGCCTTCGCCCCCCAGGCGGGGGCGCGGTCCGAGCGCTTCGCCGAGGCCTACAAGAAGAAGTTCGGTGACGGGCCGTCGCGCTACGCCGCCAGCGCCTACGACGCCGTCATGCTGGTGGCGGCCGGCATCCGCGCGGCGGCCGGCGAGGGACGCGGCACACTGGGAGGAGCGCGGCTCCGGGAGACGCTGGCCGGCCTGCGCGACGTCCCGTCCGTCTACGGCGGGCCGCTCACGCTGCGAGGGGACGGCGCGCTGGCGCGCCCGCTCGCGGTGTTCAGGATCGAGAGCGGCAAGCTCGCCTTCGTCAAGAGCCTCCTCCCCGCCGGGCCGTCGTGACCATGACGCTCGAGCTGACCGTCGAGGAGCGAGAGCTCCGGGCCGTCGTCGCGCGCGCCGGCGCCGAGGCGCTGCGGCCGATCGCGGACGCCTGGGGCGAGCGGGACGACCTGAACCGGGACCTGGCCCGCGCGCTCGGCAAGGAAGGGCTCTTCCCACTCCTCGTTCCGACGGCCTACGGCGGCGCGCTCGAGGGCCCGTTCCGCTCCATGACGCTCTGCCTGGTCCGCGAGGAGCTGGCCCGGACCTGTCCCGCCGCCGAGGAGCTGTTCGCCATCCAGGGCCTCGGCAGCTACCCGATCCTGCTGGCCGGCACCGAGGCCCAGAAGACGGCCCACCTGCCCCCGCTGGCCCGCGGCGAGCAGGTCCCCGCGTTCGCCCTCACCGAGCCGGAGGCCGGCTCCGACGCGGCGGCGCTGGCCACGCGCGCCGAGCGCCGGGGCGACGGCTGGCGGCTGACCGGCCGGAAGCACTTCATCTCGAACGCGCCGGCGGCCGACCTCTACGTCGTCTTCGCCAAGACGGCGCCCGAGCGCGGGGCGAAGGGCATCTCGGCGTTCATCGTGCCGCGGGAGGCGCCCGGGCTCTCCGGCGCCGTCATGCACACGCTGGCCCCGCACGTCATCGGCGAGCTGACCTTCGACGACTGCCGTCTGGCGGCCGGCAGCCTCCTCGGCGCCGAGCACGAGGGCTGGCGGGTGGCGATGGCGACGCTCGACGTCTTCCGGGCCTCGGTCGGGGCCCAGGCCGTGGGCCTGGCCCAGGCCGGCCTCGACCTCGCGCTGGCGCACGCGCGGCGGCGCACCCAGTTCGGCCAGCCGCTCGCCCAGTTCCAGCTCATCCAGGCGAAGCTCGCCGACATGGCGACCGAGTTGCGGGCGGCGCGCCTGCTGGTCTACTCGGCGGCGCGGCTCAAGGACGCGGGCGCGGCGCGGGTCACGCTCGAGTCGTCGATGGCCAAGCTCTTCGCCACCGAGATGGCGCACCGGGTGATCGACCAGGCGGTCCAGATCCACGGAGGCCTGGGCGTGGTCCGGGGCTCGCCCATCGAGCGGCTCTACCGGGAGGCCCGCGCCCCCCGGATCTACGAGGGCACCTCGGAGATCCAGCGGCTCATCATCGCGCGCCAGCTCCTCAGGGAGTGAGAGCGTGTGAGGCAACCGCGGCCTCCGACTCCCCCCTCCCCCCCGCCAAAGGCCGAAGGCCGTCGGACGATGGAGGAGGGGGCCAGGGGCCGAAGGCCGTCGAAGGATCGGGTAGGCGGGAGGTTCCGAACAAAGGCGAAGGGAGACCCACATGGCGAAGTGCAAGGTGGCCGAGGCGAGCGAAATTCCACGCGGCCAGGGGAAGGTCATCGAGGCCGAGGGCCGGACGCTGGCCGTCTTCAACTGTGACGGCACCTTCTACGCGATCGAGAACACCTGCCTCCACCGGGGCGGGCCGCTGGGTGAAGGCGACCTCGACGGCACGATCGTGACCTGCCCGTGGCACGGCTGGAGCTGGGACGTGCGGACAGGCGCCAACGCGGCGAACCCCGCCGTCAAGGTGGGCTCGTTCCCGGCGCGGGTTGAAGGCGGCGACATCTACGTCAACGTCTAGGAAGTCGATGGATCACCCGATTCGCGTGCTCGCGTACGCCGGGGGCCGGGGCAACGAGCGCCCTTGCGGCATCTGGCGCGGCGAGAGCGCCGTCGCCGTCACCGACGTGCTCTGGGGGTGGATCGAGGCGGGCGCGGAGCCCGGCGGCGGCTACCGGCGCTGGTTCCGGGTCCGCCTGGCGACCAGCGAGGAGATGACGCTCTACTACGACGAGGCGCTGGAGGGCTGGTTCACCCCCGAGCCGGGAGGCGCACCGTGAAGGCGGTGCGCTATCACCGCTTCGGCGGGCCGGAGGTGCTCGCGTACGAGGACGTCCCCGATCCCGAGGTGGGGCCGGGCGACGTCCTGATCCGCGTGGCCGCCGCCGGCGTCAACTTCTCGGACGTGATGCGCCGGGCCGGCACCTACAACCCCAAGCTCCCGCTCCCCCACCACGAAGGGGTGGAGGCGGCCGGCACCGTCGAGCGCGTCGGCGCCGAGGTCCAGGGACCCCGGCCGGGCGACCGCGTCATGACGATGCTCGGCCAGCGCTGCCAGGCCGAGTACGTCGCGGCGCCGGAGCCCCTCGTCTACCCCATGCCGCCGGGCTACTCCTTCGAGGCGGCGGCCGCGCTCCCGCTGGCGTCCCTCACGGCCTATCACCTGCTCAAGACCGGCGCCGCGCTCCAGCCCGGCGAGTCGGTCCTGATCCACGCCGCCGCCAGCGGCGTGGGGACGCTGGCCGTCCAGCTCGCGAAGCTCTGGGGCGCCCGCGTCTTCGCGACCGCCTCCACCGACGAGAAGCTCGAGGCGGTGCGGGCGCTCGGCGCCGACGAGACGATCAACTACGCGCGGGAGAACTTCGTGACCGCGGTGCTGGCCCGGACCGAGAACCGTGGCGTTGACGTCGTGCTGGAGTGCGTGGGAGGCGAGGTCCTGGCCCAGAGCGCGATGGCGCTCGCCCCGGGGGGCCGCCTGGTGATCTACGGCCGGGCGTCGGGCGAGCCGGGGGCCGTGAGTGGCGACGTGATCCTCACCCGCAACCTCTCGGTGCTTGGGCTGCACCTGGGTCGCCGACCGTGGCGGCCCGACATGCACGCCGAGGCCTTCATCGAGATCATCCAGCTCGTCGCCGCCGGCCGACTCAAGCCCATCGTCGACCGCGCCTTCCCGATGGCCGACGTCGCCCGGGCCCACGCCCACCTGGCCGGCCGCCGCACGATCGGCAAGGTCCTCCTGGTCCCGTAGCCGGTCCTCCCGAGAGCGCTCGATGCGGATGCCGCTCGAAGACGTGAAGGTCCTCGACCTAAGCCACGCCCTGGCGGGGCCGTTCTGCTCCACCATGCTCGCCGACTTCGGCGCCGAGGTCATCAAGCTCGAGCCCCCCGGCGCGGGCGACATCGCCCGCGCCTGGGGGGTGCCCCTGCCGGGCGGAGAGACCTCGTACTTCGTGAGTTTGCACCGCAACAAGAAGGGGATCGAGGTTGACCTCAAGCATCCCGAAGGCCAGGCGCTGTTCTTCCGGCTGGTCGAGAAGTGCGACGTGGTGCTGGAGAACTACCGGGTGGGCGTCCTCGCCCGGCTCGGCCTGGGCTACGAGGCGGCCCGCGAGCGGAACCTCGGCATCATCTATTGCTCCGTCTCCGGCTTCGGCCAGGACGGCCCCTATCGCGATCGCGCCGCGCTCGACCTGATCCTGCAGGGCGAGAGCGGGATGATCAGCACCACCGGCGAGCCGGGTGAGCGTGGGGTGCGCTGCGGCGTCTCGATCGCCGACATGACCGCCGGGATGTACGCGGCGTTCGGTATCATGCTCGCGCTCCGCGTCAAGGAGCGAACCGGTCGCGGCCAGGCCCTCGACGTCTCCATGCTGGAGGGCCAGCTCTCCTTGCTCGGGAGCACGATCGGCGGCTACTTCGCCGACGGCGAGCTGCCCCGGCCGATGGGCACCGCGTACAAGGCCCTGCTCCCCTACCAGACCTTCCGCACCAGGACGCGCGACCTGGCCCTGGCGGTGGGCAGCGAGAAGCTCTGGAAGGTGTTCTGCCCCGCGATCGGCCGGCCGGAGATGGCCGACGATCCCCGCTATCGCACCAATGCCGATCGCGTGCGGAACCGCGACACGCTCATCCCGACGCTCCGGGAGGTGTTCCTGACGCGCACCTACGAGGACTGGGAGCCGCTCCTCCTCGCCCGAGGCATTCCCGTGGGCGCGATCAACAGCATCGCCCAGGTGGTCGAGCACCCCCAGGTGGCCGCTCGCCGGGCGCTGGTGGACGTGGATCACCCCCGCGCCGGCAAGGTGCGGATGGTGGGCGTGCCCGTGAGGCTCTCGGAGACCCCGGGCTCCGTGCGCACGCCGGCGCCGATGCTCGGCGAGCACACCGACGCGGTGCTGCGCGGGCTCCTGGGGCTGGACGCCGAGGCCATCGCCGCGCTGCGCTCCGGCGGCGCCATCGGTCCGAAGCGCGGGAATCGAGGTCCCACCGATCGAGGCCCGAGTGTCTGAGGCATTCGGCTCGTCCGGGCGAGGCATTTGACCTATTGGAGCTGGCGGGCACGCCCACTAGGATGGTCGAGATTCGTGTTCACATGACCGACATGCGGGAGAGACGATGAGGCGGGCGGCGAGCTACGCGGTCGTTGTGGTGGCGGGGCTTCTCCTGGGCGTCTCCACGGCCTCGTCTCAGCAGGAGGGGCACCTGCAGCCGGGCTCGGATCCGTCGGCGCTACCCGGCCCCGTGTTGATCGCCGACGAGGACAACGACCGGATCGTCCTCGTCGATGCTCAGGGCCGCGTGATCTGGACGTTTCCCGAACCCGGCGACCTGGGTCCGGGCGAGACCTTCAAGGTGCCGGATGACGCCTTCTATACCCCCGACGGCAAGCAGATCATCGTCACGCACGAAGAGAACTTCGCCGTCTCGCTGGTGGACGTTGGCAGTCGCCGGATCGTCTGGAAGTACGGCACCCCGGGCGTCCACGGGCACGGGCCGAACCAGCTCTGGAACCCCGACGACGCCATCGTGCTCCCCGACGGGCACGTGCTCGTCGCCGACATCAAGAACTGCCGCCTCGTCCTAGTCGCCCGGGGAGCCCAGACGCCCGAGCGGCTCTACGGGGCGGCCCGGCGCCCGGCCGGTGGCTGCAAGCACGATCCGCCGCGCATCTTCGGCAGCCCCAACGGCGCCTTCCCGATGCGCAACGGCCACTACCTCGTCACCGAGATCCAGGGGGCGTGGCACAGCGAGTTCGACCTCAAGACGGGAACCGTGATTCGGAGCTTCCGGGTGCCCGAGGTCCGTTACCCATCCGACTCCAACGAGTTCGCCGACGGGCGCTTCGTCACCGCCGACTACTCCAAGCCGGGTCAGCTCGTGATGTTCGACGGCGACGGCAAGGTGCGCTGGCGCTTCAAGCCCACCGGCAAGGACGCTCTCGACCATCCCTCGCTGGCCGTCGTGCTGCCCAACGGGATGGTCCTCGCAAACGACGACCACAACCACCGGGTGATCGTCGTGGACCCGCAGACGAACCGCATCGTGTGGCAGTACGGCAAGACGGGCCAGAAGGGGCGGGAGCCCGGCCTGCTCAACAACCCGGACGGCGTGGATCTGGCGCCGCCCTACTCGCTGCTGATGCAGCACTCGAAGACCATGGGGACGCCCTAGCGGTTTCGTCGGTCGCCAGCCGCGGCTGGGTCTACGACCCGCTCTGTTGTCTCGGTGGCGAGACCCCGGCTCTCGTCGTCCGGTGCTCCGGTCGCCCGCTGTTGCGGGCCGGGATCGACCACCTGGTCCGCGCCGATGAAGCCAGGTGATCTAGGGCACGTCCTCCGGGCCCTTGTCCTGCCAGGCCTGGACGAAGCGGAGGACGCGCCCGCGCTCCAGCTGCTCGAACTCGTCCAGCCGGGTCCAGGCGAGCAGGGCGAAGCGGGTCTTGATCCGGGGGTTCGGCGCGATCACGACCTTGACGTGGCCGAACTTGCTCTTGGGCATGGACTCGTAGATTTCCGGCATCTGGCGGACGACGTCCGCGCACGGGGTCGTGCAGTTGTAGACCAGCACGATCCCGCCGTGCTCGAGGTTGTGGACCAGCACCTCGTCGGGGATCGGCTCCGTGTAGACGCCCCACCGGGCGACGACCGGCCAGTGCGAGCCCGAGGTCGGTGGGTACTCCTGGTAGGGGATGGTGGTGCCGACCTGGATGTGCTGCTGGCCGCGGTCCGGCATCTTCTTCCCCGGCCCATCCTGGGAGAGGGCCGGCGCCGTGGCGAGCCCGACGACCAGGCCCGCCACCAGCCAGAGGCGCGTCACGGCCGGGGGGCGGGGAGCAACGCCATCCCGTGCGGCCCCTTCCCCACCGGGATGCGCTTCACCTCGCGGTGATCGACCAGCCCGATGACCGTGACGACGTTGGCGTGGCGGTTCGTCGCGTAGGCCTTGGTGCCGTCCGGCGCCATGGTGACGAGGTCGGGGTAGCCGGGCTGCGGGATCTGCGCCACGACCTCGAGGTCCTGGGTCCGGATGACGGTGATCGCGTTGGCCTTGCGGAGGGTGGCGTAGAGGAACCGGCCGTCCAGCGTCAGCACGACGTCGTGGACCACTCCCTTGAGCGGAACCGACGCCACGATCCGGTGGGTCCGGGTGTCCACCTTGGACAACGTCTTCTCCTCGCCGTTCGCCACGAACACGTACTGGCCGTCGGCGGTCTGCGCGAGCCCCATCGCGTCGCCCCCCGAGGGCAGCGTCTCCAGGACCTTGCGCTGGGCCACGTCCACGACCGCGACGTTGCCGGCCGTCTCGCTGGTGACCCAGAAGAGCCGCCCGTCGCGGGAGAAGATCCCGTGGGCCGGCCACGTGCTCACCTCGATGGCGCCGTCCACCGCGTCCCGGGCGACGTCGTAGATGATGAGCTGGCTCACGTCGCCCCAGTCCAGCACCCAGCAGTAGCGCCCGTCGGGCGTGAACGTGAGGTTGTACGGCCACTGGCCGATCTTCACCTGCCGGAGCACCTTCCGGGACGTCGTGTCGACGATGCTGATCTTCTTCGACCGGTCGTGGATCACCCAGGCCTGCCGCCCGTCGGGCGTGGCGACGATCCGGTTGGGCACCCCGCCGCCCAGCGGGATGCTGCCGATCACGTCGTCCCGGCTGGTGTCGATGATGGAGATGGTGCCGGAGTGGGTGTTGGTGACGTACAGCTCGGCGCCGCCGGCGGCGAGCGGCAGCGTCAGCAGGACGGCGATGACGAGGACCAGGGCCGGGGCTCTCATCGGACGGTGCTCCTTGACTCTGGACAATTCGCCGTCATCCGACGGCCGGGTCAGTATAGCACCCGACCCAAGGAGGCCGAATATTGGGACGAAGCCGGCCTCCTACCCCTTCACCGATCCTGCCACGAGACCCTCCGCCATCCAGCGATGTATGAAGACGTAGAGTGCGACAACCGGGATGGTAGTGATCACCGAGGCGGCCATGAGCTGGCCCCAGTGGAAGACGTCCCCGTAGATGAGGAGGTTGAGCCCGACCGGGACGGTGATGAGGGTCTCGTCTTGGATGAAGACGAGGGCGTACAGGAACTCGTTCCAGGACAGCGTGAAGGCGAAGATGGCCGAGGCCACCAGCCCGGGGGCGGCCAGTGGCAGGAGGACGCGGACGAAGGCGGTGACGCGCCCGGCCCCGTCGATGAGGGCAGCCTCCTCCAGCTCCTCGGGCAGAGCCTTGAAGAACCCGATGAGGAGCCAGGTGCAGAAGGGCACGGTGAACGTGGGATAGGCGAGGAAGAGCGCGGCAAGATGGTTGGTCGCGCCGAGCTCGGTGAGCACGCGGTAGAGGGGGATGAAGAGCAGCGCGGGCGGGATCAGGTAGAGGATGAGGATGAGGCTGGCCACCGCCTCGCGGCCGGGGAAGCGGAGCCGCGCCACCGCGTAGCCGCCCAGGCTGGCCACCACGCTGGTGATGAGCGTGACCACCAGCGCCGTCACCAGGCTGTTGCGCAGCCAGAGGGGGAAGCGGGTCTCCGTCCAGAGGCCGGTGTAGTTCTCCCAGGTGAAGGGGCTCGGCACGTAGATGCTCGTGGCGAACTGGATCTGCTCGTAGGTCTTGAAGGACATGCTGGCGATCCACCAGAAGGGGACGAGGATCAGCAGCAGGAAGGCCACGAGCCCGGCGAGCCTGAGCGCGCGCGTCATGCCGGCCTCATCGCCGCTCCCGCAGGAGATAGCGGCTGATGAGGATGATGCCGACCACGAGCAGCGGCACCAGGAAGATCGAGATGGTCACCCCGCGCCCCCAGCGGAGCTGGTTGAACGCCACCTGGTACGAGTAGGTCGCGAAGACCTGGGTGGCCGAGCCGGGCCCGCCGCGGGTCATCACGTAGATGATGTTGAAGTCGTTGATGGTGAGGATGAAGGACAGGAGCGTGGTCACGATCATCACGTGCTTGAGCCCGGGCAGGGTGATGTGCCAGAAGCGCCGGCTCGCGGCGGCGCCGTCCACCGAGGCCGCCTCGTAGAGCTCGCGCGGGATGCTCGCCATGCCGGCGAGGAAGGACACGCCGAAGAAGGGGAAGCCCCGCCACCAGTTGGCCACGATCACCGCGGCCATGGCGCCCTCCGGCGTGGCCATGAAGGCGACGGGCTGGCGGAGGAGCCCGAGGTCGAGGAGGAGGCTGTTGAAGAAGCCGCGCCCGGGGAAGGCGTCGAACATCCACCGCCAGGTCAGGGCGATGATGACGGTGGAGGTGATCCACGGCATGAGGAAGAGGCCGCGGAAGAAGTTGCGGCCGCGGATCATTCCGTTGAGAACGAGGGCCATGGCGAGCCCGGTGACCACCTTCATGCCCACCGATACCACCGTGAAGACCACGCTGTTGCGGACGACCTGCCGGAAGGCGTCGTCGCCCGCCAGATAGACGTAGTTCTTGAGGCCGACGAATCGCTCGGGATAGCCCACCAGCTTGTCGGTGAGGGAGAGCCAGATCGCCCGGCAGAAGGGATAGAAGATCAGCCCCACCACCAGGACGAAGAGCGGGAGGAGAAAGAGGAGCGCGGTGCCGGTCTCCCGGCCCCGCGCCCCGAGTCCCCGGCGGGGACGCGACCTCACCCCTTCAGCGTGTCGTAGATCTCCTTGATCTTCTTGTCTTCCCACTCGATGGCCTGATCCACCGACCACTTGTCCACGATCACCTTGGCGGGCGCGTCGGTGAGCACGTTGCTCGCCTGCACCTCGGCGGCCGCGGGCGTGACCGGCCCCGGCCAGCCGGTGGGAGCGAACCACTCGACGGCGCGCCCGAAGGTCCGGTAGTTCTCGTTCTTGTCGAAGTAGTCCTTGGCGGCGTTGCGCGACTTGTCCAGCACCGGCGCGAACTGGCCGTAGGAGTCCTTCATGACGCCGAGCGTCTCCTCGGGGGAGAGCAGGTGCGCGAGGAGGCTCATCGCCGCCTCCGGATCCTTGCTGCCCTTGAAGATGCCCATGGACATCGCGATGGCCCACATGCGCCGCCCGTCCGGCCCGGCGGGATGCGGCAGGGCCACGTGATTGGCGAGAGCCTCCTCCTTCATCTTCTTGTCCTTGGCATCGGTGGCCTTGGCGACGGCGTTCTCCATGGCGAAGGTGATGCTGGGCCCGTTGGAGGTCTGGGCGATGTTCTTCGCGATGAAGTTCTCGTTGTTGCCCGAGCCGGTCCAGGTGAGGGTGTCGGCGGGCTGGAGATTGTCCCGGTAGATGTCGGTCGCCCACTTCATCGCCGTCTGCATCGCCGGCGTCTTGATGGACTTGTACTTGCCGTCCTTGCCCGCCCAGCCCACGCCGTAGGAGTACATCAGGCTCTGCATGACGCCGTAGCCGTCGGAGGTGCGGTTCCAGCTCTGCCCCATGCCGTAGAAGTTGTCCTTGGGCCGGGTGAGCGCCTGCGCGGCCTCCTTGGCCTCCGCGAAGGTGGTGGGGAGCTTGACCTTGGCCTTCTCGAAGACGTCGCGCCACGCGTACCAGAACGCGGCCATGACGTACCACGGGATCGCGTAGACCTTGTCGCCCACCATGGTCACCGGCGCCACGTTGGCGGGAGCCTTGCCCACCTGGCCCTCGATCTGACGGTAGAACGTGGTGAGGTCGAGGAGCTGGCCCATGCCGGCGAAGCGGGCGGGGGCGCCCGTCTCGAGCTGTCCCACGTCGGGTGTGCTGTTGCTCTCGATGGCCGCCACGTACTTCGTCTGCATGTCCTCGAAGGTGAAGTACTCCACGGTGACGGCGGCGCCGTGCTTCTGGGCCCAGCGCTGCGCGCTCGCCTCGATCGCCTTGTTGGTCGGCTCCACGTAGGTCTTGAGGATCCACAAGCGAAGGCTGGTGCCCTTCTTCACCGCGGGAAAGGCAGCGCGGGGAAGCGCGAGGGCCGCGGTGGTGCCGAGGGTCCCGCGAGGATCTTCCGTCGGCTGATGGGATGGTGGAGCATGGCGTGTCCTCCTGAATCTCCGGTGATCGTGAGGTGCGGACGTGCGCCCCGAATGTCGGTCACGGGAGGCCGCCTGTCAAGGCCGGCGTGCCGCCCGTGTGGTACCGTAGGGCCGATGATCACCGTGGGTCTCGAGCCCGGGCATCGCGCCGGTGCCCCCCGGTTCTTCGACGGCTTCGAGCGGCTCGGAATCGCACGGTGAGCGTCCAGACGGCAACCCGAGCCGTCGAGGCTCCGCTGGTCGGGGTCGCGGACCGGCTCGCCGTCCGCCGCGTGGCCCTGTGGGCGCTGCTCGCCGCCAAGCTCGTCGCCGGCTGGGGCGTCCGCTGGGACATCGAGTGGCACGTCCGGATCGGGCGCGACTCGTTCTGGATCCCGCCGCACCTCATGACCTACGGCGGGGTGGCGCTGATCACCCTCGTGAGCTTCGGCGTCCTGGCCTGGGAGACGTGGCGGGGCCCGGCGGGGGGTCGGACGCTCCGGATCCTGGGTCTCCGCGGCACGCGCGGCTTCCAGGTCGCCGCCTGGGGCGTGGCGGTCACGGTGGCGGCGGCGCCGATCGACGACCTCTGGCACCGGCTGTTCGGCCTCGACGTCACGATCTGGAGCCCGCCGCACCTGCTGGGCTTCCTCGGCGGCGCGATCAACTCGGTCGGCTGCCTCCTGATCGCGCGGGAGGTCTACCCGCCGGGGCACCGGGCCCGGCAGGCGGCCCTGGTCCTCGGCGCCGCGCTGCTCTACCGGGGGCTGCACACCACGCTGGAGCCGGCCCTCCTGATCGCCTACCGGCACGGGGGGGTGCGCTTCCACGCCTACGCGATGCTGGCTCCCCTGCTCCTGCCCCTCGCGCTGGTGAGCGCCGCCCGGCTGTCGGCTCTCCGGGCGGCTCCGCTGCTGGTGCTGGGCGTGGTGCTGCTCAGCGACCTCGCCGGCAACGAGATCGCGGCGGCGGGCTTCGCGCTCATCCAGCCGGTGTCGGTGATCGACGCGGCGATCGCCGGGGACCCCGACTCCCCGATCGCGCTGGCGCACGCCATCGCCCGGAAGAACCGGACCGGACCCGGGGTGCCCGGCGGCCTCGCGCTGGCCCTCGCGCTCGTTCCGGCGGCGGCGATGACGGCCGCGGACGCCCGCCGGCGCCCGCTCCTCGCCACCGCGGCCTCCGCGGTCGCGGCGTTCGCCGTCAGCGGCGTGCTCCTGGCGCGGAGCCCGGCTTTCCAGCCGATGGTGCCCGGCGCCGGGGCGACCCTGGTCGCGCTCGCGGTCACGCTGGCCGCCGCCGTGATCGGCGGTCTCGCCGCCCGCCGGCTCGCCGACGCCGTCCGCGACGCCGCCGCCTGACGGCGTCTCAGGGGACGAGGACCTCCTCGCGCCAGCCGCCGGCGGCCGGGAGGAACAGCCGCCGGTCGTGCAGCCGGTCCGGCGCCCCTCGCCAGATCTCGATCCGGTCCGGGACCAGGTACACGCCGCGGAGGGCGTCGGGACGCGGCACGTCGTCGGGCGCCGGGTACTGGCGGCGGAGGGCGTCGATCCCCTCGACGAACGCCTGGCGCGACGGGAGAGCGGTGCTCTGCGGGTGGTAGCGGGTGTAGTAGACGTCGAGCAGCCGGGACTCGTGGACCTTCTGTCCCCAGTACCGCGCGATGCGCTCCTCCGGCATCGGCGCCAGCCTCCCGCGGATCCGGTACTGCCGGCGGATGCTGAGCCAGACCAGCAGGCATTCCGCCCGGCCCGCGGCCAGGGCCGGCCACTTCGGGCTCAGCTCGGTGAGGAGGAGCCCCACGCCCTGCGGCCCCGCGTCCCGGAGGACGATCGGCCGGACGGCGGCGGCGCCGGTCTCGTCGGCCGTGCCCAGGATGCAGAGGTCGGTGAAGGGATCCGCCGCGGCGCGGGCACGCTCGCGGTCGGCGACCAGCTCGGCGATCGGGTCGGCCGGCGTCATCCGGGCGATTCTACCAGACGGGATCTGGACGGATCTGGACGTATAATGAATCGACGCATGGCTGGACCTCGACCCAGGGCCTCGCCCGCCCCGCCCGCTCCGGGGACCCGCCTCCGCAGAGGGAGCATCGCATGAACGAAGAACGGAAGCTCGCGCTGTTCATCGACTTCGAGAACATCGCCCGCGGCATCAAGGACGCCCAGTACAAGGGCTTCGAGATCAAGCTGGTGCTCGAGCGGCTGGTCGAGAAGGGCAAGATCATGGTCAAGCGCGCCTACGCGGACTGGAACCGCTACACGGAGTACAAGCGGCCCTTCCACGAGGCCGCGATCGAGCTGATCGACATCCCGCAGAGCCGCTACAGCGGGAAGAACTCGGCCGACATCCGGATGGTCGTCGACGCGATGGACCTCACCCAGAAGAACCAGCACATCGACACCTTCGCGGTCGTCTCCGGCGACTCGGACTTCTCGCCGCTCGTCTCCAAGCTGCGGGAGAACGACAAGTACGTGATCGGGCTCGGGGTGAAGAACTCCTCGTCGGAGCTCCTGGTGGCGAACTGCGACGAGTTCATCTTCTACGAGGACCTCACGCGGGAGGCCAAGAAGGGCACCCTGCTCAAGGGGCTCCCCGAGAAGAAGGCCGAGGTGTTCGGGCAGCTGATCGACGCCGTCCAGGCCCTCCAGCGCGAGAACAAGGAAGTGCTGTGGGGCTCGATGGTCAAGCAGACCATGATCCGGAAGAACCCGGCGTTCAGCGAGTCGTACTACGGCTACTCGACCTTCTCGAAGCTCCTCGAGGACGCCGTCAAGCACAAGGTCGTCAGCCTCAAGCGCGACGACCGGAGCGGGACCTACATCATCACCGGGGTGGCCGAGGACGGCCGCATGGCCTGACGCCGTGTCCCGACGGCGGGCGGCCCTCCACGTCGGCGCGCCCCTGCTCGTCGCGCTCGTCCTCCTCGCCTGCTCGGCCTTCAACCCCACCCCGGCCCCCCCCTCCGACCAGGCCTCGCTGCGTCTCCCGCCCGGCTTCGCGATCGCCGTCTTCGCCCGGGACCTGGGTCCGGCCCGCTTCCTGGCGGTCGATCCCCGGGGGACGTTGCTCGTCTCGGTCCCCCGCACCGGCCGGGTCCTGGCCCTCCCCGACGACGACGGCGATGGGCGGGCCGATCGGGCGATCACGGTCGTCGAGGGCCTCGGCCTGCCGCACGGCCTCGCCTTCCGGGAGGGCGCGCTCTACGTCGCGGAGACGGGCCGTGTCGTCCGCCTGCCCTACGACGCCGCCACCCGCCGGGCCGCCGGGCCCCCGGCGGTGGTCGTCGGCGGGCTGCCGGCCCGGGGCAGCCACTGGACCCGGACCATCGCCTTCGGCCCGGACGGGCGCCTGTACGTCGCGGTCGGCTCTTCCTGCAACAACTGCGAGGAAGCGGACCCGCGTCGCGCCGCCATCACCCGGTACGAGGCGGACGGCGCAGGCGAGGTCCGTGTCGCGAGCGGCCTGCGCAACGCGGTGGGCCTCGCGTTCCGGCCCGGGACCGACGAGCTGTGGGCGACCGTCAACGGCCGGGACTTTCTCGGCGACGAGCGCCCGGCCGAGTACCTGACCCGCGTGGAGCCCGGTGGCTTCTACGGCTGGCCCTACTGCCACTGGGACATGGACGGTCGCCTGGCCGCCGATCCCGACCTCGGCTCGCCGGCGCGCTGCCCGCGGGTCGCGCGGCCGAGCCTCCTCTACCAGGCCCACGCGGCGCCGCTCGGCCTGGCCTTCTACACGGGCCGGCAGTTCCCGCCGGAGTACCAGGGCAGCCTCTTCGTCGCGCTCCACGGCTCCTGGAACCGCGCGACGCCGACCGGCCACAAGGTGATCCGGGTCCGGCTGGACGGGGGGGAGCCGCGCGCCGAGGACTTCGCGACCGGCTGGCTGTCCGGGCGCCGCGGGTGGGGCTGGCCCGTGGACGTGGCCGTCGGAGCGGACGGCAGCCTGTTCGTCTCCGACGACCGGCAGGGTGTCGTCTACCGCATCACCTATCGCCCCGCCTGACCCGTATACTGAAAGCATCCGGAGCCCTTCGGGTCATCCGGCACCACTCTTGCCCCTCGGCGGGTGGGAGGGGAGGGCGGGAGGTCCCGAACATCAACGGCAGCCCGGCGGCCCTGAGCGGATCGGGCCCGGGGGGACGGCTGCCCAGCGAGAGGCCCGATCCTGAGCAATCCACTCGATCCCGCGCCTGACCCCGGCGCCCGCGCTCCGCGCGGTGATTGGCCGGAGCGGCTCGGCCGGGCCCGCCGGCGTCTCGGCACGGCCGCCCGGTCCGCCCGTCGGGGCGTGGGCCGGGCCGGGCGGGCGGTGTGGCGGCGGAAGGGCCGGGTGGCCCTGGCCCTCGCGCTCCTCACGGTCGTCCCCGCCGCCATCTTCGCCGCCTGGGCCTGGCAGGTCGTTTCCGGGCTCGACCTGGAGCGGGCCCACCAGGCCTCCTTCATCTACGCGGCCGGGCAGCCGCTCACCGCGGGGCTGTCGGTCGAGGCGACCGACCTCGCCGGGACGCTGCGCCGGCTGCGCTACCAGGAAGTCGGCAGCCAGCCCCGCCTGGCCGGCGAGTACCGCAAGGGCCCCGAGGCCTGGGACATCTTCCTCAACGCCCGCGACGATCCCCGGGCCCGACGCCCAGCCCTGCGCGTGCGCCTGGCGCTCCAGGAGCAGCGGATCACGGCGGTCGTCAACCCGACAGACGGCGCCGGCATGGACGGCATCGAGCTGGAGCCCGAGGTGCTGAGCGGTCTCGGCGACACCATCGGGCAGCTCCGCCGCCCCGTCCGCCTGGCGGCCGTCCCGCCGCCGCTCCTCACCGCGATCCTCGCCGCCGAGGACCACCGCTTCTACGAGCACGGCGGTGTGGACGCCCGGGCCGTCCTGCGCGCGATGTGGGTGAACCTGCAGCGGGGCGAGGTCGCCCAGGGCGGGAGCACCCTGACCCAGCAGCTCGTGAAGAACCTCCTGCTGACCCCGAAGCGGACCTGGGACCGCAAGCTCCGCGAGGCGGGGCTGGCCCTGATGCTCGAGTGGCGCTACGGGAAGCCGCAGATCCTCGAGGCGTACCTCAACACGATCTACCTGGGCCAGCACGGGAGCACCGCGCTCTACGGTGTCGGGGCCGCCGCCCGGAGCTACCTGGGCAAGGACGTCGAGCGCGTGAGCCTGGCCGAGGCCGCCCTCCTGGCCGGCATGCTGCGGGCTCCCAACACCTACTCGCCGGTCCTGAACCCCGAGCGGGCGCAGGAGCGCCGCGACGTGATCCTCGGGCGCATGCGCGACCTCGGCCTCATCGACGAGGCGACCCGCGCCAGGACGAGCCAGGAGCGGGTCCGCGTCCGGTCGGCCACCGCGCCGCGACTCCTCGGCCCCTACTTCCTCGACCACGTGCGGGCGCAGATCGAGCAGCCGCAGTCGGACAACGGGCTGCCGGCCATCGGGGGGCTCCGCATCTACACGACCCTCGACCCGGTGCTCCAGCGCGCGGCCGAGGCCGTGGTCAGCCGGGGGCTCGACCGGATCGAGGGCCGCCACCGGCACCTCCGCCGGCTGGAGCCGACCCAGCGGCTGCAGGCCGCGCTGATCGCGGTCGACCCGGTCACCGGCGAGATCCGCGCCCTGGTCGGCGGCCGCGAGTACGCGCAGAGCCAGTTCAACCGCGTCATCCACGCCCGGCGGCAGCCCGGCTCGGCCTTCAAGCCGTTCGTCTACCTGGCCGCCCTCCGGGCCGGGCGGAACGGCGAGCCGCCCCGCTTCACCCCCGTCTCGTTCGTGCAGGACGAGCCGCTGACGCTCAAGGTCGGGAAGGATACCTGGAGCCCGCGCAACTACGAGAACCGCTTCGAGGGGACGGTGACGCTCCGGCGCGCCCTCGAGCAGTCGCTCAACGCGGCGACGGTCCGGATCGCGTCCGAGATCGGTCTCGACGCGGTCATCCGGACCGCCCGGGAGGTTGGGTTCACGAGCCCGATGCAGCCGGTGCCGGCGCTGACCCTGGGCAGTTTCGAGGTGACGCCGCTGGAGCTGGTCGGCAGCTACGCCACGCTGGCCAACTCAGGGGAGCGGGTCAGCCCGACCGCCGTGCGGACGATCGTGGACGCCGAGGGCCAGGTGGAGGCGCCAGGACCGGACCGCGCGACCGCCGCCCGTGCCGACGAGGCGTTCCTCCTGACCTACCTGATGCGGGGGGTGGTGGATCGCGGGACCGGGGCCGCCGCCCGCGCGCTCGGTGTCGAGGGGGTGGTGGCGGGCAAGACGGGCACCACCAACGACGGGCGCGACGCCTGGTTCGTCGGCTACACGCCCCGGCTGGTGACGCTGGTGTGGGTCGGGTTCGACCAGCGGGAGGTGCTCAAGCTGTCGGGCGCCCAGGCGGCACTGCCGATCTGGGCCGACTTCATGCGGACGGCGATGGCCGTCCTCCCGAGCGAGGGGTTCACCGTGCCGGCCTCGGTCACCTTCCGCGAGGTGGACACCATGAACGGCAAGCTGGCGACCCGCTTCTGCCCGGTCGTCTTCCGGGAGGCGTTCCTGTCAGGGACCGAGCCGCGCGAGGCCTGCCCCGACCACGGCCCCGGCGAGCTGGTCGAGACCCTCTTCCGCCGCCTCTTCGACTTCTTCGGGCGGCC
The DNA here is from genome assembly GCA_963708025.1 of uncultured Candidatus Rokubacteria bacterium. Lineage (GTDB taxonomy): Bacteria > Methylomirabilota > Methylomirabilia > Rokubacteriales > DASRDR01 > CAVPSB01. The sequence continues at coordinate 163,400 of CAVPSB010000034.1, read as the reverse complement.
GACCCCGCAGCCGGCGCCCGAGGGCAGCCAACGGTAGACCTCGGAGGAAAGGTAGTGGGGGTGTTTCGGTCGGAGCCACCCCACCCCCGGCGCTTAGGTGGCGGGTGCCGCCTGTCCCGCGTCAAGCCGCCCCGGCCGACCGCCGTCAGTATAGGGCCGCGGCGCTGTTACGGCGCCATCGGGCCGAGCATGAGCCGATCCAGCGAGAGCCTGCCGCCGCCGGCGATCAGGCACGCCACCGCCATCGCCAGGAAGGCGAGGTTCCCCTCGTAGCCGTGGCCCTTCCCCGGGGTGAGCGACCAGTTGAGGAAAAAGCCGTGCTGCCAGTGCACCTTGACGATGGCGCCGACCATGACGATGGCGATCGCCAGCGCGTCCAGCCGCGTGAGCAGGCCGAAGATCAACCCGATCCCGCCGAGGAACTCGAAGAAGCAGACCAGATACGCGATCGGCACCGGCAGCCCGGTCGAGGTCAGGTACCCCACGGTCCCCTTCAGCCCGTAGCCCCCGAACCAGCCGAGCACCTTCTGGGCGCCGTGGGCGAAGAAGATGATGCCGAGCACGACGCGGATCACGAGGGTCGACCAGGACGGGTAACTGAACAGCAGCCAGTCCATGTGTGACTCCTCCAGGTGGGCCCGGTGAGCGGCACGGCCCGCCCGGACCCGAGCGGCCCGGCGCGACCACGTCCATTATAGGCGGCCGTGGCCACCGGTGTCGGGCGCCGATTGCGTGGAGCCCGTCTTTGCCGGTACGATGACCCGATGAAGCTCACCGGCAAGGTCACCCTCATCACCAACGTCAGCCAGTTCATGGGGCCGGCCTGCGCCGAGGAGTTCGCGAAGGAAGGCGCCATCCTCGCGCTTCACGACCGCACCGAGTCGCGCGCGAAGCCGGCGATCGACGTGGCGCTCGCCTACGGTCGGGAGGCGCTCGTGGTGACGGGAGACCTGACCCGGGCCGTGGAGGCGAACCGGGCCGTGCGGAGCGTGGTGGACCGGTTCGGGCGGCTCGACGTCCTGGTCAACAACTCGAGCCACGCGCCGGTCGGCGGCCCGGTGGAGGACGTCTCGGACGAGGCGTGGCGCTCGCTGATGGCGCACCTCCTCGACGAGCCCTTCTACATGCTCCGCGCCGCGGTCCGCCACATGAAGCGCCAGGGGCACGGCAAGATCGTCAACGTCACCTCGGCGGTGGCCCTCCTGGGGCTGCCCAACTACGCGGCGTACACCGCCGCCCGCGCCGGCACCAACGGCCTCACCCGGGCGGTCGGGCGGGAGGTCGCGCGCCACGGGATCCAGGTGAACGCGATCGCCCAGAACTTCGTCGAGAACCCGACGTACTTCGGGCCGGACATCGTCGCCGATCCCGAGAAGCTCGCCCGCATCGTCCGGCACGTCCCGGCCGGGCGGCTGGCCCGGTCGGAGGAATCGGCCCGCCTCGCGGTGTACCTGGCCTCGAACGAGGCCGACTTCTTCTGCGGTCAGGTCATTCCGTTCGCCGGCGGCTGGATTTGAGCTTCGGGGGGGTCTCGGAAGACCCCCCCGAGGCCCCCCCGCGGAGGCCGCGACTGTTGGACGGCCTTCGGCCTTTGGGCCGCGGCTCGGAGCGGAACGTCATCGCCGCGAGTCCGGACGTCAACGGGTTGCGAGAAGCCGGGCCGGACCGGGCTGAGGAATCGCAGCCGCCCGCAGCGTGTCGCCAGCCCTGAGAGACGGGATGTCGTCCCGGCCCGAGCTGGTGCTCCAGGTCGAGTCGCGCGAAGGGCGCCACCGCCTGCCGTTCACGGTCCGCCGAGTCGTGTGCGGCGGCTACGTGAGCCGCGACCGCGCCGAGGTCGAGCGGCACATCAAGGAGCTCGAGCGGCTGGGGATCTCGAGACCCCAGGAGATCCCGATCTTCTTCTCCGTCTCCTCCTACCTGGTCACGGCCGGCGACGTGGCCGAGGTCCAGGGACCTTTCACCTCGGGCGAGGTCGAGTTCGTGCTGCTCTTCGGCCCCGGCGGCCCCTGGGTGACGGTGGGGAGCGACCAGACCGATCGCTTCTTCGAGCGCCACTCGGTGCCGGCGTCCAAGCAGCTCTGCCCGAAGATCCTGGCCGGCACGGTGTGGCCGGTGGCAGAGGTGGAGGAGCACTGGGACGAGCTGATCCTGCGCTGCTGGGTGCGGAGCGGCCGGAAGCGCCGCCTCTACCAGGAGGCGACCCTCGGGTCGATGCTGGCGCCGGGCGGGCTGCTCCCCGGCCTCCGCCGCCACGCCGGACGCGAGCTGACCGGGGTCCTCCTGTTCTCGGGAACCGTGCCCACGCTGGACGGCGAGCTGATCTATGGCGACGCTTACGAGCTGGAGCTGGCTGACCCGCGCCTCGAGCGGAACATCCGGACCCAGTACACCGTGCACGTGCTCGAAGGCCCGAAGCGGTAGGCGCGATTCCGAGAGGAGGACTCCGATGGAGACCGTGCGGCTCCCCGATCCCGACGAGCTGGGGCCCGAGGACCAGAAGATCTTCGAGAACACGCGGCGCTGGTTCCGGATCGACTTCGTCCCCAAGATGAGCCTGGTCCTCCGCTCCATCCCGGCGATCGGCGACGGCATCATGCGCGCCTCGCGCCGCGCCATGCCGGATCGGGTGCTGACGCGGGGCCAGAAGGAGCTGCTCGCCGCCGCCGTCTCGGCCATGAACGTCTGCGAGTACTGAACGGTCGCCCACACTGCAGCCGGGAAGCTGCAGGGATTCGCGGACGACCGGGTCTGGTACGAGCTGGCCTTCGTCATCGGCGTGACCAACAACCTGAACAGCCTGGCCGATGGCGTCCGGTGCCCGCTCGACTTCGGCCCGAGCCCGGAGCGACGCCCGCTCGTCGCGCTGATCGACCCCGCCGGCGCCGCGCCCGACGTCCAGGCCCTGTTCGACGACGCCTGCGCGTTCTATGCGATGGAGCGGCCCCCGGCCGTCCTCCGGGTCATGGCCAACGATCCCGGCTTCGCGCGCGATCTCTGGGCCGGGGTCCGGGCCGCGTTCGAGCCGGGCGTCCTCGATCGGCTGACCAAGGAGCTGCTGGCCCTCGCCGCGTCGGTGACCGCGAAGTCCGACTACGGGGTGGACTTCCACCTCCACCAGGTCCGCCGGCTCGGGCTGTCCGAGGCGGGGATCCTGGAGGCGCTGCAGGTCACCCAGATGTTCAACGGCTTCACCAAGATCGCCGACGCGCTCCGGCTGTCCCCCGACGACTTCGCCCCCGTCCTGCAGAGGACCTGACGGATCAGGGCCCGGCCAGCAGCGCCAGGGCCTCGTCGTGGAGCCGGCCGTTAGACGCCAGCGCGGTGCCCGAATAGATCGTCGGGCGGCCCTCGAAGTCGGAGAAGCGGCCGCCGGCTTCCTCGAACAGCACCTTGAAGGGAGCCAGGTCCCAGGGCTTGAGGTCGGCCTCCAGCATCAGCTCCGCCTGGCCGCGCAGGACGAAGGTGTAGCCGAGGTAGTCGCCGAAGCCCCGCTGGCGGCCGCTCCGGTCCACCAGCCGGAGGAAGCCGTCCCAGTACGGCGGGACGCGCCGGAGATAGCTCAGCCCCGAGTGGAGCAGGGTCGCCTCGGCCAGCCGGTCGATCGTTGACACGCGGAGCGGCCGGCCGTTGGCAAAGGCGCCGGCCCCTCGCTGCGCCCACAGGAGATCCCCGGTGGCCGGGGCGTGCACCACGCCGAGGGTCACCTCCCCGTCCTCCTCGAGCGCGATGAGCGTCGCCCAGTACGGGATGCCACGAATGAAGTTCTTGGTCCCGTCGATCGGATCGATGATCCAGCGGCGTCCCTGGGCGCCCTGGGCCCCGTACTCCTCGCCGAGGATCCCGATCTCGGGGAAGGCCGCCTGCAGACGCCCGACGATCGCCTGCTCCGCCTCGCGGTCGGCCTCCGTCACCGGCGTCTGGTCCGGCTTGAGGGTGACCTGGAAGTCGCCGGCGAAGTACCGGAGGGCGAGGGCGCCGCCCGCCTTCGCCGCCTCCAGCGCCGCCTCGAGCGTCCGCTCGGTGGTCACTTCGGGACCTCCCGCCTACCCCCCAACCCCCCTCCGTTTGACCGGATCCCCGGGACGACTCGGGCCTGCGGGCCCTCGCGACGTCCCGTCCTTCCGGCAGCCACCGGGGGGGAGGGGGGGGCCGGAAGGGGCGGTGCCCGAGAGACCGGCGGTCAGGGGCCCGGCCAGTCGAACGAGCCGAATTCCGCGGCCCGCCCCGACAGGTCCCAGTTCCGGCTGAAGGCGCGGACGAGCTCGCCGGTGCGCCGCCACGGCTCGGACCCCGCCGTCCCCGTCACGAGGGACTTGGTAGCACGAGCCTCCGGGCCGGTCAAGGCACGCGGACCGATCCAGGCACGCAAGGACGCGAACGGCCGCGCGCCCGAGGGGACGCGCGGCCGCCGGTCAGCGAAGTCGGAGCGCTAGGACGCCTTGCGCTCGACGCCACCGCCCTGCTGGCCGAGCCAGCGATTCACTTCCTGCTCGGCCTGCTCGCGGCTCCGCCCATAGCGCTCCTGGATTTTCCCGATGAGCTGCTCGGCGTTGCCCTGCATCTGGTCGATGTCGTCTTCCGTGAGCTTGCCCCACTGCTCCCGGATCTTGCCCTTGATCTGCATCCACTGCCCCTTCAGGGTGTCGCGATTCACGTGGTCACTCCTTTCCCTCCCCGTTATCTCGTCATCGCCAGGCGAGTCGGGCGGCCTGTCGGCGGCCCGGCCCGCCGGCTCGGGAAGCGGGCGAACGGTGTCGCCCGCGAGGTTACGATGGGCGAGGTCGCTCTCAGGCAGCCAGGCGGAAGCTGAAGCGATCGCCGTGGCTGGTGGACACCAGGGTCGGGCGCTTCCCGGTGCGCTTCCGGTGCACCGCCTCGAAGCAGTCCCGGTGGTACGACGTGTCTCCGTCCACCACGCGAGGTGCGCGGGGCGCGAGCCGGATGTGGCACGAACGGCACGCCACCGCCTGACCCGCCCGCTCAGGGCTGTCCGTCTCATCGAGCATGAAGCCGAACATCGCCGACCTCCTTTTGGTTCCAGGGCCGTTGCCGGAACATGTCTCCAGCGCTGCCGTCCTCAGTGCGACGACGATGCCAATCGCGTCTGCGCGTGTTCGCAAACCGACGATCCCGCATTTCTTCGCCGTCAGTTAGCCTCGGGTCGCTCCGATCCGCCGGCGACCATCCCGGCCCTGGTGTCTTCCCCGACAGGATGCCCAGGCATACGGTCCCGTCACTGTCGTGACGCCGGCGACTTGTCTTTTCCCCGGGCATCGCCCAGAATCGGCTTCGCCTTTGACGGGCTGAGCAGTGCACGGTCGGCGTGGTCAGTCGTGAGACCAGGGAGGGTCGGTGATGCGGCTCCAGGGCAAGGTGGCAGTCGTGACGGGGGCCGCCCGCGGCATCGGGCTCGCCATCGCGCAAGCGTTCGTCAACGAGGGCGCACGGGTCGTCCTGGCTGACTGGCTGGCCGACGAGGTCCGCCGAGAGGCGGCCGCCCTCGGTGCCGGGGCCCATGCCGTCCCGACCGACGTGGGCGACGCCGGGCAGGTGCGGGCGCTGGCCGGCGAGACCATCCGGAAGTTTGGCGGGCTGGACATCATGGTGGCGAATGCGGCCGTCCAGGCGGAGATCCCGTTTCTGGACCTCACCGAGGAGGAGTTCGACCGGGTGGTTCGCGTGAACCTGAAGGGCACCTTCCTGTGCGGCCAGACCGCGGCGCGACACATGGTGGAGACGGGCCGGCGGGGGGCGATCGTCAACATCAGCTCGATCAACGCGGTCGCCACCCACCCGGTGCTCGTCCACTACGCGGCGACCAAGGGCGGCATCGCAATGCTGACGAAGGGGATGGCAGTGGCGCTGGCGCCCCACGGCATCCGCGTCAACGCCATCGGCCCGGGCACCGTGAACACGCCGATCAACGCCAACTTCTTCAGCATGCCGGGGATGATCGACCGCTTCCTCATGCGGACGCCGCTCGGCCGCATCGCCGAGCCGGAAGAGATCGCCCGGGTGGCCGTGTTCCTGGCTTCGGAGGACGCCTCCTACGTCACCGGCACCACCATCTACGCCGACGGGGGCCGGCTCGCGCTCAATGGAGTCATGGCCCCACCTCGGTAGGTGATCAGAACCTGATCAGGACGCTCTAGAATGGGCCAGTTCTTTCTCAGGCCCACTTCGCCGCATTCACTCGATCTACGTGTCATCAAATCAAAATCGTCCCAATGACGAATATTGGCACGGCGATCGCATCACGGTCGGGCACCCCTATGCCTCCTGTACAGGACCTGAGCAGGGCCTATCAGGATCTGGTGCGGATCGGTCTCGCCCTGACCCAGGAGACCGATCTTCCCACCCTCCTCGACCGCGTGCTCACGGAAGCCCGCTGGTTCACCTCGGCCGAGGCGGGAACCCTGTACCTTCTCGAGGGCGACCTGCTCCACTTCGCGGTCGTCCAGAACGACCGACTGGCCCGCCGACTCGGCGGGGACGCGATGAAGCAGATGCTGCAGGCCGAGCCCCTGACGCTGACCGAGCCCAGCCTCGCCGGCCACGTCGCCTTGACGGGCGACATCCTCAATCTCCACGACACGCACATGATCCCGGCCGACCGACCCTACGCCTTCGACAAGCGGGTGGATAATCGGTGCGAGTACCGGACCCAGTCGGTCCTCGTCGTGCCCTTGCCGGACCCGTCCGGGAGGATCCTGGGCGTGATCCAGCTCATCAACGCACTCAACCGGGACGGCCAGGTGATCGCGTTCGACCCTCAGTACGAGACCCTGGTGCGCACGCTCGCCTCCCAGGCAGCGGTGGCGATCCGCAACGCGCGGCTCGACGCCCTGGCGCTGAAGGACGACGTCACCGAGGCCTATAACCGGCGCTACCTCGGGGTGCGGCTCGGCGAGGAGTGCCAGCGTCACGTGCGGACGGGCGAGCCGATCTCGGTCGTGGCCCTGGACCTGGACGACTTCAAGTCGGTCTACGACCGGCTCGGGCCGGCCGCCGGCCACGAGGTGCTTCGCCAGGTCGCCCGACTGCTGCTGCGCCACTCCCGGAGCTTTACGGTCGTGAGCCGGTACGGCGGCGACAACTTCGGGATCGTGCTGGCGAGCACGCCGAAGGCGGGCGGGGTCACCTACGCCGAGCGGATCCGGTGCGCGATCGCGTCCCACGCCTTCCGCCACGGTCCGCTGACCGCGAGCCTGGGGGTCGCGTCCATCCCGGGTGATGCGGGGTCGGCCGAGGAATTGCTGAGCGCCGCCGAGCAGGCGGTCACCGAGGCCAAGCGGCTCGGCCGGAACCGCGTCGTCGCCCGCTAACCCTAGGCGCGGCGCCGGACCTGGGGCCCGCGTGGTCGCGGTCATTCGACGAATCGCCGATCGGGGCTAGTTGGCGGGCAGCCGCCTGGCGAGCTCCTCCAGGAACACATCGGTGCACCGCTCGGGTGGCCATCGCGTGATTGTTCGCGAGCCGCGGACGTCGTAACACAGGCCCTTGACACCCACTCGAGTGGATGTGTCACCAAATCGCTCGATGAGAATCACGTACTGGCGCTGTAACGACGTCCCCGGGATTCGCGAGTGCAACGACGGTCGCGTGATGAGAACGCCCCGTTCACGATCGGCGGTCGCAATCCTGTCAGAGCCGAAGCCCTCGAGAGGATCGCCCTTCTCCGAGAACACCTGAAGCGCCGTCGTCCACACCGCATCGAACGCGACGGGGAACACCTTGTCCTTTGCCGCAAACGACTTCGCGTCCACGAGGTCCCGCGTCAGCGTCTCGAGTGTCGTCTGACCGGGGCCGGGTGCTGGCTTGCCGGCACCCGGCGACGGGCGCGCGGGATCCGGGGATGTCGGCGCCTTGGGATCCGGTGTCGGCGCCTTGGCTTGCCGTCCCGGCCCGCTCGAGCTCTCGAGAGCATCGTATCGCGCGCAGGGCTCGTACTGGGCGCCCGCAAGAGACATCGGGAGATAGAAGTCCAGGCACGGCTCCATCTCGACAAGCTTCGAGCGCTCAACGGCAAATCGCCACCATGTACCAGGCTGGACCTGCAGCACGTACACGCCGGGCTTCAGAGGCTCCGCCGGTACGATGAGAATCATCTCGCCCTGTCCGGGAACCGGCTCCACCCTGAGCTCCACCTTGCCGAGAAAGGCCGGCCTCCGGAACCCGGACCCCGCCGGCTGACTCCACTCCTTTACCGGTCTCACCTCCTTCACGGGAACCGGCCCGGTATCCGGAACGACCCAGGCGCCGACGTCGACGTGGTATCTCACGTATGCCGCTCGCTGAAGGAAAATATCCCGACCTTCCATGCTCACGGTCTTGCTGAAGAAGAGAAACTGGACCGAAGGGCTGAATCCGGCCTCCGGGACTTTCGTTCCATCGCTGAGCTGGTCGCGTTCGATCGCGTAGAGGCCGTAGGATTCCGGGATCGGCACTGATGCCTTGGCGGGTGACACGACAGACCCGACCAGGAGAGACAACGCGACCCCCCCTAGCGTCCTTCTCATCGCCGCACCCTCCCAACCCCTCGGCGTCCAGTGTCTTGGGATCTTCACCAGCGGATGGACTCGATGAGGCGGGCGGCGGCCGGCAGGTCGGGCGCCGTCGGGCAGTCCACGGCGCCCCACGCGCCGGCCGGATCCAGCAGGATCGCCCCGCACCCCGCGGCCCGGGCCCCCGCGACGTTGACCGAGTAGAGATCGCCGATGTGGACGGCCTCCTCCGGCCGCACGCCGACGGCCGCCGCGGCGGCGATGAAGATCTTCGGCTGAGGCTTCTCGGCCCCGATCACTCCCGAGTCCATGACCGCGTCGAGGTATCCGGCCAGGCCGACCAGCCGGAGGATGTCGGCCACGGTGCCGTTCGAGTTCGAGACCACCGCCAGGCGCAGCCCCCGGCGGCGGAGCTCCGGCGAGCACGGCCGGGGCCTCGGGGACCAGCGTGGACCAGAGGCCGTAGGGCGGCTTGGCGGACCTCAGATCGCCGGCGATCCGATCGGCCGCCGCGTCCCAGGGGATGCCGAGCCCCTCCAGCGTGTAGCGGAGGTAGAGCCGGAAGGTGTCGAGGCGTCTCCGTCGAGTGGCCGCCCAGGTGGGGATCCAGCCGCACCCGCGCCCGCTGCTCGGCCCGGCGCACCTGGTCGGCGGCGACCCGGTGCCCATCCGCCCGGATCCGCTCGGCAATGACCTCGTAATCCAGGCTGACAATCGTGTTCCCGGCATCCAGAAAGACCGCCCGGATTTTCATCAGTCGCCGCCCCTGCGCCAACTAGCCGGGCCGAGAGCCGAGCAGCGCCAGGACGCAGGGGGTTGACGACCGAGGACGACCATAGGCCGGGACGGACGCGAGGCCGCAGGCCGAGCGGGTCACGGCCGAGATGAAGATGGCGACGGTTATCGGCATGGCGTCACTTGCGGGCCCACTGGCCGTTGGGCTGCTGCACCCACTCCCCCGGCCTTGCCTTCTCGCGGTTGGCCTTCGCGAACGCCTCGCGCACCCGGGGGGTGTCGCTCGCCGGCATGCGGTTCTGTCGCATGAACGCATCCAGATGAGCTGGCGATCCGCGTTCTCGGCGCCGACCAGCGAGGCCGCCTCGCCGCCGCAGCCCTGCGCCCGGTCGCGTCTCGAGCAAGCCCTGGTTCGTCTCGCCGATGCAGCCCCGGGCCTTCCACTGGTCGATGCTGGCCGACGCGCGCGCTCCGCGCGGTGTTTGCCCGCTGGATTTCAGGGCTGTCGGTCCGCGGCTCCTGGGCGACGACGATGGTCCGGCCCTGCGCCTCCGCCTCCCGCGGCCCGAGCATCGCCAGCAGGAGATCGCTCAGCGAGCTCTGCGGCTTCGTCGGGTCGGGGGCCGGCTTCGGGTTCTCCGGGCTTCGGACCTGATTCTCGATCTGCCGGGCCGCGTCGTCGAGCCTGTCCTGTGGGAAGCTGATGTTCACCGTCACCGGCACGCAAGCCCCGACGATGCAAGCCAGACCGAGCAACGCGAGCCACGGCAATGAGCGAATTCCCGGCATGAGTCGTCCTCCTCGTTGTCAGCTTCCCGGAAACTGCCGCGCCAGGAACGACAGCGGCATGCTCCGGACGTTGATCTCCTGGACCTTCGCGGGAAAGATCAGGAACCGCTCCCGACCCTGCAGGGACAGGCTGAGCAGGATGTCGTCGCCCGTGGACCGGACCTGCGCCTCGGCGCGCTTGTAGTCGAACTGGCGGAGGTTCTCCAGCGCGCTCCGGGTCACGCCGCTGGGGTCGGATTCCGCGTAGCCGAGGATCCGGTTCAGCAGCTCGATGCTCACCACGCCGCCCTCGGGCACCTCGAAGCGGCCGTTCAGCGCCAGGCGCCCGGCCCGGTACTGGTAGTCGAGCTGGTACTTCAAGAGTCCCGTCATCGTGCCGCCCCGGACCCCGTAGGCCGTCATGAACTCCTCGATCCGGACCCGGTCACCGGTGAGCTGGCCCTTCAGCGACACGCCGGCCGGCTGCAGCTCGACCTCCCCCCAGCCCTTGCCGGTCCCAGAGTACAGAGCGTACGTGAGATCGTTCAAGCTCAGCCGATCGTGCCAGAGGCGGGCGGGGGTCGTGAGGTCCCGGACCACCACGCCGTAGGCGATCAGCTCGCCGAACGCGAGCTGTCCCCACGGCGGCTCCCCCCCGCTCTCACCGCGCCGCAGCGGCACGTCAGCCGTCAGGTCCCGGATCGACACCTGGCCGTTCCACAGCTCCCCCTCGGGAACCGCCAGCGCGAGGCCGCCCTCCCCGGTCTGGAAGTCGGGGCCGGCGAGGTCGACCTCGAGCCGCGCCGATCCCGTCAGGCGCCGGGGAATCGCCGGCCAGAACCCGTCGAGGCGCTCCAGCGCAGGCGCCCGCGCCGTCAGCCGGAGCCGGCCGGCGACGGCGGCCGGCGCCAGGCTGGCCACGATCAACTCGCGACCCTCGCGGTCGCGGGCGGTGAGCGCGCCGCGCTCGGGGCCGAGCCGGGCATCGCCGCGTCGCGTCAGCTGCCCCGAGACAGCCAGGCGCGGAACGTCGGCGACGAGGGCCGGCAGCGTGGAGACGACGCGCTCGGCGTCGATCGCGAGGCTCACGCCGTCCCGGACCAGCTCGGCGCGGGCGCCCAGCGCGCCCCCGGTGAGCTGGCCGTCCGGCCGATCGAGGCGGAAACCGCGGGCCTCGAGCCGTACGGTCCCCTCCTGGAGCTCCCGGGGCTCGAGCCCGGTCGCGGTCAGCCGCAGGCCGGTGAGCCGCAGCCGGTCGGCGGGTCCGAGCCACCCGGGGGCCAGTCGCCGCGCGATCTCGCCCGCTTCCACCTGATCGCCGTCGAGCCGCGCCTCGAGCCGCCGGGCGACGGCGTCGTAGACGACCTGGCCTGCCAGGGCCGCACCCTGGAGGCGCCCCTGGAGCCCGTCCAGCTCGGCGCGGGTCACGCTCCCCCGGTCATCCAGCGCCACCCGGTACCGCGTCTCGACCGGGGCCACCTCGAAGCCCGCCGCGCGGAGTCGCGCCACGCGCGCCTCCCCCGAGAGGGCGAGCCCCGCGCCGACCGGCTCGACCAGGACGCGGCCGTCGAGCTCGGCGGCGGCGACGTCGATGCCGGCGGTCGTCGCCGGCACGGCCAGCTCGGGCAGCCGGAGCCGCGCCCGCAGCGTGGGCCGGATGCCCGCCTCGGGCCGCCAGGTCGCGGTCACCTCGCTCAGCTCGGCCCGCCCGGTCGCGCCACCGCCGAGACCGGTGGCCGCCGCGGCGAAGCCGAGGTCCACGGTGGCCTGCGGCAGCGCGACCTCGAGAGTCCCCCGGACGAGCGTGGCCGAGCCCTCGGCCGCGAGCGCGTCGCCGACGCGGGCCCGACCCCGGGCGGTGAGTCGGTCCTTCGCGCCGAGATCCACGTCGAGCTGCAGCTCGAGCGTCCGATCGCGGACCGCTCGCCGCCGCCCCGGCGGGCAGCCAGCGCGGCGACCGGCGCGAGGCCGCCCGTGCCGGTGAGCGCGAGCTGCGGAGTGTCGCCGGCGAGGTGGGCCTCCAGCCGCAGCGTGAGCGGCGGAGCGTTGGCCTCGTGTAGCGTCAGCTCGCCGCGCACCTCGCCCGGCCCCTTGAGCAGGGTGAGGTCGAACCCGGCGGCGCCGCCGGCGTGCCGGGCCGTTCCCCCGGTCAGGCGGACGATCGAGCAGCAGCGAGCTCGACAGGAAGCCCTTGAGGGTCTCCGGCAGCCCCTCGAGCCCCGCCAGGCCGCCACCGCCCCCGACCCCGAGGTCGACCGTCGGACGGGTCACGGCCAGCCGGACGGGCGCCGCGTCTCCGCGCGCCGCCGCCAGCAGGGGGCCGGTCGCCTCGACCCGCTCGGCCACGATCGTGGCCGGCCAGCCGCCCGTGCGCGGCAGCTCCACTCCCCGCATGACGACCCGGTCCGTCCCGAGATCCGTCACCCGGTCGATGCGCACCTCGCGGGCCAGCGCCTGGGAGAGGGCGCCGGCAAGCACGCGAGCCGACCGTCGCTGGTCGGACAGGACGTAGTAGCCGGCCGCCGCCAGCGCCACGAGGGTCAGCAGCACGCCGGCCGCGAAGGCGGCGAGGACACGGTGGCTGCGGATCCAGCGAGTGAGGCGGCATGTACCGGCTTAGACGGGCTCCGCTCAGTAGGACTTCGGGAGGCCCAGGACCCGCTCGGCCAGGTAGTTCAGCGCCATCTGCTGGGGGACTGGCGCGATCTTGTAGAGCCGGACCTCCCGCCAGAGCCGCTCGATGTGGAACTCCTTGGCGTACCCGAAGCCGCCGAAGGTCTGGAGCGCGGCGTCGCACGCCTCGAAGCCGGCCTCGGCGGTGACGAGCTTGGCCGCGTTCGCCTCGGCGCCGCACGGGAGCCCGCGATCGAAGAGCCACGCCGCCCGCAGGGTCAGGGCCCAGCCGGCCTCGAGGCGCGCCCAGGCCGCCGCCAGCGGGTGGGCGATCGCCTGGTTCTGCCCGATCGGCCGCCCGAACACGATCCGCTCCCGCGCGTACTCCGCGGCGCGCTCCAGCGCGGCGCGGCCGATCCCGACGGCCTCGGCGGCCACCAGGATCCGCTCCGGGTTGAGGGAGTCGAGCAGGTGGTAGAAGCCGCGACCCACCTCGCCCACCACGTCCGCGTCGGTCACCCGCAGGCCGTCGATGACGACCTCGTTCGAGTCCACGGCGGCGCGGCCCAGCTTGTCGATCTCCCGGAGCGTCACGGCGGCCGGGTCGAGGTCGGCGACGAACAGGGTCAGGCCCTCGAGCTTGCGGGATCCGACCTCGTCGTACGGCGTGGTGCGGGCCAGCAGCAGGAACTTCGCCGAGTGGCGCGCGTTCGAGGTCCAGACCTTGCGCCCGGTGACGACCCAGCCGGCGCCGTCGCGCCGGGCCGTCGTCTGGATCCGGCTGGTGTCGGTCCCGGCATCCGGCTCGGTGACACCGAACGCCAGGCTCAGGCTCCCGTCCGCGATCCCGGGCAGGATCCGCCGGCGGAGGTCCTCGCTCCCGTGCTTGATGATCGGCATCGGCGGGAAGACCGCGAAGTGGATCGGCGAGGCGCCGGAGAGCCCCGCCCCCGACGCGCAGATCGCCTCCAGCATGAGCACGGCCTCGACGACGCCGAGGCCGGCGCCCCCGTAGGCCTCGGGAATCGCGAGGCCGAGCCAGCCGGCCCGGGCGAAGGCCTGCACGAACTCCGTGGGGTACTCGGCCTTCCGGTCCTTCTCGCGCCAGTACTCCCACCCGAAGCCGCGGGCGAGCGCGCCGACCTCTTTCCGGATCAGCTCCTGGGGCTCGGTGAGGGCAAAGTCCATGCGCAAATCCCCTACTGGCAGTATAGATGCCGCCTCACCGAATCCCAAAGCCTCGGCCCCGCCCGGCGCGCCGTTTGACAGCCCGCCGGCCGTCGGCTAGGCTCGGCTCGTGGAGCGTCGGCTCGCCCTCGCCGCTCTCGCGCTGACGCTGGGGCTCTTCGGGCGCCGGCCGGCGGCGGCCGCCGAGCCGTACGCGGGGCCGCTCATCGACGCCCACTCCCACCTGCCGAGCCTCCAGGCCCTCGACCCGCTCGTCGCCGCGATGGACCGCCACAAGATCGCGCGCGTCGGGCTGATGGGAGTGGGCGGCGTGCAGAAGGACGACCAGGCCTGGATCGAGACCGCCGCCCGCCGATTCCCGGACCGCGTCATCGCGGTCGCCCCCGTCCCCGACCCGACCGCGGCGGACGCCGCCAAGCGGCTCGACGCGCTCCTGGCGACCGGGCGCTTCAAGGGCGCGGGCGAGGTGCACATCCACCAGGCCTCGCGCAAGATCCGCCGGGCCGCCGACGCGGCCCCGGTCCTCGCCGTGCTCGACGTCTGCACCCGCCACGGCGCCCCCCTGGTGATCCACGACGAGCTGATCCCGGAGACGGCGGCCGAACTGGAGCGCGCCCTCGCTCACAACCCCCAGGCGACGATCGTGCTGGCCCACGCCGGCAGCGGCGAGCCGCCGGCGGTGGCTGGCCTGCTGGCTCGGCACCCGAACCTCCGGGTCGACCTCTCCGGGATGCACTTCCTCCGCACCCCGGCGCTGGCGACCGAGACCGGGCCGCTCAAGCCGGAGTGGAAGGCCCTCCTGACCGAGCATGCCGACCGCCTCCTGATGGGCATTGACGTGTGGGCGCCCCAGCTCTTCAAGCCGGAGATGCTCGACCGCCTGATGCGCTGGACCCGGCGCGTCCTCGGCGAGCTGCCCCCGGACGTCGCCGACCGGATCGCCCACGCGAACGCGGAGCGACTCTTCCGGCTGAAGTAGCCCCGGGAGGATCCCGATGAACGTCCTCCTATTCTCGATGCCGGACTCGTTCGAGCACATGCCGACCGTCGGCATCCGCATGCCGAACGGTGCGCTCAGCTCGGTGGCCGGCAACCTCGACCCGCACCACCGGGTGGCGGTCGCCGACCTGGTCCTCGTCCAGTCCCGGGTGCGGGAGACCGTCGAGCGGCTGGTCCGCGAGCAGGCGCCCGACGTCGTCGGGCTGTCGGTGATGACGTTCCAGCGGCGGACGGCGCTGCGGCTGATCCGGCTCGTGCGCGGCCTCCGGCCCGGGGTGCGGGTGGTGGTCGGGGGCTACGATCCGAGCCTGGCCCCCGAGGCCTACACGGACCCGGACGCCGGCGTGGACTTCATCGTCCGGGGCGAGGGCGAGCTGACCTTCCGGGCGCTCGTGCGCGCCCTGGAGGCCGGTGGCGGCTACGAGACGATCCCGGGCCTCTCCCACCGCCAGGGTGACGGCTTCCTCCACAATCCGGATCGCCCGGTCAACGGGCTCGAGGACGGCGACATCCGGCCGCCGAACCGGAGCGCCCGCGTGCTCCACGGCTACACGCTCCTCGGCCGGCAGGTCGACGTCGTCGAGACCTCGCGCGGCTGCACGTTCGACTGCAGCTTCTGCTCGATCATCGAGATGCGCGGGCGCAACTTCCACACCTACACGTTCGATCGGGTGCTGGCCGACATCGCGGACGCCCGCGCCCACGGCGCCCGGGCCATCTTCCTGGTCGACGACAACCTCACGCTGAACGTTCGCCGCTTCGAGGCGCTCTGCCAGGCCATCGTCGATGCCGGTCTGAACGACGTCGACTACCTGGTCCAGGCGATGACCTCGTCCATCGCCGAGCCACGGCGCCACGCTGGCGCCCCTCATGCGTCGGGCCGGCTTCCGCTACGTCTTCCTCGGCATCGAGAACATCCTGGACGACGGACCTGGCGTTCCTCCGCGCCCGGGCCAAGAACCTCCACCGCGAGAACGGCCGCACGGCGGGCAACGCCACGATCACGGCGATCGAGCACCTCCACCGGCACGGGCTGTGGGTGGTCGGCGGCCTGATCGTCGGCAACCCGGACGACACCCGGGAGTCCATCGAGGCCAACCTGGCGTTCGCGCGGCAGTACGTGGACTACCCGTACATCCAGCACCCCACCCCCTACCCGCGGACGCCGATGACCAAGGACTTCCGCGAGCGGGGGCTCATCATCAACGAGCGGCTGGAGGAGTACGACGGCACCACCGCGGTCGTCCGCAGCGAGCACCTCGAGGCCGAGGAGATCGAGTTCCTCCGCTGGCGGGCCGAGCGCTGGCTGAAGGTCCGTCACATGGGCTCGGTCCTCTTCCACAGCCCGGGGTTCGTGCTCCGGAACGGGGGGCGGATGCTCGCCCACACGTTCCGCGGCTCGAGCTTCTGGCGGTCGCTCCTGGGGCTCGAGGACGAGCGCAAGGCGTTCGAGCGCTACCGGGCCATCCGCCGGGCCGAGCGCGAGTACGTCTGAGTTTTCGGGGGGTCTCGGAAGACCCCCGGACTCCGGCCACTCGGAGGCCGCGGCACTGGCCTGGCTAGCGGCCGGCCCGGGCGGCCAGGGCGAAGGCGAGGAAGTAGCGGTCCAGATCCTCCAGCGTGGCGCCGTGCTCGTGGCCGCCGGTGGCGGCGTCGCCGAGGAGCTCGCGCGCCCGGGCGACCTCCTTCCGCCGGCCGCGCCAGCGCGGGTCGGCGAGGGTCAGGTCGAGCAGCTCGAGCGCGCGCTCGAACGCCGCCGCCGCCAGCGCGTGGTCTCGCCCGTACCACCGGCGCATGCGCCCCACCTCGGTCCCGGCGTTGGCGAGCTGCTCGACCAGCGAAAGCTGGCCCCAGCGGCCGGCCGCGAGCTCGGCGTGCCGGAACCCAGAGACCGTCACGGGCTCGACGAGCCGCGCCACGATGGCGCCGATCTGCTGGCGGATCGCGGCGTCGTCGACGGAGCGGGATCGGTTCCCCTGCGACGGCCGCACGTTGATCAGCGAGTCGAACTCGACGCGCTTGCCCTCGGGCCGGTCCGGATAGAGATTGATCCCCCAGAGGTCGGCCTGTCGGGCGTCCCGATCCAGGAGCCAGGCCTCCTCGTCGGCATGGAGCTCGGCGCCGATCGCCATCACCCCCTGCCGGACGTCCACCACCGCCTTCACGAAGTCGCCGAACTGGTCGCGGGCGATCCGCCGGAGGTCATCGACGGAGATCGGCTCGCTGACGATCCGGATCGGCATACCGCTGGATGATAGCGCGAGGGCCGCCCCGGGTCGAGAGCGTACGGATGGCCCCTCGGAAGTGCCCTCGGCCGCTTGACACCGCGCCGACGGACGATCGAAGATGTCTCGGAACCATGCGGCCATGGCCGGCGGCCGCCCGCCGGAAACGGGCGGCCGCGGGCCGACACTCCTCGCACCAGGAGGGCATCCATGCCGTCGCTCGATCCGGAAGAACTCGCCCAGCTCCTGCCCGCCGAGACCGCCGCCTTCGCGTCACCGATCCCCACGCAGTTCGTCTCCAGCGACGAGTTCATGCCGCTGCCGCAGACCGCGAAGCAGCGGCAGGTCGAGGCCCGCGTGAAGGCGCTGGGGACGCGAGCTGGCGAAACACCAGGGCCTGAGCCGGCGCCGCTTCTTCCAGACCGCCGCCGGCATGGCCGCGGCCTTCGTGGCGATGAACGAGGTCTACGGCCCGCTCTTCGGTGTCAGCCGCGCCGAGGCTGCCGCGCCGGACCTGGCCAACGAGCGCGCCAAGGCGCTGGCCGACCAGTTCATCATGGACATGCACACCCACTTCCTGCGCGACGACACGCGCCTGGTGGGCTTCGTGCGCTCGCGGGAGGCCGTCGGTCAGGCCGGCTGGAACCCGGCCCTGGTCGGCAAGCCCCAGACGCTCGAGGACCTCAAGTTCGCGAACTACTTCAAGGAGATCTACTTCGACAGCGACACCAAGGTCGCCCTCATCTCGGGGTCGGGCTCGGAGGACCCGCGCGACTGGTTCCTGACCAACGAGATGAAGGCCGAGGCGCGGGCCCGGGTGAACAAGCTCACCGGCTCCCGGCGCATGCTCTCGCACGCGATCTTCATGCCGGGCATGCCGGGGTGGATGGAAGCGGTGGACCACGCGATCGCGACGCTGAAGCCCGACTCGTTCAAGGGCTACACGGTCGGCGACAACACCAACAAGCAGCTGGCCCGGCACCCGTGGCGCATGGACGACGAGAAGCTGCTCTATCCCTTCTACGAGAAGCTCCAGAAGGCCGGGCTGGTCAACGTGTGCGTCCACAAGGGGCTCTACCCGCCGTCGACCACCAAGCAGTTCCCGCAGCTCCTGGAGTACGCGGACGTGCGCGACGTCGGCAAGGCCGCCAAGGACTGGCCGCAGCTCAACTTCATCATCTACCACTCGGGATTCCGCTTCACCGGCGGCGCCCAGGCCGACGGCTGGACGCAGTTCGAGCAGACGGGGCGCGTGGACTGGGTGACCGACCTGTCCGAGATCCCGGCCCGGTACGGCGTCACCAACGTGTACGGCGACCTCGGCCAGATCTTCGCCCAGAGCACGGTGGCGGAGCCCCGCCTGTGCGCCGCGATGCTGGGCCAGCTCGTCAAGGGGCTGGGGGCCGACCACGTGGTGTGGGGCACCGACGCCGTCTGGACCGGCGCGCCCCAGTGGCAGATCGAGGCGCTGCGCCGGCTGGAGATCCCCGAGGACATGCAGAAGAAGCACGGGTTCGCCCCGCTCGGTCCCGCCGACGGCCCGGTCAAGCGGGCGATCTTCGGCGAGAACTCGGCGGCGCTCTACCGGTACGACCGGCGCGCCGCGCTCGCGACCGACCGCATCGCGGTCGCCCGGGCCGCGTACGAGGAGGAGGGTCCGGGCCGCACCAATCGACGCTACGGCTACGTGACCCGGCCGACCGTCTGACCGCGTACCGCGCTCCCGGGCGTGTCGGAGAGTCCGGCGGTCCGAGGCCGGCCAGGCCGAGGCAAGCTCCGACGCCGAGCCAGCGCTCCGAGCGGATGCCGGGGACCCCCCGAACCAGTCTACAGGGCGCGGAGCGCGAGGGTCACTGGCAGGCGCGCCGCCCGGACGGCCGGGAGCAGCCCGCCGGCGACGCCGATGGCGAGCGCCCACGCGAGCCCCTGGACCAGCAGGGTCGGCGTCACCCGCAGGTCGAAGGCGACCTGGGAGAAGGTGCTGAAGTTCAGCGTGGAGAGCGAGGCGCCGTCGCAGTAGAGATAGGCCAGGGCGCCGCCCACCGCGCCGCCCAGCAGCGCGAGGAGCAGCGCCTCGATCATCACCGAGATCACCACCGGCAGGCCGCCGAACCCGATCGCGCGGAGCGTGGCGATCTCCACCTGGCGGCTGGCCACCGCCGAGTACATGCAGTTCAGCGCGCCGAACATCGCGCCGATCGCCATGAAGGCGGCGACCGTGTAGCCCAGCACGTTGATCAGGTCCGACAGGATCCTGGCCTGCCGGGCATAGTACTCCGGCTCGCGCAGCACCTTGATCGAGAAGCGCGGATCGCGGCCGATCGTCGCCTCGAGGGCCCCGAAGCCGGCTCGCCGAGCCGTCGGCGAGCACGGCGGTGACCGACTGGTAGCCCGGGCGCCGGAACGCCGACATGGCCACCTCGGCATCCGCCCAGATCTCGGATTCGTGCACGTCGCCGCCGCTCTCGAAGACGCCGACCACGGTCCAGTCGCTGTCGCGGAAGCCGATCCTCGAGCCGACGCTCAGCCCGGCGAACTGCCGGGAGGCCTTCCGGCCCACGATCACCTCGCGCACGCCGCGCTCGAACCGGCGCCCGGCCACGATCCGGAGCTCGTCGCGGATCGCGAAGGCCACCGGCTGCACGCCGCGGAACGGCACGTTGTTGGGATTCGTCTCGCCCCGCCGCGGCAGGTCCACCATCACCATCAGCTCGGCCGACGCCAGCGGGCGTCCCGCCGGCGTCGCGCGCGACCCCGGGCAGGTTGCCGAGCAGCGTGGCCTGCTCCCGCGGCAGGCCGCTGGAGAGCTCGGTGTCGGACCCGGACCGGAGCATGATCACGCGGTGGCTCCGCCCGGTGCTGGCCAGGGTGTGGCGGAAGCCCTCCGACATCGCCAGGATCGACACCAGCACGCCGACCACGCCGCCGATCCCGACGATCACGACCAGCGACGCGCCCAGGCGCTGCGGGACGTTGCGCAGGTTCATCGAGCGTGATCTGCACGATCTGGTTGATCATCGAGCGACCCTCGGACAAGCATTGATCATCGGCGGCCGGCCAGCGCTTCCACGATCCGGAGCCGCCGGGCCCGGAGCGCCGGGGGCAGCCCGACCGCCAGCGCCAGCGCCGTGGTGATGCCGGCGGCCATCAGCCAGGTGGCGCCGCTCACGAACAGCGGGGGGAAGCGGCCGCCGGTGGCGCCGTTCAGGAAGGGCAGCGCGGCCACCGCCGCCACCATGCCCAGCCCACCGCCCAGACCCAGCAGCAGGAGGGCCTCCGCCAGCACCAGCGCCGTCACCTTCCCGTCGGAGAAGCCGAGCGTCTTGAGAATGGCGAGCTCCGCGGTCCGCTCCCGGATCGACTGGGCCATGATGTTGCCGGTCAGGATCAGGATGGTGAAGAACACCGCGGCCAGGATCCGGGTGACCAGGGCGCCCAGGTCCCCGATCTGCTTGGCGAAGCCGATGGCGAACTCCTTCTCGGGCTGGGTCTTGGTCTCGTCGGGGGAGTTCGTGAACTGCCGGTCGATGTCGGCCGAGATGGCCCGGGCTTGCCCCGGATCGGCGATGCGCTCGATGTACCAGCCGGTCCGGCCCTTGCCCATCTGGCGGGCCTCGTCGAAGTACTCGGCGCCGATGAGCACCACGTCCGTGTTGCCGCGCACCGCCGGATCCTCGGCGTCGAGGATGCCGACCAGGTCGAACTCCCAGTTCATGTCCCCGTTGGCCCGGGGGTGGATCTCGGAGCTGATCGGCAGCTTCTGGCCCAGCCTCCAGCCGAAGCGGTCGACCAGACGCCGGCCCGCCACCGCCCCGGTCCGCGTCTTGATGAAGGCCTCGCGCTGGTCCCGGGCGACGGTGAACTCCGGGTACATGTCCAGATAGCGGGCCGGGTTCACCGCGAACACCGGGAAGGCGTTGCTCTCGTTCTGGTACTTGGCGCCGAACCACTCGGCGTGGGCCACCCCGATCACCCCCGGGACCTGCTCGATCCGCCGCAGGTAGGCGATCGGCAGGGGCTCGATGATCGAATAGCGGGCGGTGGTCAGCAGCCGCTTGGCGTCCGCGGTGTCCGCGCCCGACTCGAACGCCACCTTGACCCCCTGCAGGAGGCCGAACAGCAGGAAAGCCACGATCACCGAGGAGAGCGTCAGGACGGTGCGGGTCTTCTTGCGGAAGAGCCCCGCCCACAGGAGGGGCAGGTACCTCATGACGGGCGACCGGCCGCGTCGTCCGGCGCCAGCGTCCCCTTGTCCAGGTGCAGGCGACGCTGCGCGTAGCCGGCGGCCTTGGGATCGTGGGTGACCATCACGATGGTCTTGCCGTGCTCCCGGTTGAGCATCTGCAGCAGCGTCAGGATCTCGTCGGCGGTGGCGCGGTCGAGGTCGCCGGTCGGCTCGTCACAGACCAGGAGCGTGGGGTCGGACACGATGGCGCGCGCGATCGCCACCCGTTGCTCCTGGCCGCCCGACAGCTCCTTGGGCTTGTGCTGGGCGCGGTCCGCGAGGCCCATCAGCGTCAGCGCGATCCGGGCGTGCCGGCGCCGCTGGGCCGCCGACAGGCTGGTGAGCAGGAGCGGGAGCTCCACGTTCTTCTGGGCCGACAGCACGGGCAGCAGGTTGTAGGCCTGGAACACGAAGCCGACGTTCGCGGCCCGCCAGCGCGACAGCTCGCCGCTCGAAAGCCGGTCGATGCGCTGGCCGTCCACCACGATGCTGCCCGAGGTCGGCGAGTCCAGGCCGCCGATGAGATTCAGCAGGGTCGTCTTGCCGGACCCGGACGGACCCATGAACGCCACGAAGTCGCCCCGGGGGATGTCGAGGTCGACGCCGTGCAGCACCTCGATCGTCGTGCTGCCGCGCCGATAGACCTTCGTCACGCCGCGGACCTCGACCAGCGTGGCCATCGGGAATTCGCGGGGTCCCTTCGGGATCCGGCCGGCGAGCCGTCAGCCGCTCTCGGCCAGCTTCACGGCGGCGCCGTCCTCGAGCGACTCCGGCGGGGACAGCACCACCCGCTCGCCGTCACGGAGGCCGGTGAGCACGTGCCGGTGGCCCCCGACGCTCGGGCCCAGCGTGACGGGGCGGCGCTCCACCTTGCCGTTGGCGTGCACGAACACCACGCTCTGGCCGCCGTCCACCCTGACCGCCTCGGCGGGCACCAGCACCCCGGGCGAGGCCGCCGTCGGCACCGGAGGGGCGGTCGAGGGCGCGCTCAGGAAGGCCACCCGCACGCCCATGTCCGGCACGATGCGGCCATCCTTCGGCTTGATGGCGATGCGCACCTTGACCGTGGCCTTGCTGCGATCGGCGCTGGGGATGATGGCGATCACCTCGGCCGGGATCTTCCAGTCCGGGTAGGCGTTCAGTGTGGCTTCCACCGGCTGGCCCGGGGTGACGCGATTGATGTAGGCCTCGTTGACGTCGACCTGGATCTCGAGCGAGTCCATGTCCACGATGGTGCCGATCCCGGTCCGTGTGAAGCCGCCGCCGGCCGAGATCGGCGAGATCATCTCCCCCGGCTGGGCCGCCTTGGCGACCACCACCCCGGTGAACGGGGCGCGCACCACGGTGTTGGCGAGCTGGACCTCGGCCACCGTGACCGATTCCTGCGCCACCTTGATCTGCTCGCCGGCGCTGGCCAGCCGGGCCCGGAGCGTGTCGCGCTGCGCCTGGGCGGCGTCCAGCGTCTGCGCGGCGATGAGCTCCCGCCGATAGAGCTCGCTCTGGCGCGCGTAGTCCCGCTCGGCCTGCTCGAGCTGGGCCCGGATCTCGGCCTGTTGCGAGCGCGCCGCGGTGAGCTGCGCCTGGGCCAGCGAGAGCTGGGCCCGGGCCTCGGTGTCGTCGAGCCGGGCCAGCACGGCGCCCTCCTGGACGCGCATGCCTTCCTCGATCAGCACCTCGGCGACCTTGCCCGTGATCTTGGCCGAGACGGTGGCCTGGCGGCGTGCGGTGACGTAGCCACTGGCGTCGAGCACCGACCCCGCACCGGCGGCGGGGCCGGCGGCCCGGGCCACGGCGGTGCGCACGGTGGGCGGCTCTCGCCGGCCCAGCGCGAGCCAGACGACTCCGGCCAGGACCAGCAGCACGGCCGCCCCGAGCCCGAGCCGGCGGGCGCGCGACCGCGGGGTTCCGTTGGTGCCGCGATCGATGTGGAGCTGCTTGAGGAGCTCTGACCTCTCCATGGCGCGTTCCGGCACAACTCGTCCAGTTTGCCACAATCGCGGCGTGCGAGTCGTTCGTTCCAGCTCCGTTCAGCCCCCGGCTCGCTTCCTCCCGGGCGCGCGACGGTGGAGCCGTGAGCCGGCTCCGGCTCCTCGACCTCTCGCCAGGTGTGCTACGCTCGCGGTGATCCGCGCTCCCCGGACCGCCAGGGAGGACAACCGGGCGTCACCAGGGCCACCGGGGCGGGAGCGACAGATGAGGGGGTCACCATGCCGACCGATGCCGCACTGCTGAAGGAAGTCCCCTTCTTCCAGCTGATGGACGAGCAGGAGCGCACGGCCCTGGCCGGGGTCCTGGACGTGGTGCGGGTGCCGGCGAACCAGCTGGTGTTCAACTACAACGACCCCGGAGACTCGCTCTACATCGTCCGCGCGGGCGCGGTCGAGATCTTCGTCACCGACGACACCGGCAAGCGGATCGTCCTGGAGACGTCCGGGGTCGGGGATTACTTCGGGGAGATCTCGCTCCTCGACAGCGGGCCGCGCACGGCGGCGGTGGTCGCGACCGAGGACCTGGAGGCGCTGCGGCTGGACCGTCCCGACCTCGAGCAGTTCCTGAACCGGTACCCCTCGGCGGCGCTCGACATGCTGGCGGTCATGGGACGCCGCCTGCGGGCGAGCGCGGAGCAGCTCCGCCACACCGCATCCCGGAACGTCAACGAGGAGATGGAGGATCACCGGACACTCGTCCAGAAGGCCGCCGACTGGATCGCCGACTTCAGCGGCAGCATGGTCTTCCTCGCCCTGAACGCGCTGTTCTTCCTGGTGTGGATCGTGGCGAACGTGGACCTCGTCCCCGGGCTCCCCGCCTTCGATCCGTTCCCCTTCGGCCTCCTGACCATGGCGGTGTCCCTGGAGGCGATCTTCCTCTCGATCTTCGTGCTGATCAGTCAGAACCGGATGGCCGCGAAGGACCGGATCCGCTCCGACATCGAGTACGACGTGAACCTGAAGGCCGAGCTGGAGGTCGCCCACCTGCACGAGAAGGTGGACCGCCTGCAAGGCGACGTGCTCGCCCGGCTGGCGCGCATCGAGCGCTCCGTGAGCCGCTCGCCCGCGTGACGGGTCACCGAGACGCCGCCCCCGCGGAATCGAGCGGACGCCGCGCTCACCATGAAGGAGGAACATCGATGAAGGCATGGCGCCGGATTCTCGTCCCGACACTCCTCATTGGGCTGGCCGCCTGCTCGACGCAGCGGCACGACATGACGCACGGTGGCGCGGCGGCCACGGATCGCCCGGCCCTCTACGACTCGCTCGGGAGCTACTCCTCCCGGATCACCACCGCGTCCCCGGAGGCCCAGCGCTGGTTCGACCAGGGCCTGCGGCTGGTCTACGCCTTCAATCACTCCGAGGCGGAGAAGTCGTTCCGGGAGGCCGCCCGCCTCGATCCCGCGTGCGCCCTGTGCTACTGGGGAATCGCGCTCACCGAAGGCTCGAACTACAACAGTCCCACCGACGCGGACCGTGAGAAGAAGGCGCTGGCCGCCGTCCAGGAGGCGACGCGGGCCGCGGCCTCCACGAGCCCTCGCGAGCGGGCGCTGATCCAGGCGATCGCGAAGCGTCACTCGGCCGATCCCGGCGTCAAGCGCGAGGCGCTCGACCAGGCCTACGCCGATGCCATGCGGCAGGTCGCGCGTGAGTTCCCGGACGACCCGGAGGTCGCCACGTTCTTCGCGGACGCCATGATGAACCTCCGGCCGTGGAACCTCTGGACCCCCGAGGGCCAGCCGCAGCCGGGCACGGAGGAGATCGTCCGGACGCTCGAGCGGGTCCTGGCCCGGAACCCCGATCATCCCGGCGCCATCCACCTGTACATCCACGCCGTCGAGGCCAGCCCGGATCCCCGGCGCGCCGAGGCGCCGGCCGACCGCCTGCTGAAGCTGATGCCCGGGGCGGGGCATCTCGTCCACATGCCCTCGCACATCTACTGGCGAGTGGGACGCTACGCGGACGCTGTCGCCTCCAACGCGGCGGCGGTGCAGGCGGACCGCCGGTACTTCGCGACGGCCAGCCCGAGTCCCATCTACCGCGGGCTCTACTACCCGCACAACCTCGACTTCATCTGGCAGTCGGCGGCCATGCAGGGACGCGCCGCGGAGACCATCCGCGCGGCTCGCGAGTTCGGTGACGCCGCGCCGGCGGAGATGATCAAGGAGATGCCGGACATGGAGACGGCGCCGGTGGCGCCGTTCGTGGCCCTGGCGCGCTTCGGCCGCTGGGACGACGTGCTCCGGTACCCGGCCCCTCCGCGGGAGTGGTCGTACACCCGGGGGGTGTGGCACTACGCCCGCGGCCTGGCGTTCAACGCGAAGGGGCAAGCCGCCGAGGCCCGGCAGGAGCTGGCCGCGCTGGAGGCGCTCCTCCAGTCGGTCCCCGCGGAGCGGACCGTCGCCTTCTTCTTCCGCGCCCGGAACATGCTCCAGCTCGCCGCGAACGTGCTGGCCGGCGAGCTGGCGGCCAAGGCGGGGGACATGGCGACCGCGGAGCGGCTGCTCCGCGCGGCGGTGGCCGAGCAGGACACCCACTGGTTCACCGAGCCCCCGCCGTGGTACTTCCCGGTGCGGCAAACCCTCGGCGCGGTGCTGCTCCAGGCCGGTCGGCCCCGCGAGGCGGAGCAAGTCTACCGCGAGGACCTCGCCCGGAACCCGGACAACGGCTGGTCGCTGTTCGGGCTGACCCAGAGCCTGCGAGCCCAGGGGAACACGGCCGAGGCTGCGCGCGTGGAGGCGGCCTTCCGCAAGGCCTGGGGCAAGGCCGACGTCCAGCTCTCGTCCTCGCGGTTTTAGGGGGGCGGGGCCGATGAGCGTCGCATCGCGTCGTCCTCGGTCGTCGCCCATCCTCGGCGTATGCGGCATACGCCTGCGGTGGGCGACTCCCTGCGTCCTAGCGCTGCTCGCTCCTCGGCCCCGCCCCCGACAGCTTGACCCGGTACGCCAAGGAACTAGAGCGGGCCCAAGCACCGGGGCGGGCGCTTGGGGGGATAGGGGCGGGGCTAGTTTCCCTTCTCGATGACCTCGGCCAGCTCTCGGGCGCGGCGGGGGTCGAGGGCACGCAGCCGGTCGAGGACGCGGCGCGCGTCCGGGAGCCGGCCGACCTTCACGTAGGCCTCGCCGAGATACTCGAGCGCCTCCGGGAAGTCGGGCCGCAGCCGGAGCGCCTCGTCGTAGGCCCGGAGTGACTCCGGGTAGCGGCTCTGGTTGCGCAGGGCATACCCGAGCTCGTTCCAGGCGTCCGGGAAGCCGGGGCGCAGGGCGATGGCGCGGCGGAACGCGGCCTCGGCCGCCTTCCAGTCCTGGGCGACGCGGGCCCGCACGCCGCGGTTGTACTCGCTGTCGGCGGTCTCCGCGGCCGGGGGCTGGCGCCGCTGCTCGACGGCCGGCGAGCTGGGATCCGCGAGCGGCGCGGTCGGGGCGAGGGCGGCCGCCACCGTCAGCATCAGGGCGCCACCCGCGGCGACGAGGCGTGAACGCATCGTATTTCCTGTCGTTTCAGTATACCGCCTCCGTCTCGCCCCGGTGCGGCATCGCGCCAGTCGCGCCGGTGAGCCCGGCGGTGTAGGATGCTTCCCGACATGCGTCACACCCGCCGGGAGGTTCTCGACCGGACCCGCCGCGAGTTCGCCCGGCTCGACCGGCTGGTCGCGCGGCTGCGCCCGGCGGACTGGAACCGGCGGGTGCCGCGGCCGCCGACACGCGATCCGTGGACCGTCAAGGACGCCCTCGCCCACATCGTCTACTGGAAAGAGCACACCGCCCGCGTGATCCGCGGCGAGCGGCGGCTGCCGGAGATGCGGGGCCTCGACGTGAACCAGATCAACCGCCTCATCTACGAGCGCTGGCATCGCCAGCGGCCGGGCCAGGTCATCGCGTGGCATCGTCGGGTCCACGCCGACGTGCTGAGGACGCTCGCCAGGACCCCCGCCGAGTGGTTCGGCCGCCGGGAGCGCTCCGCCCACTGGCCCGCCGACCTCGACGGGCACTCGGGGGCTCACCGGGTGAAGGACATGGAGGCCGCCCTCGGCGGCCCCTCGGCTCGCTGACAAACCCGGGCACAGGAGACGACCCATGCGCCGCGTGTGGACCGTTGGCCTCGCCCTGCTGGCCCTGACGCTCGCGTCCGAGGCCCAGGAGAGCAAGAAGGAGATCGCCTTGGCCCCGGACTCGCTCTATCGCCTGACGACGAAGACCCTGGAGGGGCAGCCCGCCGATCTCAAGGCCTACGCCGGCAAGGTCACCCTCGTCGTCAACTTGGCCAGCCAGTGCGGCTACACGCCCCAGTACGCGGGCCTGGAGAAGCTCTACCGCGACCTCCGCGGCCGGGACTTCCTCGTCCTGGGCTTCCCGAGCAACGACTTCGGCGGCCAGGAGCCGGGGACGGCCCGGGAGATCCGCCAGTTCTGCTCGCTCACCTACGACGTCAGCTTCCCGCTGTTCGAGAAGGTCGTCACCCGGGCCGGCACCGGCCAGTCCCCCGTGTACGCCAATCTCCAGAAGCAGTCCGGCGAGCTGCCGGGCTGGAACTTCGGCAAGTACCTGGTCGCCCGGGACGGCCGGGTCGTGAAGTTCTATCCGAGCCGGGTGACGCCGGACGACGCGGGTCTGCGGAAGGACATCGAGACCGCGCTGGCGGCGAGGTAGCGTGCCCGGGACCGTGACGTCGGAGCCGAGCTGAGCGACTTCAGCCTCGATACGATCGAGCTGACCGACCTCCACATCCACGTGGGAGGCGCCGTCGCCCCCCAGGTGCTGTGGGAGATCGCGCACGACCACGGCTTCAAGCTGCCGGTCAGGACCTACTGGGAGTTCCGCGACCTCGTCTACGCCGACCCCGCCCGGGTGTCGTCCCTGGACAGCTACCTCGACATCATGCACCGCTGGACGGAGCGGATCCAGTCGTCACCCTCCGCCATCGAGCGGTCGGTCTACGCCATCATCGGCAAGGAGTACCGCTCCTCCCGCGTCTCGACCATCGAGCTCCGCTTCAACCCCATGAAGCGGAACGTCGGCGGCGAGCGCGACCTCGACCACATCATCGCCGCCGCCATTCGCGGCATGGAGCGGGCCTGCCTCGCCTACGGCGTCCGGGCCGGCCTGATCTTCTGTCTCGCTCGCGAGTTCGACTACGAGCTGAACGACATCCTCGTCCGCAAGGCCGAGCGCTATCGCGACCGGGGGGTGGTGGGGATCGATCTGGCCGGACCCGAGCGCCACACGCTCGAGTTCGGGGGCGACGTGGACCGCTACCGGGAGCTGTTCGCGAGGGCCCGGGCGGCCGGTCTCGGCACCACCATCCACACCGGCGAGACCTCCCACACCGGGCCCGAGGGGGTGCTGGCGGTCATCGAGAAGCTCGAGCCGGACCGGATCGGCCACGGGATCGCCGCCGCCCAGA
Source organism: uncultured Candidatus Rokubacteria bacterium (assembly GCA_963708025.1). Lineage (GTDB taxonomy): Bacteria > Methylomirabilota > Methylomirabilia > Rokubacteriales > DASRDR01 > CAVPSB01. The sequence goes on along the minus strand of CAVPSB010000034.1, from coordinate 134,749 downwards.
GCGAGGAGCTGATGGCGAAGCTCGTCGAGCGCAACATCGTGCTGGAGATCTGTCCGTCGTCGAACCACCGCACCCGGGCCATCTCGGGCTGGGCGGAGCTGCGGGAGATCTTCGCCCGCTTCCGCGCCGCCGGCGTCCGGACCACGATCAACACCGACGGGACCTACCTCCTCCGGACGACGCTCCGGAAGGAGTTCGAGCGGCTCCTGGCCCGCGAGATCCTGACGCCGGCCGACGCGCTGCGCTGTATCGAGACGGCGCGGCAGGCCACCTTCCTCCGCTAGGCCTTCGGGGGGGTGTCGGAACACCCCCCCGATGCCCCCCCTTTTCGGGTCGGGTGGGTGGGCCGGCCGGCGGAGCCGCCGCTCGGAATCAGTCCGGGAGGGGCGTCAGGCGTTTCGTCGGCCGGAGGCAGCGGCGAAGCGTCTCCAGCGGACCGCCAGGAACCAGGTCATCGCGCCGGCCACCAGCACCTGGGCGGTGTCGATCAGGAGATAGACCCAGCTGATCGCCAGCTCCCCGCTGACCCAGCTGGCCATCGCGCCGATGAGCACGCTGAAGCAGCCGAGGACCCAACCTCGTAGTCGCCCCGGGACCAGGTAGGCGATGGCGAGTCCCAGAACCACCCCCGAGCCTACGGGAAACACTTCCTCCATGGCGTCCTCCTCCTGTCGGTGGACCGATCGGCCGTCGATGAGACACTAGACGGCCGGCCCCGGACTGTCAACCGCGAGTCGGCCGCATCGTGGCCGGTTGCGCCACTGGCCCGCGCTGGCCTATCATCGCGGACGGCCTCTAGTTCCGATCGCGATCCGAACGGCGGCGAAAACTCCGAGCTTGCGAGGTCGATCCGATGGACCCAGCCCTGTTCCAGACCCTCCGGTGGCGCTGCATCGGTCCCCCGCGCGGCGGGCGGGTGGTCGCGGTCGCCGGCCATCCAACCGAGCCGGCGGTGTTCTACTTCGGTGCCGTGGCCGGTGGGGTGTGGAAGACGACGGACGGCGGCACGTACTGGGAGAACGTCTCCGACGGCTACTTCCGAACGGCGGCCATCGGTGCGCTGGCGGTGGCCGAGTCGGATCCCAGCGTCATCTACGCGGGAACGGGGGAGGCGACCATCCGGATCGACGTCTCCTACGGCGACGGCGTCTACAAGACGACCGACGGCGGCCAGACGTGGACGCACGTGGGGCTGGCCGACAGCCGTCACATCGGCAAGATCCGCGTCCACCCCCGCGACCCCGACCTGGTGTACGTCGCCGCGCTCGGCCACGCGTTCGGACCCAACCGGGAGCGCGGGGTCTTCCGCTCCCGGGACGGCGGCCGCAGCTGGCAGCAGGTCCTCTTCACGAGCGACAAGGCGGGCGCGATCGACCTCGCCCTCGACCCGGGCAACCCCCGCGTCCTCTACGCGGCCACCTGGGAGGTGTACCGCCACTTCTGGACGCTCTCCAGCGGGGGCCCGGACAGCCGGATCTACAAGTCGACCGACGGGGGCGACACCTGGACGGACATCACCGACAATCCGGGGCTGCCGCGCGGGATCAAGGGCAAGATCGGGGTCAGCGTGTCCCCGGCCCGGGGCGATCGCGTCTGGGCCATCGTCGAGGCGTCGAGCGCGGGCCTCTACCGCTCGGACGACGGCGGGCGAACGTGGGAGCTCGTCTCCGACAACCGCGACCTGATCCATCGCCCCTGGTACTACTGCCACGTCTTCGCGGACCCGGTCGACCCCGACACGGTCTACGTGACCAATCTCAAGATGTGGAAGTCGACCGACGGCGGGCGCACCTTCGCCGAGATCACCACGCCGCACGGCGACAACCACGATCTCTGGATCGACCCCCGGGATCCCCGGCGCATGATCGAGGGGAACGACGGCGGCGCCTGCGTCTCGTTCAACGGCGGGCGGGAGCTGGTCCACCATCTACAACCAGCTCACCGCGCAGTTCTATCACGTGGCCACCGACGACCAGCACCCCTACCGCGTCTACGGCACCCAGCAGGACAACTCGAGCGTGAGCGTGCCAAGCGCCTCCGAGAACGGCGGCATCACCTGGGGCGACTGCTACCCGGCCGGCACCGGGGAGAGCGGGTACATCGCGGTCCACCCGCGCGATCCGAACGTCGTCTACGTCGGCGCGGTCGGCAGCTCGCCCGGCGGCGGTGGGGCGCTCCAGCGCTACGACCACCGCACGCGCCAGATCCGGCTCGTCACCGTGTGGCCGGAGGTGTACTACGGCTGGGGCGCCCGGGACCTCAAGTACCGCTTCGCCTGGACCTTCCCCATCGTCTTCTCGCCCCACGACCCCGGCACGCTCTACGCCACCGGCAACCTCGTCTTCCGCACCCGCGACGAGGGCTCGAGCTGGGAGGCGATCAGCCCGGACCTCACCCGGCAGGACCCGACCAAGCTCGAAGCCTCGGGCGGGCCGCTGACCAAGGACACCAGCGGCGCCGAGCACTACGGCACCGTCTACGCCTTTGCCGAGTCGCCCGCACGAGCGGGGCGTCCTGTGGGCAGGGAGCGACGACGGCCTCGTCCACGTCTCGCGGGACGACGGCCAGACGCTGGCAGAACGTGACGCCGCCCGATCTGCCCGAGTGGTCCCTGATCGCGACGATCGAGGTCTCGCCGCACGCGCGCGGCACGGCCTACGTGGCCGCCACCCGCTACAAGCTCGACGACTACCACGCCTACCTCTACCGGACCGACGACTACGGCCACACCTGGCGCGCCCTGGCCGGGGACTTCCCGGCCGGCGAGATCAGCCGCGTCATCCGGGAGGACCCGGCGCGGCGCGGGCTCCTCTACGTCGGGACGGAGACCGGGGTCGTGGTGTCCGGGGACGACGGGACGACCTGGCACCGGCTTCCCGGGAACCTGCCGGTGGCGCCGGTCTACGACCTCGCCGTCAAGAACGGCGACCTGGTCGCCGCGACCCACGGCCGGTCGTTCTGGATCCTCGACGACCTGACCCCGCTGCGCGAGGCGACGGCGAGCGCGGCCGAGGCCGCCCGGCTCCTCCCGCCGCGCGCCACCGTGCGGCCCTGGCAGAACTGGAGCGTGGACCTCTTCCGGGGGCCGGGCAAGCACCACAAGAACTACATGATGGCGCTGGGGACCGGGCTGACCTTCTACGAGGACCGGACGCCCGAGGGCGAGCGCCTGCGGACGTTCCTCGACGCCGGCGAGAACCCGCCGACCGGCGCCATCGTCTACTACGTCCTTCCCGGCGCGCCTGCCGGTCCCGTGTCGCTCGGCTTCCTGGAATCCGGGGGCGCCGTGATCCGCACGTTCGGGACACGGCCGGAGGAGCCGGCAGCCGACGGCGGAACGAGCCGGCCGCCTGGCGCCGAGACGACGTCGGTCGCCCCCGAAGCCGCGCCGAAGGACGAGCGTTACATCACGGCCCGGCCGGGCCTCAACCGCTTCGTGTGGGACCTCCGCTACCCCGGCGCGGAAAAGGTGCCGGGTGACGTCACCACCGAGAAGGCGATCACCGGCCCGCTCGCTCCGCCCGGCACCTACCAGGTCCGTCTGACGGTCGGCGACCGGTCGTGGACGCAGTCGTTCGAGGTGCGCAAGGATCCCCGGGTGCCGGCCAGCCAGGCCGATCTCGACGCGCAGTTCGCCCTGTGGAGCCGCATCCGCGACACGCTGTCGGAGACGCATGCCGGCATCAACCGCCTCCGGCGGATCCGCCGTCAGGTGGGCGAGTGGTCCCAGCGCGTCCGCGAGTCCACGGCGCCCGGCGAGGCCCCCGAGCGTCTCCTCGCCATCGCCGGCGCGGCCGAGGCGCTCGTGGCCCGGCTCACCGAGATCGAGACCGAGCTGGTCCAGACCGGCGCCCGGAACTCGATGGACGCGCTCCGGTATCCCGCGCGCCTCAACCTCCGCCTGGCCTCCCTGGTCAGCGTGCTGTCGAGCGCCGACGCCGCCCCACCCCGGCAGGCCGTCGAGGTCTACGAGCACCTGGCGGCCCAGGTCCGCCGGGAGCTCGGTCGCCTCCAGGCGCTGGTCGACGCCGACGTGTCCGCGTTCAACACGCTCGTGCGCGAAGGCGGTCTCCCGGCGGTCGAGACCCGGTAGTCCCTTCGAGGGCTCGGAAGACCCCCCCCTCGATTCTCCCCCCCCCGGGGGCTGCGCCGGCCGTTCCGACCCTTTCAGCGGTGGACGAGGCGCGCCGCCACCCGAGGCGTTCCTCGAGACGGCGCCGGCTCGCTTCGTCGAGGTGCCGGACGACCGGGTCGCCCGGACTAGGGAAATGATGCGGATGCCTCATTGTCCGCGCCGTGGCCCGTGAGCGATCCTCGGGTAGGTCCTTCTGGACCAACGGGATCAACAAGGTCCACTCCATGGAGCTCACGCGCAAGGGCGACTACGCGGTGCGGGTCGTCGTCGATCTGGCGGCGCAGCCGGCGGGGACGACCGTCAGGACGGACGACCTCGGCCGGCGCACCGAGGTGCCCCGGGCCTACCTGACCAAGATCGTCCAGGCCCTCGCGCGGGACGGTCTGGTGCACACGCGGCGCGGCGCGCTGGGTGGCGTCTCGCTCGCGGCGAGCCCGCACACGATCAGCCTCCGGCGGGTCATCGAGGCCGTCGAGGGGCCGATGGCGCTCAACCGGTGCGTGACCCGGCCACCGCGGTGTGCCCGGGCCGGCACGTGCCCGGTCCATCCAGTCTGGCTCCGGATCCAGGCGCTCGTCACCCGGGAGCTCGAGGCGGTGCGCATCGACGACCTGGTCCCGGCTCACACCCCCCCGACGCGGCGGGAGGCGTCCTGATGCTCAACTGGTTCCGGTGGCTGCCCGAGAACGTCTCGACCTACGGTGGCGAGATCGACGCGGTCTTCGGCCTGGTTTACTACCTCACGATCATCTGGTTCTTCATCACCTTCGGCGCCATCGGCTGGTTCCTCGTCCGCTACCGGCGCCGCCCGGGCCAGCGCGCGGCGTACGTGCGCGGCGAGCGGCTCGGCGAGGTGGCGTGGCTGCTCGTCCCGGTGGCGGTCGTGCTGGTGCTCGATTTCTGGATCGACTTCAAGGGCGCGCCGGCCTGGGCGCGGGTCAAGCTGGAGCGGCCGCCGGCGGAGCTGACGATCCGGGTCACCGGCAAGCAGTTCAACTGGGAGGTCGTCTACCCGGGGCCGGACGGGAAGTTCGACACCACGGACGACCGGACCTTCGACAACGAGATCCACGTCCCGGTCGGGAAGCCGGTGCGGCTCGAGCTCCGCTCGAAGGACGTCATCCACAGCTTCTTCCTGCCCAACCTCCGTCTCAAGCAGGACGTGGTGCCGGGGCGCGTGATCGACGCCTGGTTCGAGGCGACGAAGACCGGCAAGTACGAGCTTCCCTGCGCCATGCTCTGCGGGTTCGGGCACTCCGGGATGAAGGGATACCTCTTCGTCGAGACGCCGGAGGTCTTCGACCGGTGGCGGGCCGAGCAGTGGGGATCCTGACGGACACGGGCCGGGAGACGACCACATGAGCGAGGCGGGGGCCGGGACGGCGGCGGTGGCGCACGTCGCCCAGCACGCGGCGCCGGGATTCTGGGGGCGGTACGTCTTCGCGACCGACCACAAGACCATCGGGATGCAGTACCTCGGCCTCGGGGTGTTCTGGATCCTGGTGGGGAGCTTTCTCGCGTTCCTGATGCGATACCAGCTCGCCTGGCCGGAGGCGCCAGTTCCGGTGCTGGGCGAGGTCGGGCCCGAGGCCTACAACGTCTTCGTCACGATGCACGGGACCATCATGGTGTTCTTCGTGGCGATGCCCATCCTGCTGGGGGCGTTCGGAAACTTCCTGATCCCGCTCATGATCGGCGCCCGGGACATGGTCTTCCCGCGCCTGAACATGCTCTCGGTCTGGGTGTTCCTCGTCGCCTCCCTGCTCCTGCTCGTGTCCTTCTTCGTGCCGGGCGGGGCGGCCTCGGCGGGCTGGACCGGGTACCCGCCGCTGTCGGCGCGGCCGGACTTCACCGGGGTGACGTGGGGGCTGAACCTCTGGCTCCTGGCCCACGCGCTGGAGTTCGCGTCGTTCCTGATGGGCGGGGTCAACTACGTGACGACCGCGATCGTCCTGCGAGCCCCGGGCATGGGCTTCTTCCGGCTCCCGCTGGTCGTGTGGCATCAACTCATGGCGGCGGTGATCTTCCTGCTGTCGGTGGGGCCCCTGATCGGCGGGGCGGTGATGCTCCTCCTGGACCGGACGATCGGGACGCAGTTCTTCGCGCCGGCCGGCGGCGGGGACCCGCTCCTCTGGCAGCATCTCTTCTGGTTCTTCGGGCACCCCGAGGTCTACGTCGTGCTGCTGCCCGCCGTCGGCTTCGTGCTGGAGGTCCTGCCGGTGTTCTCCCGGAAGCCGATCTTCGGGTACCGGTGGATCATCTGGGCCACCCTGGTGGCGGGGGCGCTGTCGTTCATCGTGTGGGCGCACCACATGTTCGTGAGTGGCATGGACCCGCGTCTGGCGATGCCCTTCTCGGTCACGACCATCCTGATCTCGGTGCCGTTCGCCTTCGTGATGTTCGCGATGATCGCGACGCTGTGGCGGGGCTCGATCCGCTTCGACACCCCGATGCTCTGGGCCCTCGGCTTCGTCACGATGTTCATCGTGGGCGGGCTCACCGGCATCTTCAACGGGTCGGCCCCGGTCGACATCTACATCAACAACACCTACTTCGTCGTCGCGCACTTCCACTACACGCTGTTCAGCGCCGTGTTCTTCGGGGGCTTCGCCGGCCTCTACTTCTGGTTCCCGAAGATGAGCGGCCGGATGCTGTCCGAGGGCCTCGGGAAGCTCCACTTCTGGCTGACGGTCGTGTTCTTCAACCTCACCTTCTTCCCGATGCACAACATCGGGCTCGCCGGCATGGTCCGGCGGATCGCGAACCCGCTCCAGTACGACGCGCTGGTCCCCCACCAGTGGCTGAACGTGCTGATCTCGTACGGGGCGTTCGGGCTCATGGCATCGCAGGTCGTGCTGGTCGCCAACGTGGCCTGGAGCCTGGCGGCCGGCCGCCGCGCGCCGGCGAACCCGTGGGAGGCGAACACGCTCGACTGGTCGGCGCCGTCCCCGCCGCCGCACGGCAACTGGGGTGAGCGGGTGCCGGTGGTCCACCACGGACCCTACGAGTACAGCCACCCCGCGGCGCGGCAGGACTGGGTCCCCCAGGACCAGGCCCTCGCTTTGTCCCGCTGACCCGAGGAGTCGCGCTGATGGCCGTCGGCGTCCACGCCCCCGCAGCCGAGCGCCCGGCCTTTGCCGGCGTGCCGGCCGGCAAGCTCGCGATGTGGTGGTTCCTGGCCTCCGAGATCATGGTGTTCGGCGGCCTCCTGGCGGCGTTCGTCGTCTTCCGCGTCGGGGCCGGCGGGTGGCACGAGGAGTCCGCCCACCTCTCGGTGCCGCTGGCGGCGCTCAACACCCTGGTGCTCCTGACGAGCAGCCTGACCGTGGTGCAGGCGTACGGCGCGGCCGAGCGGGGCGATGCGGGCGGGTTTCGCTGGTACCTGCTGGCGACGATCGCGCTGGGGCTGGCGTTCCTCGCCATCAAGGCCTTCGAGTACACGGGCAAGATCCAGGCCGGGTACACGCCCGGGGCCGGGATCTTCTGGTCCTTCTACTACACGCTGACGGGACTCCACGCGCTCCATGTGCTGGCCGGTCTGATCCTGAACGGGCTCCTGTTCGCGGTAGCCGGGACGGAGCGCCCGGATCGCGTGGAGCTGGCAGGGCTCTACTGGCACTTCGTGAACATCGTGTGGATCTTCCTCTTCCCGCTCGTCTATCTCTCCTGAGGCGGCGGGCGGCGGGGGGCCCCGGAGGACGGTGATGGCATCCGGTGCGGCACGGCCCAGCTACGTGGTGATCTGGGGCTGGCTCGTGGCTCTCCTGGTCGTGAGCCTCTTCGCGAACTACCTGCCCGGAGGACGCACGGTCGCGCTCCTGCTCATCTTCGCGACGGCGGTGGTCAAGGCGGTGCTGGTCGCCGGGAACTTCATGCACCTGCGCTGGGAGCCGCGCTTCCTCTATGCCCTGGCGATCCTCCCCGTCCTGTTCGTCCTGGGCCTCCTGATCGCGCTCTTCCCGGACTTCGTGTTCCACCGCTGAGGTGACCGACGCGTGCAGACGTCGAGGGCCGTCGCCGGACTCCCCCGTGTCGGACCGGACGGGGTGAGGCGCGCCGAGATGCCGGCGTCCCGGCTGCTCGAGACCGAGCCGGTCGTGGGCCGTCCGGCGGGGGCCGCGGGGCGGCCGCCGCCGCCCGTCGGGCCGGTCGAGGAGGGCCGATGGCCGGGGTGGGACGGGGGCGCCGAGCAGCGCGCCGACGCTGTCCGCGTGGGGATCGTGGTGCTGCTCGTGGCCGAGACGATGCTTTTCGGCGGCCTCGTCGCGGCGTTCCTCGTGTTCCGGCTCGGCTCCCCGGCCTGGCCTCCGCAGGGGGAGCCGCGCCTCCCGGTCGGGATCACCGCGCTCGGCACGGCCGTGCTCCTGTGGAGCGGGCACGCCATGCGCCGGGCGGTCGGGGCAGCGGACCGCCGCTCGCTGTGCCTGCGGCTCGAGCAGGCCGCGCTGGGCGGGGCGATCTTCCTCTTCATGCAGGGGTTCGAGTGGGCGCGCCTCGTGAGGTTCGGCTTCACCGCGCCGTCGGGCGTGTACGGGGCGACCTTCTACGTGCTGGTCGGCGCCCACGCGGCCCACGTGGCGGCGGCGCTCGGCTGGCTCGTCCTGCTCCGCGCCCAGGCAGGGAGAGCTCGGGGGAATCGGCCCGCGCCGGGCCCGCTGGCGGCCGCGGGCCTCTACTGGACCTTCGTCGTCTTGCTCTGGCCGGTCCTGTGGGGTCTCGTCTACCTCTGGTGAGGGAATCAGCGATGCGCGCACGCCGCTGGACCCGGGAGACGGCCCGAGCCGTCCTCGCGGTCGTACCCCTGCTCGGTCCCGTCGCGGCGGAGGCCTGCGCGGTCTGCATCGGCGGGGGGCGCGAGGGAACGGGCCTGAACCCCGGGTTCTACTGGAGTGCCGTCGTTCTCACGGTGCTCCCGTTCGTGGCGGTGGTCGTCGCGGGCGCCTGGCTCCGCCGGCACCTGTCGGCGGCCGGGCGACGCTCCGGCCCGGGCTCGGCGTTCGATTCCGGGAGCGGCGGGAGTGCCTGACCGGCCGGGGCGTGGGCGCCCGGACAGCGGCCGGGGGAGGGGCCCATGAACGCGCGGAGCTCGGTGCTGCGGGAGGGCGTGCTGGCCGGCGTCGTCGGCGCCGCCATCGTCGCCCTGTGGTTTCTCGTGCTCGACGTGGGCCGCGGGCAGCCGCTCCTGACCCCGGGCCTCCTCGGCGCGGCCGTGTTCCGGGGCGCCGCCGATCCGGCGACCGTCCAGATCGCCCTCGGCCCGGTGCTGGGCTACACCCTCATCCACGTCGCCGCGTTCGTGGGCTTCGGCATCGTGGCGGCCAGCCTGCTCGCCACCAGCGAGCGGGAGCCCGCGATGTTCGTCGCCTTCGTCGTCCTGTTCGCGGCGTTCGAAGTCTCGTTCTTCCTCGTCCTGGAGCGACTGGGCCCTTCGCTGCTCGGCGCGCTGGTCTGGTGGCGCATCCTCGGGGCGAACCTCCTGGCGGCGGTGGGCATGCTCTGGTTCTTCCTCCGCGCCCACCCGGGGGCGGCGGCGCCCCTCGTGGGCGCGTCGGGGCCCGTGCTGCGCGAGGGCGTGGTCGCGGGGCTCATCGGCGCGGCCGTGGTGATGGCCTGGTTCCTCGTCCTCGACGCGGTGGCCGGCGAGCCGCTCACGACGCCCCGGATCCTCGCCAAGGCGCTCCTCGGGCAGGCGGATCCGCTCGGCGGGGTGCTCTCGTACACGCTGGTCCACGTGGGCGCCTTCGTCGTGCTCGGCATCGTCGGAGCTCTCCTGGTCGCGGGCGCCGAGCGGGACCCCATGTTCTTCTTCCTGCTGGTCGTCCTCTACCTCGGCTTCGAGGTGCTATTCTTCGCCGTCGTTCTCGTGCTGGCGCGGTGGGTGTTCGACCACCTGGCGGGCTGGGCGGTCGCGGTCGCCAACCTGTGCGCGGCGGGGGCCATGCTCGCGTACTACTTCACGCGGCATCGCGAGCTGGCGCGTCGTCTCTCCCAGGCCGTGGCCGGCGCGGACTGAGCTTACTCGCCTCCGGAGCCGTCGTCCGATTCCCGCACGACGAGCCCCGCCAGCCCGCGAGCGGTCAGCTCGACCCGGGCCCGATCAGCGTCCTGAGCCGCGCGATAGGTGCCCACGCGCACCGCGTGGTAGGAGACCACCCGCTGCTCCCCCTCGACGCGCACCGCGATCGCTTCGTCTTCCAGGCGACTGGCGATCGCGTCGGCGTCCTCGGTCGGCACGAAGCCCGTGACGGCGAATTCCCCGTTTACGGCCGTCGCCGAGACGCCCAGCACGCTGAGGCGGGCGAGCAGCTTCTCGTCGGTCTCGCCCGTCCCAGGTGTCACGAGGACACGGTACCGCACCTGATGGCCCTGGGCGACCCGGAGATCGGCCGGGAGGCCCTCGCCTCGTAGTCGCTCGACCATGCGCAGCGCGTTCCGAAGATCGAGGAACGACCCGACCTGGACCCGGAACACGAGACCCGATGCGGCGGGCGGCTCGGTGGAGATCGGCCCCGGGTCGGCGAGGATCGGCGGTGCGTCGGCCGGGATCACCGCTGGGCCGTCCGAGATCGCCGGTGGGTCGGCGAGGATCGGCGGGGTCGCGATCAGCTGACGGGTCGTCGACGGCGCCGGCTCGGGATGGGCACCACGGGCGAGATCGCGCCGCGGCCCGACCACCGGGCGCAGGGCCACCGCGAGAAGGACCGCGACGCCGATGGCCAGGAACAGCCAAGCCCCCTTGCCAGCCGGCTGGCGCCGGAACCGGTGGGAGACGTCCCGAGCCGGGCGGCTCCGGGCCGGGTGTCCGAGGTCAACATCGGCGGTGCCCGCGTGAACGGCCATATACTCTCTCGGCTCGTCGAGGCTAGCACACGGTCATCGAGCCTCAAACTTTTCCGTTCGCGGCATCGGCGTCGTGCCGGCGTGGTGGCCCGCGCGCGGAAAGATGAGGGCGAATTGCGGCGAAACGACGGCAGCAGATCGGGACCCCTCCGATCCGGTCGTCCTCGCGCCGCCTTCCGGGGGCGGTGGCGCCGCGGACCCTCACCGCCGGCCCTCGCCGCCGGCCCTTGACCGCGCCGGAGGCGTCTGCTAGTGTCGCCGACGTTGTCAGGGGTCCCGGGTGCGCTCCCTGTGGGGCGAAGAGGGAAGGCGGCGCGAATCCGCCACGACCCCGTCACTGTGATCGGGGACGAAAGCTGCCATCGAGTCACTGGCGTCGGACAGGCGGTGCCGGGAAGACGGCGGCGAGTAGGGTGATCCGAGAGTCAGGAAACCTGCCCGGGACTCGAGTTTTTCTGACCGGTCTTCGAGGGGAGGCCCGGGTGCCGCAGTCGGTTTCGTCGAGTCCGCACCTTCGAGTCCTGTCCGCGTGACGCCCCGGCCCGCCTTGGTCTCCGGGGTCCGGTCACGGTGCCGGGCGGCCCCGCCGGGTGTGGAACGGTGAGCACTCGGCGCGAGGAGATCCCCGAGAGGTGACCCGGCTGTCGCGGCGACTCAGCCTCCCGGCGGGCGGCGGACATCCTGCACCGGGTGTTCGACGGCGTCCCGGTCGGGTTCGCCTTCCGTCTCTGGGACGGAACCCTGGTGACCCTGGGAGCGAGCCCGCCGGTGTGCACGGCCGTCATGCACCAGCCCGAGACGTTCGTCCGCCTGATCCGCGATCCGACCCCGCTGAACTTCGCCGAGGCCTACGTGGAGGGCGCGCTCGACATCGAGGGGGACCTGTTCGAGGCGATGAAGATCGCGGACAGCATCGAGGGGATCCGGGTGTCGCTGACCGACCGCGTACGGATCCTGCTCGCGATGTGGCGGGGCTGACGTGGATCATCGCGAGGTCGTCGTCGTTGGCGGCGGACCGGGGGGCAGCTCCGCCGCCTGGCAGCTGGCCCGGGCCGGCCTTCGGCCGCTGGTCCTCGACGCCGCCCGGTTCCCGCGGGTGAAGGTCTGCGCCGGCTGGGTGACCCCCCAGGCGCTGGCCGACGTCGAGGTCGACCCGGAGACGTATCCGCACACCATCCAGGCCTTCTCCGCCTGCCGGTTCGAGTTCGACGGGGCGCGCCACGAGACTCGCTGGCGCCGGCCGGCCAGCTACGGGATCGTCCGGCGGGAGTTCGACCACTATCTCCTGGAGCGCGCCCGCGGCGCCGGCGCCGACGTGCAGGACGGAGCGCGCGTGACCGCGGTCAGGCCGGCCGGGGACCGGATCGAGCTCGTCACCGGCGACGGTGTCTTCACGGCGTCCGTGGTCATCGGGGCCGGCGGCCATTTCTGCCCGGTGGCCCGCGCGCTCGGCGAGGTGTCCGAGCAGGAAGAGGTCGTGATCGCCCAGGAGAGCGAGACGCGGCTGCCGCCGACCCCGGGGACGGCTCTCGAGGAGGCCTCCCGGGTGCCGGAGCTCTACGTGGAGCCGGACCTCAAGGGCTACGGCTGGTTCTTCCCCAAGCAGGACGTCCTCAACATCGGGATCGGCTGCGTCGCGGGACCCGGCGTGGATCTGCGACAGCGCCGGAGCCGGCTCGTCGAGGCCCTGCGGGCCTCGGGCCGGCTTCCCGCGGACCTCCCGATCGAGCCGTTCCGGGGCCACGCCTACGTCGTCCGGCGCCGAGCGCCGCGGCGGCTCGCCGGGGAGCGGTTCTGCCTCGTGGGCGACGCCGCGGGGCTCGCGCGAGACCTCAGCGGCGAGGGCATCGGACCGGCCATCCGGAGCGGCATCCTCGCCGCCCGGGCCGTCGAGGCCCGGCTCCGGCGGGGCGTGGCGCTGGAGGCGTACGCGCGGGAGATCGTGCGCCGCCTACGGGACCGGTGAGGCCGGCTGGCTGGGCCGCCAGCTCGGCCGGCTGCCGGACGCCATGGTCCGGGCGCTGGTGCAGACCATGCTGGGCGTGCAGGTCACCCGCCGCCACGTGGTCCTGGGGGCGGTCTTCGGGATGCGGGAGGTGCCGTCATGAAGCCGCGCGAGCCGGGAGCGGGACCAGGAGGCGATCGCCCACCACTACGACGTCTCGAACGAGTTCTACGCGCTCTTCCTCGACCCGCTGATGGTCTACACGTGCGCGTACTACCGCGATCCGGACGGCAAGCTCGACCAGGCGCAGCAGGACAAGCTCGACCTGGTGTGTCGCAAGCTGGCGCTCCGGCCCGGCGAGACGCTGCTCGACATCGGGTGCGGCTGGGGCAGCCTGGCGATCTGGGCGGCCCAGCACTACGGCGTGCACGCGCACGGCGTGACGCTGTCGCAGAGAGCAGGCCGCGTACGCCACCGACCGCATCCGGAGGGAAGGGCTGCAGGCGCGCTGCCGCGTCGAGCACCGGGACTACCGGGACCTGGCTCCGGACGTCACCTACGACAAGATCGCCGCGGTCGGGCTGATCGAGCACGTGGGGATCCCGAACTACCCGGCGTTCTTCGGCGGCGTGCGCAGCCGACTGAAGGATGGCGGCCTGTACCTCAACCACGGGATCGTGCACGAGTTCCACTGGAAGCCCACCAGCCAGACCGAGTTCCTGTACCGGCACGTCTTCCCGAACGGCGACCTGGCGGGGCTCAGCGAGACGCTGACCGAGGCCGAGCGCGCGAATTGGGAGATCCTGGACGTCGAGGGGCTGCGGCTCCACTACGCGCGGACGTGCCGGCAGTGGGTGGAGCGGCTGCGCGCGAGAGCCGACGAGGCCCGCGCCCTGGTCGGGGAGCGCACGTACCGGACGTGGCTCCTGTACCTGACGTGCTCGGCCGTCGCCTTCGAGGGCGGCTCGATCGGCCTCTACCAGATGCTGATGCGGAAGCACCGTGACCCGACGGGTGGCCACGCGCCGCGCACCCGGGAGCACCTCTATGGCAGCCCCTCGGTCTGAGGGCCGGTCCGGAAAGGAACGAGCGTGACTCGTCAGATCCTGATCATCGCGATCACCGCGATCCTGCTGTCCCAGCTCGCGACCTTCGCCACCTCGATCTACCTCCACCGGGCGCTCGCGCACCGGTCGCTCAAGCTGCGACCGGGCATGGACTTGCTGTTCCGCCTGGTCCTGTGGCTACTGACCGGCCAGGACCGACAGCAATGGGTCGCGGTCCACCGGAAGCACCACACGTTCACGGACCGCGAGGGCGATCCCCACAGCCCGCAGCTGCTGGGCTTCTGGAAGGTCCAGCTGGGCAACGTGTACTACTACGTCCGGGAGGCCCGGAACCCGGAGACGGTGCAGCGGTTCGCCCCGGACCTCGCCCCGGATGCGTGGGACCGGCGCCTGTTCGCCTGGGGCTGGACCGGTCTGGCGATCGGCATGACGGTCGTGAGCCTGGCTCTCGGCTGGTGGCAGGGCGTGGCGGCCATGCTCGGGCACGGGATCCTCTTCGTCTTCGTGATCGGGCCGCTGATCAACGGCCTGGGACACTGGGCGGGCGCCCAGAACTTCGGGAACACCGCCTACAATTCCCGCGTGCTCGCCTGGCTCACCGGCGGGGAGAGCCTGCACAACAACCACCATGCCTTTCCGCGCGCGCCGAAGTTCGCCCTCCGGCGCTCGGAGCTGGACCCGTCGTGGCTCGTCATCCGGCTGCTGGCGGCCGCCAGGCTGGTCGCGGTCGTGGGCACACGCCTCGAGGCGCCGCCGACGCGCCGGGCCGGGGCCTGACCGCGCCGCCAAGAGGACGGATGCCGATGGGGCTGCTCGAGCTGACCCTGGAGATCGCGCCGCGCTCCCGGTTCGACGTGGTGGAGCTGCGGTCACGCTTCCCGAGCGAGCACCACGACGTCCTGGCGCCCTACCCACACTGCCTGTACTGGTCGGCCCACACGACGGCCGGGTTCCTCGATCGCAGCCTCACGGCGCGGCTCAGCGCGACGCACGTCCCGACCTACGTCGAGACACTGCGCCGGATCTTCCCGGAGGGGGCCGGGTACGCCCACGACCGCCTGGAGCGGCGGCGGGATCTGGACGCCGCCCAGCGCGCGGTCGAGCCGCGCAATGCCGACTCCCACCTCGCCTTCATGGCGGGGGGCCTCCGGCCGTGCGTGACGCATCCGAACCGCCCCGACCAGGCCGTCTGCTTCGTCGATCTGGACGGCATCAACGAGGGGCGCTCGCGCCGTCGGCTCGCCCGCGTGATCGGGTTCCATCGTGAGGTCGTCATCCAGCAGACGCGGATCAGCGTGCCGGTGTCCACGCATCCCATCGATTCGGTCAACATCAAGGACGCCAGGCTGGGGATCTACGACCAGCTCTGCGAGCTGGTGGCCCGGGCCGGGGCCGTCAAGGGCCGGCTGCACATCGCGCTCGATCCGGCCGAGCGGCACGCGGCGCTCACGGTCAACGAGTTCGAGACGCTTCTCATGAAGCACGACCTGGCGGCGGTCCTCCGGAATCCCGTGCGGTTCATGGCGGAGGGCTATCGACACGCGGTCGCGAACCCGCGAGCCGTTCCGGGCAAGGCGCTGGGGTACGCGAAGCACGACCTCGTCCGCGTGCTGAACTCGGGCCTCGACACCCTGGGCCTGCAAGGCTCGATCGTCGAGAAGGTGCTGGCGCGCACGCTGGCCGTGCCCGCCGCCCGGTTCTTCCGCATGCGGCGGTCCATCAGCCTGCTGGTGGCCGAAGCGGGGAGCGGCCGCCTCGCGCCCGTCGAGGGCATCTACCAGAGCCCGATCCTCGTGCAGTGGCAGCGGGCCCCCCGCCAGACGCGCATGCTCGACGTCACGGTGACCGGCCTGGAGTAGTCCCCCGGGAGGGTCGCCCTACGGGGGCGTTGCGGAGTCCGGCCCGGGCGCGCTACACTCCATCCCACCCCGGGGACGGCCACCGGGGTGACGGCCCGGGGTGACCGCGGCCGCCGGCAGGAGGATCCGACAGGTGCGTTGGACGGCGTATGTTCGGAGGCGCGGAGCATCGGGCGTCGGCGCGAACGCCTGAGTGCTCCGGCCGACGCCGCGCGTCACGCGCGCGTCCCGACGCGACACCCCCCGACGCGAGATCGCTTGCCGTTCACGTTTGCCGAACCGCGATTTGAGGGAGGAGCAGCCATGGCACGCCTGACGATCAACGGCAGAACCAGCGAGGTCAACGTCGATCCCAGCACACCCCTGCTGTGGGCCATCCGGGAGCAGGTCGGCCTGACGGGCACCAAGTACGGCTGCGGCGTGGCGCAGTGCGGCGCGTGCACGGTGCACATCGACGGCCAGGCCGGTCCGCTCCTGCGTGATGCCCGTCGGCGCGGTGGAGGGCAAGCAGATCACCACCATCGAAGGCCTCGCCACCGGTGGCGTCCTGCACAAGGTGCAGAAGGCCTGGGTCGAGCACGACGTGCCGCAGTGCGGCTATTGCCAGTCCGGGATGATCATGGCGGTGGCCGCGCTCCTGAAGGACAAGCCGATGCCGACCGATGCCGACATCGACGCCTCGATCACGAACATCTGCCGGTGCGGCACGTTCCAGCAGGTGCGCGAAGCGATCCACGCCGCGGCGAAGGCATAAGGGGGAACGGGCCATGATCACCAAGACTGCGAGGATCGATCGCCGCTCCTTCATCGTGGGCACCACCGCCGTCGGCGCCGGGCTCGCCCTGGGCCTGAAGATCCCGTTCGGCACGAGCGTGGTCCGCGCCCAGGACGGCTCGCCCGAGATCACCGCCTGGGTGGTCATCCGCCCGGACGACACGGTCGTGATCCGGATCGCGCGGTCCGAGATGGGGCAGGGCACGCTCACCGGCCTCGCGCAGATGGTGGCCGAGGAGCTCGAGTGCGACTGGTCGAAGGTGACGACCGAGTACCCGACGCCCGGCCAGAGCGTCGCGCGCAAGCGCGTGTGGGGCGATTTCTCCACGGGCGGCAGCCGCGGCATCCGGACGTCGCACGAGTACGTCCGCCAGGGCGGCGCCACCGCGCGGGTGATGCTGGTCCAGGCCGCGGCCGACGCCTGGGGGGTGCCGGCCTCGGAGTGCAGCGCCGCCAACAGCGTGATCACGCACAAGCCCACCGGCCGCACGACCACGTACGGCAAGGTCGCGGAGGCCGCCGCGAAGCTGACCCCGCCGGCGAGCGTGGCGCTCAAGGACCCGAAGGACTGGAAGCTCATCGGCAAGTCGGTGAAGCGCCTCGACACGCTGCCGAAGGTGACCGGGGCGCAGGTCTACGGCTTCGACCTGAGGTTCCCCGGGATGCTCAATGCCGCGATCAAGGACTGTCCGGTGTTCGGCGGCAAGGTGAAGAGCTTCGAGGCCGCCAAGGTGACGGGCATGCCCGGCGTCCGGCACGTGGTGCCGGTCGGCGATTCCGCGGTCGCCGTCGTGGCCGACACGTGGTGGCAGGCGAAGACCGCGCTCGACGCGCTGCCCATCGTCTGGGACGAGGGCCCGAACGCCGCGGTGTCGAGCGCGACGATCGCCGAGATGCTGAAGGCCGGCCTCGATGCCGATCAGGCCTTCGTGCGCAACCAGAGCGGCGACGTGAAGGCAGCCATCGCGGGCGCGGTCGAAGAAGGTCGAGGCGGTGTACGCCTATCCGTTCCAGAACCACGCGCCGATGGAGCCGATGAACGCGACGGCGAAGTACACGGCGGATCGCTGCGAGGTCTGGGTCCCGACGCAGAATGGCGAGGCCGCATTCGCGGCGACGCTGGCCGCGTCCGGTCTGCCGGCCGACAAGTGCGAGGTCTACAAGCTCAATCTCGGTGGCGGCTTCGGCCGGCGGGGGGCCTTCCACGACTACGTGACCCAGGCCGTCCTGATCGCCAAGCAGATTCCGGGCACGCACGTGAAGCTCCTGTGGTCGCGCGAGGAGGACATGACCCACGGCCGGTATCACCCGGTCATGCAGGCGAAGCTGACCGGGGCGCTGGACGCGGCCGGGAATCTGACGGGGCTGCACTGCCGCCTGTCCGGCCAGTCCATCATCGCGGCCGTGTTCCCGCAGAACCTCCAGGACGGGAGGGACAATCTGGCCTTCCAGGGGCTCGACCCGAGCGGTGATTTCGCGTTCGGGTACAGCGTCCCCAATCTCTTGATCGACCATGCGATGCGCAACACGCACGTCCCGCCGGGGTTCTGGCGCGGCGTGAACATCAACCAGAACGCCATCTTCATGGAATGCTTCATGGACGAGCTGGCGCATGCCGCCGGCCAGGATGCGCTCGAGTTCCGGCGCAAGCTGATGAGCAAGCATCCCAAGCACCTGGCCGTGCTGAACGCGGTGGCCGATCGCGCGGGCTGGGGCAAGCCGGCGCCGCAGGGCGTGCATCGCGGTCTGGCGCAGATGATGGCGTTCGGCAGCTACGTGGCGGCGTGCGCGGAGATCTCCGTCAGCGACGGCACCAAGGTGAAGGTCCGGCGCATCGTCGCCGCGACCGATTCCGGGTATGCCGTCAACCCGGCGCAGATCGAGCGGCAGATCTCCGGGTCGTTCGTCTACGGCCTGTCCGCGCTGTTCATGGAGGAGTGCACGGTCAAGGCCGGCCGCATCGAGCAGGAGAACTTCCACAGCTACGACTCGATGCGGATCGCGCAGATGCCGAAGGTCGAGTCGATCATCATGCCGTCCGGCGGGTTCTGGGGCGGGGTCGGGGAGCCGACGATCTGCGTGGCGGCGCCGGCGGTCCTGAACGCGTACTTCGACGCGACCGGCCGGCGCATCCGCACGTTCCCGCTGAAGAACCACGGTATCCAGATGGTGTGAGGCGGATGTCGAAGGCTCGTGGCCGCTGCGATCGGGCTCCTCTCGATCGCCGCGGCCGCTGGCGGCGTCGGCGGAGCCGCCCGCCGGCGCCGCGGCGTGCTCCGGCTGTCATCCCGCGTCGGCACGCGTGACGTCGCCGGTGCCGCGGCTGGCCGGGCTCGATCGGGCCGCGATCGTCAAGGCCCTGCAGGACTTCCGCTCGGGGGCGCGGGCGGCGACGGTCATGGACCGGATCGCCAAGGGCTTCACCGACGAGGAGATCCAGGCGATCGCCGCCTGGTACGCCGCGCAGCCGTGAAGCCGGGTCGCCGCGAGTTCCTGAGGCTCGGTGTGGCGGCCACCGCCTCGGCCGCCCTGTTCCCCGCTCCCGCCTTCGCCCAAGGAGCCGCGCCGCGCGTCGTCGTGGTGGGTGGAGGGTTCGCCGGCGCGAGCTGCGCCCGCGCGCTCCGGCAGGCCGACCCGCGCATCGCCGTGACGCTGGTCGAGGCGAACGCGACGTTCACCGCCTGCCCGTTCAGCAACGTCGTGATCGGCGGCCGGCGAGAGCTCTCCGCGCAGCAGTTCACGTACGAGCGCGTCGCCGCCGACGGCATCGCCGTCGTCCGCGCGACGGCGACCGCGGTCGACGCCCAGGCGCGGTCGGTCACGCTCGCCGAGGGCACGCGCCTGCCGTACGACCGGCTGGTGCTGGCGCCCGGCATCGACATCCGCTGGGGCGCGCTTCCCGGCTACGACGAGGCGGCGGCCGCCCACATGCCGCACGCCTGGCGCGCGGGCGAGCAGACGCTGCTCCTGCGCCGCCAGCTCGAGGCCATGGACGATGGCGGGCTCGTCGTCATCTCGGCGCCGGCGAACCCGTTCCGCTGCCCGCCCGGGCCCTACGAGCGCGCCAGCCTGATCGCGCACTACCTCAAGACGAGCAAGCCGCGCTCCAAGCTGATCGTCCTCGACGCCAAGGACGCGTTCTCCAAGCAGCGGCTGTTCCAGGCCGCCTGGGCCGAGCTGTACCCGGGCCTGCTCGAGTGGGTGCCGCTGTCCAAGGGCGGCAACGTCACCTCGGTGGACGCCGCGACCCGCACGCTGGTGACCGATTTCGGCCGGCACCAGGCGAAAGTGGCCAACGTCATCCCGCCGCAGAAGGCGGGCCGCATCGCGGACGCCGCCGGCGTCGCCGACCGCAGCGGCTGGTGCCCGATCGATCCGGTGACGTTCGAGTCGAAGCTGCAGGCGCGCATTCACGTCATCGGCGACGCCGCGATCGCCGGCGCGATGCCGAAATCGGCCTTCGCCGCGAACGCGCAGGCCAAGACGTGCGCGGCGGCGGTGGCGCGGCTCCTCACCGGCGCCGCGCCGTCCGCGCCCAAGCTCATCAACACCTGCTACAGCCTCGTCGCGCCCGACTACGGGATCTCGGTCGCCGGCGTCTACGCGCCTTCGGGCGGACAGCTCGCCGAGGTCCCCGGCTCCGGCGGCGTCAGCCCCCTGGACGCGCCGCGCGCGACGCGGGCGGCCGAGGCCGTGCTGGCCGAGGCCTGGTTCCGCACGATCACCGGCGAGGTGTTCGGGTGAGATCGGCGGCCGCGATCGTCGCGGTCTGCTGCATGGCGGGCGTGGCGAGTGGCCAGGATGCGATGCCGGCTTCGCTCACCGGCGCCAAGGGCGATCCGGCGCGTGGCCGCGCGATCGTCACGAACCGCCAGGTCGGCCTGTGCCTGCTCTGTCACAGCGGGCCGTTCCCGGAGGAGCGGTTCCAGGGCGATCTTGCGCCCGATCTCAGGGGAGCCGGCGCGCGCTGGTCCGAAGGCCAGCTGCGGCTCCGGATCGTCGATTCGGGCCGGATCAACCCCGCGACGATCATGCCGGCGTATCATCGGACCGAGGGGCTGGCGCGGGTGGCGCCGGCCTGGCGCGGCAAACCCGTCTTGAGCGCGGAGCAGATCGAGGACGTCGTGGCCTTCTTGATGACGTTGAAGGACTGAATGAGCCGTCGCACCTCGCGTCGCGAATTTCTCGTGGCCGCCGGCGGCGCCGCGGCGGGTGTCGGGCTCGCGTCCGTGATGACGGTCGCGCCCGCGCGCGCCACGCCCGCGGCGATGCAGGAGGCGATCGCCAAGGTGGTGGGCACGGCTCGCCTCACCGCGGGCAAGGTGAAGCTCGAGCTGCCGCCGCTGGTCGAGAACGGCAACACCGTGCCGCTCGCGGTCAGCGTCGAGAGCCCGATGACCGAGGCCGACCACGTGCGGGCCATCCACGTCTTCACCGAGAAGAACCCGCAGCCCGAGGTCGTGAGCTTCCGCCTCGGGCCGCGCGCCGGGCGAGCGCGCGTGGCGACCCGCATCCGCCTCGCCGACACCCAGACCGTGGTCGCGATCTCGGAGCTGAGCGACGGCTCGTTCTGGTCCGCGAGCGTCGACGTCGTGGTGACGCTCGCCGCGTGTCTGGAGGACGCGTAGCCGTGGCGAGCGCGCTCATCAACGTCCCGGCCCGGGCGAAGCGCGGCGAGGTCATCGAGATCAAGACGCTGATCTCGCACCCGATGGAGACCGGGTATCGCCGCACCCAGTTCGGCGCGCCGATCCCGCGCGACATCATCAGGTCGTTCGTGTGCACCTACAACGGCACCGAAGTCTTCCGCGCCGAGCTCCACCCCGCGATCGCCGCGAATCCGTTCATCGTGTTCTCGACGGTCGCCACGGAGAGCGGAACGCTCGCGTTCCACTGGACGGGCGACAACGGCTTCTCGGTGACGGAGTCGGTCGCCATCACCGTCGAGTAGTGCGGCGATTCGGCGCCGCGGTGGGCGCGATGGCGCTGGCGGCGGCGGCATTCGCCGGCGAGATCCCGCCCGCCGACCGCCGCTCCGGCTACGACTTCATGAGCCGTGAGACGCGCGCGATGCAGGACGACGACACCGCGAACCCCGGGATGCTCTGGGTGCTCGAGGGCGAATCCCTGTGGAACCGGAAGACCGGCGCCGCCGGCCGCGCCTGCGCCGATTGTCACGGCGATGCCCGCACCAGCATGAAGGGCGTGGCCGCGCGCCACCCGTCGTTCGACGCCGCGCAGGGCCGGCCGGTCAACCTCGAGCAGCGCATCAACCTCTGCCGCGCCGACCGGCAGAAGGCGCCGCCGCTCGCCTACGAGAGCCGGGATCTCCTGATGCTGACCGCCTACGTCGCGCGCCAGTCGCGCGGCCTGCCGATCGACCTCGCGATCGACGCACGGACGCAGCCGTTCCTCGACGCCGGCCGCGCGACCTTCCATCGGCGCCAGGGCCAGCTCAATCTTGCCTGCAGCCAGTGTCACGACGACCACTGGGGGCGGCGGCTCGCGGGCAACGTCATCCCGCAGGCGCACCCGACCGGGTACCCGCTCTACCGGCTGGAGTGGCAGGGGCTCGGCTCGCTCCAGCGCCGGCTGCGCAACTGTCTCGTCGGGATCCGCGCGGAACCGTACGAATACGGCGCCCCCGAGCTCGTCGATCTCGAGCTCTACCTCATGTGGCGCGCGCGCGGGATGGCGTTCGAGGCGCCCGCCGTGCGGCCCTGAGGTTCCCGGGTCGCCGACATGGTGAGCGGCATCCGCGCGGTGTCGGTCCAGCAGAACCTCGAGCCACGCGAGTTCGCCCTCCTCTCCTTCGGGCGGCGCCGGCCGCTCTAGGCCCGCCCGGTGGCCGAAAAGGTGGGCATCGGGCCCATCCTGGCGGTCCAGGCGGCTCCCGCGGCGTGAAGCCTCGCGTAGCGTCCCGGCGTGACGCCGTAGGCCGATCTGAACATGCGCGTGAAGTGCGCCTGGTCGGCAAAGCCCGCCGTCAGCGCCAGCTCGGCCAGCGGTCTCCCGCCGCACAGCTGGCTCCGCGCGAAATCGAGCCGCCGCATGAGCGAATAGCGGTAGGGGCTCGTCCCGTACCATGCCCGGAACTGGCGGGCGAGCTCGTAGCGGCTCAGCCCGGTGACCGCCTCCAGCTCGGCCGACCGCACGATGGCGCGGCGGCTGTCCAGGAAAGCACGGCCCCGCGCGAGCGCCGCGTGGTCGAGACGGCGGGGGGCGCCAGCGGATGGGCCGTCCGGACCCCCTTCGATCAGGCCTTCGGCCAATCGCAGAACGAGAGCGTCCAGCGCCAGGGGCTCCGGCGCCGACCGGAATGCGGCCGTGACGGCGCCCGCCAGCGTCGGGTTGCGCGAAACGGGCGCGCCGACGAAGGGCAGCGGCGTCGGGCGACCGGTGATCGCGCGGACGGCGGCGGCGATGCGCGCCGGGTCGACATAGACGATCCGGTAGCCGAACCCGCCCTTCGCGCCGGCGCGGCCGTCGTGCGCTTCGTCGGGGTGGAGCACGACGACCTGGCCCGGCGTGCTGCGCTCGACCCGGCCGCGATAGTCGAACATCTGGACACCGGCCTCGGTCACGCCGATCGCGTAGGTGTCGTGGCGATGCCTGGCGTAGGCGCGCCCGCCGAACCAGGCCCGGAGCAGCTCGACGCCCCCGATCGGCTCGCGACCCTGCACCCAGTCGTCCCCTCCGCACGAACGTTCAAGACCCTCCCCGCCCGATCGGCCCATCATCGGCGCCATGCGGCGAGTCTACCAGAGACGGGTGGGGTGACCGGAATGACGCTGGAGCAGGCCCTCGCCTTCTTCGTCTTCTCGGTCGCCGCGGCCGGCACGCCGGGCCCCAGCAACGCGCTGCTGACGGCCACAGGGGCGAACGTGGGCGTGCTGCGCGGCCTGCCCTGCCTGCTCGGGGTCAGCGTCGGCATGGGGGTGATGATGTTCGTCGTGGCCTTCGGTCTCGGGAGCGTGATCCTCGGCAATCCCGTCGTCCTGGAGGTCGTCAAGTGGTGCGGGGCCGGGGTTCTGGGCTGGCTCGCCTGGAAGATCGCGACGGCTGGCCGCGCCGGTGCCACCGCGGGCGGCAAGCCGGTCGGATTCGCCGGCGCCGCGGCCTTTCAGTGGATCAACCCGAAGTCATGGCTCGTCTGTGCCAGCGCGACGGCGACCTTCCTCGATGCCCGCGCGGGCAGCGCCCTGGGTCAGTCCGCCGCCTTCGGGCTCGTCTTCGTGCTGGCGTCCCTCCCCAGCTGTTTCCCCTGGCTCGCCTTCGGCGCCGTCTTGCAGCGCTGGCTGCGCTCCGAGCGCGCCCGGCGCATCTTCAATGGCGCCATGGGAGCGCTCCTCGCCGCGTCCGTGATCCTGTTCATCTGGTAGGCCCTCTCCGCGAACCTGGGGTAGCAAGCAGGGGCCGGTCCTCGCTACCTCGTCAACGATGAACTCCCGACACCGGGAGGTTCAGTCCCGGCGGCGCCGGCGGCGGTCGAGCCGGGCCACCGCGTCGGGGAGCCCCGCCAGGTCCGGGATGGTCGCGTGGGGCCGGTGGCGCCCCAGCCACGGCGGGCGGGTCGTCGTGACCTGGATGACCCGCATCCCGGCCGACCGGGCACCCTCGACGTCGAGAACCGGATCGTCGCCGACGTGGATCGCCTCGGCCGGCTCGGCGCCGACCGCGCGCAGGGTCCGGTGGAAGATCGCCGGCTCGGGCTTCCGGACCCCGCACTCGTCCGAGAAGGTGAGGTGGGCGAAGCAGGGCAGGAGGCCATAGTGCCGGAGCAGCTCGCGCAGGATCCGCCCCGGCGTCCGCATCGTGTTCGACACCAGGGCCAGCCGGTAGCCCTGCTCGGCCAGCGCGGTCAGCGCCTCCCGGGCGCCGGTGTTGACGGCGGGCGGCGCCAGCAGAGCCGGCCGCGCGTAGGCCTCCACGAGATCGCGGAAGACCTCGGCCGCGAGACGGCGCGGGAGCTCGGGATCGAGGCCGACCAGGATGGCCCGAACGTGGTCCTCGACCGGCACGTCCCGGTTCTGCTGCCAGAGCTGGCCCAGGAACGCCGCCGAGTCCCGGTAGGCGCGCTCCAGCGCGGCGGGACCGGCCGTCACTCCCGCTCCCCCCAGGATCGTCTCGAAATCGGCGAGCCGTCGCGGCTTGTGGCGATCGTCGCTCGCGGGTGGCTCGAAGAGGAGGGTGCCCCAGAAGTTGACGGTGATGGCC
The DNA here is from genome assembly GCA_963708025.1 of uncultured Candidatus Rokubacteria bacterium. Classification (GTDB taxonomy): domain Bacteria; phylum Methylomirabilota; class Methylomirabilia; order Rokubacteriales; family DASRDR01; genus CAVPSB01. The sequence goes on along the minus strand of CAVPSB010000034.1, from coordinate 109,912 downwards.
CGGATCGTCACGTGCCGGGTCCGAGGGTCAGCTCGTAGATGGGGTGGAGGCCCTCGAACCCCTTGAGGGGGATGGAGCCGAGCGGGCGCGAGGAGACGTTGTAGGGGAAGAGCATCTCCCGGGTCTCCTCGGTCGCCACCACCACGTTCTTGTCCCTCGGCCGGCCCGGCCCCCAGACGTCCGGGGTCCCGACGGCCGCGCAGACCCGGAAGGCCTTGTGGACGGCGGCGCCGACCCGGTTCGAGTGGGGGTCCACCCAGGTGCTCCCGTAGTGGAGGGCGCCGCGGAACGCAACCTCCATCTCCGTCAGCTCGTTGAACTCGGAGAGGCGGTTGAAGACGGAGCGGAGGGTGAGGACCGCCCAGTCCACGTTCGGGAAGGTCATGAGGAAGCCATCGAGGTGGCGCTCGATCGCCCGCGCCCGGTACTCCTTGGCCATGCGGCTGAGCTGGGCCGCCACCCGCTCGCTGAACTTGCGGAAGGTGTCGTCGCCGTGCGTGATGAGGAGGTCGGTCATGCCCACGACCTCCAGGACCACGATGGCCTCCATCCGGGAGCCGGCCGCCCGGCCCTCCTGGCTGGCCAGCGCCTCGAAGCGCGTGTACTGGCGGGAGCGCCGCAGCGCGACCTCGAAGTCCATCGGCGAGTTGGCGGTGCGGATCGCGGTGTCCTCGGTGATCAGGCCCCGGAGGAAGAGGTCCAGGGCGCACTGATCGAAGGTCTGCATCTCGAAGAGGTCCCGGCTCCGGGACATGATCGTCGGGATCGTCCCGGTGAGGTGTGGCTCCATGATGGCCCGGAAGATGCTCCCGGTCATCACGAGGATCTCGGTCGCCGGCAGCAGCCCGGAGCCGTCGGCCCGCTCGATGAGGCGCTGCCCGATCACCCCCTTGAGCACGTGGGCGAGCTGGGCGCGGATCGACGTCTCACGGGCGTGGGGGAAGGCGGTGATGATCCGGTTCACGGTATCCACCGCCCCGCCCGTGTGGAGCGTGGAGAGAACCAGGTGGCCGGTCTGGGCCAGCGTCAGGACCGCCCGGAACGTCTCGGCGTCCCGCATCTCGCCGACCACCACCACGTTCGGGTCCTGGCGGAGAGCGAGCCGGAGCGCGGCGTCGTAGTTCGGGACGTCCACCCCGATCTCCCGCTGGGTGATGTAGCACGTGCCGTTCTCGAGGACGTACTCGATCGGGTCCTCGATGGTGACGACGTGGTCGTTCCGCTCCTGGTTCATCAGGCCGACCATGGCGGCCAGCGTGGTGGACTTGCCCGAGCCAGCCGGTCCGGTCACCAGGACGAGCCCGCGTCGCTCGGTGGCGAAGCGGCCGACCACCGGCGGCAGGTTCAGGGTTTCCAGCGTCGGGACGTGGTGGGCCAGGGCGCGGATGGCGATGCACGGGTAGCCGCGGGCCTGCAGCAGGGTCAGTCGGAACCGGCCCAGCTCGGGGTACGTCAGCGGCACGTTGACGCCCCCGATCGCGGCCAGCCGGGCGAAGCGCTCCGGGGAGACCAGCCGCCGCGCCATGTCCTCGAGATCGTCCACCGACAGGGGGGGCAACTCCTCGAAGGAGACCAGCTTGTTGGATATCCGGAGGATCGGCTGGAGCCCGACGCGAAGGTGGATGTCGGAGGGTTTCCGCGACATGACCGCGCGGAGGAGGGTCTCGAGCTCGATCACGGGGCAATCATCTCATGGGTCGGCGACCGGGCCGAGAACGGTCGCACTACCCGCCGAGGTAGAGGCGCTTGACGTCGGGATCGGCCAGGAGCGCGGGGCCAGGACCTTCGAACCGGTTCCGGCCCAGCTCCAGGACGTACGCGCGGTCCGCCACCGCCAGCGCCTTGACCGCGTTCTGCTCGACGATCATCATCGTCATCCCGGCCGCCTTCAGCTCGGCGATCTTCTCGAAGATGATCGCGAGAAACTTGGGGGAGAGGCCGAGCGATGGCTCGTCGAGCAGGAGGAGCCGTGGCTGGGTCATGAGAGCCCGACCGATGGCCAGCATCTGCTGCTCGCCCCCGGAGAGCGTCCCCGCCGCCTGCCGGGACCGCTCCTGCAGCACCGGGAAGAGCTGGTAGACGCGGGCGAGGGCGTCGGCCGACCGGCGGCGGTCGCGCTCGATGTACGCCCCCATCTCCAGGTTCTCCAGCACGGTCATCTGGGGAAAGACGAGCCGGCCCTGCGGCACGTAGGCCAGCCCGCGGCGCAGCACCTCGTCGGGGCGGCGCCCGGTGACGTCTTCGCCGTCGAAGCGCACGCGCCCCTGCCGGGGGGTCAGGAGGCCGACCATCACCTTGAAGGTCGTTGACTTCCCCGCGCCGTTGGGGCCGATGATGGAGACGACCTCGCGGGCGCCCACCCGGAGCGTGACCCCGTGGAGGACGGGGATCCGGCCGTAGCCGGCGTGGACGTCCTCGACGACCAGCAGGGGCGCGTCAGCCATCTCGGTCCCGGTGGCAGACGAAGAGCACGTGCGGGTACGGCAGGACGTTGACCATGAGGTGACGGTACACGCGGAAGCCGATGCGCTCGAGGAGGAGCTGCAGCTCGGCGGCCGGCCAGTAGTGGATGACGCCCCGGGGGCTCATCAGGAGGTCGAGCGCGTGGGTGAACCAGCGCTTGTAGGTGGGCCGGGTATCCACGTCCTTGACGATGAGCCGCCCGCCCGGCCGGATCGCCTTGTGCAGCTCCGAGAGCAGCGGCCCGACCGTCTCCGGCGGGACGTGGTGGACGATGTCGAGCATGTAGGCGGCCGCCAGCGTCCCCGCCACCCGGTAGCCGCGGGCGTCATCCACCGCGTAGGCGACGTTGGCGAGCCCGAGTCGCCGTGCGGCCGCGGTGGCCAGGGCGATCCGGCGGGCGTTCAGGTTGACCCCCTGGAAGGAAGCGCCGCGGGAGGAGCTGCGCGTAGTAGAGCGAGAAGAGGCCGAAGCCGCAGCCGATGTCGAGCACCGTCCCCTCGTCCGGCAGGTACTGGCCGATCTCGTCGAGGAAGCGCTGGCGCAGGATCAGGAACCGTCCCCACGAGTAGGCCCGGATGATCGGGTCGTCGTAGGCCGCGACCACGCGCGCGATCGCCTCGCGTCGCATTCAGCTCCCGGCCCCTCGCGCCGCATAGACCCGGAACCCGTCGCCGTCCCTCGCGACCCGGTAGCCGGCCTCGAGCCACGTGGCCAGCTCCGGGAATTGCCGGAGTCGCCCGTAGTCGCCGCCGGGCCAGCCGCGCTCGAAGAGCACCACGGCCGCCGGCGGCCGCGCGCGCAGCCCCGCCAGCAGCTCGGCCCGGAGGCGTCGGACGAACGGATGCTCGACGTCGTGGTAGAAGTGGAAGTCGTAGAGGAAGCGGGTGGGCTGGCGAAGCCGCAGGAGATAGAGCGCGTGGACGCCGCCGTCCGTCGTGTCGAGGACCTGGACGGTGGCCCCGGCCGGGACCAGCGGCGCCAGCGCGGCCGTCACCGCCGCCACCCGAGCCCGCTTCGCGGCGATCCAGGCCGGATCCAGGTTGCGGGCTCCCTTCACGCCGAGGGCCCCGGCCGAGACGACCAGACCGGCGACCAGCAGCCCCGCCAGCGCGGGGCGACCGCGCTCGAGCGCGACGGCAAAGCCGGCCGCCCCGCAGGCCACCAGGAAGAGGGCCAGCGGATAGAGCTGGTACTCCCACCCCTTGCCCTGCACCGCGAAGTGGAGCACGCCGTAGGCAACGCCGGCCGCCAGCACCACGGCCCGCCCGTCGCGCACCCGGGCGCCGCCGAGCGCCAGCCATCCCGCCAGCGCCCACAGCCCGAGCCCGGTGAGGACCAGGGGGCCGAGATCGTGGCCCCGAACGGCGGCGACGAGCGACTCGCGCCCGAGACGGCTGTAGAGCGGCACGAGGTAGCCAACCACGATGTCGGCGAACGCGGACAGCGCCCCGGCCCCCGCCAGCCAGACCAGCACCGGGATCGCCGGCAGGGCCACGCCCAGCGCGGCCTGCGCCAGGGCGCGAGCCCGAGCGCCGGGAGGCCGCCGCCCGGCGAGCCAGCCGAGCAGCGGGAGGAAGAAGATCGCGTGCGGCTTCATCCAGAGAGCGGCACCGAGCGCGACCCCGGCCAGCCCGAGGGTGCGCTGGCGCGGCCGCTCGACGTCGGCCAGGGCGGCGGCCGCGAACCAGGCGAGGGGCAGGCACAGGATGAAGTCCCGCTGCCCGGCCCGCCAGGCGCCCCCGGCGAGGTGATACAGCCAGAAGAGCACGCCTGCGGCGAGCACCGCCCGGCGCCCGAATCCCGCCAGCCCGACGCCGAGTCCCACGACCGTTCCCGCCAGCACGAGGAGGTCGAGGGCCCGGAAGGCGAGATCACCCCGTCCGAAGAGGGCGAGGCCCAGCGCGTGCACGAGGTAGACGCCGGGGAAGTTCATGTCGAAGAGGTCCCGGTAGGGGACCGCGCCCTCCAGCAGCCGCGCCGCGATGTAGTGCATCAGCGGCGCGTCGTGGACGAGCGGCCAGCCCAGCGACCTGATCGTGAGGTACCCGGCGAGGAGTCCGGTGGCGCCGATCGCCACTCCGGCCAGCGTCGCAATGCCCAGCCGCGCCTCGCGGTGGGTCCCCACCGGAGGGGCCAGTGCCGCCGCGCGAGCATCCGTGAAAGAGCCCCAGCGGCTCCCATTCCCGCCGCCCGCTGGCTTCTCGCCACCCTCCCGCTTCAGGCCTCGCGGCCATGACGTTCCACTTCGAGCCGCGGCCAAAGGCCGAAGGCCGTCCCACAGTCGCGGCCTCCGAGGGGGGCATCGGGGGGGTCTTCCGAGACCCCCCCGAATGACTTAGCGTCCAAAGTACGCCTCGATGACCCGCTCGTCGGCCTGGATCGCCTCCGGCGGACCCTCGGCGATCTTCTCCCCGTAGTCCAGGACGAAGACGCGCTCGCAGAGCCCCATCACGACCTTCATGTCGTGCTCGACGATCAGGATCGTCCGCCCCTCGTCCCGCAGCCGCCGGATCGCCTCGATCAGCTCGTTGAGCAGCGTCCGGTTCACGCCAGCCGCCGGCTCGTCGAGCAGGATCAGCGTCGGGTCGAGCATCAGGACCCGCATCAGCTCCAAAAGCTTCTGCTGGCCGTAGGAGAGGTTCCCGGCGAACTCGGACTCCAGCCGGTCGAGCCGGACGAAGACCAGGAGGCTCCGGGCCCGCCCGATGGCCACGTCGCGGTCGCCCCTGGAGACGACCAGGAGGTTCTCCAGCGCCGTGAGCTCGGGGAAGACGCGGATGACCTGGAACGTCCGCCCGATGCCGAGCCGGGCGATCCGGTGGGCGGGGAGCCCGTCGATCCGCCGACCCCGGAAGTGGATGGCCCCGGCGTCCCGCAGGGCCAGGCCGGTGATGCAGTTGAAGAGCGTGGTCTTGCCCGAGCCGTTCGGGCCGATGAGCCCGTAGATGCGGCCGGGCGGCAGCGTGAGAGAGCAGCGGTTGACGGCGGTGACGCCCCCGAAGCGCTTGGTCAGCTCCGACACCTCGAGGATCGGGCCGGCCCCCCCGTTCCCGCCCGGCGGCCCCGGCGGTCTCGCCTCGCGGATCCCGGGCGGATCAGACATACCGCGGGAGGCGATAGCGCTGCTGCAGCACGCCGAGAATGCCGCGCGGCAGGAACAGCACCACCACGATGATGATCGCGCCGAAGAAGAGCTGGTGCAGGTACATGAAGTTCGCCCACACCAGCTCCTGGAAGACGAAGAGGCACACCGCGCCCAGGACCGGCCCCCACACCGTCCCCTTCCCTCCGAACAGCGCCATCACCACCATCGTGATCGTGAAGGCGAGCGGGAACACCGAGACCGGCTCGATGTACCCCTGGTCCCGGGCGAAGAGGCCGCCCACGACGCCGGGGACGAACGCCGAGAGCAGGAACGCGTACAGCTTGTGGCGGGCGGTGTCGATCCCCATCGCCTCCGCCGCGATCTCGTCTTCGCGCACGGTCATGAGCCGGAGGCCGAAGCGCGAGGTGATGATGAGGTGGGCGGCCGCCGTCACCACCAGCGCCGACAGGCCCATGGCGTAGTAGATCGGGACACTGGCGTAGAGGGCCGGGAGCGACAGCCCCAGCCCGCCGCCGGTCAGGCCCTCGAAGTACGAGACGAGCACCCGCATGACCTCGTTGAGCCCCAGCATCGAGATCGCGAAGTAGGGGCCCTTCAGGCGCAGGCACGGGTAGCCGATGACCAGCGCCAGCACCACCGCCGCCACCCCGCCGCCCAGGGCCGCCGGCGCCCAGTGCCAGCCGTGGGTGGTGGCCAGGATCGCGGTGGCGTAGGCCCCGGTGCCGAAGAAGGCGACGTGGCCGAACGAGACGTAGCCGGTCAGGCCGGAGATCAGGTTCCAGCTCTGGGCGAGCGCGATCCACATGAAGAGCTGGAGCATGAAGCGGACGCCGTACCCGCTGCCGATCAGCGGGTAGAGCCCGAGCGCGACCAGACCGGCGGCGCCGGCGAGCAGCAGGCCCCGCCTCACGTCGCCCGGCCCCCCAGGAGCCCGGTGGGGCGCAGCAGCAGGACGAGCACGAGCAGGGTGTAGGCGACGGCCTCGTTGAGCTGCGTGGTCAGGAACAGCGAGGAGAGCTGCTCGACGAGACCCAGGAGCATCCCGCCCAGCAGGGCCCCCGGATAGTTGCCGGCCCCGCCCAGCACGATCACCAGGAAGGACTTGAAGGTGTAGACCTGCCCCATCTCGGGCTGGATGGCGATCATCACCGCGACCAGGCTGCCGCCGGCCGCCGCCAGCGCGGAGGCGATGCCGAAGGTGTACATGTGGACGCGCTCCACGTTCACGCCGCAGACCATCGCCACCTCCTGATTCTGGGAGGTGGCGCGGATGGCCTTGCCGAAGCGCGTCCGCTGGAGGAACCAGTAGGCCAGGGCCGTGATCACCACCGCGAAGGCGAAGGCCACCACCCGGGACTTCGAGAAGGCCACCTGGCCGACGACGAAGGCGCCGGTCAGGAACTCGACCGAGCGGAGGTCCGATTTGAAGAAGAGCTGGAGGACATTCACCAGCGCGATGGAGATGCCGAAGGTCAGGAGGAGCGAGGACAGCTCGGGGGCCCGGACCACCCGGCGCACCATGACGCGCTGGAGCCCCATCCCGAGCACGAAGGTGAGCGGCATCGAGAGCACCAGCGAGAGGTACGGGTTGAGCCCGAGCAGGTTGAACCACCAGAAGGTCGTGTAGGCGCCGACCGTGAGGAGGGTCCCGTGGGCGATGTTGATGACGCGCATCACGCCGTAGATGAGCGCCAGGCCGAGCGCGACCATCGCGTACAGCGAGCCGGACAGGAGACCGGAGACGACCACCTGGGCCACCATCTCCGGGGTGATCGGGACGTTCATCGCGAGATCCTGACGCACGGACGCCCGCCGGTCTTCCGGCGGGCGTCGCGGCCGTCGGAGGTCAGCGGCTCCCTCGCCCTAGCGCGCGTTCCAGGGCGGTGTCGGGTACCGGAGCTGGCCGGTCGCCAGCTCGTCCGGCCACACGATGGCCTTCTTGCCGTCCTGCCACTGGAACATGACCATCTTGTGCGTGAGCTGGAAGCCGTCGGCGTCAACCTTGAACGCGCCGTAGACCGTGTTGGTGTCGAGCTTCAGGATCTCGGCGCGGATCTTCTCCGCGTCCAGCGAGCCGGCCCGCTTGACGGCCTCGACCAGGATCTGACAGCCGCCGTACCCGCCGGCCGAGTGGTAGGAGAGATCGGCTCCCGGGAACTCCTTCTTGTACGCCTCGGTGAACTCGGCGGCGCCCGGGTAGGGCAGCTCCGGCTCCCACTGGCTCGCGCCATACACGAACTCGGCGTTCTTCCCGAGCAGCTCGTAGAACTTGGGCAGGTCCCCGCCGACCGTCACCGCGTACATCTTCGGGTTGACGTTCAGCTCCTTCATCTGCCGGGTGATGGCCACCGCGTCGTCGAAGTAGGTGGAGGCCCCCAGGACGTCGGGGTTGGTCGCCTTCACCTTGGTCAGGATCCCCGAGAAATCGGTGTGGCCCTTCGGGTAGGCCTCCACGAAGACGACCTGGAGTCCCTTCTTCTTGGCCAGCTCGATGGTCCCCTGCACCGTGGCCTTGGGGAAGAGCGTGTCCTCGTTGATCAGGGCCACCGTCTTCAAGCCCTTCTTGGCGGCCAGCTCGATGACGCCCTCGAGGTACACCTCGGCGGGCGACTGGACCATGAAGATGAACTTGCGTCCCTTCTTGAAGATCGAGGTGGTGGACGCCATCGGCGCCACCATGGGCATCTTGTACTTCTCGTTGACGCTGGCGACCGCCTCGCTGACGGGCGACGAGTACGGCCCCATCAGGAGGTCGACCCGGTCCTGGGAGACCAGCCGCTCGTACAGCCGCACCGCGGTGGCCGGCATGGACTGGTCGTCGTAGAGCACGAACTCGAGCTTCCGCCCCAGCACGCCGCCCTTCTCGTTCACGTGCTTGGCGCAGAGCTGGTAGCCCCGCTGGTGGTTCTGGCCGGGCGCCGCATAGGTCCCGGTCAGGGACAAGGAGGCGCCGATCTTGACGGGGCCCTGGGCCAGCCCGGGTCCGGCGAGGAGCACGATGCCCGCCGCCACGACGACCAGGAGGAGGGACGCGATGCCGATTCGACGTGTCATCGTTGGCCTCCGGAGGTCCAGCCCGCCCGGGGCGGGCCGGAGATCAGGCTCGGAAACTCGGGGCCCTCCCACTCCAGTCCTTCTCCCTTCGAGGAGAGGTTGGGTGAGGGTGGACAGGGTGCGATCCGCCTCGCGCACTTGCAGATCGAGGGCTGAGTCTGTCCGGTATCTAAACAGACGGGCCGGAAGCTTGTCAAGAACCCCGGCGGCCCCCCGAGGCGATCAGAGCGGGAGGCGGCGGAGGCGCAGGGCGTTGGCGATGACCGACACCGAGCTGAGCGTCATCGCCGCGCTCGCGAACATGGGGCTCAGGAGGAGTCCGCTCACCGGATAGAGGATCCCGGCCGCCACCGGCACGCCGAGAGCATTGTAGACGAAGGCGAAGAAGAGGTTCTGCCGGATGTTGCGCATGGTGCCCCGGCTGAGGCGCCGGGCCCGGACGATCCCCCGGAGATCCCCCTTCACCAGCGTCACCGCGGCGCTCTCGATCGCCACGTCCGTCCCGGTTCCCATCGCGATGCCGACGTCGGCCTGGGCCAGCGCGGGGGCATCGTTGATGCCGTCACCGGCCATGGCGACCACCCGGCCGGCGGCCTGCAGGCGCCGCACCACCTCGCTCTTCTGCTCGGGCAGGACCTCGGCCTCGAACTGCTCGATCGCGAGCCGCCGCGCCACCGCCTCGGCGGTCGTCCGGCTGTCACCGGTCAGCATGATGGCCTGGACGCCGTCCTCGCGCAGCACCCGGAGCGCCTCCGGGGTGGATTCCTTGATCGGATCGGCGACCCCGAGCAGCCCAACCGGGCGGCCGTCCACCACGACGAACACGACCGTCTGGCCGTCGCGTCGCAGGGCCTCGGCCCGGGCGCCGAGGTCGCCGGGCGCCACGCCCAGCTCTTCGAGCAGCCGGAGGTTCCCCAGGGCGACGGCGTGCCCCTGGACCGTGCCCATGACCCCCTTCCCCGTGACCGAGCGGAAGTCCCGGACCTCGATTGGCTCGACTCCCCGCTCCCGGGCGCCCATGACGATGGCCGCCGCCAGCGGGTGCTCGCTCCCGCGCTCCAGGCTGGCCGCCAGGCGCAGGAGCCAGGCGTCGTCTCGGTCCGGCGGGGTGGCGATCGAGACGAGCCGGGGCTTGCCCTCGGTCAGCGTCCCCGTCTTGTCCACGACCAGCGTGTCCACCCGCTCGAGCACCTCGAGCGCCTCGGCGCTCCGGATCAGCACGCCGGCGGTGGCCCCCCGGCCCGTGCCGACCATGATCGACATCGGGGTCGCGAGGCCGAGGGCGCAGGGGCAGGCGATGATGAGGACGGCGACGGCGTTCACCAGCGCATGGGCCAGGCGCGGCTCCGGCCCCCACAGGCCCCAGACCACGAACGTCAGGATGGCGATCCCCACCACGGCCGGGACGAACACCGCGGAAACCGTGTCGGCCAGGCGCTGGATCGGGGCGCGGCTTCGCTGGGCCTCGGCCACCAGCTGGACGATCCGCGCGAGCAGCGTCTCGCTCCCCACACGGTCCGCCCGCATGACGAAGCTGCCGGTGCTGTTCACGGTCCCGCCGATGACACGGTCACCCGGGCCCTTCTCGACCGGAATGGCCTCGCCGGTCACCATCGACTCATCGACGGCGCTGGCGCCCTCGAGGACGACACCGTCCACCGGGATCTGCTCCCCCGGCCGGACCCGGAGGCGGTCGCCGGGCTTCACGATCTCGAGCGGCACGTCTTCCTCGCCGCCGTCGGCGTCGAGCCGCCGCGCCGTCTTCGGAGCCAGCCCCAGGAGGGCCCGGATCGCGCTGCTGGTCTGGCTGCGGGCCCGCAGCTCGAGCACCTGTCCGAGGAGGACCAGCACGGTGATCACCGCGGCGACCTCGAAGTAGAGGCCGACCTGGTCGCCGTGCGTGCGGAACGACGCGGGAAAGAGTCCCGGCGCCAGGGTCGCCGCCACGCTGTAGGCGTACGCGGTCCCGGTGCCGAGGGCGATCAGCGTGAACATGTTGGGGCTCCGGTTCACAACGGAGGCCCAGCCTCGATCGAAGAAGGGCCAGCCGGCCCACAGCACGACCGGGGTGGCGAGGACGAGCTGGAGCCCGGCGAGGACGCGGGTGGGAATCGCGTGCTGCACGAGTTGACCCGGGATCAGGTCCGACATCGCGAGCCCGAGCAGGGGGGCCGTGAGGACGAGGCCGATCCAGAACCGCCGGGTCATGTCCGCCAGCTCGGGGCTCGTCTCCTCCTCGGCGGCGGCGACGCGCGGCTCCAGGGCCATCCCGCAGATCGGGCAGGCGCCGGGTGCGTTGCGGACGATCTCCGGGTGCATCGGGCACGTGTAGAGGCTGGGAGTGGACGCGGACGGAACACTGGCTCTCATACGGAACCGCCCGTGTCCATTGTACGGCCGGCACTCCCGGTCACGGGTTCCGAATACCCGCCGCCACCCCGGGCGTCTAACCGGCCAGACGAAGGAGGGCATGATGGAGACGATGCGAGGCAAGCGGGGCGGTGTGAAGGCGGCAATGGGCCTGGGGCTGGCCCTCGGGCTCCTGGTCGCCGGGACGGGGTGGCCGGTGTTAGCGGCGGCCGGCAGTCTGCAGATCCAGCCGTCCCGGCCCGGGGTGAGCGGCGTCTGGTCGATCAGCCCGGTCCCGGCCCAGGGACAGGGCGGTCCCCGGGGGCAGTGGTACGGCAGCGTCCCCGACCATGGCCGCGGTGGCGGCCGGGACCGGGACTGGGGTCATGACGGCGGCAGGCACGACGGATGGGGTCATCGCGGCGGGTACTACTGGAGCGGCCGGCCCGGGTGGGGTCACGGCCACGCGGGGTGGGCGCCCGGTCCTTACTATCGCCCGGGCCAGTGGGTGTGGAACGGGTGGGGATGGGTCTGGGTCCCCGGCTACCGCTACTAGTCCAAGCCGATCCACTTCGCTAGAATGGGGCCTGCCGTGGGCACACGGCAGGCCCGTTCGTTTCGACCCACCGTTCGATTGCGTCTCGCAGCACGGAGGAGCGAAGGATGAAGGCAGCCGTCTTCCAGGAGTTCGGCGGGCCCGAGCGGGTCCATGTCGAGGAGGTGCCGACGCCCACCCCCGGCGCGGGCGAGGCGCTCATCCGCGTCCGCGCGTGCGCGCTGAACCACCTGGACCTCTGGGTCCTCGGCGGACTGCCCGCCCTCAAGACGCCGCTTCCGTTCTGGACCGGCTGCGACATCGCCGGCGAGGTGGCGGCGCTGGGCGCCGGCGTCAGCGGTCCCCCGGTCGGGACGCGCGTCGCGGTGAACCCGAGCCTCTCGTGCGGCGTCTGCGAATGGTGCGTCCGCGGCGAGGACTCGATGTGCGTGCGATACGGCATTCTCGGTGAGCACATCCGGGGCGGCCTCGCGGAGTACGTGGTGGCGGCGGCCGCGAACCTGCTGCCGCTCCCCTCCCACGTCGGCTTCGAGGAGGCGGCGGCGTTCGTCCTGGTCAACATGACCGCCTGGCGCATGCTGGTCACCCAGGCCGCGCTCCGGCCGGCCGAGGACCTGCTCGTCCTCGGGGTCGGCGGCGGCGTCGCCTCGACCGCGGTCCAGATCGGGAAACTCTGCGGCGCCCGGGTCTTCGTCACGTCCAGCTCGGACGAGAAGCTCCGCCGGGCCAAGGCCCTCGGCGCCGACGAGGGGTTCAACTACACGCAGGGGGACTGGACCAAGGCCGTGCGGGACTGGACCGGCAAGCGGGGCGTCAACGTCGTCCTCGACGACGTCGGGACGGCCACCTGGGCGGGGTCGATCCGGTCGCTCGCCAGCGGTGGCCGGCTGGTGACCTGCGGCGGCACGAGCGGCCCCATCGTCGAGACGGATATCCGGATCGTCTTCTGGCGTCAGCTCCGGATCATCGGCTCCACCATGGCCAACCGGAGGGAGTTCCGGGAGGTGATGGGGCAACTCTTTTCCGGACGCCTCAAGGCGATCGTCGACCGGACGTTCCCGCTCGCCGAGACGGCGGCCGCCCTGTCTCTCCTCCAGAAGGGGGAGCAGTTCGGCAAGCTCGTGATCACGGTCCCCTGAGTTGCTTCGGGGGGGTCTCGGAAGACCCCCCCGATGCCCCCCCGCGGAGGCCGCGGCAAGCCGCGGCTCGAAGCGGAACGCCACGACCGCGTGGGCAGAATCAGAGCGTTGCGAGAAACCGACAGGCACCGGACCGGGGTTCAGGGGCCGTGAGCGACGGCGTCGCCGCGCTCTGTGTCTGGACGCTGGGGTTCTCGACGCGGACCGTCGAGCGCGGGGTCGAGCTGCTCCGCGCCGCGGGGGTGGAGCTGCTGGTGGACGTGCGGACGGTGCCCCGCTCGCGCCACACGCCGCAGTGGAACCGTGAGTACGCCGCCGGCGCCCTCGGCCCCCACGGCATCCGGTATCGCCACCTGCCCGCGCTCGGTGGCTTCCGGAAGCCGCGGCCCGACTCGTCCAACACCGGCTGGCGCAACCTCTCCTTCCGCGGCTACGCCGACTACATGGAGACGGCCGACTTCGCGGCGGGCCTGACGGAGCTGCTCGGGCTGGCTCGCGACACGGCGACGGCGATCGCGTGCACCGAGGCCGAGCCCTGGCGCTGCCACCGGTCGCTGATCGCCGACGCGCTGACGATCCGGGGCGTCGAGGTACGGCACCTCATGAGCCCGGGCACGACCCGCGGTCACGCCCTCACGCCCTTCGCCCGGGTCGAGGGCCTGACCCTCACCTACCCCGACCCGGACGCGCTCCTGTAAGGGCTAGAACCAGTCGGGATCGTCGGGCAGCAGGATGCGCTCCTTGCCGTCCCGTAGCACGATGCGGGGGCGGATCGGCCGGATCTCGCGCGTCGGCGCCGCCGCGAGCAGCGCCGCTACCGTCGGATAGGGCTCCACGGTCGCCAGGATCTGCTGGGTCACCGCGGGCAGCACGAGATCGCCGGCCCGGTGGCGGGCGACGGCGTCTCCGGTGGTGAGCCACCGGAACCCGATCACCTCCATGCCGTCCGGATCGGGCGTTCCATGCCGGAAAGGCGGCGGCGACGAAGAAGCGGGTGTCGTAGCGCACCGGCCGCTCCTCCGGCGTGATCCAGTGGGCCCAGTACGCCATGCGATCGGTGGCCAGCGCGAGCTGCTCCTCGATGACCATTGCCCGGAACGCGCGGCTGTCGGCCCGGCAACGCCGGCGGTGCTCGACGAACCGCTCGGCCGTCCACGCCTCGGGCGCGAAGCGGGGCGCCGCTCCGGTCGTAGGCGAGGAGGAGTCCCGCTTCCTCGAACGCTTCCCGGATGGCCGCGATCCAGAAGCCGATGGCCCGCTCCGGGGGCGTCACGGTCCGGAGGCTGGCGGCGGCGGCCGCGGTGGTCAGCCCCCGGCAGAGCCGGTCGGCGTCGGGCGGCGCGTCGCTCGCCTCGACGCGCCCCCCGGGAAACGCGTGGGCGCCCGGCGCCATGCGATTGCCCGGGTGCCGCTCGAGCAGCAGCACCTCGACGCCGGCCGCGCCGTCACGGGCCAGCACGACCGTCGCCGCCTCGCGCGCGACGACCGGCGGCTTTCCGCCCGGCTGACCACCTCGCTCCCCTCGCTGCCCGCCTTGCGCCTGGCTCGTGTGCGCCTCCTCACGGACGGCCCGCTGCGGACGGCCCGCCGCTTGACACGTCCTGAGCGCCCCCCTAGGATGGGTCCGCTGTCGCGGCCATCCTACCATCCGACCGAGTCCCACGAGCCAGGAGGCGAGATCATGGGCGCAGAGGCCAAGCTGAAGCAACTCGGAATCGAGCTTCCCGCGGCACCGCCGGCGATGGCGAACTACGTTCGCGCGGTGCGGGTCGGCAACCTGCTCTTCCTCTCCGGCCACGGCCCCCACAAGGACGGCAAGCTGAGCTTCATCGGCAAGGTCGGCAGCCAGCTCTCGGTCGAGGAGGGAGCGCAATCGGCGCGGCTGGTCGGGCTGAACCTGCTCTCCTCCGCCCGGGAAGCCCTGGGGAGCCTCGACCGCGTGAAGCGGGTGGTGAAGGTGCTCGGCATGGTGAACTCGGCCAGCGGGTTCGGCGATCAGCCCAAGGTCGTCAACGGCTTCTCCGACCTGATGGTGGATGTGTTCGGCGAGGCGGGCCGCCACGCCCGCTCGGCGGTCGGGATGGCCGAGCTGCCGATGGGCATCTCGGTGGAGATCGAGATGATCCTGGAGGTCAGCGATGGCGCGGCGGCCGCTGCCCGCAAGACAGCGCCCGCGCGCAAGGCGGCGAGCCGCCCGAAGCGACCGGCCGCGCGCCGGCGCCGCTAGCCGCGCGCGTCTCCGGCTGCCCCGGCCGCCCGTCCCCACGGCGCAGTACGTCCCCGCCGTGGCGGCGGGCGGCCTGCTGTTCGTCTCCGGCCAGGACCCGGAAGCCGGCGGCCGCCTGGTCTACCGCGGCCGGGTCGGCCGCGAGGTGTCGCGACGCCAGGCTCGCGCCGCCCTCCGCCTGGCCACCCTCAACGCCCTCGCCGTCGCCCAGGCGGCCCTGGGCTCGCTGGCCGGCGCCCGTCGCTGCGTCGCGCTCACCTGCTTCGTCGATGCCGCGGACGGCGCTCCCGGCCTCGATCTCTGCCGCGACGCGCTCGCGCTGGTCGGTCGGGCCTTCGGCCCCACCTCGCCGCCGGTCGTCTGGCTCCGCCCGGCCCGCGGCCTCGCGGGCAACATGCCGGTCGAGGTGGAGCTGATCCTGGAGCTGCGCTAGGCGCGGAGTAGCGGCGGGAGGCGCTCCAGCGCCTCGCCGATCCGGCGGCCGTACCAGGACAGCAGCTTCCCGTCCACGAAGCGGATCCGGCCGGCCGCGACCGCGGGCATCCCGGGGAAGGCCTCGAAGTCCGCCCGGTGCGGAGGCCGGAACCGAAACGGCTCGTCGGGCAGCAGGATGACCTCGGGGGCGGCCGCCGCCACCTCCTCGAGGGTCACCGTCGGGTAACGCTCCGGCCGATCGGCGAAGACGCTGGCGCCCCCGCAGACGGCGAGCATGTCGTGGACGTACGTGTCGCGGCCGATGGTCATGTACGGGCCGCGCCAGATCGGGCAGAAGACGCGGGCGGCCGGCCGGCCGCCAGTGGCCGAGACCGTCGCCTGGTAGCGCTCCTCGAGCGGGGTCGCCAGCGCCTCCGCCTCGGCTCGGGCGCCGGCCACCTCCCCCAGCTCGCGGATGAGCCGGATCCCGTCGCGCACGGTGCGGGGGAACGTCACCCAGACCGGGATGCCCGCGCCGCGGAGCTGCTCGACCACGTCGCGTCGGTTCTCCTCGATGTTGGCAACCACGAGGTCGGGCGACAGCGCGCAGATCTTCGCGACATCCGGGTCCTTCTCCCTCCCGACCTTCGCCTTCGAGGCCACCCGGCCCCGTGGCTCGATTCAGAAGCGCGTGATGCCGACGATGCGCGCGTCGAGCCCGAGGTCGAAGAGCAACTCGGTGATGCTGGGGACGAGGGAGACGATCCGGGCGGGACGCGGCGGGAGCGCGACCTCGACGCCGCTGGCATCCCGGCGCGCGAGAGGATCGCGGGTCACGGCGCCTGGAGGACGAGTCGAGGCCGCACGCTCTTGACCCCGGGAACCTGGAGCGCCAGCTCGATCGCCCGGGCGCGCTCCCGGAACGTGGGCACGACGCCTTTCAGCGTCACCTGGCCGGCATGGGCCTCCGCCTCGATGACGGCGCTCCGCAGGGCGGGATCGGCCGCCAGCGCTTGCTCGACCCGCGCGGCCAGCTGCTCGTTGGCCAGCTGTTCCGCATCCGGCGCCGGAAGGGGGGGCGGCGGGGGCGGTGCGACCACGCTCGGCGGCGGCGCTGGCGGTGGGGCGGTCGGGGGGAGCGCGGCTGGGGGCGGCGGCGTGGCGACCGGCGCGGCCGGCGCCGGCGGAGGGGCCGCGGGCGGTGGCGTGGTCACGGTCGGCTGAGCCGGAGGCGGAGGGGGCGCGGCGGCGCACCCCGCGGCGAGGAAGAGTCCGAGGGCCAGCGCCCCGCGGGAGCCTCGCGCGGTCATGGATGGGACGCGCCGCGGCTGCGGACGAATGTCTCGACGGCCTGCTGGGCGCGCACCTGGTAGTCGAGGACCAGCCGGCTCACCTCGGCCCATCGCTCGGCCAGCTCGCGCGCCGTCTTGCCGTACGCCTCCAGTGCGGCCGTCGGATCCTCCGTCCCGGTCGGCGGCGTGGCAAGGGCCTGAGTCAACACGGCCAGCGCATCCTCGCACTGGGTCATCGACACCCCGAACACCCTCAAGAGCTTGCGGGTCGAATCCTCCGGCATTGCGCTCCCCTCTCGGCTCGTCGACTGGAGTGCGGCGTCCCTCTCCAACTTCCTACTGTATCGCAGTCCCCTGCCGCGAGAGCGGCGACAGACGCTAGTCCTCGGGCAGCTCGGGAACCTGCATCCACAGCGGCTCCCCGGTGGGCTTGAAGTTCTTGGTGCTGACGAAGTTCATCCCGTGATGGAAGTTCACCTTGAACTTGCCGCCGCCGAACCGCTCGCGCAGGAAGGCCTCGGGCCCCTCCAGGAAGGGGCGCATCGCGTCGGCCTGAAGCCGCAACAGCCGCTTGAAGCGGATCGTCCCCTGCCACGGCTCCTGCACCATCAGCGTGCAGGACAGATCGGGCCACAGGCGGGCCACCTCGTCCAGGATCTCCGGCGGGGTGGGAGCCTGGTTCCCCCGTTCCTCGAGACGCTTGTCCACGTACGGCTCGAGCAGGACCCAGGCCCAGGCGGGGATCAGCGGATCGGTGTCACGAGGCACGGCGAAGCTCCGGGACGCAGCGTATCATGGGCGAGGACCGACGGGCGATGCGCAACCGCGAGCTGGCCGAGTGTTTCCACGAGATCGCGGACCTCCTGGAGATCCGCGAGGACAACGTCTTCCGCGTGCGCGCCTATCGCCGGGCCGCCGACCAGCTCGAGAACCTGGCCGAGGACGTCGTCGAGGCGCTCCGGGCGAAGAAGAAGATCCCCGGCATCGGCGCCGACCTGGCGGCCAAAATCCGCGAGTGGGCCGACACCGGGAGCATGGGCTACCTGGAGGAGCTGCGCCGGGGCCTGCCCCGCGGTGTCCGCCAGCTCATGAGCCTGCCGGGCGTCGGGCCGAAGACGGCGAAGCTCCTCCACGAGCGCCTCGGCATCGACTCGGTCGAGGGGCTCGAGGAAGCCTGCCGCTCCGGAACGATCCTGGAGGTCCCCGGCATCCGCCAGAAGACCTGCGAGAACATCCTGCGCGGGATCGAGACGTGGCGGCTGGGGCAGGCGCGGATGCCGCTGGCCAGGGCGCTGCCCCTGGCCGAGGCCCTGGTGCGCGCGCTACGCGAGTCGGCGCCGGTCCGGGCGATCGAGATCGCCGGCTCGCTCCGCCGGCGGGTCGAGACCGTGGGAGACATCGACATCCTGGTCACCTCCGACCGGCCCGCCGCCGTCCTCGACCGGTTCGTGGGGCTGCCCCAGGTGGCCTCGGTGCTGGCCCGCGGCGAGACCAAGTCCTCGATCCGCCATCGTGAGAACCTGCAGGTCGACCTGCGGGTCGTCGAGCCGGAGGCGTTCGGTGCCGCCCTCCAGTACTTCACCGGCTCCAAGAACCACAACGTGAAGCTCCGGGAGCTGGCCGTCCGGAGGAAGCTCAAGATCAGCGAGTACGGCGTCTACGACGACGCCGGCCGCCGCGTCGCCGGGCGCACCGAGGAGGAGGTCTACGCGGCGGTGGGGCTGCCGTGGATCCCGCCCGAGCTGCGCGAGGACACCGGCGAGATCGAGGCCGCGCTGGCCGGCGCCTTGCCCCCGCTGGTCGAGGTGGCCCACATCCGCGGCGACCTCCACGCCCACACCGAGTGGTCGGACGGCCACCACCCGCTCGAGGCGCTGGTGGAGGCGGCCGAGGCGCGGGGCTACGAGTACATCATCGTGTCCGACCACTCCCGCTCGGCCACCATCGCTCGCGGGCTCACTCCCGAGCAGCTCCGCGACCAGATCGGACGGATCCGTGCCCTCCAGCCGCGCCACCGCATCCGCATCCTGAGCGGCTCCGAGTGCGACATCCTGGCCGACGGCTCGCTCGACTTCCCGGACGACCTGCTGGCCGAGCTGGACGTGGTGCTGGCCGCCGTTCACTCCCGGTTCAAGCAGCCCGGCCCCGAGATGACCGCCCGGATCTGCCGCGCGCTCGAGAACCCGCACGTCCGCATCCTCGTCCATCCGACCGGGCGGCTCCTCGGCTCCCGGGATCCCTACGACGTGGACCTCGAGCAGGTCTTCGCCGCCGCCCGGCGCTACGGGAAGGCGGTCGAGATCAACGCGTCGCCGTGGCGCCTGGACCTCAAGGACACCCACGCCCGCCGCGCCCGCGATCTCGGCCTCGCGCTCGCGATCGACACCGACACCCACTACCTGTCGGAGCTGGACCACATCGAGCTCGGGATCGCGACCGCCCGGCGGGCCTGGATCGGCCCGGAGCAGGTGGTGAACACGCGACCGCTGGCCGGCCTGCTCGACTGGGCCCATGCCGGCCGACGGCCCGTCGGTCAGCCCCGACCCTGAAGCACGAGAGCCTTCGAGCCCCCGAATCCAGGGGCGAGGCTGGCGCCGTGACCGGCCGGTGCGCGGGCGCGGCCGGGACTGGTCCCGCCCACCTCGCCGGCTCGATTCAGATGAGATTCGCCGCCAGGCCTGTTCCAATCCCCGACAGTCGTCGTCCGGCCCGCTCGACGCGGGCTCGCCGTCTTTCGGCGAGCGAGGGGTCGCGGTGTAGCATGGCCCCGTGAGGACGATGCGGCTTCTCGCGTGCGGTCTCGGCCTGGCGGTGACGCTCGCCGCCTGGGTGAGCCGCGCGGCCGACGAGCCGGACCCACGAGCGCCATCCGAGATCGGACCCGTCGCCGACGCTCAGGACGTGCAGCCAGGCGCGGTGGTCCATCTCGAGTTCACGCTGCGCGACGCGAGCGGGACCGTGCTGGATGACAACCGCGGGCGCCCGCCCCTCGTCTTCACGTTCGGCAGCGGCCAGGTCATCCCGGGGCTGGAGCGGGCCCTGGCCGGGATGAAGGTCGGCGAGCAGCGTCGGATCACGGTCCCGCCGGAGGAGGGCTACGGGGCGGTGGACCCGGGCGCCATCACCGAGGTGCCGACGGACCGGGTGCCGCCGGAGTCGCGGGTGGTTGGCGCGCGGCTCGTCGGTCAGACGCGGAACGGTCGCGAGGTGCCGGTGCGGGTTCGGGAAATCAAGGAGGCGAGCGTCGTCCTCGACCTCAATCACCCGCTGGCTGGCCGGACGCTGGTGTTCGACGTCCGGATCATCCTGATCGAGCCACCCTAGTGCCGTTCCAACTTGTTCCAGCCAATGCGCACTAGATCATTCGGGGGTCCCGGAAGATCCCCGCGATGCCCCCCCGTCGTGGTGGCGGCGAAGCCGCCGCTCGGACGCTCTTCGTGGCGCGCCTCGCACTGAACGCGATACGGCACACTCCGACGGTACCCTAGCCCGATTCACGCGCGGATCCTGTCGCCCTACCGGGTGCACGCCTCGGTGGGCGGCGCCGTGGGTCGCCGGCCTTCGGCCGACCGGTTCTCGCTCCGGCCGAAATCAGACCTTGAAGTCTTTGAGCTCGAAGACCTGGCGCTTGATGTGCCCCTCGAAGGCCGGGAAGCGCTTGGTGTCGTCGAGGGAGACCTTTCGCTCCGGCGAGGTGAGCGCCGCCTGCAAGTCTTCCACCGAGTCGAAGTACAGGTCACAGATCTGGTAGATCTCCTCGCCCGGCTCCCCCGTCGCCAGCGTGATCCGCCGGATGCGCGGCCAGCGGGCCACCCCCGGCAGGTGCGTCGACCAGTAGTAGTCGTCGAAGGCCGCCGCGTCCTGCGGCTGCCCCTGGTAGATCACCGAGAGCTTGACCATGACGTCGCCTCCTATCCTTGCGAGCGGAACAGCTCTGTCGCCTGCCGCACACGGGCCTCCGCGAGCGCTTCCGGCGAGGCGTCACGGAGCAGCTCGTAGAGGTGCCCGGCGGCCAGTGCCGGCGGGATCAGCACGTAGTCCGCGCCCTCGGCGTACAGACGGCGGGCCCGGTCCAGCGTGTCGGCGGTCACCACCACGAGCGCCCGCGGGGCCAGGCTCCGCGCCTGGCGGAGCAGGCGCACGTTGTCGGTCCCCTTGAGAAACCAGTCGGAGATGCCGGACACCACGACGGCGGCGTTCGCGATGCCGGCATGGCGAAGCGTCTCGGCGTTGGAGATGTCGCCGTAGTGCCCCTCGACGCCGTCGGCCCGGAGCCGCTCGAGCGTCTCGGGATTGAAGTCGATGGCGACGATCCGCTCTTTCATGGCCGGATGCTGCCGCTCCAGGTGCTCGAGAAAGGCCAGCCCTTCGCGGGAGACGCCGAGGAGGAAGAGATCGCGCTCCTCGGGTTCGTGCTCCCCGCCCGGCTCGGCCCCGCTGGCCGCCCGGTCCGCGAACAGGCCCACCGCGGCCAGGCCGCGCGCGATGGCGGTGGCCAGGGCGTGATTGAAGAGGATGCCGTAGGTCGACAGCACCGCGGTCAGGAGCAGCGAGTAGAGCACCAGGGAGGAGACATCGGCGCTCACGTGCCCGTAGCCGATCCCCAGCGTGACGATGACGAGCGAGAACTCGCTGATCTGCGCGATGTTGATGGCGACGACGCCGGCCGTCCGGCTGTCCAGCCGGAGGAACGCGAAGATCGGGAAGATGGCGAGGAAGCGACTGACCACCACGAAGGCCGCCATCGCGGCGGCGAGGAGCAGGAGCCGCCCGGAGGGCTCGGGGATCTTCAGACCCAGCGCCACGAAGAACAGCGTCACGAAGAAGTCCCGGACACCGGACAGGCGGGCCACCACCTCGGTCCCGTACGGGAAGGCCGCGATCGCCATCCCGGCCACCAGCGCGCCCATCTCGCGGGACAGCCCGCTCCAGCCGGCCGCCCCCGACATGAGGAAGCACCAGGCCATCGCGGTGATGAGCAGCAGCTCCGGCGACATGGCGATGGCCCGGAACAGTCGCGGCAGGACGTACCGGGCCAGCACGACCGCGACGAGCACCAGCCCGATGCCGGCCGCCGCCGACCGGAGCAGCAGCGCCGGCCGGAGATCCTGGAGGTTGGGCTGGAGGGCGAGGAAGGCGATGGCCCAGAGATCCTGGAAGACCAGGATGCCGAGGGTCACCCGGCCGCCGAAGGTGCCCATCTCGAACTTGTCGGAGAGCAGCTTGACCACGATGAGGGTGGACGACAGGCTCACCGCCACCGCCAGGTAGAGCCGGTCGAAGGCCCCCCCGGTGCCGGCCGCGACCCCGCCGAAGGCGATCCAGGCCAGCGCCGCGCACACCGGGAACTGGAGCAGCCCGCTGACCACGATGCTCCGGCCCGCCTGCATCAGCCGCGGGATGCTGATCTCCAGGCCGATGATGAAGAGGAGCAGGATGAGGCCGATCTCGGCGATCAGCTCGATCGCCTCCTCGTCGGTGACCGCCCCCAGCCCCACGTGCCCGCCGAGCAGCGCACCGGCCACGACGTAGCCGAGGATCAGCGGCTGGCCGAGCCGGCGGGCGACCAGAGCCAGCACGGCGGCGGCGATGAGGCTCAGGCTGACGGCGGTGAGGAGGTTCATCGGTCGCCGCCGGGGAAACCGTCGAGCGCCAGCGTCTGGCGCCGGCAGGCCGGGCGTCGGCCGCTCGCGTCGATGCGCACGGCCCTCACCACGACCGCGGCGAGCGCCGGGCCGCCGGACGATACGTTGACCATTCGGGAATCCAGTGACCCTCCATAGATGCCGCGCCGTCCGATCTTACTGCAGGAAGCGGTGGGCCACCAAGCGCATCCCGCCACGGCGGATGCGCTATACTGGGCCGGCTACCACTCCGATGCCGCCCGCTTCGCGACCTCCGAGAACCGTGTCGTCGGCCTGGCCGAGGCGGCGATGCGAGCTGCCGAGCACGGGCTCCAGCCGGGTACCCGTGAACGCCACCCGGCGAGGCTGAAGTGGGACGGATCCCCGCCGACTGGTGGCGGAGCTTTTTCACGGGGGTCGCGCTCGGCGTCGGGCGGGGCTTCACGACCGACGACCTGACCCGGGCGGAGGCCGACTTCATCGAGACGACCCCGGCGTTGCCGCCGGCGGCCCGAGTCCTCGACGTCACGTGCGGTGGCGGCCGGCACGCCCTGGAGCTGACGGCACGAGGCTACACGGTCTCCGGGGTTGACCAGCGATTGCTCCTGGTGGCGAAGAAGCGAGAAGAGGAGACGTCATGAACACCGAGCAGGTCTTCATCGGAGGCCAGTGGCGCCCGCCGTCGTCGGGCCAGACCTACGCGACCATCAACCCCGCGACCGAGGAGGAGAGCGCGCGCGTCGCCCGGGGCGACGAGCGCGACATCGACCTCGCCGTCCAGGCGGCGCGACGGGCCTTCGACCAGGGACCGTGGCCGAAGATGGCGGCGGCCGAGCGGGCCCGCGTGCTGTGGAAGCTGGCCGACCTCATCACGGCGAATCTCGACGAGATGGCGCGGCTGGAGAGCATCAACACCGGCAAGACGCTCTTCGACTCGGGGAAGGTCGAGCTGCCGTTCGCGGCCGAGGTCTTCCGCTACTACGCCGGGTGGACCACGAAGATCCACGGCGAGACGCTGAACCTGCGCGACGGCGCCTTCACCTTCACCCTGCGGCAGCCGGTCGGCGTCGTCGGCGCCATCGTGCCGTGGAACTTCCCGTTCCTGCTGTCCTCCTGGAAGATCGCGCCGGCCCTCGCCGCCGGCAATACGATGGTCCTCAAGCCCGCCTCGCTCACCCCCCTCACCGCGCTGAGGTTCGCCGAGCTGACCGCCGAGGCCGGGCTCCCCGAGGGCGTCTTCAACGTGGTCCCCGGGCCGGGGGGCCAGGTGGGCATGGCGCTGGTCCGCCACCCGGGCGTGGACAAGATCGCCTTCACCGGCTCCACCGAGGTCGGGAAGTCGATCATGCGGGAGGCGGCGGGGTCGCTCAAGCGCGTGTCGCTCGAGCTCGGCGGAAAGTCGCCCAACATCGTCTTCGCCGACGCCGACCTGAAGGCGGCGGTGCGGGGGGCGCTGACCGGGATCTTCTACAACAAGGGCGAGGTCTGCGCGGCGGGGTCCCGGCTTCTCGTCGAGCAGCAGGTCCACGACGAGTTCGTCGAGAAGCTCGCCGAGGGAGCCCGGGGCCTGAAGGTCGGCGACCCCCTCGACAAGACGACCCGGATGGGGCCGGTCGTCTCCCGACAGCAGTACGACGCCGTCCTCGGCTACGTCGAGGCCGGCAAGAAGGAGGGCGCGCGGCTGGTGGCCGGCGGCCAGCGGGCGGAGGTCGGGAACGGCAAGGGCTACTTCATCCAGCCCACCGTCTTCGCCGGCGTGAGCAACTCGATGCGGATCGCCCGCGAGGAGATCTTCGGCCCCGTGCTGTCGGTGATCCCCTTCAAGGACGTCGAGGACGGCATCGCCCGGGGTAACGAGACCTTCTATGGTCTGGCCGCCGCGGTCTGGACGCGGGACGTGGCCAAGGCGCTCCGGGCCGCGCGGGCGATCCGGGCCGGGACCGTCTGGGTCAACGCCTACAACCTCTACGACGCCGCCTTGCCCTTCGGCGGCTTCAAGGAGTCGGGCTTCGGCCGCGAGCTGGGCCAGGCCGGCCTGGACCTCTACACCGAGGTCAAGAGCGTCTGGGTGGACCTGTCGTAGCCCTTGACAAGGCCCGGCCCAGCCCCTACCGTGGGGCCCTCATGAGACAGGCCTCCGGACGCTCGTGGCGATGGTCGTGGCGCTGGTGGTGCGCCCGGTGGGGCGAGGGGGCCGTCTCCGTGTAACGCCGAACGCGACCGAGTCATCGAGCTGGACAACGCGCCGAGGCAAGCGGGACGGTCCCGCGAGCCCCGGCGTTTTCGTTTCGCCGCCACGGCGGGCACCGATCGGGAAGGAGAATCCGATGCACGGTCTGACGCTGGAGCCGACGCAGAGCGAGTTCCTCAGGCTCCGGGGGGACGCCAACGTCGTCCCGGTCTCCTGCGAGGTCTCCGCCGATCTGGAGACCCCGATCTCGGCTTACCTCAAGCTGCGGGATCTGCCGTCGAGCTTCCTCTTCGAGAGCGTCGAGGGGGGCGCCCAGGTGGCGCGCTTTTCGGTGCTCGGCGGCGACCCGCGCCTCACCATCGAGAGCGACGGCCAGACGGCTCGCGTGCTCGATCCGGGCGGCCGGGTGATGGATGCGGGCGCGCCCCTGGCGGTGGTCCACGGCCAGCTCGCCCGCTACCGCGCGCTCGGACGGCCGGGGCTCCCGCCGATGGTCGGCGGCTTCGTCGGCTACCTCGGCTACGACGCCATCCGCCTGTGGGAGCGTCTGCCCCGGCGCCCACCGGACGACCTGGGACTCCCCGTCTTCCGGCTGTCGCTGATGGACACGGTCGTCGTCTTCGATCACCGCCACCACACGCTGCGGATCGTCGCCAACGCCTTCCTGGACGACGGCGCCGAAGCCGCCTACCGGCGGGCCCGCGAGCGGATCGCCGCCTGGCTCGAGCGCCTGGATGGGCCGCGGCCGGCGATCCCGGCCAGCCCGGCGATCCCGATCGCCCCGCAGGCCCACACGACGCCCGAGACCTACTGCGCGGCCGTCGAGCGGGCGCAGGAGCACATCCGGGCCGGCGACATCTACCAGGTCATCCTCTCCCAGCGCTTCGCCACGCCGGTGCCCGGCCTCGACCCGCTGGCCATCTACCGCGCGCTCCGGATGCTGAACCCGTCGCCCTACATGTTCCTGCTCGACGCCGGCGGGGCGTGGCTCGCGGGCGCCTCCCCCGAGCGGCTGGTCCGCCTCGAGCACGGGCGCGTCGACATGCGCCCCCTGGCCGGCACCCGACGCCGGGGCGCAACCGAAGCCGAGGACGCGACGCTGGCCGCCGAGCTGTCCGCCGACCCCAAGGAGCGGGCCGAGCACGTCATGCTCGTCGACCTCACCCGGAACGACGTCGGGCGCGTGTCGCGCTACGGCAGCGTCCGGGTGACCGAGCTGATGGCCATCGAGCGCTACTCCCACGTCATGCACCTCGTCTCGCACGTCGAGGGGCGAGATCCAGCCCGGCCGCGGTCCGTGGGACGTCCTTCAGGCGGTCTTCCCGCACGGCACGGTCTCCGGGGCCCCCAAGGTCCGGGCGATGGAGATCATCGACGAGCTGGAGCCGGTCGCCCGCGGTCCCTACGCCGGCACGGTCGGGTACATCGGGCTCGACGGCTCGCTGAACACCGCGATCACCATCCGGACCGTCCTCGTCCATCGGGGCACCGCCTACGTCCAGGCCGGCGCCGGGATCGTCGCGGATTCGATTCCTGAGCAGGAACACCAGGAGTGCGTCGCCAAGGCGCGGGGCCTCGTCCGCGCCCTGGAGCACGCGGGAGAGGGTCATGCTGCTCGTCCTCGATAACTACGACTCGTTCACCTACAACCTGGTCCAGTACCTGGGCGAGCTAGGCGCCGAGATGGCGGTCCACCGGAACGACGCGATTACGCTCGACGGGGTCGAGGCCCTGCGGCCGGCGGCGATCGTCGTCTCGCCGGGTCCGGGGGCGCCGGGGCAGGCCGGCCTCTCCAGCGCGCTGATCCGGCGCTTCACCGGCCGCTGCCCCATTCTCGGCGTCTGCCTGGGCCACCAGTGCATCGGCGAGGTCTTCGGGGGCCGGGTGGGGCGGGCGCCGGGGCCGATCCACGGGAAGACGTCCCGGATCCACCACGACGGCCGCGGCGTCTTCGCCGGCCTCCCCGACCCCTTCGAGGCCACCCGCTACCACTCGCTCGTCGTGCACCGGGACGGGCTCCCCGGCGCCCTCGAGGTCTCAGCCTGGACCGACGACGGGCTCGTGATGGGGCTCCGCCATCGGGACGCGCCGGTCGAGGGCGTCCAGTTCCACCCCGAGTCCATCCTCACGACGGCCGGCAAGACCCTGCTCGCCAACTTTCTCCGGGGCGCTGGAATTCGTTCTTGACTTTCCCGATAGACAACTGTAGCTTTGCCGCACATGGAGGCGCCCGCAGCCCAGCTCCCCCGGCGGTGCCCGGTGTGCCGGACCAAGATCGTCGTGCCCGACGACGAGGGGCTCGTGGTCCGGAACGCCATCCTGCGGGTGAGCAGCCTCACGGGGTCCGCCCGTGCGAAGTGTCCCCGCTGCAAGGCCTGGGTGGAGGTGCCCCTGAAGTACAGCGCGTAGCGTAGAGCCGGCGAAAAGGCGAAAGTCGAGCGAACGACGGAAAGCCGAGCGGCCGGGCGAGGAGCCCACCGCTCGGCTTTTTTGCGTCTCGAGAGGAGCACGGGATGACCGAGCCGGTGAAGGAGACCAAGGCCCAGAAGGTCGAGCGCCTGAAGCGGGCCCTCAACCCCTGGGAGGCCCGCGCGGAGATCGAGCGCTTCGCCCGCGAGGGCCACGGCGCCATTCCGCCCGGAGTGGGGGACGTACTTCCGGTGGTGGGGCGTCTACACCCAGGGCGACGGCGTCGGCGCGGTCGGCGGCAAGGGCGGCGAGGGCAAGGCCGTCCCCTACTTCATGGTGCGCATCCGCATCCCCAACGGCATCCTTCGCTCCCGCCAGCTCCGCACCATCGCCGACCTCGCCGAGCGTCACGCCCGCGGGCGTCGCCGACCTCACCGTCCGCCAGAACATCCAGCTCCACTGGGTCCCGATCGAGGACCTGCCCGAGGTGCTCGAGCGCCTCGCGGAGCGCGGGCTCACCAGCATGGGCGCGTGCGGCGACGTCACGCGCAACATCACCGGCTGCCCGCTGGCCGGCGTGGACGCCGACGAGGTCGCGATGCCTCGCCGCTGGTCCAGGCGGCGACCGGCCCTGCTCAACGGCAACGCCGACTTCTACAACCTGCCCGCGCAAGTACAAGATCTCCATCACCGGCTGCCGGGTCTGGTGCTCGTATCCCGAGATCAACGACGTCGGGCTCACCGCCGTGCCCCACCCGGACACCGGCGAGGTCGGCTTCTCGCTGCGCGTCGGCGGCGGGCTCTCGACCGATGCCGCACCTCGCGGTCCGGCTCGACGCCTTCGTCCGCTGGAGCCAGGTGGTCCCGGTCGTCCGGGGCGTCTCCGAGATCTTCCGCGACAGCGAGGTCCTGCGCCAGAACCGCGAGAAGGCGCGGCTCAAGTTCCTCTTCCTGAGCCACGGCTGGACCGCCGAGCGCTTCCAGGCCGAGCTCGAGCAGCGCCTCGGCTTCGCGCTGGACCGGGCCGTGCCGGAGGAGCCGCCCGAAGACGTCTACCGCGACCACGTCGGGATCCACCCGCAGAAGCAGGCCGGCTACTGCTCTGCCGGCCTGGCGGTCCTGCGGGGCCGGACTCACGCCGGCGGAGCTGCGCGCGGCCGCCGAGCTGGCCGACCGGTACGGGACCGGCGAGCTGCGCACCACCAACATGCAGAACCTGCTGATCCTGAACGTCCCGCGCGAGCGCGCCGACGCGCTGGTCGCCGAAGCCGAGGCGGGCCGACTTCCGGCTCACCGCCTCGCCGTTCTGGCGGGGCGCCGTCGCCTGCACCGGCACCGAGTTCTGCAAGCTGGCGCTTACCGAGACCAAGGGTTTCGCGCGCTGGCTGGTGGAGGAACTCGAGGACCGGCTGCCGGGCTTCGACCAGCACCTGAAGCTCCACGTCACCGGCTGCCCCAACAGCTGCGGCCAGCACTGGATCGCCGACATCGGCATCGAGGGCAAGAAGATCAAGGTGGACGGCCAGCTGGTGGACGCCTACTACTTCTGCGTCGGCGGCGCCGTCGGCGAGCACCAGGCGAAGGCGCGGCCCATCGGCTACCGCTTCCCCGCCACCGAGGTGCCGGGCGCGATCGAGCGCCTGCTCCGCGCCTACCTCGCCGAGCGCCGCCTCGGCGAGAACTTCCCACCGACGATGGCGCAGTCAACGCGGCCGTCGCCCGGGAGGGGTACCGGCGGGGCGTCTGGGTCAACGCCGCGGACGATCCCGCGCACTGCGCCTTCATCCTCCCCTCCGTCCTGCGGCGGGATCTGCAGGTCGCGGTGGCGACGGGGGGACGAGCCCCGCGCTCTCCCGCGCCATCCGGGAGGAGCTGGAAGGCTACTTCACCGACGACTACGCGGCGCTGAGCCGCCTCGCCGCCGACGTCCGGCGGGAGCTGGGCGCCCGTCGCTACCGGGCCGGCGCGGACGCCTGGCAGCGCGCCCTGAGCGGCGATCTCCGCCGGCTCCTGGCGGAGGGCCGCCACGGCGAGGCCAGGGCGCGGCTCCTCGAGCGGCTCGGAGCGCCGGCATGCCGGTAGGCGCGGTCTACCTGGTCGGCGCGGGCCCGGGCGATCCCGGGCTCCTCACCGTCCGCGGGCTGGAGCTGCTGCGGACCGCAGACGTGATCGTCTACGACCGTCTGGTCAACCCGGCCCTGCTCGACGAAGCGTCACCCGCGGCGCTCCGGGTCTTCGCCGGCAAGGCGGCCGGCGCCCACTGTCTGCCCCAGACGGAGATCAACGCCCTCCTCGTCGCCCACGCGCGCCGCGGCCGGCGCGTGGTCCGGCTGAAAGGCGGCGACCCGTTCGTCTTCGGCCGGGGCGGCGAGGAGGCCGAGGCGCTGGCGGCGGCCGGGATCCCGTGGGAGGTCGTACCCGGCGTCAGCGCCGCCGTGGCGGTCCCCGCCTACGCGGGGATCCCCCTCGAGGAGGAGTGGGCGGTGGGACGGCTCGAGCTCGAGGCCAGCGTCCGGTGACCGCAACGCAACCAGGAGACAGGAGGAGACAACCATGAGCGTGACCGATCAGCTTCTCGACAACAACGAGCGGTACGCGGCGGCGTTCGACAAGGGCCACCTGCCGCTGCCGCCGGCCCGGCACGTCGCCGTCGTGGCCTGCATGGACGCCCGGCTCGACGTCCACGACCTGCTCGGGCTCGACGAGGGCGATGCCCACGTGATCCGGAACGCCGGGGGCGCCGTCACCGACGACGCGGTGCGCTCGCTGGCGATCTCGCAACGGCTGCTGGGGACTCGCGAGATCGTGCTCATCCATCACACCGACTGCGGCATGCTGACGTTCACCGACAGCGAGTTGAAAGCGCAGATCCAGGCCGAGGTGGGGATCCGCCCGCCGTTCGCCCTGGAGAGCTTCGCCGACCTGGACGAGGACGTGCGGCAGTCCATCGCGCGCGTCAAGGCCAGCCCCTTCGTCCCCCACCGGGAGCACGTGCGGGGCTTCGTCTACGACGTGAAGTCGGGCCGCCTCCGCGAGGTGGCGTAGCCCGCGTCCATCCGGGACCTACCCGATGTGCGTCAGCGGTGGGGGCGGGCTCGCCCCGAGGTCCTTCGGTCGTCTGGCCGGGGCCGCGCCTTCGCCATCCAACGGATGATCCCGACGGGCACGAGGCCACCGACGCCCGGCCCAGGGGGCTCCGGGCTCAGGGGGTAGCCCCGGATTCTCGCCCCGGCCCCGGGCCGGCGTCCAGCCGACACGGCCTCTATCGCATCTACGGGGAGCTCCACCAGCACATCCAGGACGCGTTCAACGCGGCCGGGGTGGAGATCATGTCGCCCCACTTCACCTCGCTCCGGGATGGCAACCCGAGCACCATCCCCGGATCCCATCGCCGGGCGAACGAGCCGCCCCGGCGCTTCGCGCCCGGGGTGGAACAGCCGGCCGCCGGCGACCCTGGATCCGGTGACCGGCGGAGCCCCTGAGCCGGGCTCGGGCCCGAGCCGGACCGGGCCCATCACCGGCGGTCACCGGCCCCCACCTGACTTGTTCCCCGACTCGGGCTAGAATCGCGTGAGCGGCTCCCACACCCGACGCGCGATGGAGGCCCGATGATCCACCAGTTCTCCGTGCTCTACGTCGGCCAGATCGAGCTCGACGACATCGGCAAGGCCGGCACGCCCGCCGACGCGCGGCGCTACCCGAACGAGCGCCTCGTCGAGGCCTACCGCACCGTGGTCGACGTGGCGCAGCTCATGGACGAGCTGGGCTACCACACCCTGTGGACGGCGGAGCACCACTTCCAGCGCGAGGGCTACGAGGTCTTCCCGAACCTGATCCTGCTCGGGACCTACCTGGCCGCCGTGACCCGGCGGCTCAAGCACGGGCTGCGCCTTCAACATCCTGCCGATGTGGCACCCGATCCGCCTCGCCGAGGACTACGCGGTGGCCGACATCCTGACGAACGGCCGGGTGGTCATGGGGATCGGCCGCGGCTACCACTCCCGAGAGGTCGAGTCGTTCGGGGCGCCCGTGCTCGACCAGGCGGCCAACCAGGCGCTGTTCGAGGAGCAGTTCGAGCTGATGCTGAAGGCCTGGAACGAGGAGGCCTTCTCCCACAAGGGCAAGCACTACACGGTGCCGCCGCCGATCCCGTACCGGGGCTACGAGCTGACCGAGGTGACCCTGGTCCCCCGGCCGATCCACCGGCCGGTCGAGATCTGGCAGCCGATCGCGAGCGGCAAGAGCATCGACTTCATGGCCCGGCACGGGATCAAGGGCATGGTGACCCTGAACGGCGAGCGGATCACCGACCAGGTGTTCCGGGCCTACCGGGATGCGTGCGCGAAGTACGGCCGGCAGCTCGACTTGGGGGAGAACCTCTGTCTCGGGCTCGGCTTCTACATGGCCGAGAGCCGGGAGGCGGCCATCCGGCAGGTCGAGCCGGCCCACGACGAGCGCTACAAGTGGTTCGCGCCGTTCGGCTTCGTGCGCTACGCCGACCCCGAGGGCCGGCCGTGGGGCACCCCGGGCGCCCCGGCCCGGGTCGCCGACCATCCAGGAGGGCGTCGAGCAGAAGGCCTGGATGGTCGGCCCGCCGGCCGACTGCATCGCGCTCATCCGGGAGTACGAGGCGAAGTATCCCGGGCTCGAGCAGCTCATGCTCCACTGGCCCGAGGGCGTGCCGCCGGCCGAGTTCAAGGAGCAGCTCCGGTGGTTCGCGAAGGACGTCATGCCGGCGTTCGGACGGCGGTAGCCCGGTGCTCATCCGGGGCGGCACCGTCATCGACCCCAGCCAGGGCCTGCACGCCCTGCGCGACGTGCGGCTTGCCGACGGGCGGGTGGCCGAGCTGGGCGACGGGCTGGCGCCGCGGCCCGGCGAGGAGGTCGTGGACGCGCGCGGCCGGCTGGTCGTCCCCGGCCTGATCGACCTCCACGTCCACGTCTTCTGGGGCGGCTCGCACTACGGGATCGACCCGGACCCTCACTGCCTGGCCAGCGGGACGACGACCGTCGCCGACGCCGGCTCGGCGGGAGCCCTCA
This sequence comes from uncultured Candidatus Rokubacteria bacterium, assembly GCA_963708025.1. GTDB lineage: Bacteria > Methylomirabilota > Methylomirabilia > Rokubacteriales > DASRDR01 > CAVPSB01. Next base: position 78,048 of record CAVPSB010000034.1, on the reverse strand, counting down.
CCTTCCCGGTCTTCCGCCGGTACGTCATCGAGGTCGCCCGGACGCGGATCCTGCCCTTCCTCAACATCGGCGCCACCGGCATGCTCTCCCCCGACGTGGGCGAGCTGGCCCTGGTCGAGTTCATCGACAAGGCGGCGGCCCTTCGCGCGATCGAGACCCACCGCGACCTGATCCAGGGGATCAAGGTCCGGCTCTCACGCGACCTGGTGGGCCAGAACGGCCGGCTCGCGCTGAAGACCGCGCTGGAGACCTCGGAGGCCACGCGGCTGCCGATCATGGTCCACGTCGGCGACACCCCCATGCCGCTCGGCGAGATCCTGGTCGAGCTGCGGTCCGGGGACATCGTGACCCACTGCTTCCACGGCCGCGGGCAAGGCATCCTCGACGACCGGGGCCAGGTGCTGGGCGAGGCCCGGCGGGCGGACGGCCGCGGGGTCCACTTCGACGTCGGGCACGGCAAGGGCTCCTTCGCGTTCGCGGTCGCCCGACAGGCGCTGGCCCAGGGCTTCCGGCCCGGGACCATCTCGAGCGACCTGCACGTCTACAACCTTGCCGGTCCCGTCTTCGACCTCGCCACCACCATGTCGAAGTTCCTCCACCTGGGTTTCCCGCTGGACGAGGTGATCGCGATGACGACGGCGGCGCCGGCCCGGGCGCTGCGGGGCGCGGCCGCGCTGGGGACGCTCCGGCCGGGCTCGGTCGCCGACGTGACGCTGCTCGCCCTCGAGGAGGGTCGATTCGATCTGGAGGACGCCCAGGGGGAGAAGGTGACCGCCACCCGACGCCTGGTCCCGGCCGGCGCCATCCGGGCCGGCCAGGCCGTGGAGACGAAACCGTCGTGATGCGCATCTTTTCGGGCATCCAGCCGACCGGGGCAAAGCACCTCGGCAACTACTCCGGCGGCTTTCGACAGTACGCGGCGATGCAGGAGCAGGGGGAGGCCTTCTTCTGCATCGTGGATCTCCACTCGATCACGGTCGGCTACGACCCGGAAGACCTCCGGACCCGCACGCTGGACCTCGCCGCCATGCTCTTCGCCATCGGGCTCGATCCCGAGCGCTCCACGGTCTTCGCCCAGAGCCACGTCCCCGCCCACGCCGAGGCCGCCTGGCTGCTCGGCGCCGTCGCGAGCTTCGGCGAGCTGCGGCGGATGACGCAGTTCAAGGACAAGGCCGAGCGGCAGGAAGTCGTCTCCGTCGGGCTCTTCACCTACCCCGTCCTGATGGCGGCCGACATCCTCCTCTACCAGACCCACCGCGTCCCGATCGGTGACGACCAGCGCCAGCACCTCGAGCTGGCCCGCGACGTGGCGGCGCGCTTCAACGCGCGCTTCGGCGAGACGTTCGTCCTCCCCGAGGGCGTGTACCCGGCGGTGGGGGCCCGGGTCATGGACCTCCAGGACCCCACGCGGAAGATGTTGACGACGGGCGGAACGCCGGCGGGCACCGTCCAGGTCCTGGACCCGCCGGAGACCATCCGGGCGAAGTTCAAGAGCGCGGTGACCGACTCCGGCCGTGAGGTCCGGCGCGCCCCGGACAAGGCGGGGATCTCGAACCTCATCGAGATCCTGTCGGTGGCGACCGGCGAGTCGCCCGAGGCGATCGAGACCCGCTATGCGGGGCAGGGCTACGGGACGTTCAAGGCGGAGGTGGGCGAGGCGGTGATCGCGCTGCTGGAGCCGATCCGGAAGCGCTACGAGGCGCTCCGGGACGACCCCGCGGAGCTCGGGCGCCTCCTCGCGCGCGGCGCCGAGCGGGCGCGGGCGGTCTCGGCGCCCACGCTGCGGCAGATGTACGAGCGGATGGGCTTCGTGGCGAGGCCAGCGCGGTGAGCCGCCCGGACCGCCACGCCGGGCCGCCCGGTGAGCCGGAGCCGGCGACCCCGCCGGTCCCGGAGCCGAGCTACGCGGAGCGAGCCCGGACGCTGGTCCATCGGGGGCGAACGGGCGCCCTGGCCACCCTGTCCCGCAAGCACCCCGGGCATCCGTTCGCCTCGGTCATGCCCTACGCGATCGACGCGGCCGGCCAGCCGCTGTTCCTGATCAGCACGCTGGCCATGCACACCCAGAACCTCCACGCGGACCCGCGGGCGAGCCTGCTGGTGACGGAGACCGACGGCCCCGGCGATCCGCTGGCCGTCGGACGGGTCACGCTGATGGGGCGGGCCACGCGGATCGACGGCGACGAGGCCGTCCGGGCCGCATACCTGGCCCGCCACCCGAACGCCGCCTACTGGATGGACTTCCGGGACTTCGCCTTCTACCACCTCGCGGTCGAGGACGTCTACGTCGTCGGGGGGTTCGCGGCGATGGACTGGGTGGATGCCGAGGGATACCGCACCGCCGGCCCCGATCCGCTCGCCGACGTCGCCGCCGGCATCATGAGCCACATGAACCAGGACCACGCCGACGCGCTGGTCACCTTCGCCCGCGTCCTGGCCGGCGCCGAGGCCGACGAGGCATCGATGGTCGGCGTGGATCGCCTCGGCTTCAAGCTCCGCATCAAGCACGGCGACCGCGTCCACGCCGCGCGCATTCCGTTCCCCCGCCAGGTCACCACCGCCGAGGAGAGCCGGCAGGTCCTGATCGACATGCTGCGAGACGCCCGCTCCCGCGGCGTCTGACGGGCGGGGCCGATGAGCGTTGCAACGTTCATCTCGGTCGTGACGCGCTCGGCCTACGTCGATCGGATGGCCTTCGGGCTGGGGGCGTCCGTCCCGACCTATGGTCGTCGTTCGGACGGCCTTCGGCCTGTGGGCGCTGATCGCTCCTCGGCTCCGCCCCTGAGACTCATCCGGGGGGGCTTCCGAAACCCCCCGAAGTTCTAGCGCCCGGCGGACTGGAACCGGCGCCAGCGCTGCGCCAGCTGCTCGCGCGTCGGCACCCCGGCGGTGCCTTCGGCCTCTACGGTGAGGGCGCCGGCCACGGCGGCGAACGCGGCCGCCTCGAAGGGATCGCCGCTGCTGTTGTAGCGGATGAGAAACGCCGCGGCGAAGACGTCCCCGGCGCCGGTCGGCTCCACCTCGGTGGCCGGCGCCGGGGCGACCGGATACCGCTCGCCGTTGACGAACAGGATCGCGCCCCGGGCGGCGAGCGTGAGCGCGCCGACCGGGACCCGCTGGTAGAGCGTGAGGGCCTGCGCCGCCCAGCCGGCGACGTCGTCCTCCGAGAGGAACAACGCCTGGGCGTGGCCGAGCACCGGGTCCGGATCGGGCCAGGGACGCATGCTGACCGTCCCGTCGCGGCCGAAGCGGCGGCACCAGCCCTGGGCCCCGACGCCGACGGCCGCATTCGGGAACGCGCCGGCGAAGTCGGGGGAGACCTCGTCGGCGACCGGCGCCAGGTACGCGAGCCCGGCTTCGGCGAAGTGCTCGGGGAGGTAGAGGGGCGCCAGCGTGGTGGCGCGGGCACGCAGCGTGAGCGTCCGGCCTGCCGGCCCGTAGTGCAGCGCGAAGCGCGTCGTGGCCGGCGCCGGGACCGTCACCACCTCGATCTCGGGCGGCAGGACGTCGCGTGGGAAGTCCGGGCCGTAGCTCGTCACCAGCCCCACGCGCAGCCCCTGGCGATGCGCCATCAGCCCGGCGTACAGCACCGAGCCGCCCGGCCTGAGACCCCCCGGCAGCTCGTCAACCGTCAGATGGCCGACGGCGACGAAGTCCGGCGGCGCTCCCGACCCTCCAACCGACACACCGCCACTCTACGGAGATTCGCGGAGTGTGTCAAAGCAGCGAGCCCTCACTCCGCCGGGCGGCGGCGGCGCCGCCCGTCAGGACACTGTCTCGCGCAGCTCCTGCATCGACCGCAGCGTGCGCGCCTGCCACATCCGGTGGAGCCACTGGATGTCGCCACGCCCGTCTTCCGCCGACGTGAGGGGCTTGCGCCCCTGCCGGACACACTCGGCGAAGTGGAGCAACTCCTCCTTGAACGCCTCCCGGTGGGAGACCACGATGCGCTTCTCCCAGGCCACCTCGCCCTCCATCCCGGACAGGAGGACCGGCGTGGGCTCGTTCCGGAAGAACGGGGAGGGGAAGCAGAGCCGCAGGCGGGCGCCGGGGGCGTAGAGGCCGATCTCCTCGCGGTAGTCGGCGAGGTCCCAGAGGTACTGGAGGCTCACGAAGACGCGAAAGCCCTGCGGGTACCGGAGCAAGCTCACCACCGACTCGGCTCCCGCCCAGAACTCCGTGGCCACCACCTCGGCTGGATCGCCGACGAGGCCCCTCACCGCGTTGACGTCGTGTACGAGCGTGGACAGCAGGGCCTCGCTGAACGCCACCCGCTCCCGGGACGTAAACTCTCCGATCGCCTCCCGGATGACCTCGTCCTCCTCCGCCCGCAGCCGCGCGAGCACGTCGGCCGGCACGTCCCGGAACCGGCGGATGTCGTGATGGTCGATCTGGGCCTTCTCCGACGGATGCAAGACGGTGACCTGGACGTAGCGCAGATCGGGAACGACCGCCGGGAGCGCCGCGATCGCCGCCCGGTAACCCGGGTCGTAGCGCTTCATGTACGCCACCATGAAGGTGAGCCCGGTGGCGCCAACCGTCTCGACGATCTCGTCGGCCTCCCGCAGCGTGTAACACATCGGCTTCTCGGTGAGCACGTGCTTGCCGGCACGGAGGGCGGCCAGGGCGATGGGGGCATGCGACCCGGCGGTGGCGATCAGCACGGCATCGAGCGGCTCGCGGACCAGGGTCCGCCAGTCGCCGTGACGCCGGGCCACCCGGTAGCGGTCGCCGACGAAGGCCAGCGCGCCCGGTGAGACGTCGCAGAGGGCGGTGATCTCGTAGAGGTCGTCCAGCTCCGCCAGGTGCGGGATGTGCATCATCTGGGCGATCAGCCCGCAGCCGACGACGCCGATCCGGATCCGTGTCATGACTCTCCTTCCTCAGGCGGCGACGAGCCGCCGCAGGTACGCGAAGGCGCGCGGGATGCCGGTCGCCTCGTCCTCGGCCGCCTCGTACTCGAAGCTGATCCAGCCGTCGTAGCCGCGCCGCCGCAGTCCGGCCAGGAGCGCGGGGTAGTCCATCGTCGGCTCGGCGCCGGACGGGTCCACCTGCCAGAACTTGGCGTGGACGTGGGCGGCGTGCGGCGCCGCCCGCTCCACCGAGGGCCAGCCGTCCCGGTAGTTGCCGGTGTCGAGCAGGGGGCGCAGGGCCGGCGAGCCGACCTCCTCCACGATGCGGAGGTGCTCGGCGGCGGACGGCGTGAAGCCGGCCTCGTTCTCGAGCGCCAGCCGGATGCCGGACTCCGCCGCGTAGCCGGCCACCTCCTGGAGCGCCGCGATCATGGCCGGCCACCGCTCGCTCACCGGCCCCTGGGGGTGGCCGGCGAAGACGCGGACGTGGCCGGCGCCGATCTCGCCGGCCACCTCGACCCACTGCTTGACCTTCACGATCTCGCTCTGGCGCCACGTGCTGTCGGCGTGGCCGAAGTCGTTGTGGACGCCGATGCCGATGAGCGCCAGGCCGAGGTCAGTCGCCGCCTGGCGGAGGCGTTTCAGGTAGGCCGGGCGCGTCTGCGGGAAGTGGATATCCTGCAGCTCTGCCCCCTTCACCTCGAAGTCACGCGCGCAGCGCTCGAGGAACCGGAACTGATCCATCCGGCCGGCGTCGAACGAGCGGTTGAAGCAGCCGCAGATGCAGCCGAGCCTCATGGCAACGATCCTTTCGGCGGCGGAATGCCCCGGAGCGCCCGGAGCACTTCGCCGTGCAGGCGGGGGTTGGCGCTGCACACCAGGCTGTGCAGCGCGTGGATGTCCGGGCAGAACCGCACGGGGGCGCCGTCCCAGCCGCTGACGACACAGCCCGCGCGCTCCGCGATGTAGACGCCGGAGAACACCTCGGTCAGGGCTTCCTGCCAGGCCAGGTAGACGTTGACCCGCCCGACGGCCACGTTGACGAACCCCCCCGGCCCGCCGTTCGGCAGGATCCCGAGGGCCCGCTCGAACACCGGCCGGAGGGCGGTCGCGGTCGGGTACAGGAACGCCGGCTTCATCATGTACGCCTCGACGCAGGCCATCGCCGACCGCGGCCGGGAATGCTTGCAGACCTCTGGCCGTCCCCGGTACGATACGAACCGATGTCCGACGATGTGGAGGCGACGATGCTCCAGCGAACGATCAAGGCCGTGATCCGACCCGGAAACCAATCGGGATACGTCGCGGAGTGCCTCGAGATAGCCGTTGTCACCCAGGGCGCCACGCTCGACGAGGTGACCCGGAACCTGAGGGAGGCTGTCGAGCTGCATCTCTCGGGCGAGGATCTCGGGGCACTGGGCCTCGCTCCCGATCCCACCATCCTCGTCACGCTGGAGTTGATTCCTTCGCATGCCTAGGCTCCGCCGCCTTTCGGGCGCGGAGATCATCGCGATTCTCGGCCGCTTTGGCTTCACGACACACTCCCAGCGCGGGAGCCACGCCAAGCTGCGGCGGCAGCTCCCGGACGGCACGACCCAGACCCTGACCATACCCACACACTCCGAGCTGGACACGGGTACGTGCCGGACGATCCTCCGGCAGGCCTCTCGCTTCATCGCCGAGGACATCCTGCGCCCCTTCTTCTACTCCGACTGAGCCAGCCGCCCCTCACACGCCCTTGAGCCGCCGATCAGCCGCTCCGGCTGGGTCCGGCGCTGGATGACGGCCAGGATGGCCAGCGAGGGGACGACCATCAGCACCGCCATCGCGCTGGTGATCTCCCAGTAGCCGTCGCCGACCGCCAGGTAGGTCCGCACCGGCAGCATCACGGTGTGCGGCCCGTAGGTCAGCACGGTCAGCGTGAACTCGAAGCTCCGCAGCGCGCTCGCCCCGCAGACGCTGGCCGCCTCCAGCACCCGCTCGTCGAGCCGCTCGAAGGTCGCGGCCAGCACCACGATCGCGTAGGGGGCGCACACCGAGACGTGGGCCAGCACCACCGCGACGTGGGTGTCGACGAGCCGCAGCGCGTAGAACGTCTTGGCCACCCCGAGGGCGTAGGTGATGGACGGGACTCTGGGGCAGGAGGAGCATCGCCAGCACCGGCTCCTTGCCCGGGATCCGCCGCCGCCCGAAGGCCCAGCCGGCGCCGATGCCGATGGCCGTGCTCAGGAGGACCGCGAGGAGGCCGATGATCAGCGTGTTCTTCATCACCTCCGGCGACCGACTTGAGGAACAGGACGTGGACGTCGCCCTGACCGGACCCCCACGCCTTCGCCTTCTGGATCTGCTCGGCGTCGCTCGTCACCAAGTACCGGAGGTTCACGCCCAGCGCCTGCTTCACGGACGGGATCACGTACTTCTGCCAGTAGGCCTGGAAATTCGCGCCCGACTGGCCGACCTGCCGCGCACCTCCTTCCGCGCGAGATGGCCCAGGATGGCGCGATGGAGTCGGCCGTTGGTGGCGAGGATCGTGCGCTGCCCGAGGTCGAGCGGCCGTCCCGCGTCGTCCGTCACCCGCCCCCCCGCCTCGGCGACGAGGAGCGCGCCGGCCGCCAGGTCCCACGGCCAGGCATCCTGCTCCCAGTAGGCGTCGAGCCGACCGGCCGCCACGTACGCCAGGGAGAAGCCGGCGCCCTCGCTGCGGACGCTCCGGGCGCGCTCCCCGAGCCCGGCCAGCCGGTCGCGCAGCGGGCGGTCCGTCCACACCGAAGGGTCGTGCCAGAGCGAGAGCACGGCGTCGCCCAGCCGCGCCGTCCGCGACACGCGGAGCCGGCGGCCGTTCAGGAACGCGCCCCGCCCCCGCTGGGCCACCAGGAGCTCCCCGAGCCGTGGCAGGAAGGTCACGCCGCTCTCGATGCGTCCGCCTCGAGCCAGCGCGATGCACACGGCGAACGTCGGCAGCCCGGCGACGAAGCTCGTGGTGCCGTCGAGCGGATCGACGATCCAGTGGTCCGCCCCGGCCGCGCCTCGCCGGCCGCCTTCCTCGCCGAGGAAGCCGATGGCCGGGAACCGTGCGGACAGCAGACCCTCGATGCACCGCTCGGACGCCAGGTCGGCCGACGTCACCAGGTCGCGCGGGCTCTTGCGCCAGACCCGACGCACGTGCCCGAACTCGGCCAGCAGGATCCGCCCGGCGGTCCGCGCCGCCTGCACCGCCGCCACCGTCTCGCGCCCGAGCCCTCGCATCCAGTCCGCCATCATATCAATCCGCGGCGTCGACCCCGATCTCCGGCACCCTGCTTCGGTCGCGCTCCGTCATGCCATCCTGCTACAGGATCGCACCCGCGACCTTACCCACCGCCGCCACGACGTCCTCGACGTCCCCCTCGGTGATTCAGCTCGGATGAAGCCCCTTCGAGACGGGCGCTTGACGCGCTCTGCGATAACCATTTAGCATCGGCGACGCTAGCACCGCGCACGGGAGCGGTCAAGCCGGACCCGAGGCCGGCACCATATCGGACGTGAAGGAGTGCAGGCGATGAGCACCGTTCGGCTCACGATGGCCCAGGCGCTGGTCCGCCATCTCGCCGCTCAGCGGAGCGAGGTCGACGGCCGCAAGGTCCCACTCTTCGCCGGGGTGTGGGCCATCTTCGGCCACGGCAACGTGGCGGGGCTCGGCGAGGCGCTGTGGGGTGCGCGAGCCGAGCTGCCGACGCTGCGCGCCCACAACGAGCAAGCGATGGCCCTCGCTGCCATCGCCTTCGCCAAGGCCCACGCGCGCCGGCGCGTCATGGCGTGCACGACCTCGATCGGCCCCGGCGCCACCAACCTGGTCACCGCCGCCGCCGTCGCCCACGTGAACCGCCTGCCGGTCCTGCTCCTGCCCGGCGACATCTTCGCCTCCCGCCGCCCCGACCCGGTCCTGCAACAGGTAGAGAATTTCGGGGACCCGACGGTGAGCGCCAACGACTGCCTCCGCCCGGTCTCGCGCTACTGGGACCGGATCACCCGCCCCGAGCAGCTCCTGGCGAGCCTCCCCGCCGCCATCGACACGCTCGTGGATCCCGCGGCGTGCGGCCCGGTGACGCTGGCGCTTCCCCAGGACGTCCAGGCCGAGGCGTTCGACTACCCGCTGGCCTTCTTCGAGCCGCGCGTCCACCGGTCCCGCCGGCCCGGCCCGGATCCGGGGCAGCTGGCGGCGGCGGCCGAGCGGCTGCGCCGCGCGAGCCGGCCCCTCGTCGTGGCGGGCGGCGGCGTCCACTACTCCTTCGCCTGGGACGCGCTCCGCGAGTTCGCCGAGCGCCACGCCATCCCGGTCGCCGAGACCCAGGCGGGCAAGGGCGCGCTCCCCTGGGACCACCCCTGCGCGGTCGGCTCGATCGGCGTGACCGGCTCGAGCGCCGCCAACGCGCTCGCCGTCGAGGCCGACGTCGTCCTCGCGGTCGGGACGCGGCTCGGCGACTTCGCGACCGGCTCCCGGGCGCTCTTCCAGCATCCGGACGTCGCCCTGATCGGCCTGAACGTCGCGGCCTTCGACGCGCGAAAGCACGGGGCCCTCCCGCTGGTCGGCGACGGCCGGCGCGGGCTCGGCGACCTGACCGCGGCCCTCGGCGGCTGGCGCGCGCCCGAGGCGTGGATCGCCTCCGCGCGGCGCCTGACCGCCGACTGGACCCGCGCGGTGGACGCCGCCACCGCGGCCAGCGACCGGGTGCCGCCCACCGAGGGCCAGGTGATCGGCGCCGTCAACCGCGCGGCCGGCCCCCGCGACGTCGTGGTGTGCGCGGCCGGCGGGCTGCCGGGCGAGCTGCACAAGCTGTGGCGGACCCGGGACCCGAAGGGCTACCACCTCGAGTACGGCTACTCCTGCATGGGCTACGAGATCGCGGGCGGGCTCGGGGTGAAGCTGGCGCTGCCGGAGCGCGAGGTCTTCGTCATGGTCGGGGACGGCAGCTACCTGATGCTGAACTCGGAGCTCGCGACGTCGGTCGCGACGGGATCGAAGCTCGTCGTCGTCGTCCTCGACAACCACGGCTACGGCTGCATCCACCGGCTCCAGCAGGCATCCGGGGGGGCGGCGTTCAACAACCTCCTCGGCGAGGATGGCCCGCCGCCGGCCATCGACTTCGCCGGCCACGCGCGGAGCCTGGGCGCCGCCGCCGAGCAGGTGAAGTCGATCGCCGATCTCGAGGCGGCCCTGGCCCGCGCGAAGCGCGCCGACCGGACGACGGTCGTCGTGATCGAGACCGACCCGACCACGCCGACGCAGGCCGGCGGCGCCTGGTGGGACGTGCCGGTGCCGGAGGTCTCGGCGCGTGCCGAGGTCCGCGACGCGCACGCGCGCTGGGTCGAGGGACGGCGCCGCCAGCGGCTGGGAGGATAGCGTGGCGGTGCGGATCGGCGTCAACCCGATCGGCTGGACCAACGATGACCTCCTCGAGCTGGGGGAGGAGACGCCGCTCGAGGTCTGCCTCGCCGAGGCGCGGTCGGCAGGGTATGCGGGGATCGAGCTGGGCCGGAAGTTCCCCCGGCGCGCCGGGGAGCTGCGGCCGATCCTCGCCCGCCACGGCCTGGCGCTCGTCTCCGGCTGGTACGGGGCCGAGCTGCGCGCGGCGCTCGGCGAAGGAGGAGCTGGCCGCGGTCGAGGATCACCTGACCCTGCTGGCCGAGATGGGCTCGCCGGTGATGGTCTTCGCCGAGACCAGCGACAGCGTCCAGGGCGCCCGGGACGTCCCGCTCTCGGGGCGGCCCCGGCTGGCCGACGCCGGGTGGCGCCAGTTCGGCGAGGCGCTCACCGAGGTCGCGGAGCGTCTCGTCGCGCGCGGCGTCCGCCTCGCGTACCACCACCACATGGGCACCGTGGTGGAGACCGCGGAGGAGATCGACCGGCTGATGGCGGCGACCGGCGAGGCCGTCGGCCTCCTCCTCGACACCGGGCACCTGACCTACGCCGGCGCGGACGTGGCCGCGGTCGCGCGCCGGCACGCCCGGCGCATCGTCCACGTCCACTGCAAGGACGTCCGGCCCGCCGTCCTCGCGGACGCGCGGCGGCGGGATCAGAGCTTTCTCGACGCGGTGGTCGCCGGCGTCTTCACGGTGCCGGGCGACGGCTGCGTGGACTACCCCGCCCTGCTCTCGATCCTGAAAGCCGCCGGCGTACTCCGGCTGGCTGGTGGTCGAGGCCGAGCAGGACCCGGCCGTCGCCCATCCCCTGACCTACGCCCGGATGGGCTTCGACTACCTCAGCCGCGCTACCGCCACCGCCGGTCTCTGAGCCCGTCCCGGCAGTCGGCTCGATCAGCGCCTCAGCGGCGCCAGAGCTGCTGCGAGGGAACCCGGAGCGCGCGGTTGAACGGGCGGACGCGTTCTCCCCCGATGTTCTCAGTTCGGGACCTCCCGCCCACCCCCCCAACCCCCCTCCCCCACCCACCGGGGGAGGGGGGAGCCGGAGGACCCCCATCCCTTCACACGCTCTCAGTAGGCGGCGATGCCGCCGACCGACGCCCGGACCAGCTCGGCGGGGGCGTCCATGCGCTCCACGGTCAGCCGCGTGCGGAAGGCGCGCCCCATCGTCCCGTCCAGCCGCAGGCGCGCCGAGGGCGGCAGCTTCTGGCGGAGCCGCGTCATGGCCTCCCAGAACTCGGCCGGCGTGCAAGCCCGCAGGTTGACGCTGACCACGCTCCGGCGGGCCACGAGCCCGCAGCGGACCCGCACCGCGACGTCGCTCCGCAGCGCCTGGGCCGAGAACGCGGCACAGGCGGCCCTGAACAGCGCGGCCTCCCGCCGATCACGCCAGTTGAGGAGACCGATCAGAACGGCGACCGGCCCCACACCGACGGTCAGGATCGCGACCAGGATGGCGACGTCGCGCAGCGCCTGGTCCATCGACGCCCCCTTTCAGCTGGAATGTCGTGGCTCGGTCGCCCACTCCGGCGCCCGGCGCAGAAGAAAGTGGCCCGCCCGGATCAGACCCTCGCCGAGCCGGATCCGGAGTGGCCGGCGGGGCGGCGCGATGTCCCGCAGCAGGGCTTGCCGGGCGGCGAACTCGCGCACCCGCTCGTAGCGCTCCCGGGCCAGGTACATGGTCAGGTACTCGTTCATGGCTCGTTCCTCCTGGAGTCCCCGACTGACTCTGGCGTCAGGTTATGGTATCGTGGCCTTCAGTGGCAATATCCAATCTAGCCAATTGGCCTTAATAGGAGAGCCGCCATGCCTCGACGCCTCCACCCGGACGAGCCGCCCATCCCCCGCCCCGATCCCCGCGCCCCAGAAGCCCTTTATCTCCAGGTGGTCCACGCCATCGAGGACGGGATCCGGGCCGGGCGGCTGCGCGTCGGCGAGCGGCTTCCGGCCGAGCGGACCCTGGCGGCGGACCTGGGAGTGAGCCGCACCACCGTGACCGGAGCCTACCAGGAGCTGGAGGCCCGCGGACTCCTGCGCGGCCACGTGGGCCGGGGAACGGTGGTCGTCGGCGCCCCCACGGGATCGCGCAGAACGGCGCTGCCCTGGGCCCAGCGCGCCTCGGCGCTCGCCCTCCGGGCGGCACCGCTGTCGTTCGGGATCCCCCGGCCCCGGGCCGACGTCATCGCCTTCGACAGCGGCTGGCCGGATCCGACGCTCTACCCCGTCGAGGCGCTCGACGGGCTCCTCGACCGGCTGCCCGGCCGCGGCAGCGCCGAGCTCTACCTCTCCGCGCCCCCGTCCGGCGACCCGCACCTGCGGGAAGCACTGGCCGGCTGGCTCGGGTCGCGCGGGATCCGGACGGAGCCGGACCAGGTGGTGATCACGTCCGGCGCCCAGCAGGGGATCAACGTATTGGCCCGGGCCTTCGTGGCACCGGGGGACGTGGTGCTGACCGAGAGCACCACCTTCCAGTGCGCGCTGGTCGCGTTCCGGTGGGCGGGCGCGGAGGTCGTCGGGGTGCCGATCGATCACGAGGGCATCCAGCCCGACGCGCTGGAAGAGGCCATCGAGCGCTACCGCCCGAAGCTCGTCTACCTGATCCCGACGTTCCACAACCCGACCGGCGCCGTCCTCGGCCGTGAGCGGCGCCGCCGGGTCCTCGAGCTGGCCGCCCGGTACCGGGTCCCGGTCGTCGAGAGCGACCTCTACGGCGAGATCTTCTTCGAGGAGCCGCCGCCGCCACGCCTGAAGGCGCTCGATGCCGGCGAGGTCGTGGTGTACATGGGCAGCTTCTCGAAGATCGCGGTCCCGGGGCTCCGGGTCGGCTGGCTGGTGGCACCGCCCGACGCGATGGGGGCACTCACGGCTGCCAAGGAGTTCCTCGACCTCCACTCGCCGGCGCTGACCCAGCGGCTCGCGGCGGCCTTCATGGAAGGACCGCACCTCGAGCGACACCTCTCGGTGCTCCGCGCCGAGTGCCGCACCCGTCGCGACCAGCTCGTCGCCTCACTGCACGAGCACTGCCCCGAGCTCCGCTACCGGATCCCCTCGGGCGGCTACTACCTCTGGGCCCAGCTCCCGGCCCCGTTGACCACGGCCGAGCTGCTCCCGGAGGCCGGCGAACACGGGGTCGCGATCCGGCCGGGACCGCAGTTCACCCCGGGGGGCGGCGGACACGATCACATCCGGCTCTGCTTCGCCTCGCTCGAGCCCCGCACGATCGCGGAGGGCATCCGGCGGCTCGGCCAGGCCCTCCAGGCCGCCCGGCGTCGCCTCGACGGGTCGGCGCGCCGGCCGGCCGCCGCCGTCTCGGTGGTGTGATCCTGGGGGGGTCTCGGAAGACCCCCCCGATGCCCCCCCCTCGGAGGCCGCGACTGTTGGACGGCCTTCGGCCTGTGGGCCGCGGCTCGAAGCGGAACACCGTGGCCGCGCGGCCCGAGCTAGAGGGTTGCGAGAAGCCGACGGGTGGAGGAAAAGGGAGCCGGCGTCATCGGCCGACAGCCCCGAGGAGTCCGCGCGCTCAGCAACGGTTCACGGCGCTCACCACCGCGCGGAGCGAGGCCATGACACCGTCCGGATCGAGCCCGACACCCCAGCGGACCTGCCCGCCGCCGACCCGGGTCTCGACGTAGACGGCGGCCGCGGCGTCGACGCCCTCGCCCACCGCGTGCTGGTGGTAGTCGAGCACTTCCACCGCCAGGTCGCCGTCCCGGCGCAGGGCGTCCGCGAACGCCCCAACGACGTCGGCGCCGTGCCCCTTCACCGTGCGCTCGCCGACCGGCAGGCGCAGCCGGGCCTCCAGCGCGACCCGGCCCCGGGCGCCGTCGGCGGTGATGACGGGCGGGGCGACCAGCGCGATCGGCCGGGCTGACGCGAGGTAGGTCGCCTCGAAGGTCGACCAGATCTGGCCGGCGGTGACCTCGGTCCCCGTCCCCTCGGCCAGCCGCTGGATGACCGCGGAGAACTCGATCTGCAGCCGGCGGGGCAGGTCCAGGCCGTGCTCGAACTTCAGGATGTACGCGACCCCACCCTTGCCCGACTGGCTGTTGACCCGGATCACCGCCTCGTAGCTCCGGCCCACGTGGTGGGGATCGATCGGCAGGTAGGGCACCTCCCAGACGTCGTAGGCCTTGCCCAGGGCCTCGAAGCCCTTCTTGATGGCGTCCTGGTGGGAGCCGGAGAAGGCGGTGTAGACGAGGTCGCCCACGTAGGGGTGGCGCGGGTGAGACGGGCAGGCGGTTACAGTGCTCCACCGTGCGCCGGGCCGCGTCGATGTCCGAGAAATCGAGGCCGGGATCGACCCCCTGGCTGAAGAGGTTCAGGGCCAGCGTGACCAGGTCCACGTTGCCGGTGCGCTCGCCGTTGCCGAACAGCGTGCCCTCGACGCGGTCGGCCCCGGCCATCACCGCCAGCTCGGCGGCGGCCACGGCGGTGCCACGGTCGTTGTGAGGATGGAGGGACAGCACGATGGTGTCGCGAGCGCGGACGTGGCGGTGGAACCACTCGATCTGGTCGGCGTAGACGTTGGGCGTGGCCATCTCGACCGTGGCCGGCAGGTTCAGGATGACCGGCCGCGCCGCCGTCGGCTCCCACACGTCCATGACCGCCTCGCAGATCTCGACGGCGAAGTCCAGCTCGGTCCCGGTGAAGCTCTCGGGGGAGTACTGGTAGCGCACGTCGCACCCGGGGAGGGTCCGGGTCAGCTCGCGGCAGAGGCGGGCGGCGCGCACGGCGATGTCGACGATGCCGGCGCGGTCCAGGCCGAAGACCACGCGGCGCTGGAGCGTGGACGTGGAGTTGTAGAGGTGGACCACGGCCCGGGGCGCCCCCCGCAGGGACTCGAAACTGCGCTCGATCAGCTCCGGCCGCGCCTGGGTGAGGACCTGGATCGTCACGTCCTCCGGGATCAGGTCCTCGTCGACGAGCTGGCGCACGAAGTCGAAGTCGGGCTGGGAGGCCGCCGGGAACCCGACCTCGATCTCCTTGAACCCGCAGCGCACGAGCAGGTCGAACAGCCGCCGCTTCCGCGCCGGATCCATCGGGTCGATCAGCGCCTGGTTGCCGTCCCGCAGGTCCACGCTGCACCACCGCGGCGCCCGAGCGATCACCCGGGACGGCCAGGTCCGGTCGGGCAGCGGGACGGGCGGGACGGGCCGGTAGAGCTGGAACGGCATCGGGGCCGGCGGGCCTGCCTTCGGGGCCACGGGAGCCTCCTTTCGACCCGGTCGGTAGAAACAAAAAAGCCTCTCCGGGTCATGGGAGAGGCTTTCGGCGCGCGCCGGGTAGCGGCGCGCGCCTAGGTCAGAAGCAGGGTCGCGTTCGGAGCGCCCATCTCCTTCATGTGCCGCGCATTGTCCCCGCGCAAGCCGTCCCTGTCAACCCCCGGTCAGCCCGCGACCAGACGACCGTCCCGGGGCCGGCTACCGGATTCAGCGCTCGTGGACGCACGCAAATCACGCGAGGGGTGAAGGGGGTGACGACTTCGAGGCTCCTTGACGCGTCAAGACTCATGCCAGCGGAGTCGCCAGCGGGGCCGAGGAGCGAGCAGCGCCCACAGGCCGAAGGCCGTCCGACAGACGCAGGGAGTCGCCGATCGCAGGCGTACTCCTAGTACGCCGAGGATCGGCGACGACCGAGGACGACGCGATGCGACGCTCATCGGCCCCGCCCGCTACACCATGGTCAGGCCGCCGGAGACGGAGAGGGTCTGGCCCGTGATGAAGTCGGCCTCGTCGGAGGCGAGGAAGACGACGGCGCCGGCCACGTCCTCCGGCGTGCCGAGGCGGCCCCAGGGAATGGCCTTCTTCAGCGCGTCGGCCAGCCCCGGCTTCCCGGCGCTGAACTCGCTCTGGAAGAGCGGCGTCTCCGAGGGCCCCGGGCAGACGCAGTTCACGTTGATCCGGTGGCGGGCCATCTCGCGGGCGAGCGTCTTGGTGAACGCGATGACCCCGCCCTTGGCCGCCGAGTAGACGGCCTCGCCGGACGACCCGACGCGCCCGGCGTCCGAGGCGATCGCCACGACCTTCCCGCCGCCCTGGCCGATCATGTGCGGCAGCACCACCTGGGCCAGGTGGAAGTGCGCCTTGAGGTTCAGGGCGAGGATCCGGTCCCAGAAGGCCTCGTCGGTCTCCAGGAACGGCATCGGGCGGTCCCACCCTGCGTTGTTGACGAGGACGTTCACCGCACCCCAGCGCATCAGGACGTCGTTGACGGCGCTCTCGACGTCGGCGCGCCGGGTCACGTCGGTCCGGTGGGCCACCGCGGCGCCCCCGGCATCCCGGATCAGCTCCACCGTCTGCGCCGCGCCCGGCTCGTCGACGTCGAGGATCGCGACCCGGGCGCCCTCCGCCGCCAGCGCGCGAGCGATGCCGCGGCCCAGGCCGCTGGCCGCGCCCGTCACGATCGCCGACCGACCCTCGAGTCGCATGACCCGGATGCTGGCTGGCTCAGCCCTGGACCGGCCGGGGCGGCGCGTAGGTCCCGGCGATCTCGTAGTGCACCACGTGCCGATCGTAGTCCACCATCATGGCCTGGACGAGTGGCGGCACGACGGCCGTCTCGGCCGTCTCACCCGCGAAGGCCCGGATCGCCTGCCAAGACTCCCACACGGTGATGACCTCGAACTCGGTGCCGGCATCGACCTCTCGCCTCAGGATCGAGGCGCTGACCAAGCCGGGGATTCGGGAGAGGCCGGGAAACGTGTCGCCCTCGAGGTGAGCGATGTATCGCTCGGCCTGTCCCGGCCTCGCAACACCCTTCCAGTGCCTCGATATCATGGGTCGGGCGGTCAGCCGGGAACGACGGTCACCCCGTGGTCGGCCAGCTCCAGCCAGACCGGGCTGCCGACCGGGACGGGGCGCGTCACGGCGCGGTCGACGACGAACAGGTCGCCGAGCGCCGTGGCCACGGTGTACTCCATGTGGGTGCCGAGGTACGCCGACTTGGCCACCGACCCCTTGATCGCTGGCCGGCCCGGCGGCTCGGTGGCGAGCAGGAGCGACTCCGGTCGGATGGAGACCTTCACGGGTCCCGGGGCCGCGCCGCCAGGGGGGAGGCGCCGCTCGACGTCCCCGATCCGCACGCGGGCCAGCTCACCGTCCAGGGCGACCAGCTCGGCGCCCACCAGGTTGGCGTCGCCCACGAAGTCGGCGACGAAGAGGTTCGCCGGCGCCTCGTAGAGGTCGCGGGGCGTCCCGGTCTGGGCGATGGTGGCGTTGGCCATCACGATGATCCGGTCCGAGACGGCCAGCGCCTCCTGCTGGTCGTGGGTGACGTAGGCCACGGTCAGGTTCAGCTTCTGCTGGAGCTCCCGGATCTCGTCGCGCACCCGGCGGCGGAGCTTGGCGTCCAGGTTCGAGAGCGGCTCGTCGAACAGGAGCACCAGCGGCTCCAGCACCAGCGCCCGGGCCACCGCCACCCGCTGCTGCTGGCCGCCCGACAGCTCGGAGGGGAGCCGGTGGTCGAAGCCTTCCAGCCCGATGAGCGCGAGCTTCTCCCGGGCCAGGGCGTGCGCCTGGGGCTTGCGGGTGCCGGCGACGATGGGGCCGTAGGCCACGTTCTCCAGCACGGTCATGTGCGGGAAGAGCGCGTAGGACTGGAAGACCATGCTGACGTCCCGGTCGGCGGCGGAGAGCCGGGTCACGTCCCGGCCGCCGATCAGGACCTGCCCCTCGCTGGCGATCTCCAGCCCGGCGATCAGGCGGAGGGTCGTGGTCTTCCCGCAGCCGGAGGGACCGAGCAGGGTGACGAGCATGCCGGGCTCGATCGTGAAGGAGACGGCGTTGACGGCCACCACCGCGCCGTAGCGCTTGGTGACCCGCCGGAACTCCACCGAGGCGGCGGCGCGGTCGCCGGGCTGGGCCATGATCCCTCCCTATCCTATCCGGCTCCCGGCTGGAGTGACAGCTCCCCCACCGCGCGGCGGCCGAGGCGGCGCTCGCCGACGAGGAGCTGGATCAGGAGAATGGCCAGCAGCATGACCACGATCAGCACCGTGGAGTACGCGATCGCCAGGCCGAACTCGCCCGCCTCCACCCGCCCGACGATGTAGGCGGTGGCCAGGTTGTACTGGGCGCTCACCAGGAAGATCACCGCGCTCACCGCGGTCATGGCGCGGACGAAGCTGTAGACCAGCGCCGCGACCATGGCCGGGCGGAGCAGCGGCAGCACCACCCGGCGGACCGTGGTGAGCGAGCGGGCGCCCAGGGTGAGCGACGCCTCGTCGAGGCTCCGGTCGATCTGGCTCAGGGTGGCGAGCCCGGAGCGGACGCCGACCGGCATGTTGCGGAACACGAAGCAGATCACCAGGATGATCCCGGTCCCGGTCAGCTCCACCGGCGGCACGTTGAAGGCCAGGATGTAGCTCACCCCGATCACCGTGCCCGGGATGGCGAAGCTCAGCATGGTCCCGAACTCGAACGCGCGCTTGCCGGCGAACGACTGGCGGGCCAGGAGGTAGGCGGTCAGGAGCCCGATCGCCGCCGTGAGCGGCGCCGAGATCGCGGAGATCTGGAGCGTGGTCCAGAAGGAGTTCCAGGCGGCCCCCGTGAAGTGGAGCCCGCGCTCCGTCGCCTCCACCGCGAAGCCGGTCGCGTAGTGCTGGAGGGTCAGGGAGTAGTCGCGTCCCATGGAGCGGACGAACCCGCCGACGACGATCACCGCGTAGATCGCCAGCGTGAACAGCGTCCAGGGCAGCGTCACCGCGTAGCAGAGCCGGGTCAGCCAGGGCGGCAGGGCCGCCGGGAGGCCGGCGTCGCCCTTGCCGGTCACCGTGGTGTACGCCTTCCGGCCGAGCCAGCGGTGCTGGGCGTAGAAGGCGGCCAGCGTGAACGCGAGGAGGACGATGGCGAGCACGGCGGCCCGGCCCTGGTCGTGGGCCGCCCCCACCACGGCGAAGAAGACCTTGACGGAGAGCACCTCGTAGTTGCCGGACAGCACCAGCGGATTCCCGAAGTCGGCCATGCTCTCGACGAAGCCCAGGAGGAACGCGTTGGCGAGGCCCGGCCGCATGAGCGGCCAGGAGACGGTGCGGAAGGTCGTCCAGCTCCTCGCCCGGAGCGTCTGGGCGGCCTCCTCCAGCGAGGGGCTGATCCCCTGCACCACCCCGATCAGGACCAGGAAGGCGATCGGGGTGAAGGCCAGCACCTGGGCCAGGAACACCCCCGGGAGGCCGTAGAGCCAGCGCGTGCGCGGGATCCCGAAGGCGTCGGCCAGGAAGGTGGTCACGGCTCCCGAGCGCCCGAAGAGAAGGATCAAGGCGAGCCCGATCACGAACGGCGGCGTGATGATGGGGAGCACGGTCAGCGCGCGGAAGAGCCCCTTGAGCGGGAACGCCGTCCGGGTGGCCACCAGCGCGAAGGCCAGGCCGAGCAGGGTCGTGACCGCGCCCACGAGAATCGCCAGGAAGAGCGTGTTCCACGCGACGCCACAGCGGAGCGGTCCGATCAGGCAGTCGAGCCCCCAGACCGAGCGGTCGACGAGCTTGTCGAGGAAAGCGCCCGGGGAGAATGCCCCGGCGTCGTCGCGGACCGCGCTCAGGAGCACGCTGACGACGGGGTAGAAGACGAAGAGCGTGATCATGGCGACGATGAGGCCGACCGCCCCGGTGAGGAACGCGTCGCCCCGGAAGTAGCCCCGGGCCGCGAAGCCGTGGCAGAGGAGCATCAGGAGCGCGACCCCGACCAGTCCGGCGCCGTAGCCCATGGCCGGTTGCTGGGGCCCGGCCCCGCCGAACAGCGCGGCGAGCCAGCCCACCGACCATCCCCGGAGCCCGATGGCGAAGCCCTGGGCGGCCATCCAGGCGAGCCCGACGGCACCGGCGGCGAGGAGCGTCGCGCCGACCCGGGGGTCTTCCCGCGGGCGCCGCCAGATCAGGAGCGGCAGGGCGAGGGGCAGCGCCAGCGGGAGGAGCCAGGCGCGCCCGTGAGCGAGGCCCAGCACGAGCGCGGGCGCCGTCGTCGGGTCCGGGTAGGCCCGGAGCCAGCCCGGGTCGAGGAGGCCGCGGGGTAGGCCGTACCAGGGCAGGACGGCGAAGCCGAGCCAGCCGAGAGCGACCCACCAGCGGGCGGCTCGCGTCACGGGCCCGGCTCCGGCAAGCGAGGCGGGATTGTCCGGTCAGTACCTCGGCCCGGGCACCCACCCCCGCTTGCCGGTGCTACGCCCATACGCGGCCTACTTCGGGAGCGCCTTCACGTCCTTGTCCCACTTCTGGAGGAGTCGCTTGCGCTCGGCCGACGAGCCGTACTTGGCGAAGTCGTAGTTGATCAGCTTGATCTCGGAGAACTTGGGCGCCTGGGGCGGCGCGACAGCCTTCTTGTTGGAGGGGACCTGGTAGGCCTTGGCCTGGCCGCCGAGCGCCTGCGCCTCGGGGGTCAGCGCCCAGTCGTACCACTTCTTCGCGTTCTCGAGGTTCTGGGCGCCCTTGATCAGGCTCATCGAGCCGATCTCGTAGCCCGTGCCCTCGCAGGGCGCGACGACCTTGACCGGGTCGCCCTGCACCGCGTACGTCACGATGTCGTGCATGAACGTGATCCCGACGAGGGTCTCGCCGAGCGCCATCGCCTTGGCGGGGGCCGCCCCGGACTTGGTGTACTGGTTCACGTTCTTGTGGAGCTTCTTCAGGTAGTCGAACCCCTGGTCCTCGCCCATGATCTGGATCACGGTGGCAAGCAGGGTGTAGGCGGTCCCCGAGGAGTTGGGGTCGGCCACCTGGACCTCGTCCTTGTAGCGCGCGTCGAGGAGGTCCTTCCAGCACTTGGGCTCCGGCCCGCCCTTCTGGCTCAGGAGCTTCGTGTTGTAGCCGAAGCCCAGGGCGCCGGCGTAGACGCCGACCGTCCGGTACTTGGACTGCTCGGCCTGGCGCGCCGCCCAGTCGTGCAGCTCGGCGAGCTTCGGGGACTTGTACTCGAGCGTGAGCCCCTCCTCGGCCGCCTGGAGGTGCGGGTCGCCGGTGCCGCCCCACCAGATGTCGCCCTTGGGGTTGGCCGCCTCGGCCTTGACCTGGGCGTAGAACTCCCCGGAGCTCTTCCGGGTCATGTTGACCTTGATGCCGGTCGCCTTCTCGAAGGCGGTGACCATCGCCCGGCACCACTCCTCCTGCGGGGTGCAGTAGAGGTTGAGCTGCCCCTGGGCCTCGACGGGGGCCGGGCCGAGGATCAGCCAGAGGGCGGCCAGAACGCCAAGCGTCGCGCGGACATGCATCAGTCGGCCTCCTTGCCGTCGGGGGTGGCGTAACGGAAACGTAACGGAACTATAGCCTATCCGGAGGGCGCCGCGTAGACCTGGAGCTTGCCGGCGGGAATCCGGACGGCGAGGGGGCCCGGCTCGATCGGCTCGGCGGCGTCCACCATCAGGGTTTCCCCCTCGACCCGCACGTAGTGACGGTAGACCGCGCCCAGGAAGAGCCGCTCCTCCAGGACGCCACGGAGCAGGGGCTCGGCCCCGGCCGGGCCGTCCCCACCGCGCACCAGCACGGCGTCGCTCGCCTTGAAGACCAGGATGGCCGGGCCGCGAACCGGCCCCGCGTAGGGAAGGCGCTGGGCGCCGATGGCGAGCGCCCCGTCCGTCGCCGTCCCCCGGAGCTGGTTCGAGACGCCGAGGAATTCCGCGGCGAACGCGCTCCCGGGCCGGAAGTAGATCTCCTGGGGACTCCCCTGCTGCACCACCTGGCCCGCGTTCATCAGGATCACCGTGTCGGCGATCGCCAGTGCCTCCTCCTGGTCGTGCGTCACGTAGATGGCGGTGATCCCCACCGCCTTCTGGAGGCGGCGGACCTCCACGCGCAGCCGCTGGCGGACCTTGGCGTCCAGGTTGGAGAGCGGCTCGTCCATGAGCAGCACCCGCGGCTCGACCACCAGGGCCCGGGCCAGGGCCACCCGCTGCTGCTGACCACCCGACAGCTCGGCCGGCTTCCGGCGCATCACGCCCTCGAGCTGGCCGATCTCCACCAGGTCGAGCACCTTCGTCACCCGGCTCCGGACCTCGGCGTCGGGGCGACCCCGGAGCCGCAGGCCGTAGGCCACGTTGTCGAAGATCGTCATGTGGGGCCAGAGGGCGTAGTTCTGGAACACCATGGCGGTGCCGCGGGCCTGCGGCGACACGACGGTCACGTCGTCCTTGCCGAAGAGGATGCGGCCGCCGTCAACAGGGACGAAGCCGGCCAGGCTGCGGAGGAGCGTCGTCTTCCCGCAGCCCGACGGGCCGAGGATGGCGGTGAGCCCGCCGCTCGGGAAGGCGATGGTGACGCCGCCAAGGGCCGTCACCCGACCATATCGCTTGACCAGCTCCTCGACGCGGACCTCCATGGGGTCAGGCCTTTCTTTCCACACAATCTGGCCGGAATGTCGAGAATGAAAGGCCTGACCCCACCTACAGCCTCCCGAACATCGAGAGATATTCCGACTTGAGGTAGCGCTCCAGGACGACCAGGAGGAGGATGCCGGGGATCATCAGGATGAGGGCCGCGATCGAGGCCACCTGCAGCTCGTAGCCCACCGAGGTCCGGTACATGTAGACGGGGAGCGTCAGGACGAAGGGGCTCCCGACCAGCAAGGTGCCGGTGAACTCGTCCAGCGAATAGAGGAAGACCAGGAGCGTGCTGGCGACGAGCCCGGGGGTGGCCAGCGGCAGGGCCACCGAGAAGAAGCTCTTGAAGCGCGAGGCGCCGAGGTTCCAGGCGGCCTCCTCCAGGCTCTCGGGGATCGACTTGAAGACCGCGGTCATCGTCCACACCGCGTAGACGAGGGCGCCCACCATGTGGATCAGCACCACGCCCGACAGCTTGCCCGCCAGGTTCGCCCGGTAGAGAAGCGTGGTCGCGTTCACGAAGACGGGAAGCTGCGGGAAGGCGTGGGGGAGCAGGAAGACCATCAGGATGAGGGGCTTGGCCGGGATCGGGTACCGGGCCAGGAGGTAGGCAAGCGGCACCGTCAGGACGAGGGTCAGGACGGTGACGATCACCGCGATGATCACCCCCGACTGGAGCGCGCGGAACAGGTCGCCCTCCAGCACCTTCTGCCAGTAGAAGAGCCCCCACTCCTGCGGGAACGGATGGGGCCAGAACCACCTGCGGGTGAACGACCAGATGACCAGGCTCGAGAGGGGCGCGACGATGACGACGGCCGCCGCCGCGCCCGCCGCCGCCCGCAGGCTCGCCCGCGCGATGCTCCGCCGGCCCGGGACCGCTGGCGCCGTCATAGCGTCTTCACGGTGATGGTCCGCAGGTAGTACCCCGCCACCGCCATGGCGAGGAGGTAGGACACCATGCCGAGGGCGTTGGCCGTCCCCAGGTCGTCCTGGTAGTTGATCCGGTAGTAGAGGTCGACCATGAGCATCTGGGGCGGCTCGCCGGCGCCGATCATGAGGGGAATCGAGAAGGAGGCCAGCATCGAGGTGAACATGAACGCCGAGGCGACCACCAGGGAGGGCGCCGCCATCGGCAGCAGGATGTCCTTGATCTGGCGGAACGTGGAGGCCCCCACGTTCCGCGCCGCCTCCAGGAAGCTCTCGTCGATCGAGCGGTACGCCCCCAGGACGAGGAGGACGGCCAGGGCCAGGTTCTTCCAGACCAGGGAGACCACGATCCCGAGCCAGGTGAAGGCGATCGACGGGGGATCGGCCAGGTCGATCAGGCCGAACTGGGCCAGGGCCGAGTTGAGCGTGCCACGCGGGGCCAGCAGGACGCGCATCCCGTGGCCGACCACCACGAACGGCACGAAGAGCGGGATCTTGAACAGGAACTCGACCGGGCGGTGGCCCACGATGCGGAGGTAGCCGCAGAGAAGGACGGCGAAGCCGATGACGAGGACGAGGCTGACCAGCGAGATCCCGAGCGTGTAGAGGACGTCGCCCTTGTAGAGGCGCCAGACCAGGTAGTAGTTGCGGAGCGACCACGCGCCCTCGTGCTGGAAGGAGAGGTGGGCCGAGGAGAGGAACGGGATGAAGAAGAGCCAGGCGACGATGGCCAGCGGCGGCGCGGCGAATGCGAGACTCAGCAGGCGGTAGGCTCGGCGCATGGGCCCCCTCCCCCTCCCCGCCGGGGGAGGGGGAGGGGATCGGACAGCGGGTCAGTTCTCCTCGTAGGTGGTCATCAGGTCCTTGAAGTACGAGCTCAGCGGGAACGACAGCCCGAACTTCATCAGCGAGTCGGGAGGCACGTCCTCGAACAGGAGGGCCTTGGCCTTGTCCGAGACGTGCGGCAGGACGTGCTTGCCGTCGATCCCCGGGTACCAGCCGTTCCGCTCGACGATGACCTTGGCCTGCATCTCGGGCGAGGTGATGAACTCCACGTACTTCTTGGCCACGGCGTAGTTGGCGGCGTTCTTCGGCACCACCAGGTACATCGGCTGGCCGGGGAAGCCCGGGGAGATGAGCTTCATCCGGATCTTCGGGTCCATCCGGCCCTGGTTCTTGAGGTCGATCAGCATGTCGACCCACACCGGCCCCATGGCGATCTCGCCCCGGTTCAGCCGGTCGAGGGTGTCGTTGTTGCCGGTGGTCAGCGTCACCGGGAGGCTCTTCAGCTCCTTGATCGCCGCCGCCCACTTCTCCTCGGCCGCCTTGTCGTAGGGGCCCTTGACGTACTTGTCGCCCTGGCCGGCCTTCCAGTACACCCAGCCGGTGGTGAAGGCGACCCCGCTCATCCCGCCCTTCACGCCGTTGTACCCGAACTTCTTCGGGTTGGCCTTGATCCAGGCCACCAGCTCGTCGAAGGTGCCGGGCGGGGTCTTCACCATCTCGGGGTTGTAGGCCAGGACCACCTGGCTGTGGAACATCGGCATGACGAACCCCTCGACGTTGAAGCCGAGGGCGTTCTTGCCGTCGGCCGCCGTCATCAGGGGATACGTCGTGATCTCGGGGGCGTACTTGGCCACCAGGTCCTGCTGGATCAGCTCGGACATCACGATCTGGTGCACCACCGCCACGTCGACGTCCCACTTGGCGACGTTGGCGTCTTTCTGGGCCTTGACCTTCGTCACGATGACGCGGCTCCCGGCCTCGCCGGGGCCGCTGCCGACCGCGTTGATCTTCACGCCCGGGTTGCGCTTCTCGAACTCGGGGCCGAAGACGTTGCGCTGGAGATCGTGCATGTTGGTGTCACCGGCCGTCACCACGTTGAGGGTGACCTGGGCGGCGGCCCAGCCGACCCAGCCGACGACCAGCAGCGTCGCCAGCCCGATCATGGTCAGAGAGACAGGTCGTCTCATCGGCGGACCTCCTTGTCGCGCGGATATCTCGTGAGTGTTGCGGGACCGACGCTCGGAAGCTGACCAACTGTATGCCACGCGAGCGATGCAATCAACCCACATTTGCTCGGCGGGCGCTGGGAGCGGATCTCCCGCCCTCGGCTTGACTTCGCCCGGGCTCTCTGCCCATATATGGCCGTTCGGGGCCCCCTGATCGACCCGTCCCCGCCCGCCGGCACGGAGGAGGCGCCACATGCGGATCATCCTCGCGATCGTCGCGTCAGCGCTCGCGCTGCTCCCGCTCCACGCCTCGGCGCAAGGCCAGCCCATCACGCTCAAGTACGGGCACGCGGGCGGCGAGACGCACACCTGGCAGCTCTGGGGCGAGAAGTTCGCCGAGCTGGTGGGCCAGCGCACGCAGGGGCGCGTAAAGGTCGAGATCTACCCCGGCGGGCAGCTCGGCAACGAGCGGGCCCTCACCGAGTCCGTACAACTGGGCACGCTGGATCTAGCGGCCACCGGCGCCGCTCTCAACCAGTGGGTCCCCGAGATCGCGGTCACCGACCTGCCCTTCCTCTTCCGGAGCTGGGAGCACACCTTCGCGGTGCTGGACGGACCCATCGGCCGGGAGCTGGCCACCCGCATGACCGGCAAGGGCTTCCGGCTGGTCGGCGTCAACGTGCTCGGCTTCCGGCACATGACGAACAGCAAGCGGCCGCTCAACACGGCGGCCGACGCCCGGGGCCTGAAGCTCCGGGTGCCGGAGGTCGCGCAGTGGACGCTGATGACGCGGGCGCTCGGCGCGACGCCGGTCCCGATCACGCTGACCGAGGTCTACCTGGCGCTCCAGCAGGGCGTCGCGGACGGCCAGGAGAACCCGCCGTCCACCATCCGCGCCCAGAAGTTCTTCGAGGTGCAGAAGTACCTCTCGCTCACCGGCCACATGATGTCGGTGACGTGGATCGTGGGCAGCCCGCGCAGCCTCGACGCGCTGCCCCGCGACGTCCAGGCCGCGGTGATGGAGGCCGGCCGCGAGGCTTCGGCCTACGAGCGCAGCTGGGTGCGGGCCGAGGACGAGAAGATCGTCGAGTTCCTCAAGGGGAAGGGCATGCTCGTGAACACGCCGAGCGATCCCGAGTCGTTCCGGAAGGCGACCACGCCGGTCTGGGACCAGCTCGGGGGCAAGTTCCCGAAGGAGTGGATCCGCACGATCCTGGACACCAAGTGAGCGCCCAGCCCGGCGCCTGAGCGCCGATCTCCATGGGCACCCTGGCCCGCACGATCGGCGGTCTGGTGGCCGTCGTGCGCGTGCTGTCGGTCGTCGCCCTGGTCGGCCTCGTCCTGGTGCTCCTCCTGGCCATCGCGGTGCGCGAGCTCGGCGCCTTCGGCGGAACGATCACCTGGGCCGAGGAAGCCGAGCGCTTCCTGTTCATCTGGCTGGTCTTCCTGGCCAGCCCGGTCGCACTCGACCGCGGCGAGCACATCCTGATCGACGTGCTGGCCCGGCTCCTCTCGGGACGTGCCGCCCTGCTCGTCGCCGTGCTGGTCCGGCTGCTCGCCCTCGGCTTCCTGGGCGTCATGGTCGATGCGGGCCTCGACCTGGTCGCCCGGACCGGGAACCAGTTCTCGGCCGCGCTCGGGCTCCCGATGAGCGTCGTCCACGCGGTGCTGCCGCTGAGCGCCGCCCTCATGGCGCTGCAGGTCGGCCTCCTCCTGCTCGGGGACTGCCGGGCTCTGGCCCGCGGCGAGGACCGACCCGTGGCCTGGCGCACGCGGCTCGACGGCTGATGGTCGTCGTCTTCCTGGTCGCCCTCTTCGTCCTCTTCGGGCTCGGCATGCCGGTGGCCTTCGCCATCGGTCTGGCCAGCCTCTCCATCTTCCTGCTCAAGGGCTTCCCGCTGGTGGCGGTGGCCCAGCGGATGATCGGCGGGCTCGACAACTTCCCGATCCTTGCGGTGCCGTTCTTCCTGCTGGCCGGCTCGCTCATGAACAACGGCGGCGTCACCCGGCGGCTGATCGAGCTGGCGGGGGCCATGGTCGGCCACATCCGCGGGGGCCTGGCCCACGTGGTCATCGTCGCCAACATGATCATGGCCGGCATGTCCGGATCCGCCGTGGCCGACGCCTCCGGGACCGGGACCATCCTCATTCCCGCCATGACCCGGAGCGGCTACCCGCGCGACTTCGCGGCGGCGGTCGTCGGAGCGGCGGCGACCATCGGTCCGATCATCCCACCCAGCATCCCGATGGTCCTCTACGCCAGCATCTCCGAGGTCTCCACCGGCCGCCTCTTTCTGGGAGGCGTCATCCCGGGCACCATCATGGGCCTCTACCTGATGGTGGCCGCCTACCTCATCTCGCGGCGCCGCGGGTACGGCCGCCAGGCGACCTTCTCGCTCCCCCGCCTGGGCCGGGCGCTGCGCGACGGCCTGCTGCCGCTGTTCACGCCGGTCATCATCCTCGGGGGCATCCTCTTCGGGTTCTTCACCCCCACCGAGGCGGCGGTGATCGCCGTCGCCTACGCGCTCGGGCTCGGGATCCTGTATGGCGAGCTGACGCTCGGCAAGCTCTGGCAGGTGCTCGTCGAGGTCGCGTCGACCACCGCCGCCGTCGGGCTCATCCTGGCCGCCTCGTCGCTGAGCGGCTGGGTGGCGGCGATGGAGAAGCTTCCCCAGGCGCTGGCGGCCTTCTTCCTGTCGATCACCACCAGCCCGATCTGGCTCCTCGTCATCCTGAACGTCTTTCTCCTGATCCTCGGCTGCCTCATGGATTCCCCGCCGATCATCTTCATCATGACGCCCATCCTCGCCCCGCTGATCCTTCAATACGGGATCGACCCCATCCACTTCGGGGTCGTCATGGTCCTGAACCTCATGATCGGGCTCATCACCCCGCCGGTCGGCATGGTGATGTACGTCACCTCCGGGATCGCGGGCATCCGGATGGACGAGTTCGTCCGCGAGGTCTGGCCGTTCCTCGTGGCCCTGATCCTGGTGCTGGCCACGATCACGTTCGTCCCGTCGCTGGTGACGTTCCTCCCCGACCTGCTGATGGCAACCCGCTGAGGGCGCGCGCCGCCCCGCGCCGGAGGACACCCATGAAGCTGCCCTCGCCCGCGCTCCTCGCCGACCGCCGCGCCCGACTCGTGGCGGCCATGCACGAGCGAGACCTCGCCGCGCTCGTCGTGTACGGGAACCCCTCCATCTTCGGGGTCGCGACGGGCACCCACGGCCACCTGCGTTACCTGTGCGGCTTCACGGACCGCTTCGCTCCCTCGACGCTCGTCCTGCCGGCCGACGGGGCCGCCCACGCTGTACGCCGTCGACGCTCGACGCCGTGGCCAAGGCCCGCGAGCTGTCGGGCCTCGCCGACGTGCGGCGCGAGGACCCGATCCGGTACGGGCGCGCGGCCCGTCAGCTCCTCGGACGCGAGCGCCCGCCGGGCCCGCGTGGGGATCGTCGGCCGGGCCGAGATGCCGGCCCCGGTCGCCGGCGCGCTCCTCGACGGGGCGCCGTTCCGGGCGGTCGAGGCGGACGGCCTCCTGCATCGCCTCCGCCTGGTCAAGGGCCCCGAAGAGATCGCGTCGCTGCGGCGGGCGGCGGCGCTCGCGGACCGCATGTTCCAGGTGCTCTTCCGCGAGGCCAGCCGCGACCGCTGGATTTACCAGGTGCGCGCGCGGATGGAGCTGGCGGCCAAGCTCGGCGGGGCCGAGTTCGCGACGTGCTGGATCACGACGGGCCCGGTCCCCGACCGCCAGCGGTACATGCCGGAGGAGAGCTGGCGGCGGTTCGCGGCGGGGGACCAGATCATCTCGGGTCTTTACCTGCAGTACCAGGGGTACTGGGGCCACGCGATCCGGATGGGCATGCGGGGCCAGCCGCCCGAGGCCGTGCGGGAGAACCACCGCCGCATGCGGGAGGTGCTCGAGGGCGCCCGCGCGGAGATCCGGCCGGGCCGCGAGGTCGCGGCGCTCGCCCGTCATCTCGGGAAGACCCTGGGCCGGGCCTTCCCCGGGTACGGCGGGCTCACGTTCCGGCCCGCTCACGGCATCGGCCTCGACTACTCGGAGCGGCCCATCAGCGACTTCTTCCCGCAGCCCTACGCCGCCGTGAAGGGTCCGCGGCCCCCGCGCCTGGTCTTCGAGCCGGGCATGGTGCTCGAGCTCCACCCCAACGTCATGGACCCGCGGGTCGGCTTCGCGGCGCTCGGCGACCTCTGCCTGGTCACGGCGGACGGCTGCGAAGCCCTCACGCGGTTCTCGTGCGACCTGGCCACCCTCTGAGAGCGTGTGAGGGAATGGGATTCTCCGGCTCCCCCCTCCCCCCCGGTGGGTGGGGGAGGGGGGCTGGGGGGGGGTGGGCGGGAGGTCCCGAACTGTGGCACGGAATGTCGCCACGGCGTCCTCGTCGAGCCGCAATCAAGGCGGTCCCGGGGACCGACCCAGGACGAAGCGCTCGATGGCCTCGCGGAAGCCGTCCTCCTCGCTGGTGCCGACCACGTGGTCCGCGCGGGCCCGGACCCCGGCCGGCGCGTGCCCCATCGCCACCCCGAGCCCGGCGGCCTCGATCATCTCCAGGTCGTTCCAGTTGTCGCCGATCGCGACGACCGCCTCGGCCGGGATGCCGACCGCGTCCAGCATGGCGGCGAGGGCCGCGCCCTTGGAGACGCCGGGTGGCAGGATCTCCAGGTACTGGGGCTCCGACTGCACGGCGTGGACGGGCAGGCCCGACTCGCGCACGGACCGCCCCAGCGCCTCCACGCGCGCCGGCTCCCCGATGACGAGCAGCTTGTAGGGATCGGCGACCAGGAGCGGCTCGAGGGCCGGCACGAGGTCCACGGTGACCCCGTCGTCGGCGGCGTAGGCGTCGGTGAGCGGATCGGGCCGCTCCACGTAGACCCGGCCGTCCAGGTAGAGGTGGATCTGCGCGGCCGGCTCCTCCCGGAGAAGCGCGAGGGCCTCGCGGGCCAGGGCGGCCGGCAGCCGCCGCTCGTAGAGGACGCGGGACGTGGCGAAGTCGAGGACCTGGCCGCCGTTGTACAGGATGGCGGGCGGATCGACGCCCAGCCGCCTCATCCAGGGCGCGGCCGAGGTCCACATCCGGCCGGTGGCGACGCAGACGCGGACACCGCGCGCCCGGGCCTCGGCGACCGCGGCGAGCGTCCCCGGCGTGATGCCCAGGGCGCGCGAGCGCAGGGTGCCGTCGAGGTCGGCGACGACGAGCCGGTACTCCACGGGTTGGAAGGTACGGGCGCCCGGGCGGAAGCGTCAAGGGCACCCGCCAGGGCGGGGCGACTACCGGAGGTCGGCTACCAGAGGCGCGGCAACCAGGCCGGGATCGAGCGCAGGTAGATCGGGAGCTCCTCGAGACGGAGCGGGGCCTCCTCGGCCTCGGCCACGGGATCGGACGCCGGCCGCGGGGTGCCGGGCGGCTCGAGACGCCGGCGGCGGGTCACCCCGCCCTGGATCACGCGGAGCACGGGGCGCGCCCGTCCAGGACCTGGCTCGGGCGTCTCGACTCTCGGCTTCTGCGACGGGCTCGTCACGTGTCTCACGCTGCCCTCCCGGCCGCATGAAGAGCACGTCGCGTACCAGCGCCGAGGGCCGGCTCGCCATCAGCCTCAAGTCAGGGCAATCCCAGTGTTTTTCTTCGAATGGCGCCGGGGCGGGCCGAGAAGCCGAGGCGGGGAAAGTGGCTAGTTTGCGACCAGGCGATCCAGGATCAGGCGGTGGTGCTGGAGCCAGCGGCAGCCGCCATCTCCCGGGTCTGGGACTTGCGCTCCCGCATGAACCGGAAGAACTCGACGCCCTCCCGGAGCCGCCGCCGCATGACGGCGGGATCGCGGAGCATGCCCCCGACCATGGAGACGATCTTCCGTGGCCGGAAGTAGAAGCGCCGGTAGAACTCCTCGACGGAGGTGAAGATCTCGGTCTGGGAGAGCCCGGGGTAGTTGAGCGCGGCCACCTGGACGCCGTGAGTGTCCACCAGCTCCCCGCTCTGCGCCGCCAGCCAGCCCTGCTCCTGGGCCTGGCGGTACAGCTCGGTCCCCGGGTACGGCGCGGCCAGGGAGACCTGGATGGTGTCCGGCTCGATCTCGCAGGCGTAGCGGACCGTCTCGCGGATCGTCTCCGGCGTCTCCCCCGGGAGCCCGAGGATGAACGTGCCGTGGATGACGATGCCCAGCTCCTTGGCGTCCCGGGTGAACCGCCGGGCGATGTCGAGCCGGATGCCCTTCTTGATGTTGTTGAGGATCTGCTGGTTGCCCGACTCGTACCCCACGAGCAGGAGCCGGAGGCCGTTGTCCCGCATCACCTCGAGGGTCTTCCGCGGCACGTTGGCCTTGGCGTTGCACGACCACGTCAACCCGAGCCGGCCGAGCCGCCGGGCGATGTCCTCGGCCCGCGGCAGGTCGTCGGTGAACGTGTCGTCGTCGAAGAAGAACTCCTTCACCTGGGGGAAGTGCGCCTTGGCCCGCGCCATCTCCGCCTCGACGTTCTCCGGGCTGCGGACGCGATAGCGGTGGCCCCCGACCGTCTGGGGCCAGAGGCAGAAGGTGCACTTGGACCGACAGCCCCGGCCGGTGTAGAGCGAGACGTAGGGATGCAGGAGGTAGCCGATGAAGTAGTGCTCGATCGTCAGGTCGCGCTCGTAGACGTCCACCACGAACGGCAGCGCGTCCATGTCCTCGATCGTCGGCCGCGGCGGGGTGAACTTGATCCGGTCGCCCTCGCGATACGCGATGCCGCACACCTTCGGCAGCGGGCTGCCGGCTGCGACCTCCGCGCACGCGTAGTCGAACTCGCCGACCCCGACCCAGTCCACCGCCGGCGCCGCCTTGAGCGACTGCTGGGGCAGCACGCCGACGTGGGCACCCACCATCCCGATCATCAGTCGCGGGTTCTCGGCCTTGAGCCGCTCCGCGACCCGGGCGTCGTTCCCGAAGGACGGCGTGCTCGTGTGCAGCACGGCCAGGTCGTACTGCGGGGCCAGCGGGGCCACCTGCTCCACGGTCAGCTCGTCGGGCGGCGCGTCGATCAGCCGGCTGCCCGGCACCATGGCCGCCGGCTGGGCCAGCCACGTCGGATACCAGAACGAGCGGATCTCCCGGCGCGCCTGATAGCGCGAGCCGGCGCCGCCGTCGAAGCCCTCGAACGAGGGCGGATGGAGGAACAGCGTGCGGAGGGCGGACTGGCCGGCGACGCTCATGAGGGCTCCGATGGATGCATGAGGGCGGAATGGAGGCGAGGCTGCCCGCGGGCCGTCAGGACGCCGAGCGCCGCCAGGCCGAGCCCGGCATAGGTCAGCTCGCGGATCCGGCGGACCACGCCCACGGTCAGGCCGCGGGCCGGGCTCAAGCCGAGGGCGGCGAAGAGCAGCACCTTCCCCCCCTCCTGGGTCCCCACCTTGGCAGGCACGAAGAAGAGGATACCATCGATGATGACCGACCCGGTCTCCACCGCCAGGGCCGTCGACCAGTCCACCGGCCCGCCCAGCCAGGCGAGGATGGCGTAGATCTCGACGGCACCCACCGCCCAGCCTGCCACGAAGCAGGCCAGCGACCCGGTCAGCCGGCGGTGACCCAGGCGGGCGACGGCCGCGTCCAGCTCCCGGCCCGGTCCCGCCCAGCCCTCCGGCACCCGGCGGGCCAGCCCGAGGCGTCCCGCGAGCCCCTCGACGGTCGCCCACAGGCCGCGCCCGAGGAGCCCCGCGAGCCCGAGCGACACCAGGAGCGCCGCTCCTCCCCCCGCGATCCACGCCACCTCGTGGCTCACGTGGGTCAGGTGGGGCAGCACCAGGGCGAGGCCGAGGAGGACGAACACGGCCTGGGCGACCGCCTGGGCCAGCTTGGCGACACCGACCGAGGCCCAGCGGACGCCGAGGGGCACGGCGCCGCCGAGGAGGCGAATGCGGAGGAACTCGCCCCCGACGGTGCCCGACGGCGTGAGGTAGTTCACCCCGTCCCCGGCCAGCCGCGCCGCCAGGAGCCGCCGCCCGCTGACCGCGCGCTCGCCGGCGGGAAAGGCCAGGCCCCAGCCCCAGGTGTTGAAGAGCACGCTCAGGGTCTCGATGAGCAGGACGGCGACGAGCCCCCAGCCGAGGGCCCGCAGGTCGTGGACCAGGGTGTGGACGCCGATCTGCCAGAGGGTCACGCCGAGAACGACGAGGCCCACCCCGAGACAGCCCAGCTCGATCCAGTGCCGCCGAAGGTAGCTCACTGGGAGACCGCCGGCCGTTGCGGCGCCGGTCGGAGATACCAGGCGTACCCCAGGACTCCGGCCACGAACGCCCAGGCGCCGACCGCCGACGCGTAGAGGAACCACTCGAGGTGACCGAGCAGCGCGCAGACGAGGAGGAGGTAGGTGTAGTCGCGGCTGGCGATCTTCTCCACGAACGCCGCCACCCGGGTGGCCTGGAAGCCCTCCCCGTCCCCGGCCCAGTGGAGGTCGCCGCCCTGGGCGAGCGCGGGGCGGACGAAGAGCCGGTGCATGGTCCCCATCGCCGTCGCCACGCCGGCCACGAGCGCCAGGATCGCCCAGCCCCCACCCGGTGGCAGCCCCTGCCGGGCCAGCCCGATGGCCAGGCCGAGGAACGCCGCGAAGTTGACCACGTAGTCCCCGATCACGTCGAGGCGCGCGCCAGCGGCGCTCTGCTGGAAGCGCGCGCGGGCCACCTCGCCGTCCACGCAGTCCAGCACGATCGACCCGACGAGGGCCAGCACCCCGCCGAGCCGCCCGGCGTACGAGACGGTCCCGAGACCGGCGGCGCCCAGGAGCCCGAGCACGATGCTGGCGACGGTGATCTGGGACGGGGTGATCGGCAGGCGGAGGAGCAGGCCGGTGACCGGGCGCGACAGGCGCCGGTCGATGAGGGCCGCCAGGTAGCTGTCCTTCGCCGCGGTCCGCCGGGCGAGATCGGTGAAGAGCGCGGCCTGAAGCGCGGCCGGCGGGTGCGCGGCATCGAGCGGAGCGTACAGGCCGTCGCCGAGCGGCACGGCCGGCCCGTCGAGGCCGCCGACCCGGGCGAGCGCCTCGGTCAGGGATCGCCGCCCGCCGTCGAGCTCGCCGAGGAGCGCGGGCAGCAGCGTCCCCGGACACACCGCCAGCCGCAGTCTGCCAGACGGCGCGGCCGCCCGGATCACCCGCCGCTCGCCGGCGCGGACGGCTTCGCCGAGCGGGGCCAGCACGGCCCCGTCGAAGAGGACCGCGCCGGCCAGCACCAGGACCGGATCGGCCCCGGCCCACGCCTCCACCTCGTCCGGCGTCGCCAGCCAGGCCACCCGGTCGCCCAGGCCCCGGCGGTCGAGCCACTGGCGGAGCGCCGGCGCCTGCTCTCCCGCGGCGATCCCGATCCCGGTGAAGCCCGCCGCCTCGAGCGCCAGCACCGCACGCATCGCCAGCGGCAGCCCGGCCACCATCGTCAGGCCGTCCGGCGATGCCGCCAGGACGACCGCCTTCGTCACGTCCGCCATCCTCCGGGTGCCCCTCCCTCGGCCGACAGCTTCTCGAAGCGTACCAGACGGTACCCGCCCGAGGCCACTCAGAATCGACCGGTGTCTCGGACGCGCCCGAGGCCGCTGAACGTGGTGATGCGATTGCGATCACGGTACCGAGAGGCGTCTCCTCGCGGTGAAGCTGCGACGAGAGGCGCCGGCTCCTGGTCGCGGTGGTGCCCGGGAAGTGCCACCTCTACGCCCCGAGACAGTCGAGGAAACGCGCCAGAGGCTGCGGCGGGAGCGGGGCGTCGATCCCTCCAGACCCCGTCACTCGATTGGGCACGCCTCCGCCTTCAGTCTCGTCCAGATGAGGCGCTTCCTCGCGTGGCGCTCCCGGAGATGGCGTAGCAGATCGAGTCCACAGTCGGGGCTCGTTCACCAGCCGGGACAGCTCGACGACGATGGCGCAGTAGTGGGCCGCCGGCGCCGCCCGCGAGGGTTTGCCGGAGTCGAGGTGGAGGTCCACGAGGTGCCGGTACGTGACGGCGGCGAGGGTCGCGTACTCAGCGCGACTCGACGCCGCCGGGCTCTGGAGGATCAGCCGAAGCCAGTCGTACGGCTCCTCCTTGTCGCGTTTCAGGCGTCGCTGAAGCTCGCCGAGCTTCGGGAGCCGGGCGAGGTCCGAGCCCTCCGACGACCGGGCGACCGCGTACTTGGCGACGAGCTTCAGCTCATCGATGTCCATGGGACGCCGGCGTCCCGCCATCCCGTCGAGCGCCTCGCGCTCGCGGCCTTCGGCCAGGAGCAATCGACTGCGAAGGCCGGTCCCATCCCATCGGGTCGGGCTCGGCGGTGCCACGGCGCGGAGGAGGCGATCGAGGACCACCGTCCAGTTGCCGAGGGCTTCGGACCGTCGCTTCAGCTCCGCGAACGCCGCGGCGCCGGGCTCGCTCAGGAAGTGCTCGATCCGGGCCTCCTGGCCGGCCGTCCGATCCCCGAGGGCCTCGCGGGCCCGGACGAGCGCCTTGGCGAACTCGCCATGGTTGCCGAACTCCCGCACGCCGATCTCGGCGAGCCGGGCCACGGCGGTCCAGTCCTTCTTCTTCTGGTGGTGAGCGAGCGCCTCCTGGAGGTAGACGGCATTCCGGGACGCGAACCGCTCCTTGAGAGCCAGGACTTGGGGCTCGTTCCTCGCCACCCGGGCCAGCGCGATCAGGCCTTCCACCGCGGGCGGAGAGTCTCGCCCGGCCGTCTTCAGGGCCGCCTCCGCCGACGCCGACAGTCGCGCCCGGAGGCGCTCCCGTCCCCTGCTGTCCAGCGCTCGGGCGAGGCCCAGGAAGCCGCCGCGGTACCCGTACTTCACGGCGACGCGGAGCGCTTCCGCGATGACCTCCTCCACGTCCGATCGAGTGGCCACGAGGCTGCGCGTGTAGGCCTCGATCACCTTGGCGAAGTCGAGCTCCACCGAGTCCTCGGGGGCCCCGTGGTTGCCGAGGATGTCCGTCGTCTCCCCGGCATCCTTCAGGAGGCCGAGCAGCATCTCGTAGGCCTTGACGGCGTCCCCGTGCCGGCCGGACGCCGTGAGCTTCATCGTCTCTTTCATCAGCTCGGTGAACAGCTCGACCCACTCCTGGAACTCGCCCGCATCCTCCCCCTCGTCGTCGAGGTCGGTCCACTCGTTCTCGTCCACCCACGAGATGAAGGCCCCGGATCGCGACTGCTCGCAGAATTGCTCGACCTCCGCCAGGAGGGTCTTCGAAGCGGGCTGGTCTCGCCCGGCGGGCAGGTGCTGCCGGATCCACTGCGCCTGCCGGTGGGACGGGAGGCTGCCGAGCTGATCGGCGAGGAGACGGGCGAGCTCGGCCTCGCCGAGGACGAGGAGGTCTGCGGGCTGAACACGCCGCCGCCCGGTGCCCGACTTCTTCTTCATGCCGAGTTGGAATCGAGGCGGCCGTCGGTGAGGTGGAGGACGCGGTCGGCGGTGCGGGCCAGCTCGGCGCTGTGGGTGACCAGGAGGACGGCGCCGCCGGCGCGGGCCCGTGCGCGCAGCTCGTCCAGGATGACGCGGGCGTTGTCCTCGTCGAGGTTCCCGGTCGGCTCGTCGGCGAGGATCACCGCCGGGTCGTTGAGCACCGCCCGGCAGAACGCCACCCGCTGCTGCTCGCCCCCGGAGAGCGCGGCCGGATAGTGATCCCGCCGGTGCGCGATCCCGAGGCGCTCGAAGAGAGCGGCGGCGGCGCGGGCGGCCTCGCCGCCGTCGCGGCGAAGGTAGCGGGCCGCCAGCAGCACGTTCTCCCAGGCCGTCAGCGACGCGATCAGGTGAAACGACTGGAAGACGAACCCGAGCTGCCGGCCCCGGAAGCGGGTCAGCGACCGCCGGCCGGCCCGAGTCAGCTCCTGATCCCCGAACCACAGCTCGCCCCCGTCGGCCCGGTCCAGGCACCCGAGGAGGTTCAGCAGCGTGGACTTGCCCGACCCCGAGCGGCCGACGACGGCGACCTGCTCGCCGGGGGCGAGGCTCAAGTCGACGCCGCGCAGCACCTCGATCGCCCGGCCGTCGGGACCCCGAAACGTCTTGCGGAGCCCGACGCCGCGCAGCACGGTTATTTGGTGACCTCCCGCCTACCCCGACCGTTCGACGGCCTTCGGCCTTTGGCCCCCTCCCCCACCCACCGGGGGGAGGGGGGAGTCGGAGGAACCCATTCCTTCACACGCCCTCAGCTCCGGGCGAAGAGGCCTGCGTGCTCCCCCGCCAGCTTGCCGAAGGTCGACCCCGCCATGAGGCCGGACCCGCCTGGATAATTGTGGTAGAAGAGGCCGCCGACCAGCTCCCCGGCGGCGTAGAGCCCGGGGATCGGGCGGTCCTCGGTGTCGAGCACCGCCGCCTGCGCGTCGACGCGGAGGCCGCCGAACGTGAAGGTGATCCCGCACGTCACCCCGTAGGCGAGGAAGGGCGGGCTGTCGAGCCGCTGGGCCCAGTTCGACTTGGGCGGCGTGACGCCGCGCGTCCCCTTGCCGTCGAGGATCGCCGGGTTGAACGCCGGCGCGTCCTGCACCGCCGCGTTGTACTCGCGCACCGTCCGGACGAGCCCGGCCTCGTCGATCTCGCAGCGGCGGGCCAGCTCCTCGAGCGTGCCCGCCTCGACCTTCGTCACCTCGCGGATCCGGTACTCCTCGCGGAGGAGCGCCACCACCTTCTGGTCGAAGAGCTGCCAGGCGGTACGGAGCGGCTGGCCGAGGATGGCCCGCCCGTACTTGGCGTAGGTGTAGTTGCGGAGGTCGGCGCCCTCGTCCACGAACCGGTCGCCGCGCACGTTGACGATGAGCCCGAGCGGGTAGGAGTGCTTCTGGAAGAGGTCGAGCACCTTGCGGTCGCCGAACTCGGGGGCGTTCAGGTCCCAGGCGACGGCGTGGCAGGACGACCAGTGCCCGTAGGGCTGGGCGCCGATCTCGAGCGCCATGCGGATGCCGTCGCCCACGTTGTGCCGGGTGCCGCGCACGCGGGCCAGCTCCCAGCCGGGGCCGAGGTAGCGCGTTCGCCACTCGGGGTTCGCCTCGAAGCCCCCGCACGCGAGCACCACCGCCCGCGCCGGCAGCTCGTCGAAGCCCTCCGGCCCGCGCGCGACGACCCCGGTGACGGCGCCTCGCCGGTCGACCAGGAGCCGGCGGGCGCCGGTCCCGTAGCGCACCTCGACCCCGGCGCGCGCCGCGCGGTCGTACAGCGCCTGGACGAGCCCGTGCCCGCCGCCGACGGCCTCGACGTGGAGCCCGCCCCAGAAGCGGTGGCGATCGCCGACCCGGTACGACTGGCGGTTGAACATCAGGATCCAGCGGATCCCCTGCGTGCGCATCCAGACGATGGTCGGGCGCGAGCGGCGGACGAGCAGGTCCGCGAGATCCGGGTTGGCGCAGTTCTCGGTCAGCCGCATGAGGTCGTCGTAGAAGGCGTCCTCCGGGTACGGCGGCACCTCGACCGCCTGGGCCTCGCTCTCGGTCAGGTCGACGAGGACGTCCCGCCGGAGGTCCTCGAGGCCCCGGTGGGCGAACCGGAAGCCGCCCCCGGTGAAGAGCGAGTTCCCCCCACGCTCGGCCTCCGGCGCCTTCTCGAGGAGCAGGACGCGCGCTCCCTGCTCCCGCGCGGCCAGCGCGGCGCACAGGGCGGCGTTTCCCCCGCCGACGACGATGAGGTCCACCGGCTCCGGCATCACGCGCCCCGACGGATCGCTTCGGCCGGCGGCACCCGGAGGATCCGCGCGGTCGCGTAGGCCCCGGCGATCGCTCCCAGACCGGCCGCGAACACGACGGCGAAGCCGAGGAGCC
Organism: uncultured Candidatus Rokubacteria bacterium; assembly: GCA_963708025.1. Classification (GTDB taxonomy): domain Bacteria; phylum Methylomirabilota; class Methylomirabilia; order Rokubacteriales; family DASRDR01; genus CAVPSB01. The sequence continues at coordinate 38,861 of CAVPSB010000034.1, read as the reverse complement.
GGCCCGAGAAGAGGAAGAGCTGCTGGCCGGCGTGGGCGGCCCGGGTGTTGACGACGGCGCCGCCGAGCCACGCCAGGGCGGTGCCGGCCACGCCGCCCGAGAGGCTGACCACCAGGCTCTCCCGCAGCACCTCCCCGAAGAGCTGGCCGTCGCTCGCCCCCAGCGCCTGCTTGATCCCGAAGTCCCGGATGCGCTCGAAGGTCGAGGCGGCCACCGTGTTCGAGAGCGACAGCCCACCGATCAGCAGGCCGATCCCGCCGACCCCGGCCAGGAGCCAGGTGAAGAACGTGGTCGAGGCCTCGAGCTGGCGCGCGACCTCGGCCGGCGGGGCGACGTTGACGCCGGGCACCTCCCGGCGGATCCGGGCGGCCAGCGCGTTCGGGTCCACGCCGTCGGCCCAGCCGACGGCCGCCCCCGTGTTGAGGTCGTCACGCGAGAGCGCGCCGCCGGCCGCGAAGAGGGCCCGGAGCGTCGGATCCAGGGCGAGCCAGAGGTCGCGGGCATCCTCCAGCGACACGATCGCGAACCGGTCCGGGGCGGTGAGCATCCGCTCGAGGACGCCGGTCACCTGGAAGTCCCGTCCGTGGAGCCGCACGCGATCGGCCAGGCCGAGCCGGCGGGTGGCGGCGAAGTCGGCCCCGACGACGACCGCGCCCCGATCCCCGGCGCGGAGGAACCGGCCGCGGGCGACCGGCAAGGTGGGGTAGCTCCGGTTCGGGATCGGCACCGCGAGGTCGAGGCCGAGGATCACTTCCTGGTTCACGCTGAAGAGCTGGGAAGTGGCCGGGTCCACCGGCACCATGACCTGGGCCTGGACCACCGCCACCCCCGGCACCCGCGCGAGCGCCTCGAGCGTGCGCCTCGGCATCAAGCCCCCGGCGGTGAAGCCGGCCCCGGTGCCGATCCCTGCCCCGGCGACCGAGATCTGGCCGACGACGAAGCGGTGGCCGCCCTCGATGAAGCGGCTGATCCGCTCGGCGAGGGCGCCGAGGGCGACCAGCCCGGCGACGCCGATGGCGATGCCGGCGATGGCGAACGCGTAGCCGCGCGGCCAGAGCCGGCGGATCGCCGTCACCACGTGAGGCGCGACTCGACCGGCAGCCCGCGCCGCAGCCGGCGGCGCCGCTCGATCCAGGTGTTCAGGGTGACGGCGGCCAGCCGGAGCCGGAGCCAGAGCGGTCGCCGCAGGAAGGCGCCGCCCGCCAGCACGGTCAGCACGGCGTCCCGGAGGATCGGCGGCGGGCTCGGGGCCAGGAGGACGTCCATGAACGCCGGCTCGTAGTAGCGGTCGATCAGGCGGAAGAACAGCTCGGTGCCCCGCTGGACGCGCCGGCGGTAGCGGGCGAAGCGGGCGGCGCGGAAATCGCCGGACCGGACCTCGTCGGCGATCACCCCGGCGGCCAGCTCCGCCGACTGCATCGCGACGAGGACGCCGGTGGAGAAGATCGGGTCCACGAAGGTGACGGCGTCTCCCACGACGACGAAGCGGTCGCCCACCAGGGGCGTCGTCCGGTAGGAGAAGTTGGCGGTGCTGTAGACGGAGGTGACGCGGGTGGCGCGGGCCAGCCCGGCCGCCACGCTCGGTGCCGCCGCGATCATGTCGGCGAAGAGCTCCTCGATCGGCACCTGGCGCGCCTGCATCACCTTCTGGTGGAGGACGCAGCCGATGCTGGTCAGGTCGTCCGCGAACGGGATCCACCAGAACCAGCCGTGCTCGAAGAGGTAGATCCGGATGTGGCCCTCGGTGCGCCCCGGCCAGCGCTCGCCACCGCGATAGTGGGCGAAGAGGGCGGCCTTCCCGAGGCTGGGAAGCGGCTCCCGGCGCCCCATCTGGCGCGCCAGCAGACTGTCGCGCCCGGTGGCGTCCACCAGGAACGCCGCCTCCACCGGGTAGCGCCCCCCGTCGTCGGTCCGCACCTCGCAGCGCACCCGGTCCGGCTCGATGGCGAGCCGCTCGACCTCGGCTCCCTCGAAGACCGCCGCGCCCTCCTTGGCGGCGTGGTCGAGGAGCAGCCGGTCGAAGTCGGCGCGCGGGACGTTGTAGGCGTGATCGGCCCAGCGCGGGCCTCGCCGGAAGAAGAGGACGATCTGGCGCCCATCCGCCTCGTCGATGAACGCCGCACCATTCTTCCGGATGAAGCCGGCCGCCTCCATGCGCGGCGTGAGCCCGAGCCGGTCGAACAGCGGGACCGAGGCCGGCAGCAGCGACTCCCCGATGTGGAAGCGCGGGAAGCGCTCGCGCTCGAAGCAGGCGACGGCGAGCCCCGCGCGGGCCAGCACGGTCGCGGCGGTGGAGCCCGCGGGGCCGCCCCCGACCACCAGCACGTCGTAGCGCGGAGCAATGCCGTCGGCCACGCTCTGCTCCTCCTACGCCGGCGGCGCGACCGCCGGCTGGCGAAGCCGACGGCGGCTCGCGTCGGTGACGGAGCGACCCGGCAGCTCACGCGTCACTTCACCCGCGAGATACCAGCCGATCCGCGTCCCGTCGGCCAGCGCCCGGAAGCGGCTGGCCCGGTCCGGGGGGTAGATCGCGCGCACGGGCACCGACACGAGCCGGTACCCCAGGCGGGCCGCGCCGAGGAGAGCCTCGGTCTCGAGGACGAACCCCTCCCGGTAGAGCGGCAGCGCCCGGAGGAGCGTGGCGGGGTAGACCCGGAAGCCGCACTGGCTGTCGCGGATCGCCGTCCGCGCCAGCCAGCGTAGAACCACGTCGGCGGCGCGGATCGCGCCGAGACGCAGGCCCGGGATCCGATCCCCGGACCCCGGCGCGAGCCGATCGCCCATGATCAGGCCGTCGGGCGCCGAGCGCCAGGCGGCGAGCAGACGCGGCAGGTCGGCCGGGTCGTGCTGGCCGTCGGCGTCGAGCGTGGCGACCAGCTCCGCGCCCTCGGCGAGCGCGGCGGCGAACCCCACCCGCAGGGCCGCGCCCTTGCCGCCCCGGGGGGACGTCCGGAGCACCGCGCTGGCGCCGGCGGCGGCAGCCCGGGCCGGGGTCTCGTCGGTCGAAGCGTCGTCCACCACGAGAACGGCCGCGGTGGGGCAGGCGGCGCGGACCCCCGCCACGACGGCCGTGATCGTCGCCGCCTCGTTGAACGCCGGGATGACGGCGGCGAGCCGCATGGTCCTCACGCCGCGGCGGCGAGCACGAGGGCGGCGTGACCGCCGCCTCGCGCGAGGCCGTGCACGAGCACCACCCGGCCGGCCGGGACCCGGCCGGCCGGCCCGGTCGCGAACGCGAATCCCGCGCGCACCGGCGCCGCCAGATCGGGCAGCCCGGGCAGCCGGCCCTCGCCGATCGTCGTCACGGCCGCCGCGGCGACGCGGAGCCCGCCGAGCCCGGCGTGCTCGCCGGCCAGCGGCGTCAGCGTCGTGAGCGGCAGCGCGTTCCCGCGCATCGGGTCGAAGACGGCGCCGATCAGGTCCAGCTCGCAGGCGTCCTGCTCGGGATCGCCCGTCCCCGTCAGGTAGGCCGCGCCCACCTCCGCCGCCCCGACGCGCGCCGCGGCCAGCGCGCGGTGGATGACCGCCGGCTCCCGCCGTCGCCGCGGCGGCAGTCCGTGAGGCCGCGCCGGAAGGTTCCCCCAGGCGACGCCCGCCACCAGGGCGTGCACGCAGGCGCCGCGAGCGCGGGCGCCGGCCTCGTCCTCCAGCAGGAGCATGGTCGCGCCTTCTCCCGCCACCGTCCCGTTGGCGCGCCGGTCGAACGGCCAGCAGCCCTCCGGGCCGCCGTCGCGGGGCGACATCACCTGGAGCCGCGCCAGCTCCCGATGGAGGGTGGGGCACAGCTCGTCCACACCTCCCGCCAGCACCGCCGAGGCCCGCTGGCTCGTGATGAGCCCGACCGCCCGGGCCACCGCCAGCTCGCCCGCGATGCCGGCTTGGTTCACCGTCAGCATCGGGCCCTGGGCCGAGACCGCGATCGCGGCGTTGGCGGCCATCGCGTTCATCACGGTATTGGGAAAGATGACGGGGGAGAGCCCCAGCGGGCCGCGCCGCAGGTAGCCGAGGGCGAAGGCCTCCGAGGACCGGAAGTCGCCGTACTCGGAGCCGAGGACCAGGCCCAGCCCCGAAAGCGCCCCCGGCTCGAGGCCGGCGTCCGCGAGGGCGAGCCGGCAAGCGACCACGACCAGCTGGCTCGCGCGGGCGAGGCGCCGGACCTCTTCGGGACCGAGGTGCGGGGTGAGGTCGCCGACCTCGCCGGCGAGGCGGCTCGGCGAGTCCCCGGTGGGGAACGCCTGGATGGCCCGGAGGCCAGATTCGCCCCGGGCCAGCGCCGCGGTGAGCATGGCCGCGCCACCGAGGCCGAGAGCGCTCACGGTGCCGACGCCGGTCACCGCCACCCGTGGCACCCGCTCAGTCGTCATCGGGACCCCGACCATCCGGCGCTCGATGGAAGAGCAGGCTCACGTTCTGGCCGCCGAAGCCGAAGGAGTTGGACATGGCCCACGAGAGCCGCGCCGGCCGGGCGACGTTCGGCACGCAGTCGAACGGGATCTCCGGATCGGGCTCGGCGAGGTGCGCGGTCGGCGGCACCAGCCCGTGGACGAGGGTCAGGACCGTGGCGATGGCTTCCAGCGCGCCCGCCGCGGCCATCGTGTGGCCGATCAGCGACTTGTTCGCGCTCACGAGGAGTCCGTCCGCCCCGAAGACCTTCCGCAGGGCGAGGGCCTCGGCCCGGTCGTTCTGCACGGTCCCGGTGCCGTGGGCGTTGACGTAGCCCACGGCGCCGGCCGGGACGCGCGCCTGCTCGAGGGCTTCCACCATCGCCCGCACGCTCCCCTCGGCGTCGGGGTGCGGCGCGGTCAGGTGGTAGGCGTCCGTGGTGAGGCCGTAGCCCGCCAGCGCGGCGTACGGGACGGCGCCCCGTCGGGCCGCGTGGGCGGCGTCCTCGAGGACGACGAAGCCCGCGCCTTCTCCGAGCGACATGCCCCGGCGGTCGCGGGCGAACGGCCGGCAGGGCTCGGGGTCGAGCAGCTTCAGCGCGTTGAACCCCATGAAGCAGATGCGGGTGAGGGCGTCCACCCCGCCGGCCAGCGCCAGCGGCGTCACGCCGGCCCGGACCAGGTCGGCCGCGAGCCCGAGGGCGGCCCCGCCGGAGCTGCAGGCGAGGACGACGGTCTCCTTGGGACCGGTGGTGCCGTAGCGGTGGGCCAGCAGCTCGGCGTGGGCGGTGGGCAGGATCGCGCGCAAGGCGCGGCGCTGGCGCGGGTCGTCGATCCCCTCCCGCTGGAGCTGCCAGTACCACGCCTCGGCCTCCAGCATTCCGCCGCCGATGCCCCCGACGACGACGGCGGCGGGACGGAGAGCCGCGCGGTCGAGCCCGGCATCGGCGATCGCCTCGTCGGCGGCCGCGATGGCGAGGCGATCGGCGCGGGATCGCCGGCCCGAGGCGCGCGGAACGCGGACGTCGCCCGGCACCTCGGCGGCGATGCGGGACCGGAAGCCGTCGGTGGCGAACAGCGTGATGGGGCCGATGCCGCAGCGGCCGGCGGCGAGGCCGTCCCAGAACGCGCGGCGCCCGAGCCCGTAGGGGCTGGCGACGCCGAGTCCCGTGATCAGAACCTCGCTCACACGCCGGCCCCGCCGTCGGATGCCGTGGGCGATCGCGGCGGTGGTATCGGGTCGCTCACGCCGGGGGGCTCTGCGACGCCGCCACGAACCGAGCCAGCGCGCCGAGCGTCGCGAAGTGCGCCTCGACGGCCTCGCCTTCTTGCACGACCACGCCGAAGCGCTCCTCGAGGGCGATCGACAGCTCGATGAAGTCGAGTGAGTCGAGGCCGAGGGCTCCCTCGATCCCCTTGGGCAGCGGCGTCTCGGGAGACACGGCGGCGATGACCTTGGGGTCGAACCGGAGCCGCTTGACGATGAGGTCGCGTAGCTCGTCCAGGATCGCGCGCTCGTCCATCCTCAGTTCGGGACCTCCCTCCCACCCAATTCTTCGACGGCCTTCAGCCTTTGGCCCCCTTCCCCCACCCTTCGACGGCCTTCAGCCTTTGGCTGGGGGGAGGGGTGGACCGGCGGAGTGAATTGTCGCAGCGCGCTCACGCGTCCATCGGCCAGAGCATGGCCCCGTAGTCGTTGCGCCATCCGGTCGTCAGCAGGACCGGCCCGACCTCCCTGCGCGCCCGCGCCTGCGCGAGGCCGAAGAGCGGCCCGCACGCCAGCGCTTCCCCGGGCGGGCTCACCACCATCCCGGCCCACCCGCGACTGGCGAGCGCCGCCCGCTCGGCCCGACCCGCGCGGCGCGCCCCCCCGGCGGCGATCAGCCGCGGCGCCCGGCCCGCAGCCACGGCGTCGAGCACGGCGGCCACGGCCTCGTCTGGCCGCTGGCGCCAGATGGTCGCGGACGCCCACGCCAGCTCGGGACCGGACCCCGGCTCCAGGAGCAGGCACGCCGCGCTCTCGACGATCGGCGGGTCGTAGAGCCGGCGGGCGCGCCCGAGGAGATCCCAGACCTCGTGCACCGCCTCCACGCCGAGGACCAGCACCCGATCGGCGTCCCCCTCCGTCAGCCACCGCGCAGCATACCAGAGCGCGTGGAGCGCCGCAGGCCCCCCGCCCGTCAGGTTGACGTAGGGGCCGCGGATGCCGAACTCGATGGTCACCTCGCCCGGCACCGCGCTCGGTGCGGTGTACGGGAAGTGGAGGGTCGTCGAGCCCTCGTCCTCGAGGAACGCCCGGTTGGCGCCCGCGTACGCGGTCGCGGTCACGTACAGCACGCCGGTGCGCTCGCCGGCGAGCGTGCCCTCGGCGAGACCGGCGTCCTGCAGCGCGGCACGGACCCCCGCCGCCGCCAGGAGACACTGGCGGGTGGCGCGCCGGAAGCGCTCGCCAGCCAGGTTCGGGGTCGGCACGGTCAGGAGCGCCGGCGGCGGGGCCGGGCGCTCGGGCGGCAGTCCGTTCACGCCCTCGCCCCAGCCGGTCAGCAGCCCGATCCCGCGGATGCGGGGCGCGGGCAGCCGCGTGGCCGTCATAGTCGTCATGGCCGAGCGACCCCCCCCTGACGAAGGTCGGGGGGGTCCAGGGGGGGGACCACCAGGAGGGACGGACGTCCCGAGGGGTCCAGGCGACGGCGCCGTCATGGCCGAGCGACCCCCAGGTGGGGGGGGTCCAGGGGGGGGAGTGGTTGGGACTCCCCCCCCTGTAGGACTAGCGCCGCATTACAGCCCCCGAAGCCGAGCGAGGTCGAGAGGCTCACGCGGGGCCGATGCCGCCGCGCCTCGTTCGGGACGCAGTCGAGGTGGCACTGCGGATCCGGCTCCCCGTAGTTCAGGGTGGGCGGGATCTGGCCGTGCCGCGCGGCCAGCAGGCACATGATGGCCTCCAGCGTGGCCGCCGCGCCCATGGTGTGCCCCAGGTGGGCCTTGATCGAGTTGACGGGCACCTCGGCCGCCCGCCGCCCGAGCACCCGTTCGAGCACGTCGGTCTCCACCCGGTCGTTGGCCGGGGTCCCGGTGCCGTGCGTGCTCACGAAATCCACCGCCGCCGGCTCGAGCCCGGCTTCGGCCAGCGCAGCCCGGATGGCGAGCGCGAGACCGCGGCCCTCGGGGTCCGGCGCCGTGATGTGGGCACCGTCGGCCACGCTCGCGTGGCCGAGGAGGAAGCCGAGCGGCAGCCGCCCGCGGGTCGCCGCGTCCGCCGGGCGCTCGAGCACGACGATCCCCGCGCCCTCGCCCAGGAGAATCCCGCTGCGGCGCCGGTCGAAGGGCCGAACCTCGTCGCGCGTCAGGGACCGCAGCACGTTGAAGCCACGCTGGACGAAGCGGCACAGGACGTCGGCCCCGCCTGCCACGGCGACGTCGGCCCGGCCCGCGCGCAGGAGGTCGGCGGCGATGCCGAGGCTGCTCGCCCCCGAGGCGCATGCCGTGGAGACGGTGAGCACCGGGCCCTCGGCCCGGAGCCAGCGGGCGAGGTTCCAGGTCGGTCCGTCGTAGTGGGAGCCCAGCAGCGCCCGCACACCGCCATGCCCGGCGAGCGCCCGCCCCGCGTCGTCGATGCCGCCGAGCGCCGTGCCGACCACCACCGCCAGGCGAAATGGCTCGGGCCGCGCCCGCGCCAGACCCGCGTGCGCCAGCGCTTCGTGGGCGGCGTGGATCAGGAAGCGGGAGGTGCGGCAGACCGGCGGCCGCCCCTCGCCCGAAGGCCAGCGCGGGAGCTTCTTGACCTCGCCGCCCCGGGTCACCCGCAGATCGCGCACGGGGAAGCGCTCGATCTCGGCGATCCCGCTGGTGCCGGTGACGAGTCCGGCCCAGAAGGCGTCGAGATCCTGGCCGATCGGGCTGATGACGCCGGCGCCGGTCACCGCGATCGGCTCAATCGTGCGCGCCCGGCCCATCCGTCTCACCCCACACGTCGAAGAAGTTGAACCACTGGTCGGTGTACGTCGCCACGTAGCGCTCGAGCAGCGCCACCGCGCAGCCGAGACCGCGCATTTCCTCGCCGCGCGCCACCTCCAGCATCGGCTCCACGTAGAGCCGGTAGTTCCCGCCGGGCTCGAGGATGCAGAACGCGGGAACGATCGGGACGGAGGCGGCGGCGGCCATGACGAAGGGCCCGAGCGGGAACGGGACCGGGGCCCCGAAGAAGGGGACCGCGCAATCGCCGCGCTCCCCGGTGGCCCGGTCCACCTGGAAGGCCACGACGTCGCCACGCCTCAGGGCGGACACCAGCCCCACCGAGACGAGCGGGCTCTCCCGGCGCACGAAGCGGACCGTCTCGCCGCTCCCGTGAACCAGCGCCGCCACGCCGGGATCCTGCTCGGGCGCCATGACGACGTGCACCCGCCGGCCGAACGTCCCGAGGAGGCGGCCGGCGAGCTGCCAGTTGCCGAGGTGGGCCGTGATGAAGATGGCGCCTCCGCCCCCGGCGAGCGCCCGGTCGGCGTGCTCCTGGCCGTGGGTGCCGGCGACGTGACCCCACAGCCGGCCGGCCGGACCATGGTTGAGCGCCAGGAGGTCGGCGAAGCAGACGCCGAAATTCTCGAACACCCGCCGCACGCTCCCCTCGAGCCACGCGGCGTCGCGCCCGGGGTGAACCCGGGCCAGGTTGCGCCCCACCGCCGCCCGCTCGGCGGCGAACCTGCGCCTGAGCAGTCGCACGGCGCCCGTCGCCACCCACCGGCGCAGCGGCCGGGGCAGCCGGGGCGCCGCCGCCAGCGCCAGCCGGTAGTAGCCCGGCCGGTTGTACGAGTGCGCGTACCAGCGGGGCGGCGTGGCCGGCGGCGGCGGCGGCGAGCCGGCCCAGGGAGGCGTGACGAGGCTCATGCCGTCCGCTCGGAGAGCGTGCGCGGCCGGCGGGCCACGACCTACAGGAACGGGGACGCGTAGATCCGGAAGACCCGGACGCGTCCCGGTGGGCCGTACGGCAACGGCTCGACCCAGAAGCCCCGGGAGGCCGGGTCGAAGTGGAGGCCGAGGGGATTCGGCGGGTCGTTGGGGTCGTAGGCGAGGAACTCGACGGCCCCGCCGCTCGGCCGGTAGTCGTAGACCAGCACCGCATGGTTCAGGTAGTCCTCGACGGGAAAGCTGCTGAGCATGAGCGGCGCCGGCCGCCCCGCCTGGACCTCGTCCCTCAGCTCACGCGCGAGCCGGGCCTGGTGACCCGCCGACAGCGGGAGCGCCACGCGCCACGTCCGCCAGTGCAACATGCTGAGGAGGCTCGAGTCGAACGCCGCCTTGACGGCCGACTCGCGCGTTCGGGACAGCGCGTGGAGGTCCGGGTAGCCCGGGATCACGATGCGACGATCAGCCGGCCAGGGGTCGTGCCAGGCCGGGACCCGCATCACCTCGGCGGTCAACCGCGTGTACTCGGCATCCGTGGCAGGGGGGGCGGCGGGGTCGAAGCGCGCGAAGCGGAAGAACTGGGTGGCCCCCCGGGCCATGACCAGGCAGTAGTTGGCGAAGCCGACCGTCCGATCGGGGGACGCCGCGCGGACCAGGTTCGGAAACGCGAAGACGTCCCGCTCGAGGACGAAGGCCGGGGCACCGGCCGGCCGGATGGCGCCGGGAGAATCGAGCGGGGGGGCTGACGCGCACGCGGGCAGGAGCAGGGCAGCGAGGAGGAGCACCGGAGCGAGCCGACGGGAGGATCGCGGCCGGCGGGTCCTGGGTCGTCCGCGCCCGTCGGACAGGTCGAGGCGCAGCATTGAGCCCTTATTCTGATGGCCGGCGACCCGGCCCGTCAAGGAGTTTGTGCCGCGATTTCGTCCGCGATTCCCACGTATTGCGCCGCGTTTCAGCGCGTCGATGGCTCGATCCCGGCGGCCCGGAGCGCGCGGCGGATCGCCTCCCGCTCGGCGTCCCCGACCGGGCAGAGCGGCGAGCGCACGTGGGCGGCGGGCAGGCGGCCGAGGAGCACGAGGGCTTCCTTCATCCGGTTGTGCATGTTGACGAACGGCGGCGCGTAGAAGACGCGAAGCAACGGCTCCAGCCGGTCGTTGATCCGCCGGGCCCCGTCGAGGTCTCCCTTCTGGCAGGCCTCGAACAGCGCGACCTGGAGATCGGCGGTCACGCTCCCCATCCCCGAGATCGCGCCGTCCGCGCCGAGCAGGAAGGACGCCATCAGCGAGAGCGTGAAGGAGGAGAGCATGGCCACCGGTCGGCCGGTCGCTCGCAGGGCGCGCAGGTTCCGCTCGTAGGCGACGATGTCGTTCGACCAGTCCTTGACCGCCGCCACCCGGGGAATCTCGGCGAGCCGGGCCAGCGTCTCGGGGGCGTAGCCGATCCCCGAGGCCGGCGGGTACTCGAAAACGACGATCGGCAGGTCCGCCCCGGCCGCGATCTCCGAGAAGTGGCGGAGCACCATCTCGGGCTTGAGCTGGGCGCCCCACATGAACAGCGTGGGCGGGAAGACCAGGACACCCGCCGCGCCCTCGGCCTTCGCGTCGCGCGCCAGCTCGACCGCCTCCCGGGTCCCGTCCGTGTAGACGCCGGCGACGACCGGGCAGCGGCTGGCCACCTCGTCCACCGCGATGGCCAGCGCCCGCCGCCGCTCGTCCCGGAGAAGGGAGGACACCTCGGCCGCGTGGCCGTTGGCCACGATGCCGGTCACGCCCCGCGTGTCAGCGAGCCAGCGCAGGTGGCGCCGGTACGCCGGCTCGTCGATGGCGAGGTCGGCGGTGAACGGCAGCAGATTGGCGGGCATGATGCCCGAGAACGTGAGCGGCTGGGTCATTTGAGACCTCCCTCCCTCCCCCCAACCCCCCCTCCCCCACTGTTGGACGGCCTTCGGCCTGTGGCCGGGGGAGGGGGGGGCCGGAGGGACGCGGTACGCAATCGAGTGAACGGGTGTCAGTCCTGGTGTCAGTCCCATTTGCGCTGGTCGTCGATCTTCTTGGCGCCGTCCGGGATGGTGCCGGGTGGGACGACGCGCACCTCGCCGCGCAGCTTTATGACGTCGCGGGCCGCGGCCGGAAGCCCGCTCTCGATCGCCACCCGGTCGGCGTCCGGGCGCAGCTCGACGTGAAAGGTCAATTCGTCCTGGTGCTCGCGCCGGGTCACCACCACCTGGTAGCGGCTCACACCCGGGAACCGCGCGGCCACCTCGTCGCCCTGGCGCGGGTGGACGAACATCCCCCGGACCTTCGTGACCTCGTCGGCCCGGCCCCGCCAGCCCAGCATCCGCGGCGAGGTCCGGCCGCAGAGGCACGGCGCCTCGGTCACCACCGAGAGGTCGCCGGTCGCGAAGCGGATCATCGGGTAGGTCCGGTGGTTCACCGTGCAGACGATCTCGCCGACCTCGCCGGCCGGGAGCGGGGCGCCGGTCTGCGGGTCGCAGATCTCGAAGACGGCATCCTCCGACAGGTGCATGCCGGCGGCCTCCCGGCACTCGTAGGCGACGATGCCGAGGTCGGCGGTGCCGAAAGACTGGCGGGTCAGGATGCCGTGCTCCTGCTCGAAGGCGCGGCGGAGCGACTCCGGCAGGGCCTCGGCCCCGACGTGGGCGACCTCGAGCGGCAGCTTGCCGACGCCGCGCTCGGCGGCGTGCTTGAGGAGGGTCACCAGGAAGGACGGCGTGCCGACGTAACCGGTGGCGCGGAGGTCGAGGATCGTCTTGATCTGGACGTCGGTGTTGCCGGGCCCTGTCGGGACGACGGTGCAGCCGAGGAGGGCCAGGCCCCGGTCGATCAGGTGGGCGGCCGGCGTGAGGTGATAGAGGAACGTGTTGACCACGACGTCGCCCGGCCGGAAGCCGCCGGCGAAGCACGAGACCTCGGTGCGCCAGGGGCTCCGGTCCCGGCGCTCGAAGGGCTCGTAGATGGGACCGGGCGAGACGAAGACCCACTGGAGGTCTTCGGCCTTCGCGGTGCAGAAGCCGCCGAACGGCGGGTCGGCCTTCTGGAGGTCGGGCATCGCCGCCTTCCGGATCACCGGGAGACGATCCAGACCCTCGAGGGTCCCGAGGTCGGCGGGGCGGAGGCCGGCGGCCTCCATCCGGCGGCGCACGCCCGGCGCCTTCCGCCAGGCGTGGGCGACCAGCCCCTGCAGCCAGGCCTCCTGATAGCGGCGTCGGGCGCGGAGCCCCATGGTCTCGCCCTTGCGGTCGTAGTAGCCCTTGAGCCGCGTCTCCCGGGTCATGGTCTCACCTCAATCGGGACCTCCCGCCCACCCGATCCTTCGACCGCCTTCGGCCTTTTGCCCCCCTCCCCTATTGTTGGACGGCCTTCGGCCTGTGGCCGGGGGGAGGGGGGAGTCGGAGGTACCGACGGTTTCACACGCTCTCACTGCATTCGACCGGCGCCGAAGGCGGGGAGGACCGTCTCGGCATAGGCGGCGAGCGCGTCCCAGTCGTACGGTCCCTGGCGGAGCGCGATGTTGAGCCGCTCGACGCCGGCGTCGCGGTAGGCGGCGGCCATGTCGAGCGCCCGGTCCGGCGTCCCGCGCAGGAACCCCCGGCGGCCGCCCAGGTCCGGTCCCCACTGGGCGTGCAGCAGCTCCTCCTGGCGGGCGGCCGTCCGGGCGTCGGCGCCGACGTAGAAGCCGACGTTGACGGTGCGGTGGACGGCCTTCGGGTCCCGGCCTTCCCGCCGGCACCACTCGTCCAGGATCGCGTTCTTGGCGCTCCAGGTCGTCGGGTCGATGTACGGAGCGTTCCAGCCATCGGCGTGGCGGGCGGCGGCCCGCAGCGTCCGCTTCTCGCCCAGGCCGCCGATCCAGATCCGGAGATGGGGCTGGAGGGGCTTCGGGTTGCAGCGGGCCTCGTCCAGCCGGTAGTGGCGCCCGGTGAAGCTCGCCACCTTCTGGTCGAAGAGCCGGCGGAGCACCTGCGCGTACTCCTCGAGCTGGTCCTCCCGGACGCCGATCGAGGGGAACGGGATCCCGAACGCCTTGTGCTCCAACGCGTGCCAGCCGGCGCCGATCCCGCACTCCACCCGCCCGCCCGAGAGATGGTCGACCGTGCAGAGCGCCTTGGCCAGCAGACCCGGGTTCCGGTAGCTCACGCAATAGACCAGGCAGCCGATGCGCACGTGGCGGGTCCCGGCGGCCGCCGCGGCCATGGTGGCGACGGCCTCGAAGCAGTCGAGGTCGCCGCCCTGCGGCGGCGACTCCTGGAAATGGTCGGAGACCGAGAACCAGTCGAAGCCGCGCTCGTCGGCGAAGCGCCAGAGCCGCGACAGCTCGGCCATCGGTCCCCCGAGGTGCCCCACGTGGATCCCGAACGTCATCGCCATGCTGAACCCCCCTCGCCCTCTGGATGCCCGCGGATCGATTTCCGCCGCCCGTCGGTTTCTCGCAACCCTCCGGCTCTGCCCCGCGGTCGCGGCGTTCCACTTCGAGCCGCGGCCCACAGGCCGAAGGCCGTCGAACAGTCGCGGCCTCCGCGGGGGGGCCTCGGGGGGGTCTTCCGAGACCCCCCCGATGTTCTCATCGCGTCGTCACCGTCAGGCCGCCGTCGATGACGAGCGTCTGACCCGTCACCCACCGGGCCTCGTCGCTCGCCAGGTAGACCGCGCCCCACGCCACGTCCCAGCCGGTGCCCTCCGTCCCGAGCGGCGTCGCCCGCCGGCGGCGCTCCCGGGCCTCGGGACCGAGCGACTCGACCATCGGCGTCCAGACGGTGCCGGGGGCGATGGCGTTGATGCGCACGCCCTTCGGCCCCAGCTGGACGGCGACGCTCTGCACGAAGCCGATCACCCCCGCCTTGGCGGCCGCGTACGCCGTGCGGCCGTGTCCCCGCAGGCCGGCGACGGACGAGACGCAGACGACCGCTCCCCCGCCCCGGTCGATCATCGCCGGCGCCGCGTGCCGCGTGGCCAGGAACATCGACTTGAGGTCGACGGCCAGCACCCGATCCCACTCCTCCTCGGTCACATCGAGGAGGTCTTTCCGGGACTCGATGCCCACGTTGTTGTGGAGGACGTCCAGCCCGCCCCAGCGCTCGACCGCCGCCGCCACCATGGCCCGGCAGTCGTCGCCCCGGGTGACGTCGGCGACCAGGGGCTCCGCCACCCCGCCCTCCGCCCGGATCAGCCCCGCCGTCTCCTCGGCCCGCTCCTTCGCCAGGTCCACGCAGAGGACCCGGGCGCCCTCGCGGGCGAACAGGATCGCGGTGGCCTTGCCGTTGCCGAGCCCCGGCCCGCGCGAGCCGGCGCCGGTGACGATGGCGACCTTGCCGGCCAGGCGGCCCGGCATCAGCCTCCCAGCCCGGGCCCGGCGGCCAGCTCGTCGCGGACGAGGCGGGTCCCGGCCACCATGGCGCGGAGCTTCGCCACCGCCGCGGGTCGCGGGGTCGCCCAGAAGCCGCAGTCGGGAACGATCCACAGCCGCCCGACGGGCACGTGCTCGAGCGCCCGCCGGATCCGGGTGGCCACCTCCTCCGGCGTCTCGACCCGGTAGGCCTTCACGTCGATCACGCCGACGGCCACCTCGCGGTCGCCCACCTCCTTCATCAACTCGATCTCGGCCATCTCGCGGCTGGCGAACTCGAAGACGAGCTGCTGGCAGCGCGCGTCGAGGAGCGCGGGGAACAGCGGCCGGTACTCCCGCGGCGTCGCGAAGGGTCTGTTGTAGAGGTTCCCGAAGCAGACGTGGAGCGCGATCTTCGCCAGCACACCGGCCACGGTCCGGTTGAACAGCTCGACCCGCTCCCGGGCGTCGGCGCCGCGCAGCATGACGAAGTTCGGCTCGTCCACCTGGATGAAGTCGGCGCCCGCGTCGACGAGGGCCCGCAGCTCGGCGTTGACGACGTCGGCCAGGTCGGCCAGCAGGGTCGCCCGATCCCGGTAGGGACCACCGGCGTGGCGGAGCGGGATGGCCAGCGTGAACGGGCCGGGGCATGTCGCCCGGAGCGGCCGCTGGGTGAGCCGCCGGGTCATGCGCCACTCCTCGGCGAGCCCGAGGCCCTCGGGCGCCGACACCTGCTCGACCACCTCGTACGGCGGATGGACGTCGTAGCTCGGCACCCCGAGCCGGCGGGGCGCCGGGAGGGCGCGGAGCCCGGCCAGCCGGCCGAAGAAGCCAAGGGTGAAGTTCTCGCGGCCCATCTCGCCGTTGGCCGGGACGTCGACGCCGGCCTCGATCTGATCCAGCAGCGCGATGCGGGTCGCGTCCTCGATCAGCTCGCGGCGGTCCGCCGGCCCCAGCCGGCCGGCCGTCTCGGCCTCCCGTCCGAGGACCAGCCAGCCGGGCAGCGCGTGGCTGCCGACGACCGAGGTGGGAAGGAGCGGAAGCCGCTCCGTCACCGACGGACCGCCTCCCGCTCCCGGACCACCGGCCAGCCGCCGACCTCGGCGAGCGCAGCCGCCAGCCGCCGCACGTACGCCGGATCAGCGCTGGCGTCGATCGGCCACACGAAGTCGCCGGCCCGGCGGAGGGAGACCTCGGCGAGCCCGCCGGTCGTCTCCGGCTCCTCGACGAGGATCGCCTCCACCTCGTCGAACGGCACCGCCGAGACCGACCGGAACATCGCGACGAGGCCGCGGCGGAAGACGATCTCCCGCCCCTGGCGGTCGAAGACGATCCAGTCCCGATGCCGGGCGGCGGCGACGCCGGCCAGGATGGCGATGAGGGCGATCGGTCCCGTGACCACGGCGGCGACCAGGGTCAGCCCGGCCGTCGCCAGGCTCCCCAGCAGCCACCCGCCGCCGACGACACCCGCCGCCGCGACACCCCACCGCCGGCCAGTGGTATCGGTGAGCACCACCGAGCCATCCTCCCGCGTCTCGATGCGCAGCTCAGCCACGCCGCTCAGCTTCCGGCGCCGGGCCGAGACCCGAGCAGCGCTAGGACGCAGGGAGAGCCGACCGGAGGCGTACTCCGGGCCGAGGATCGGCGACGACCGAGGACGCCATAGGTCGGGACGGCCGCGAGGCCGTAGGCCGCCGTCCCGACCGAGGACGTTGCGACGCTCATCGGCCCCCTTCGGATCCGGAAGGGTACGGTCGATGCTCGCGCGGCGGGCCGAGGAGCGAGCAGCGCTAGGACGCAGGAGTCGCCCACCGGAGGCGTATGCCGCAGCGCCGAGGATGTCGCCGACCGAGACGAACATTGCGAAGCTCATCGGCCCCGCCCTCAGCTCAGCCAGCGCTTGCGGCGGCGGTAGTGCTTCACGTCGCGATACGACTTGCGCCCGCCGACCTCGGTGAGGCCGAGGTAGAACTCCTTGACGTCCTCGTTGGCGCGCAGGCTCTCGACCGGTCCGTCCAGGACGATCCGGCCGTTCTCCATGACGTACCCGTAGGAGGCGAGATCCAGGGCCATGACCGCGTTCTGCTCGACGAGGAGGACGGTGACGCTCTCGTCGCGGTTGAGGCGCCGGATGATCGCGAAGATCTCCTCCACCAGCAGCGGCGCCAGCCCGAGCGACGGCTCGTCGAGCAGCATCAGGCGCGGGCGACCCATCAGCGCGCGGCCGATGGCCAGCATCTGCTGCTCGCCGCCCGACAGGTAGCCGGCCTTCACCCGGCGTCGCTCGGCCAGGCGGGGGAAGTAGCCGTAGACCAGGTCGAGGCTCCGGGGGAGGTTGCCACGATCCCGGCGCGTGTGGGCGCCGGCGATGAGATTCTCGTCGGTGGTCAGGTGCCGGAAGACGTGCCGCCCCTCCATGACCTGCGCGATCCCCCGGCCGACGATGTCGGCGGCGTCGCGACGATCGATGCGCTCGCCGAGGAAATCGATGCTCCCGCTGTGGACCTCGCCCTCCTCGATGCGCAGGATCCCCGAGATGGCCTTGAGCAGGGTCGACTTGCCGGCGCCGTTGGCGCCGAGAAGCGTGACGATGGCGCCGGCCGGCACCTCGATCGACACGCCCTTCAGCACCAGGATGATGTGCTGGTAGATGACCTCGACGTTGTTGACCTTGAGCATGCTTCCGCTCCCTCTCCCTTCCAGGGAGAGGGCCGGGTGAGGGTTCCCCGTCGGACGCCGGCCCTCACCGTGACCCTCTCCCGGAGACGAGAGGGACGAGGGGTTCTACAGATGCGGCCCCTCGAACCAGTCCTTCACCAGCGCGAACTTGCCGCCCTGCACCTTGTAGAGCCGGACCTTCCGCGAGCCGGCGTGGTTCGACGCCGTGATGGTCGTCGGCGACATCGTCCCCTCGCCGGTGAAGTCCTTGATCGACTCCATCCCTTTCTTGAAGTGCTCCCCGGTCACCGCTCCGCCGCCGGCCGCCTTGATCGCGTGCTTGGCGGCCTCGACCAGGAGCGCCCCGTTCATGATGCCGCGGACGTAGTAGATCGAGCCCATCTCCTTCGGGGGCTCCTTCCCCGCCTTCTTGTACATGTCCACGACATCCTTGTGGACGGGGAGCTTGGCCAGGTCCTCGGGCATGACCACGAAGTTCACGCCCATGTAGCCCTCGGCGAGGGGGCCGTTGACGTTGACCTCGTCCTCGCTGAAGCCCCACACCAGGCTGATCATGGTGGTGTTCTTGAGGTCGTCATGCTTGGCTTTCTCCTGGACGGTCAGCGTCGGCCCCTTTCCGAACAGGTGCGAGATGATGAAGTCGGGCTTGAGCCGGGCCAGCTGCAGCATCTGGGAGCTGGCCTCGGCGCAGGGCGGCGAGCAGGCCACCTCGCCGACCAGCTCCATGTTGCCGAGCTTCTTGGGCAGCTCCCGGACGTAGTCCATGGGATCGCGCCCGGCCGGGTTGTCGTAGAAGAGGTAGGCGACCTTGGCCGCCCGCTTCTCCTTCCACGCCTCCTTGATGTACTGGTAGATGGCGGCCACCTGCGCCTTGTAGGCGGCCACGCCGACGAACACGTAGGGGAACTTGGTAGGGTCCTCGACGTCCGAGATCCCGAACCCGGGCGTGAGCAGGCTGATCTTGTCGCGGTTGGCGAAGGTCTTGAGCGCGTCGGTGATGGGGGTCCCGTAGCTCACCAGGGCGAGGTACCCCTCGGACTTGAACTTGTTGTACCCGTCGACCGCCTTCGGCACGGCGTAGCCGTGCTCGATCTCGTTGTGCTCGATCTTCCAGCCGTCGACACCGCCGCGCGAGTTGATCAGGTCCATGTAGTCGTGGAAGCCGACGCAGTACTTGACGCCGATCGTCTGCGTCGGGCCCAGCCGGTCGCAGAAGTTGCCGATCTTCAGGACCTTGCCCTGGGTGACGGCCACCGACACCCCCAGGGCGAGCACGGCCACGATCAGGCAGGAGCCCACGAGCCAGCGCTTCATCGTGCTGTCCTCCTCTGTTCGGTCAGGTTGCTGCACTCGGCCTCGTCAGTACGCGAAGGGCCAGAGGCGAAAATAGTCCTTGACCCGCCGCCAGATCCGGTAGAGCCCCTCGGGCTCGAAGATCAGGAACAGCACGATCACGAGCCCGAAGATGATCTCCCGGGCATACGAGAAGTTGCCCAGGGTCCCCGGGAGGCCCAGGCGCTTCAGGAACTCCAGGCCGTCCCGGATCCCGGCCGGCATCAGGGTGATGAAGGCGGCCCCCAGGATCGATCCGGGCACCGAGCCGAGGCCGCCGATGATGATCATCGCCAGGTAGTCGATCGAGGTGCTGATCAGGAAGTGCTCGTAGCTGACCACCTGGGTGTAGTAGGCCCACATGGCGCCGGTGATGCCGGCGTAGCACGACGAGACGGCAAAGGCCAGGAGCTTGTATCGGAAGATGTCGACGCCCATGGTCTCGGCGGCGATGTCCTGGTCGCGGATGGCCACGAACGCCCGGCCGAGATAGGTCCGGGTGATGTTGCGGGCGACGACCGTGGCCACCAGCGCCACCACCATGATGAGGTAGTACTTGCGCCGCTCGGTCTCGAGCACCCAGGGTCCGATGGCGGCCGGCTCGATGACCAGGGCGCCCTGGGCCCCCTGCCCCGTGAGCCAGCCGGAGTGGAGCAGGTTCCACTCGATGATGAACTGGGCGGCCAGCGTG
The DNA here is from genome assembly GCA_963708025.1 of uncultured Candidatus Rokubacteria bacterium. Classification (GTDB taxonomy): domain Bacteria; phylum Methylomirabilota; class Methylomirabilia; order Rokubacteriales; family DASRDR01; genus CAVPSB01. The sequence continues at coordinate 19,535 of CAVPSB010000034.1, read as the reverse complement.
GCGATCGCGAGGTACAGCCCCTTGACGCGGAGCGACGGGATGCCGAACAGGCAGCCGACCGCGGCCGTCACCAGCCCGGCCGCCGGCAGGGCGACCCAGAACGGCGCGCCGAGGCGGAGGGCGAAGAGGGCAGCGGTGTACGCCCCGATGGCCATGAAGCCGCCCTGGCCGAGGGAGATCTGGCCGGCGAACCCGACCAGCAGGTTGAGGCCGATGGCGCCGATGGAGGCGATGCCGACCAGGTTCAGGACGGAGAGCGCGTACTCCGTGGCCAGCGCCGGGACGACGCCGAAGACGACGATGAGGAGGCCGACCAGGCCGAAGCGGGCGAGCGGGAGCTGGTAGACGGCCATGTCGGCCGCGTAGGTGGTCCGGAAGACGCCGCACTCCCTTGCTAGCATCGAACCAGACTACCGGCCCGGTTCACACACGCTCGATGATCTCCCGGCCGAAGAGGCCGTACGGCCGGACCATGAGGACGACGATCAGCACGACGAACGGCACGACGTCCTTGGCGCCGCCGCCCACCAGGGGGTCGATGTACCCGGCGGCCAGGTTCTCGAGCACCCCCATGATGAAGCCGCCGACGACCGCCCCCATGATCGAGTCCAGGCCCCCGAGGATGACCACGGGGAACACCTTGAGCCCCACGATGGCGAGGTACGGGTCCACCCCCAGGATCCGTCCCCAGATCACGCCGCCCAGCGCGGACACCATGCCGGCAATCGCCCAGGCCAGGGCCAGGATCGTCCGCAGGTCGATCCCCATCGCGGCCGCCGCCTTCGGATCGTCGGAAACGGCGCGCATCGCGACGCCGAAGCGCGTCCGCTGGAAGAAGTAGCCCAGCACCGCCATGCAGACGAACGCCAGCCCGGCCGAGGCCAGGTTGATCGGCGCCAGGGGGACGCCCAGCACCCGGATCGGGGTCGCCGGGACGATGGCCGGAAACCCCCTCACCTCGGCGCTCCAGACCAGCGGCGCCACGCCCCGGAAGATGGCGGCCAGCCCGATCGTCGCCATGATGACCGACACCACCGGGTAGCCGGTCAGCGGCCGGAGGATCCCGCGCTCCACGACGAAGCCGAGCAGCGCCATCACCCCCATGGTGGCCAGGATGGCCAGCGGCAGGGGGAGCCGGACGGACGACAGCATCATGAGGGCCAGGTAGCCGCCGATCATGACCTGCTCGCCCTGGGCGAAGTTGATGACCTCGCTCGCCTTGTAGATGAGCACGAACCCCATCGCGATCAGCGTGTAGAGCGCGCCGACCATCAGGCCGTTGAGGACGAGCTGGAAGAAGAACTCCATCTATTTGGGGACCTCCCGCCCTCCTCACCCTGGTCCCCCTCCCCCACCGTTGGATGTCCTGCGGCCTTTGGCTGGCCGGGGAGGGGGGTGCGGAAAAAATCGACTCCCTCATCGACTCTCAGTCCCCCTTGACCGTGCGGATGGCGAGCTTCGTCTCGGTCACGGCCTTGCGGCCGTCCTGGTAGGTCACCTCGGCGGTGACCGCCACCAGGGGCACCTCCTCGTACAGGGCCTCGATGATCGGCCCGTACTTCCGCGTGATCACCCCCCGCCGGAGCTTCCGGGTCCGGGTGATCTCCTCGTCGTCCGGGTCCAGCTCCTTGTGGAGGAGCACGTACCTCCGGATCCGGGTGGCCGCCGGCAGGTCCCGGTTGACCCGCTCGACCTCGCGCTGGACGAGGTCGTAGACCTCCGGCTTCTGGGCGAGGTCGGTGTAGGTCGTGTAGGTGAGCTGGCGTCGCTCGGCCCACTTGCCGACCGTCTCCATGTCGATGTTGACGAGCGCGGCCACGAACGGGCGGTCAGGACCGACGACCACCGCCTCCCGGACGTACGGGCTGAACTTGAGCTTGTTCTCGATGAACTGGGGGGCGAGCGTCGTCCCGTCGGCCAGCCGGGTCACGTCCTTGAGCCGGTCGACCACCACGAGCTGGCCGTCGGGATCGAGGAAGCCGGCGTCCCCCGAGTACAGCCAGCCGTCCCGGATCACGGCACGGGTGGCCTCCTCGTTCTTGTAGTAACCGGCGAAGACCGTGGGCCCCCGCGAGCAGATCTCGCCCTCCTCGGTCAGCCGCAGCTCGACTCCCGGGAACGGGACGCCGACGGTCCCGAGCTTCACGGCGTCGTCGGGCTGGCCGCAGCAGAACGCGCAGTTCTCGGTCTGGCCGTAGACCTGCTTGACGTTCACCCCGAGGCCCCGGTAGAAGCCGATGATCTCGGGCGCCAGCGGGGCGCCCCCGGTGAAGGCGTAGCGCGCCCGCCGGGCTCCCCGCTGGTCCCGGAGCGGGGCGAACAGGAACACCTCGCCGAGCAGCCACCGGAGCCGGAGTCCGAGCGGCACCGGCCGCCGCTCCATCTTCCGCCGCGCCACCTCCTCGCCGACTGGCATGAAGGCCTCGAAGATCCGGCGCTTGAGCCACGTCGAGTCGTCGATCCGCACGCGGATCTGGGAGTAGCTGTTCTCCCACGTGCGCGGCGGCGCCAGGACGAGGTGCGGGCCGATCTCCCGGATGTTGTCGAGAACCGTCTCCGGCTCCTCCGGGAAGTTGATCGTCAGGCCGGCCAGGCAGGCGAGCGCCACCGAGTAGGCGAGCTCCCCGATCCAGGCCAGCGGCAGGTAGGAGACCAGCTCGTCCCCCTCCTCGAGCCGCTCGCGCTGCAGGAACTGGCGGGCCGAGGCGATCAGGTTCGCGTGGGTCAGCATCGCCCCCTTGGGGGCGCCGGTGGTCCCCGACGTGTAGCAGATGATCGCGACGTCGTCCGCCCGGCCGGCGGCCAGCAGCTCGTCGAACAGACCGGGCCGCGCCGCGTCGATCTCCCGGCCGCGCCGCTCGAGGTCGGCCAGGGCCATGAGCCACGCGTCGTCGTAGTCGCGGAGCCCTTTCGGATCGTCGTAGAAGACCCGCTCGACCCGGGAAAGTCCGGCCCGCGCCTCCCGCACCTTGTCGACCTGCTCCTGGTCCTCGGCGTGGACGAACCGGGCGTCGGCGTGGTCGATGACGTACTGGACCTCCCGGGCGATCGCGTCCTGGTAGACGGGGACGGGCACCGCCCCCACCGCCTGGATCGCGTAGAGCATCCAGTATGCCTCCGGCCGGTTGTCGCTGATGATCGCCACCTTGTCGCCGCGGCTCAGCCCCAGCGAGTGGAGCCCGAGCGCGAGCGCGCGCACGTGGCCGAGCGCCTCCGCCCGCGTGTACTGCCGCCAGATCCCCTTCTCCCGCTCCCGCATGGCGGGGCGCCCGGGGTGGGCACGAGCCAGCGCCACGAAGCGCTTGACCAGCGTGTCGGACTCGCCCGCCGGGGATCCCGACGACGATCGCGGGTCGCTCACCGGGCAGCTCCGGCGGAAGCCACACCCTTCGCCCCCAGATAGGCCCGGATCACCCGGGGATGGGCCCGGACCTCGTCGGGCGTCCCCTCGGCGATCTTCTGGCCGAGGTCCAGCACGACCACCCGCTGCGAGATGTCCATGACCACGCCCATGTCGTGCTCGATCAGGACGACCGAGATCCTCCACTCGTCGTGGACATCGAGGACGAACCGGGCCATGTCCTCCTTCTCCTCGACGTTCATGCCGCCCATCGGCTCGTCGAGCAGGAGGAGTCGCGGCTGGACGGCCAGGGCCCGGCCGAGCTCCACCCGCTTCTGGAGGCCGAGCGGCAGGCTCCCGACGATCGCCTTGCGGATCGCCTCGATCTCGAGGAACTCGATGACGTCCTCGACCACCGCCCGGTGGCGCACCTCCTCGCGGCGGCCCGGCCCCCAGTAGAGTGCGGCCGCGAACGGGTTCGAGCGGACGTGGATGTGCCGGCCCAGCATCAGGTTGTCGATGACGGTCATGCCGCGGAAGAGCGCCACGTTCTGGAACGTCCGCGCGATCCCCCGCCGGGCGATCGCATGGGCCGGGAGCCGGGTGATGTCCTCGCCGCGGAACACGATCCGGCCTCCGTCGGCCGGGAGGATGCCGCTGACGGCGTTGAGCAGGGTGGTCTTGCCGGCGCCGTTCGGCCCGATGACGGAGAGCAGATCGCGCTCCCCGATCACGAGATCGACACCGCTCACGGCCTGAACACCGCCGAAGTGCTTCGACAACCCCTGGACTTCCAGCAACCCGACCCCCTCACCGCTCACGAGCAATCCGCTTCGCTAAACTCGAGCTTCAACGCCATCGCAGATGGGTCCACATTCTCGGGGGCAGGGCCGAGGAGCGAGCAGCGCCCAAAGGCCGAAGGCCGTCCAAGGGACGCAGGGAGTCGCCGACCGCAGGCGTATGCCGCATACGCCGAGGATGGGCGACGACCGAGGACGACCATAGGTCGGGATGGACGCCCAAAGGCGGAAGGCCGTCCGAACGGCGTAGGCCGAGCGCGTCCCGACCGAGATGGACGTTGCGAAGCTCATCGGCCCTGCCCCCTACGAGAGCCAGCGCTTGCGGCGCCTGTAGTGCTTCACATCTCGGTAGCTCTTGCGCTGCCCCACCCCGGTCAGCCCCAGGTAGAACTCCTTGATGTCCTCGTTCTGGCTGATCGTCCGGGCGTCACCGTCCAGGACGATCCGGCCGCTCTCCATCACGTAGGCGTACCCCGCGAATCGCAGCGCCATCGCGGCGTTCTGCTCGGCCAGGAGGACGGTGAGGTGCTCCTCCCGGTTCAGCCGGGCGACGATCTCGAAGATCTCCCCGACCAGCCGCGGGGCGAGCCCCATGGAGGGCTCGTCGAGGAGCATCAGCCGGGGGTGGGCCATGAGAGCCCGGCCGATGGCGAGCATCTGCTGCTCGCCCCCCGACGTGTAGCCGGCCCGCACGCTCCGGCGCTCGGCGAGCCGGGGGAAGTAGCCGTAGACCCGCTCCAGGTCCCGGCGGATCGAGTGGCCGTTCTTCTGCGTGTAGGCGCCGGTCAGCAGGTTCTCCTCCACCGTGAGGTGCTCGAAGACCCGGCGCCCCTCCATCACCTGCACGATGCCCTGGCGGACGATCCCGTCGGGGCTGTCCCGGTGGATCAGCCGGCCGAGGAGCTCGATGCTACCCTTGGTCACCTCCCCGCGCTCGGTCCGCAGCAGGCCGGAGATCGCCTTGAGCGTGGTGGTCTTCCCCGCCCCGTTGGCGCCGAGCAGGGCGACGATGCCGCCGTCGGGGACGTGGAGGGAAACGCCCTTGAGCACGAGGATCACGTGGTCGTAGATGACCTCGATGTTGTTGACGGACAGGATCGGCTTGTCGCCGTCGCTCACGGCCTCTCCCGAGGGAGTCAACCGGAGGGGGGCGATGCCCCCCTCCGGTGGTTGACTCAATTCGGGACCTCCCGCCTACCCGATCCTTCGACGGCCTTCGGCCTTTGGCCCCCCTCCCCCACCCACTGGGGGGAGGGGGGAGCCGGAAGCCCCATTCCCCTCACGCTCTCTCAGCCCTCCTTGGAGCAGTCCCGCATCTGGTAGCCGAGCTTCTTGGCCTCCTCGATGGCGGCCTCCTCGAGCTTCGGGCGGACGACTTCCCGCATCGGGGCGATGAACTCGGAGACGAGGTTCCACTTCTTGCCGTCCCACTGCTGGACGAGGACCGGTCCGCTCGCCTCGTGGTCCTCGCACGACACCTTCACCGGGTGGGTGAAGCCCTTCATGCCCAGCTCCTCGAGCCGCTTGTCGGTGAGGTTCAGGTGCTCGAAGCCCCACCGGACCTGCTCGCCGGTGAGGGGCTTGTTGCCGAACTTGGCCATCGCGGTCCGGAGGGCCTCGATCGAGAACATGGCGTTGACCACCCCGCGATTGTAGAGGGCCTCGCCGACCCGGGCCTTCTCGCCGGCGCCCTTCCCCTTGTCGTAAACGTGCTTGAAGATGTCGTCGTGCACCTTGAAGCCGGCGCCGGGGGCGTGGAACGTGGCGCCCTTGTAACCGCGGGCGCCGTCACCGGCCGGGACCACGTCGGCCTCGCTCGCCGACCACCAGTTGCCGATGAAGTGGTCCATCGGGAAGCCGATGCCCGCCGCCTCCTTGACCGCCACCTGGTTCATGACGCCCCACCCGGACATGAAGATCCAGTTGGGGTTGAGCCGGCGCACCTGGAGCCACGTCGCCTTCTGCTCCTGTCCCGGGCTGTCAACCGGCAGCAGCGTCAGGTCGAAGCCGTACTTCTGGGCAAGGGTCTCGAGGGTCGGGTTCGCCTCCTTGCCGTAGGGGCTGTTGTGGAAGACGTGAACGATCTTCTTGCCCTTGAGCTTGTCCAGCCCGCCCTCCTGCTGTCCGATGTACCGGATGACGGCCGACGCCTGGCTCCAGTAGTTCGTCGGGAAGTTGAACACCCAGGGGAACCACCGGCCGTCGGACGAGGCGCTCATGCCGTAGCCCATCGAGAACACGACGAGCTTGTCCACCGGGGCTTTCGGGATGAGCTGGTAGGTGATGCCGGTGCTGTAGGGGTTGACGAGGATGGCGCCGCCGCCCTTGTTCTTGAGCCGCTCGTAACACTCGACGCCCTGCTTGGTGTCGTACTGGGTCTCGCACTCCTCCCAGACGAGCTTCACCCCGTTGATCCCGCCGTCCCGCTCGTTCACCAGCGTGAAGTAGTCGGCGAACCCGTTGGCGATGGGGACGCCGCTGGGAGCGAACGGTCCCGTCCGGTACACCAGCAACGGGATGAAGACCGATTTGTCCTGGGCCGGGGCCGAGACGGCCAGCCCGCCGACGACGGCCAGAATGACCATCAGGCCGGTCAGAAGCAGTCGTGCTCTCATGGTTGCCTCCTTGTGTCGCGTTAGTGGGGGAACGGCCAGAGTCGCAGCTTCTCCTTCGTGATCTGCCACAGGCGCGCCAGGCCCTGCGGCTCGACGATCAGGAAGAAGATGATCAGCCCGCCGAAGACCATGAGCTCCAGGTGCTTCTGGAGCGCGACGGGCAGGTCGAGGCCCACCAGGTGGGGGGCCCGGGTGAGGAGGATCGGGAGCAGGATGATGAAGGCGGCGCCGAGGAACGAGCCGAGGATCGAGCCCAGGCCGCCGATGATGATCATGAAGAGCACGAGGAACGACAGGCCGACGTCGAAGGCCAGCGTCTCGGCGCTCCCCAGGTAGAGGAAGACGAACTCCGCCCCGGCCACCCCGCAGTAGAACGAGCTGATGGCGAAGGCGGCGAGCTTGGTACGCAGCGGCCGGATGCCGATGATCTCGGCGGCGATGTCCCGGTCGCGAATTGCCATCCAGGAGCGACCGACCCGGCCGCGCACCAGGTTCTTGGCGGCCAGCGCGAAGACCGTGACGAAGCTCAGCGCGACCAGGTACCGCACGGGCGCGGTCGCCGCCGGCCCCGTGAGCATCACGCCGAGGAGGCTCCGCGGCGGCGCGGTGATCGTGCCCGACGGCGCGTAGTTGACGAACCACGCGACCTTGTTGAAGAGCCAGGTGAGGAAGAACTGGGCGGCCAGCGTCGCCACCGCCAGGTAGAACCCCTTGATCCGGAGGCTGGGCAGGCCGAACAGCACGCCGACGCCGGCGGCGATGAGGCCGGCCAGCAGGAAGACCACCAGGACGTTGACCGCCGGGAAGGCGGTGGTGAGCTTGAAGGCGCTGTACGCCCCCACCGCCATGAAGCCCCCGGTGCCCAGCGAGAGCTGGCCGGCGTAGCCGGTGAGGAGGTTCAGCCCGATCGCCGCCAGCGAGTAGATCAGGAACGGGATCAGGATGGCCTGCAGCCAGTACTCGCTGGCGATCAGCGGGGGGACCACGAAGGCGACGGCCACGGCGGTCAGCACGATCCAGCGGTCCTGGGCGATCGGGAAGATCGCCTGGTCGGTCGCGTAGCTCGTCTTGAACTGCCCCGCCTCGCGGTAAATCATGCGTGACCCGCGAGTAGCCGGGCCGAGAACCGAGCAGCCCCCCCAGGCCGAAGGCCGTCCGATCGACGCAGGCCCGCGCCCACCGGAGGCGTACGCCCTGGTACGCCGAGGATGGGCGCGGGCCGAGGACGACCGTAGGTCGGGACGGACGCCCCCAGGCCGAAGGCCGTCCGATCGACGCAGGCCGAGCGCGTCACGACCGAGATGGAGAAGGCGAAGGTTATCGGCACGGCTACACTCGCTCGATGATCTTCTCGCCGAACAGCCCCTGCGGCCGGAACAGGAGGAACGCGAGGGCCAGCATGTAGGCGAACCAGCCCTCGATGGCGCCGCCCACCAGCGGACCCCAGTACACCTCGGCCACCTTCTCCCCGATCCCGATGATGGGGCCGCCGACGATGGCGCCGGGGACCGAGGTGAACCCGCCCAGGATGAGCACGGGCAGCGCCTTCAACGCGATGAGCGAGAGGCTGAACTGGACGCCGCTCTTCGCCCCCCACATCGTGCCGGCCACGATGGCCACGATCCCCGAGACCGACCAGACGATGGTCCAGATGGTCTTGAGGGGGATGCCGATGGAGAGCGCCGCCTCGTGGTCGTCGGCGACCGCCCGGAGGGCCCGGCCGATCCGGGTGCCGTGGAAGAACACCGCCAGCACCGCGACCAGGATTCCCGCCGTCAGCGCCGCGGTCAGCTCCAGCTTGTTCACCAGCATGCCGGCGACCTTGAACGAGTCGTCGGGGATGCCGACGTCGAGCCGCTTGACGTTGCTTCCCCACAGGAGCTCGCCGAAGCCCTCCAGGAAGAACGTGAGCCCGATCGTGGCCATGAACAGGATGATGTGCTCCTGGTTCACCAGCGGGCGGAGGACCAGCCGCTCGATCGCGAACGCCAGCGCCACCATGACCGCCACCGTCGCCGGCAACGCGAGCACGACCGGGACACCCCGCTCGATCAGCCCGACCAGGGTGAGCGCCGCGAAGAGGACCATGACCCCCTGCGCGAAGTTGAAGACCCCGGACGCCTTGAAGATCAGCACGAAGCCCAGCGCCACCAGCGAGTACATGAGCCCGGCGAAGAGGCCCCCGAGCAGCACCTCCCCGAAGAAGGTCGGCGCCTTCCACATGTCCAGGAGCGGGGCGAGCAGGACCTCGTGGAGGAGGTGCATCAAATCACTCGTGGGGCACCCCGAGGTAGGCGTCCAGCACCGCCTGGTCCTTGCGCACCTCGTCGGGGGCGCCGTCGGCGATCTTCCGGCCGTAGTCGAGGACGGCCACCCGGTCGCAGATGTCCATGACCACGCTCATGTCGTGCTCGATCAGGGCGATGGTCGTGCCGAACTCCTGGTTCACGTCCAGGATGAAGCGGCACATGTCCTCCTTCTCCTCGACGTTCATGCCGGCCATCGGCTCGTCGAGGAGCAGGAGGCGCGGCTCGGCGGCCAGCGCCCGGGCCAGCTCGACCCGCTTCTGCAGCCCGTAGGGCAGGCGGCCGGCCGGTGTCTTGCGGATGGCCTGGATCTCGAGGAAGTCGATGACCCGCTCGACGGCGGCCCGGTGCTCGAGCTCCTGCCGTCGGGCCGGCCCCCAGTAGACGGCGTCGAGCAGCAGGTTCCCCCGCATCTTGAGGAGCCGCCCGGTCATGATGTTGTCGAGCACGCTCATGCCCTTGAAGAGAGCGACGTTCTGGAAGGTCCGGGCGATGCCGAGGCCGGCCACCTCGTGGGCCGGCAGCCGGGTCCGGTCCCGGCCGGCGAAGCGGATCCGGCCCTCGGAGGGGTGGTAGAAGCCGCTGATGACGTTGAGCAGCGTCGTCTTGCCGGCGCCGTTGGGCCCGATGATGGCCCGGATCTCGCGCTCCCGCACCTCCAGGCTGACGCCGGCCAGCGCCTGGACGGCGCCGAAGCGGACGCTGATCGCCTCGACCTCGAGGAGCGCGCCCGGGACCGCGCCGTTGTCGCCGCTCATCGGCCTACTCTCTTGGGCACAGGAATGCCGTCACTGGGCGCGGGCCGAGACCCGAGCCGCGGTAGCCCGAGGACGACCCGCGGCGACGGGTATCGGCCCGCGCTCGCTCACCGGGCTGCCACCGCCGCCTCCGCCCCGTCCACCTCGCGGATCCGCACGTCGGCCCGGATCGTCGCCACCCGCCCGTCCTCGTAGGTGACCTGGGCCTCCACCTCGGTTCGGTCGCGCTCCGAGTAGAGCGCCTCGATCAGCGGCGCGTACTTCTGCGCGACGAAGCGCCGCCGCACCTTGCGCGTCCGGGTGATCTCCTCGTCGTCGGGGTCCAGCTCCTTGTGGAGGATCAGGAAGCGCCGGATCCGGGCGCCCCGGAGGCGGGGGTCCTCGGCGAGGCTCGCGTTGACCCGGCGGACCTCGCGGGCGATCAGCTCGGAGACCTCGGGCTTCTGTGACAGGTCGGTGTAGCTCGTGTAGGCGATGTTGCGCCGCTCCGCCCAGTTGCCGACCGCGATCAGGTCGATGTTGACCAGCGCGGTGACGTACGGGCGCTCCTGGCCGATGCAGACCGCCTCCTTCACGTAGGGCGAGAACTTCAGCTTGTTCTCCAGGTACTTCGGCGCGAAGAGGGTGCCGTCGGCCAGTCGGCTCACGTCCCGGGCGCGATCGATGATGGTGAGGTGCCCGGCCCCGTCGAGGAAGCCGGCATCGCCGGTGTGCACCCACCCGTCCTCCAGCGCCTGGGCGGTGGCCTCCGGGTTCTTGTAGTAGCCGCGGAAGACGCCGGGGCTCCGGAAGAGCACCTCGCCGTCGCCGGCGACCCGGATCTCGACGCCGGGCAGCGGCGTGCCCACCGTGTCCAGCCGGACGTCGCCGTCCTTGTGGATCGCGATGAGCGCGCTCGACTCCGTCATCCCGTAGAGCTGCTTGACGTTGATGCCGAGCGAGCGGAAGAAGACGAAGATCTCGGGGCCGATCGCCTCGCCGGCGGTGTAGGCGACCCGGATCCGCCGCATGCCGAGATTGTCGGCGAGCGGGCCGTAGACGAGCACGCGCCCGAGCGGGTACAGGAGCCGCCGCCAGAGCGGGACCGGCTGTCCGGTCAGCCGGCGCCGCTCGATCCCCTGGGCGAGCTCCAGGCAGGCGTGGACGAGCCGGCGCTTCGGCCAGGCGGCGTCCTCGATCCGGATCATCACGTTGGTCAGGATGTTCTCCCAGATCCGGGGCGGCGCGAAGAAGTAGGTGGGAGCGATCTCCTTGAGATCCTGGAGGACGGTGGCCGCGCTCTCCGGGCAGTTCACGGTGAACCCGGTGACGACCGACTGGGCATAGGAAAGGATGTGGTCGCCCACCCACGCCATGGGGAGGTAGGCCAGGGTGTCGTCGGCCGGTCCCAGCCCCTCGCGTGCCGCCGCGTTGCGCGCGGTCAGGATCAGACCTCGGTGGGAGAGCATCGTCCCCTTGGGCGTCCCGGTGGTCCCGGACGTATAGCAGATGATCGCGACGTCGTCGGCGCCGCCGGCCGCCACCGCCTCGTCGAAGAAGGCAGCGTTGTCGCGGCCGAACTTCCGCCCGAGCTCCTCGACCTCGGCCAGGCTGCGGAGACAGGGGTCGATGTAGGCGCGGAGGCCCCGGGAGTCGTCGTAGATCACCTGCTCGAGTCGTGGGCACTCGGCCCGCACGTGCAGGAGCTTGTCGACCTGCTCCTGGTCCTCGACGATCGCGAACCGCGCCTCGGCGTGGGCGACGATGTAGGCCATCTCCCGCTCGACCGAATCCTGGTAGAGCGGCACCGGGACGCCGCCCAGGGCCTGAGTGGCGGCGACGGCCCAGTAGAGCTGCGGCCGGTTGTCGCCCACGATGGCGACCTTGTCGCCCCGGCGGAAGCCGAGGGCGGCCAGACCGAGGGCGATGAGCCGGGTCTGCTCGTGGTAGTCCCGCCACGTGTAAGCCTGCCAGATGCCGAAGTCCTTCTCCCGGATGGCGACCTGGCCGGGCATGCGCTCGGCGTTGGCGCCGATCAGCTTCGGGAAGGTGTCCAGCCGGGAATCGAGGGCGTAGGGGTCCGTCATCCGGGATCCGCCGTCCTCAGGCCTTCCCCCGCCCGATGACCGTGCGCGCGGGATCGATCTCCTCGCGCAGGATGCGGAGCTCCCGCTCGGTGGGCGGCGGCAGGGTCTCCACCCGCTCGGCCACCAGCGGGGCCAGCTCCAGGTCGGCCAGCACCGCGTCCACGGTCAGGCCGTCCAGCACCCCGAGCAGCGTCATCTTCCGGGTCGACTCGTCGAAGCCGAACAGCGCCTTGGAGGTCACCACGCGCCACGGTCCGGTCTCCGCCGGCAGCCCGGCCCGCTCCCGCGCGCCCGGGCTCCCGTCGAGGAACCCCGGCGAGCTGATGAAGTCCACCCGGGGCACGAACCGGCGGCGCTCGTGCAGCATGATCACGATCGTCCGCCAGCAGTACGACGCGACCTCGTTGGCGCCCCCCGCGCCCGGGAAGCGCTTCTTCGGGTGATGCCAGTCCTCGCCCAGCATCGTCGAGTTGATGTTCCCGTAGAGGTCGATCTGGGTGGCGCCGAGGACGCCGTAGTCGATGAGCCCGAGCTGGGCCTGGGCGAAAATGGTGTTCATGTTCGTCCAGGCCAGCGACCGGTAGCAGTTGGACGGCCCGCCCATCGTGTTGCGGACGAAGGGGGTGAGCGGCGTCGAGCCGATGGCGCCGAACTCGAAGACCTGGACGAGCTGGGGCGCGTGGATCCGCTGGGCCAGGATCGCCGCGACCTGGGGCATCCCGAAGCCGATGAACGCGGTCTTCTGGTCCTCCAGGAGGCGCGCGCACTGGGCGATCATGAACTCCGCCTCGGTGAAGGAGCCCACCACCGTGCTCATACCCCTTCCCCACCCGCCGCTCTCATCACTCCGCTCACGGCTCGGCCCCTGCGCCGCCCACCGCGCTCACGGCTGGTACCCTTCCTTGATCACGGCCCGGCGGCGCAGCTCGGACAGCCGGCGGAGCCCGACGCGCTGCTCCAGCATCTCCTCGTGGGAGCCGACGGAGTAGACGTACTTCTCCAGGTACTCCCCCAGCCGCCCCTGGCGCTCCAGGCCGAAGTACTCGCCGAAGTGCTCGAAGTCCATCTCGTAGACGCCGGGCAGGCCGCCCGGATACGCGCCGTACGGCGCGTACACGACCGCGTCCACCAGGTAGTACGGGATCGTGGTCCGGCCCGGGTTCTTGCGGATGTCGTCGTGGTCGATGATCTCGTCGGTGGAGATGATCACCTTCCGCGAGGCCATCGCCGTCTCCAGCGGCTGCACCCCCGGCCCGAAGCAGCGGGCGTTCCCGTAGACGTCGGACTGATGCACGTGCACGAGGCCGACGTCCGGGTTGAGCGCCGGCACCAGCGCGATGGGCTTCCCGGTGAACGGATCGGCGATCACCTTGGCGCCCGAGTAGCGGAGCGTGTCGCTGCCGAGCAGGGCCCGGGTCGGCAGGAAGGGGACCCCCATCGACCCCGCCAGGTGGCGGAGGGTCAGGGTGCCGTTCGTCCACTCCGAGACCCGCACCTCGCCCCGCTCGACCGCCCTGTTCAGCGTGTCCCCGAGCCCCATGAACCCGACGTCGATCTTCGACACCGCGCCGGCCGCGACCAGGAGCGTGGACTCCATCAGCGTGAACTTCGCGCAATACCAGAGGTCGCGGCGGCGCTGGCGGATGATCTCGCGGACCAGGGCCAGCGGGCCCCGCGTGTAGGAGGAGAAGTCGAAGGAGACGTAGTCGCCGTCCTCGACCAGGCGGCCCACCGCCTCGGCGGCGGCGGTCGTCTTGTCGACGAACTCCCGGCGCTTCCGGTCCCGCATCCAGGCGCGGAGCGCGTCCGGGTCGTGGAGGCGGTACTCGCCGACGCCGGAGGCCAGGAGCTCGATGGCGGACACAGCTCAGCCTCCGCGGCGCAGGAGCGCCGTCCGCCGACAGGGCGGTGAGATACGCGTCACCTTGGGTGGAGCCAGGTCGTGTCCCAGGAATCGGCGCCAGAAGACGAAGGTGAGTCGAGTGTAGCGAACCGGCCGGAGGGCTGTCAAGCAGGACGCGGACTTACACGTCACCCGACGCCGGGGGCCTTGGCCCGCTCCCGGAGGACGAACTTCTGGATCTTGCCCGTCGAGGTCTTGGGCAAGGGCCCGAAGACGACGTGCTTCGGCACCTTGTAGCGAGCCAGGTTGGCCCGGCACCACTCGATGATCTCCCCGGCCGTCACGGCGGCGGCGCCGGGCTTCGGGGTGACGAACGCGCAGGGGGTCTCCCCCCACCGCTCGTCGGGCTTCGCCACCACCGCCGCCTCCATGACGGCCGGGTGGCGGTAGAGGACCTCCTCCACCTCGAGCGACGAGATGTTCTCGCCCCCGGAGATGATGATGTCCTTCGAGCGGTCCTTGATCTCGATGTAGCCGTCGGAGTGCCGCACGGCGAGGTCGCCCGTGTGGAGGAAGCCGTCCCGCAGCGCCTCGGCCGTCGCCGCCGGGTTCTTCAGGTAGCCCTTCATGACGGTGTTGCCCCGCAGCAGGACTTCTCCCACCGTCCGGGCGTCGGCGGGCACCGGGTGGAGCGTCTCGGGATCGGCGACGACCAGGTCCTCCAGCGTCGGGTACCGCACCCCCTGCCGGGCCATGACGGCCGCGCGCTCCGTCAGGGGCAGCCGGTCCCACCCGGCCTGCCAGGCGCAGAGGGTGGCCGGGCCGTACGATTCGGTCAGCCCGTAGAGGTGGGTGACCCGGAACCCCATCGCCTCCATCGCCGCGATCACGGCCGACGGCGGGGCGGCGCCGCCGGTAGCGACCTCCACCACGTGGTCGAATCTCACCTTCACCGGTTCCGGGGCGTGGATCAGCGTCGTGAGGACGACGGGCGCGCCGCAGAGGTGGGTGACGCCGTGGCGCGCGATGGCCGGGAAGATCAGGGCCGGGTCGACCCGCCGCAGGCAGACGTGGGTGCCGCCGACCGCGGTGACGGCCCACGTGTAGGTCCAGCCGCTGCAGTGGAACATGGGCAGCGTCCAGAGGTAGACCGACCGCGACGACAGCCCGAAGGCGAGCGCGTTGCCGAGCGCGTTGAGGTAGGCGCCCCGGTGGTGGTAGACGACGCCCTTGGGATTGCCGGTCGTCCCCGAGGTGTACAGGAGGCAGATCGCCTGCCACTCGTCGTCGGGGCCCTGCCAGTCGAAGGCCGGGTCGCCCTCGGCCAGGAGGGCCTCGTAGTCCGTCTCGCCAAGCCGCGCGCCGGATCGCTCGCCGGCCCCGACCGGGTCGTCGATGTCGACGACCGGGATCCTCCGCCGGAGGAGCGCAAGCGCCGGCGCGATCGTGGGCGAGAACTCGGTATCGGTGATCAGGAGCTTCGCCTCCCCGTGCTCGAGGGTGAAGGCGATCGAGCGCGCGTCGAGGCGGTAGTTGAGCGCGTTCAGCACGGCGCCGGCCATCGGCACGCCGTAGTGCGCTTCGAGCATGGCGGGGACGTTGGGGGCCATGACCGCGACCGTGTCGCCCCGGCCGATCCCGCGCCGGGTCAGGGCCG
This sequence comes from uncultured Candidatus Rokubacteria bacterium, assembly GCA_963708025.1. Classification (GTDB taxonomy): domain Bacteria; phylum Methylomirabilota; class Methylomirabilia; order Rokubacteriales; family DASRDR01; genus CAVPSB01. The sequence goes on along the minus strand of CAVPSB010000034.1, from coordinate 4,150 downwards.
AGGCCAGACGCCGGCACCGGGCATAGAAGTCGGCGTAGGTGTACGCGCGGTCCCCGTGGATCACCGCGGCCTTCCCGGGGTAGACCGCCGCCGCCCGCGCGAGGAAGGACAGCGGGGTCAGCGGGACGTAGTTGGCCGGTCCGCGGTCGAGATCGCGCTCGAAGAGACCGACCCCGGCGGCCCGTGCGGCCGGGGGCGCCGTCGGTGCGCGGCGGGGTCGGGATCTCGCCGTCTTCCGTGCCACGCTCTTCTCCCTTCGCTCACCGTAGCATAGTTCGCTCGACCCAGGGCCCCGGGTGGCATCGCGGTCCTGCGGGCCCGCCCTCTGCGACTCCGTGGCGCGAGATGGCGTATTGCCGAGTCCAGACTGATGGACTATCGTCGTAGTCATTGTGGACACTCCACGCTGATATCTTCAGTCGATTCCGAGTCCCACGGCGCTACTACACTGCAGCGAAGGGTTAGAGACCGCACCACAACGGCCGATCGCGATACCCTGCGGCCCGAGTACCTTTTCCCGGGCGGTCCGTGGTGTAACCGCAGCCAGGTACGCCGACGGGGCCAACGTCGTTGTCATCGATCCGGAGGTCCTCGACGTGTTTCCCGATGGCCGATCAGTAAATGAAGCGCTCAAAGCTCTCGCGCCGGTCATACCGGGGGTATAACACCAGCATCCCGCCGACGGCCTGCTGCCGTGGCGGATGCCGGGCGTTTGCCAGACAAGTCGTGGCACCGTCTGGTCCTTGCCTCGCACTGAGCCGCGGGTTTATCATCTGCTACATGGATTACCAAGGCCGGATCACCATTGACCCGGAGATTCGGTTCGGCAAGCCGTGCGTGCGGGGAACGCGCATCACGGTCGGTGATGTCCTGTCCTACCTTGCGTCCGGCATGCGCGAGGACGAGATCCTCTCGGACTTCCCCCAGCTCACGCGCGAGGACATCCGCGCCTGCCTGGCGTTCGCCGCCGAGCGCGAGCGCCGGGTCATGAGTATCCCGGCTGCCTGAGCAGCCCGCCCGGTTACTTTTCGACGAGAATCTCGCGGCGCGCCTTGTCGGGGCGCTCGCTGACTTGTACCCCCGTTCCGTCCACGTGGGCGACGTGCATCTGGCGCCGGCCCCCGATCGGGCAATCTGGGCTCATGCGCGGGACCACGGACTCGTGATCGTGAGCAAGGACGAAGAGTTCCATCGGCTCAGCGTCCTGCATGGGCCACCACCGAAGGTCATCTGGATTCGCCTGGGCAATTGCTCGACCAACGACGTTATCCAGTTGCTTCGGACGCGTCGCGACGAGATCGAAGCGTTTGTGAGGCACGAGGAAGCTGCGTTCCTCGCTCTCGCGTGAACAACGCTGGCGAACATGCGTTTCCGCTGACAAGCGCGGCCTCGGTCGCAGCAGGAGAGAATGCATGAGACTCGCCGGCAAGGTGGCGTTGATCAGCGGGGGGGCGCGGGGGATGGGCGCCGAGGAGGGGCGGCTCTTCGCGAAGGAGGGCGCGAAGGTCGTGCTCGGCGACGTGCTGGAAGCCGAGAGCAAGGCGGTGGCGGAGCAGATCCGGGCCGCGGGTGGGGAGGCCACGTTCGTGCGCCTCGACGTCACCAGCGAGTCCGACTGGGAGACCGCGGTGGCGACGGCCGAGCGCCTTCACGGCCGGCTCGACGTTCTCGTCAACAATGCCGGGATTGGCGGCGGGAGCCGCATCGAGGACACCACGCTCGAGCAGTGGGAGCGCACGATGGCCGTCAATGCCACCGGCGTCTTCCTGGGGACGCGCGCGGTCATCGCCGCCATGCGCCGGGCCGGCGGCGGCTCCATCGTGAACATCTCATCCCAGCTCGGCCTGGTCGGAATGGACAGCTCCAGCCCTCAGTACCAGGCCTCCAAGGGCGCGGTGCGTCTCCTCACCAAGGCGACCGCCATCCAGTACGCGAACGAGGGCATCCGCGCCAACTCCGTCCACCCCGGTCCCATCGTGACGCCGATGACGGAGCGGCGGCGGGCCGACCCCGAGCAGCACCGCCTGATGGTCTCGCGCATCCCCCTCGGTCGCTACGGCCGGCCCATCGAGGTCGCGCTGGGCGTCCTCTACCTGGCTTCCGACGAGTCGTCGTTCGTCACCGGCAGCGAGCTCGTGATCGACGGGGGCTGGACCGCGCAGTAAGCCTCGAAAGGGCGTTCGGTGCCGCGAGCGATGCTCGCGATCAGAGAAGCCAACCGACATCGGGGTCCGCGGATCGAGCCGCGAGGGGGTCCCCGCGGCGCGTGGCGCTCCATGGTAGGCTCGCCTCGGAACGCCCGGGTCTGGTGAGCGGAGGTGGGCGCCATGGGCCGCGACGCCGAACATCCTGGGATGTGTTGGGGGAACGGCCTGGGCCGCGGCCTCGCGCTGGCGGTGGGCCTGGCCGCCGGGCTCGTCTCCGCCGGCCTCGTCGAGGCCAAGTCGCCCGCCGAACCGGCCGAAGTGGTTGTTCTACCAGAGTCCCTGGTCCGCGAAGTCGTCCGGGAGCTCGTCGCGCGGCTCTCCGACGACGAGGTCCGGGGGCTCCTCCTGGCCCGGCTCGACCGGGCGGCGGTGCCTGCCGGCGCGGTGGCCGACGGTGTCGGTATCGGGATCACGATCGAGGACGACGTCCACCTGGTGCGGGAGCGCCTGGGCGCCGTGCTCGCGGCGGCGCCCGGGCTCCCTGCCTCGCTGGGCGTCGCCGTCCGCCGCTTCTCGGAGGGCGGCCGCCGTCACCAGGTCCTCCTCGTGGCCGGGTTCTTCGCGATGATGCTGGCGGTGGGGAGCGCCGCCGAGTGGCTGGTCCGTCGCGCGCTCGGAAATACCCGCCGGGCTCTCGTGGCGGAGCGGGCCGTCGGCTTCGGCGCCGCGGCGGGCGGGCTCCTGATGTGGGCCGTGGTCGAGCTCCTGCTGCTCGCCGTCTTCGCCGCCGCGGCCGTCGCGGTCTTCCTCGTCTTCTACCAGGGCCACGAGTCGAGCCGCGAGCTGATCGGCGCGATTCTGGTGGCCACGATTCAGATCCGGCTCGCGGTCCTCGGCGCGGGGATCCTGCTCGCGCCGGGCGCCTCGGGCCGCCGGCTCCTCCCGTTCGATGACGGGACGGCCCTACGCCTCCACCGCGGCGTGCTGACGCTGGCTCTGATCTTCGGCCTCGCCTCGGTCGTGCGGGACTTCCTCGCGCGCTGGGGAGACTCGACGGACGCCGTCATCCTCGTCATGACGGCCGCGCGCGTGCTCTTCCTCGTCGTCTTCCTGTCCCTCGTCTGGCGGGAACGGGCGGCCATCGCCGCGCAGATCCGGAGCGAGGGGACAAGCCGCCTCCGCCGGATCCTGGCGGACCTCTGGCCCGCCCTCATGACGGCGTACGCGGTCGGCGTCGTGACGGTGGCGACGGTGGAGCAGCTCGTCCGCCGCGACCTCAACAGCTACACGGGGATTCTCAGCGTGGTCGTCGTGGTCGCTACGCCCCTCGTGGACATGGCGCTCTGCTGGCTCGTGGACCACCAGACGCGGGGTGGCGCGGCCGGGCCCCGGACCCTCCACGCCAGCTACGGGCCGGTCCTCCGCCAGGGGGTCCACGTCGCCGTCACCGTCGGCGGGCTCCTTGTCATCGCCAGACTGTGGGGGATCGATCTCTTCGCGCTGACCGCACGGGGCACGGGGGAGCGGTTGGCAGGGGACCTCATCGACATCGCGGTGACGCTGCTCCTGGCGTACCTGGCCTGGCGCTTCGCGAAGACCGAGATCGACCGGCGGCTCGCGCCGGAGGTGGGCCCCGTCACGGTGAGCGAGCCGGGGACGCCGGGCGACACGGGCGCCTCCCGCCTGCGCACGCTCCTGCCGCTCCTCCGGGGGTCCCTGTTCGCCACCATCTGCGTGATGACGGCGCTGATCGTCCTGTCGGAGTTCGGCGTGCAGATCGCTCCGCTCCTGGCGGGGGCCGGCGTCGTGGGGCTCGCGGTGGGCTTCGGGGCCCAGACCCTCGTGCGCGATGTCATCTCGGGGGCTTTCTACCTGATGGATGATGCCTTCCGGCTCGGGGAGTACATCGACGTCGGCGACGCGAAGGGCACGGTCGAGAAGATCGGGATCCGGTCCATGCAGCTTCGCCACCAGCGCGGCAACCTGAGCATCGTGCCATACGG
>CAVPSB010000033.1:0-24425 GCA_963708025.1 uncultured Candidatus Rokubacteria bacterium | reverse complement strand
CGTGCCGGAAGATGATCGCCCGGCGGCGCTGGCCGATCGCCTCCGCCGCCTCCACGTAGGCCTGCTCGCGGATCGCCAGCACCGAGCCGCGGACCAGCCGGATGAACGAGGGGACGGCGCTGATGCCGACCGAGAGGATGACGTTCTGGAGGCCCACCCCCAGGATGGCCACCAGCGACAGCGCGAGGAGGAACCCCGGGAACGACAGGAGGATGTCGGCGAGCCGCTGGATGGCCAGGTCCACCCGGCCCCCGTAGAAGCCGGAGACGGCGCCGAGGGGGACGCCGACGAGGAGGCCGACGCCGACGGCGAGGAAGCCGATCAGGAGCGACAGGCGGCCGCCGTAGAGCAGGCGGGCTAGCATGTCGCGGCCCAGGTGGTCGGTGCCGAGGGGGTGGGCGAGCGAGGCCGGCTTGAGGGCCTGGGAGAGCTGCTGGCGCTTCGGGTCGCTGGCCGTGAGCAGCGGGGCGGCCAGCGCGAGGACGAGCAGGACGACGAGGAGCGCCAGCCCCGCCATCGCCGCCCGGTGGCGGCGGAAGCGCTGCCAGCCCTCCTGGAACTGGCGCCGCCGCGGCGACTCCACCGCGACCGCCGGTCGGTCAACCGTAGTGGATGCGAGGGTCGATGACCGCATAGCAGAGGTCCACCAGCAGGTTGACGAGGATGAACAGCGACGAGAAGACGAGCACGATCCCCTGCACCATCGCGTAGTCGCGCGAGAAGATCGACTCGATCAGCAGCAGCCCCATCCCGGGCCAGCCGAAGACCGACTCGGTCAGCACCGCCCCGCCGAGGAGGGCGCCGAACTGGAGCCCGACCACGGTGATGATGGGGATGAAGGCGTTCTTGAGCGCGTGCCGGGCCACCACCAGCTGCTCGCCCAGGCCCTTGGCCCGGGCGGTGCGCACGAAGTCCTGGCGGAGCACCTCGAGCATGCTCGACCGTGTCATGCGGGCGATGAGCGCGACCGAGAACGCGGCCAGCGTGAGAGCGGGCATGACCATGCTGGCCAGGCCCTCGGAGCCGGCGGCGGGGAGCCAGTTGAGGTGGACCGCGAAGACGATGATGAGCATCAGCCCGAGCCAGTAGACCGGCATCGAGACGCCGAGGAGGGTGGTGACCGAGAGCACGTAGTCGAACGTCGAGTAGGGGCGGGTCGCGGCCAGGGTCCCGGCCAGGATCCCGAGCGCGGCGGCGAGGGCGGCGCTGGTGAGCGCCAGGCGAAGGGTGGCGGCCAGGCGCGGCCGGAGCTCCTCGATGACGGGCGCGGAGGTGCGGGCCGAGACGCCCAGGTTCCCCCGAGCCAGCCGCGCGAGGAAGATCCCGTACTGCGCGTGGAGCGGCTGGTCGAGGCCCAGGTCGGTCCGGATGCGCGCGACGTCCTCCTCGGTCGCCAGGAGCCCCGCGATGACGCGAGCCGGGTCCCCGGGCAGGAGCCGCACCATCAGGAAGACGATCAACGAGACGCCGACGAGCGTGACGACCGAGGCCACGAACCGCTGGGCGAGGTACCCGTGGAAGCGGTTCATGGCCCCGGTCGCCGGTCGCCGGCCGCCCGGCTACTGGGCGGGACGGGCGTAGATGGCGTAGAACTTTTCGTTCGGGATCGAGCCGACGTCGGTCACCTTCGACGAGTAGACGATCGGGAAGCGCTGGACGTAGAGGAAGAGCCAGGGCGCGTCGCCCCAGACCTTCTTCGACAGGTCACAGTACATCGTCTTCCGCTTCTCGGGATTCGACTCCCGGTCGGCGGCCACCACCCACTCGTCCACCCGGGCGTCCTTGTAGAAGCTGGTGGCCAGCCCGGCCGGCGGGTGGTAGCCGGACCAGAACTGAAGCGACTGCATCGACGCGTCCAGGAAGTTCGGCGCCCAGCCGAGGTAGGCCAGGTGATGGGTCGTCTTCTCGGCCGGGCCCGTGTTCACGATGCTGACGTAGGACGGCCAGTCCATGGTCGCCAGCTCGGGCTCGATCCCCACCTCCCGCAGGTAGCCGGCGACGGCCTGGCTGGCTTCCTTGTCCTGGACGTAGCGCCCGGTCGGGTGGATGAACGGAATCTTCGTCCCCGGCTTCACCCCCGCCTCGGCCAGGAGCTGCTTGGCCCGGGTCGGGTTGTACTCGTAGGCGCCCACCTTACAGTAGCCGAAGAGGCTCGGCGCCATCGGGCCGTCCATCGGGTCGGCGGCGCCGAACAGCACGTTCTGGATGATCGCCTGCTTGTCAACCGCGTAGTTGAGCGCCTGGCGCACCCGGACGTCACCGAGCGGCGGCTTGGTCGTGTTGAGCGAGATGAAGATCGTCCGGTTGCTCGGCGCCAGCAGGACCTTGACCGCCGGGTTCCGCGACAGGGCCGGGAGGTCCGCGATGGGCGGCAGCACCATGAGGTCGACCTGGCCGGCCAGGATCAGGCTCTCGCGCGTCGCCGCCTCGGGGACGCTCCGGAACACCACGGTGTCGTAGGTGGGCTTCTTGCCCCAGTACTTGTCGTACAGCGTGACGGTGACGCTCTCCCCCTTCTTCCGCTCCTTGAAGACGTAGGGCCCGGTGCCGACCGGGTGCTGCATGTTCTTGTACTCGTTGCCGTGCTGGTCGGCGGCCGCCGGCGAGACGATGCCGGCGGTCGTCGAACGAGAGGGCCATGACGAACGGGGCCGAGGGCCGCAGGAGCGTGATCTTCACCGTCGCCGGGTCAACGACCTCGATGTCCTTCAGCGGGAACGGGGCGCGGACGGGCACCCGCACGCTCGGATCCTTGAGCCGGTCCAGGTTCCACTTGACGGCCTTGGCGTCGAACGGACTGCCGTCGTGGAAGGTCACGCCCTTGCGGAGCTTGAGCGTGTACTGGGTGCCGTCGGGGGAGACCGTCCAGCTCTCGGCCAGCATCGGGCGCACGTCGCCCTTCGGGTCGAGGAAGGTGAGCGTCTCGACCATGTAGTCGAGGACGTTCGCGACCGTGGTGGTCGTGGTCTGGACGGGATCCAGCGTGTCCGGATCGATGCCCACCGCGACCCGGAAGGTGGCGGCCGAGGCGGCGCCGGCGAGGGCGACGGCGACGAGGACCGCCAGGGCCAGGAGCGGGAGCCGCCAGGCACGCGCGCGGGAGCTTCGCGAATCGACCATGCTCTCCTCCATGGACTGCGGGTTAGGATCAGGGACCCGGCCGGTGGGTCCGCCGGCGGCCTGCGCCCCGGCAGCTCACCCGGTGCGAGGGATGTGCCGAGATCATACCCCGGGCGGGTCGGGGCGCGCCCGGCTCCCCGCCCGGGAGACGCAGGCCCCGGCTCGATCGGCGGGGCACCTCCGGTCTATCTCTTGAAGCGCACCACGTCCGCCGTCAGCTTCAGCGGCGCCTCGGCGTCTCTCGCCGGCTCCTCGAGCTTTCGCACGATCACCGCGTCGCCACCCACCTCGTAGGCCTTCTGTCGGAGCTGGCCCTCGATCTCCTCGAGCTTCGGCGGGGTGAACTTCGACCGCCGGTAGTCCCAGTTGATCTGCCCGACCCGGTCGTAGGGCTCGGGCGGCTCGGCTTTGAGGATCTTGACGTCGCTGGCCGAGCCTCGAGGGGCATACGTCGGCCCGACCTGTTGGTACTGCATTCCCGCCGCGCAGCCCCCGAGCAGGGGGAGGCCGAGGAGGAGTAGGACGAGGACAGTTCGCCGGGATCGAAGTTCCATGCCGTCACCTCCGTGAGACGATTGCGCCCATCGGAAAGGACCCGCAGGCCGCGGCTCCGATCGGAGCGGGCCTGCCCCGAGGATAGCAGGAACGGACCCCCGCCGGAAGACGCCCGGGACCGGGACGCCCGGGACCGGGGCGCGTCGCTACGCGGGAAGCAGGCGCGACGGCGGCGGGATCCGGCCGGTGGCCCGCAGGAGCGTCTCCTGCACCAGGAGCTCGTGGTCCAGGGACCGATCCGGGGGCCTCCCGCTCCGAAGCCCGGCGACGAACGCCGCCAGCTCGAGCTCGTACAGCTCCTGGCGGGACTGGGAACGCACGGGGACCTGCTGCTCGCCGGGCCGGTGCTCGCCGTGGGGCTCGGCCAGGCAGAGCCGGATCGGGCCCGCCGGCTCGAACGGCTCCATGATCGCGCTGCCCCGCGTGCCGTACACCTCGAACCGGCGCGCCATGGGCGTCGGCTCCATCGCGGCGATGTCCACGAGGGCCAGGGCCCGCGGGTAGCCGAGGACGGCGAGGGTGTTGTCGTGGAAGCCGGGCAGCGTCGCTCGCGTCGTGCCGCAGGAAGGCCGTGACCTCGGTGGGCCGGCCGAGCAGCCACAGGATCTGGTCCAGCATGTGGCCGGCGAGGTCGAAGAAGATGCCGCCGCGGTGGCGCGCGATCACCCGCGGGCGGCGGCCGTGGATGCAGGTGGACATGTGGGCGCGGATGGCGAAGACGTCGCCCAGCAGGCCCGACCGGGCCCACTCGGCGATCTGCCGGAAGCCCTCGTGGTAGCGGAACATGTACCCCATCTGGATCCGGAGGCCCGGGCCCGGGCCTCGGCCACGATCCGCTGCCACCCCGCCCAGTCGTCGCCGGCCGGCTTGTCGTACCAGACGTGCTTGCCCGCCCGGACGATCGCGGCCGTCTGCTCGAGGCTCTCGTCGTTCCGGCCTTCCGAGGCGACCGCGACGATCGCTCGGGTCGCCCGAGCAGCTCCGCCGCGCGGTCGAACCACCGCACCCCGTGGTAGGGGCGGCCGGGGCCGCTCAGCGCCGCCCGGCGGGCCGGGTCCGGCTCGAACACGCCGGCCAGCTCGACGTCGGGAGACCCCTGGAGCGCGGCCAGCTTCCCGCCGGCGTGGCCGTGCCCGGTGCCGTACTGGGCCATCCGGATTGGCGCATGGCCCCGCCCGTGCCGCCGGCTCACGCGGACGGCCGTGCCGACCCGTCGTCGTCCCCCCACAGCCGCTCGCCGCGCAGGAGGAACGCGCGGATGTCGTAGGGACCGGGGCGCTGGGGCGCCAGGTGGCCCGACTCCACCATCAGGTCCAGCGGATTGACCCGGGTCTGGAGCGGCAGCACGACTCGCTCGTGACAGCGGGCCGACTCGTACACGGCGTGGATCATCTCCAGCGCCTTGTAGGCGTTCTCCGCGCGGCCCCGGTGGGTGTCCCGGGTGCCCACGATCCAGTCGGCCAGCTCGTCCGCCTGCCCGGCTGCGCCCTCCCGCCACTCGAAGCGGTCACCCTCGTCGGCGAGCTTGAAGAACCGGCCGTCCGGCCGGTGCGTCTGCCAGAGCCCGCCGGTCTCCGCGTTCAGGAGCTGGACCGCCTCCGTGGTGAGGTTGATCAGGCCGTCGGTGCCGTAGACGTGCGCGCCCTGGAAGAGGGTCGGCGTGACGTCGGCCAGGATCAGCGCCCGGGCCCCGCTCGCGAACTCGAACACCGCCACCGCGCCGTCCTCGATCCGGGTCGTCCGCTCGAACCGGTCGGTCTTCCGCTCGACGTTGCCCATGACCCACCGGCACTCCTCGTCCCCGAGCAGGTAGCGGAACATGTCCGCCTGGTGCGTGGAGTAGTTCGGCAGTCCCTGGCCGCCGAAGCTCACCAGCCACGACACGCGACCGATGGCGCCCCGGGCGATGAGCTCGCGGGCCAGCGCGTACGCCGGCAGGAAGCGGCGCTGGTGGCCGATGACCAGCTTCACGGCGTTCCGGTGGCAGGCGATCAGCATCTCGTCGGCGCGGCCGAGCGTCTCGGCCATGGGCTTCTCGCACAGGATGGCCTTCGGCCGCCGGGCGGCGGCCGTCACCGTCCACGGCGCGTGGCCGGTGTGCCACGTGCAGATGGAGACGACGTCCAGGCGCTCGCCGTCCAGCATGAGCCGGGCGTCCTGGTAGTGCGTGGTCTGGAGCCCGAACCGCGCATCGAACTCGCCCATCGCCGCCTCGTCGAGATCGGCCAGGGCGACGACGTCGTAGCGCCCCGTCGCCAGGTACCCGTCGACGTGGTGTCGCGCCATGTTCCCGCAGCCGATGATGCCGACCCGAAGTCTCCCGGTCACTCGGTTCCCTCCCTTCCTCAGACCTAGAGTCCTGGAAGCGTCAAGTTTTCAGGGGCGGGGCCGAGGAGCGAGCAGCGCCCACAGGCCGAAGGCCGTCCGAACGGCGTAGGCCGAGCGCGTCCCGACCGAGATCGACGTTGCGACGCTCATCGGCCCCGCCCCTATCCCTTGACGGCGCCCATCGTCAGGCCCCCCGCCAGGTATCGCTGGACGATCAGCGAGAGTACCAGGATCGGGACCGTGATGATGGTGGCGGCCGCGGTGAGCCCACCCCAGTTCACGTCCTCGAAGGAGACGAAGCTGTAGACCGCCATGGGCAGCGTGACCGTGTCCTTGCCGCCCAGGATCAACACGAAGATGAAGTTGTTCCACGACGCGATGAAGCTGAGGATGGTGGCGGCCACGATCCCGGGCCGGCTGAGCGGCAGCACGATCCGCACGAAGGTGCCGACCCGCGAGCACCCGTCGATCAACGCCGCCTCCTCGAGCTCCCGCGGGATGTCCTCGAAGAACCCGGCCATGATCCAGATGATCAGCGGCAGGACGACGATGACGTGGGTGAGGACGATCCCCCCGAGGGTGTTGATCAGCCCCAGCCGGCGGTAGATCACGAACAGTGGCACCAGGAACGCGATCCCGGGCAGGATCCGGACGCTGAGCACGAGGAACCCCAGCGCGGCCTGGCGATGGCGGGCCATGCTGTAGGCGGCCGGCAGGCCGCACACCAGCCCGATGCCGACGGCCGCCACGGCGATGATCGTGCTGTTCAGCATGTACGAGAAGAACGGGTTCTTGGTGAAGACGTCGACGTAGTTCTGGAAGGTGGGCCGGAAGACCCAGAGCGGCGGATAGGCGGTGACCTGCACGTTGCTCTTGAGCGACGACAGGACCATCCAGGCCAGGGTGAAGAGGAAGAAGGCCAGGAGGCCGGCGAGGGTGCCGTAGAACAGGAGCCGGTCGGCGACCCGCGACAGTCGCCGCGGTAAGCCCCCGCCCGCCGGGCGTCCGGTCCGGCGTCCGTCGGCGCGCGTCACGCGGTCACGCCCACGAGCGCTCGCGCGCCCGGATCCACACCATGCTCGCTCCGGCCACGATCAGGGTGAAGACCACGATGACGGCGGAGCCGTAGCCGATGTCCAGGTACTTGAAGGCCTGGTTGTAGGCATACACGTAGAGCGTCTCGGAGCCGAAGCCCGGCCCCCCCGCCGTGATCACCCAGATGAGGTCGAACACCTTGAGCGCGTCGATGGTGCGGAACATCAGGACGACGACCAGCACCGGCTGGAGCAGCGGCACGGTGATGCGCCAGAAGATCTGCCAGCGTGAGGCCCCGTCGATCATCGCCGACTCGAACGGCTCGAGCGGCAGCGACCGGAGCCCGGCCAGGAGGATGAGCATCGCGAAGGGGGCGAAGTGCCAGACGTCAACCAGCACGATGCTGGGGATCGCCAGCCGGGGGTCGGCGACCCAGAGGCTGGGGGGCAGGCCGGCGAGCTGCAGGAAGTAGTTCAGCACGCCCAGGGTGGGGTTGAACATCATCATCCACACCAGCGAGGTCGCGACCGGCGTCGCCACCATCGGCAGCAGGAACGCCGTGCGAGCCCACCGGGCGCCGCGGAAGTCGCGGTTCAGGATCAGGGCCATCACCATCCCGAGGACGATCGATCCGGTCACCGAGAGCGCAGTGAAATAGCACGTGCGCCCGAAGGCGTCCCAGAACCGCTCGTTCGTCAGGGCGGTCAGGTAGTGGGTGATCCCCACCAGGCTGTAGCTCTTGAGCGCGAGGTCGTAGCTCCGGATGCTGAGGAGCAGGGTGTAGACGAGGGGGTAGACCATCAGGCCGAGGACCAGGCACAGGGCGGGCAGCGGGAAGAGGATGTGCAGGTGGCGGTCAACGAAGCCGAGCGCGCGGGCGCCGGCCGGGAGGCGCCGGCGGACGCCCGCGCGCACCCCGGACGCCACCGCCGACAGCCCGCTCCCGGCCGGCGCTCCGGCTTTCACGCCCCGGTCCCGGCCCGGGCGCCGGCCGCCGGCGGCCGTCCGCCGGGCCGGCGGCGACGGTACGGGCAGGCCGGCCTCACGACTTCTTCGCGCGCTCCTCCTTGAGGAGGTCGACGCACTGGGTGAACGCGGTGTTCAAGGCCGCCTTGACGTTGCCCCCTTGGATGGCCGTCACGATGACCTGGCCGATGTAGTCGCGGGCCTTCGAGACGTTGGTGATGGAGAGCGGGGCCACGCCCGGGTAGTTGATCTGGACCGACGCGCGCCCGGTCTCCAGGAACTCGGGATCCAGCGCCTTCACCACCTCGGGATCAACCCACGCCGACTGGCGCGGCGCCAGGCCGCCCTTCAGCATGTACTGCTTCGAGGTCTTGCGGTCGCTCAGGTACTGGACCAGGGTCCAGGCGGCCTCCTTCTGCTTGCCGAGCCCGGAGATGGCCAGCCCGTTGACGTTGGGCTGGTAGGCCGGCAGGCCCCGCCAGTCGGCGGAGCGCGGGCCGGTGGGCGTCACCGCGTAGCCGACCTTGTTGACGACCGTCAACTTCGCGGGGTCGGAGAAGATCGTGATGAAGGTGATGTCGTCGAACAGCATGGCCGCGCGCCCCTGGCTGAAGATGCTGGTGACCTCGGCCCAGTGGTTGTTCACCGAGCCCGGGGGCCCGTACTCGCGCAGGATCGACCCCCACCACTCGAAGGCGGCCAGCGCGTCGGGCGTATTGAAGGCGACGTCGCCCGTCGTGCGGTTGAACCACTGCCCCCCGAAGTCGTAGAGGACCGGCGCGAACATCGAGGTGGCCGCGGCCCCCTTGCCCCGGAGCACGATCCCGAAGACCTGCTTGCTGGTGCCCTCGTGGATCACCTTGGCCGCGTTGCGCACGTCCTGCCACGTCTTCGGACGCTCGAGCTTGAACTGCTGGAAGAGGTCGCGCCGGTAGTAGAGGATCGGGAGGGCCGTGGCGCGATCCGGGATGATCGGGACCTGCCCCTCGATCGTGGCCGCGTCCCGCAGAGTGGGAATGAAGTCGTCCCAGCCGAAGTCCGGGCTCGTCAGCTCGGGGTTCCGGATCATCGGCCGCATGTCCGCGTACCAGCCCGAGGTCAGGAACTGCCGGCCTTCCTGAGCGTAGTAGCTGAGGAAGACGTCCTGGTCGGTGGCGCCGCCGAGGTGCTCGACCTTCACCTTCTGGCGCCACAGGTCCTCGGGCAGCATCTCCCACTGGACCTTGATCCCGGTCAACTGCTCGAACTCCCCGAGGCGCGCCTGCTGGATCTCCGACATCGGGAACTTGAGCGTGACCACGCGCAGCTTGGCGCCCGCGTGCTTGCGCCAGTTGAACGTCTGGGCGCTCGCCGGAAGGGCGGTCCCCCCCTGGCCCAGGGCCGCCAGGGCCGAGCCGCCGGCGAGTCCCGCCAGGAATCTGCGCCGCGACAGGTGTCTCGCCATCGTTGGGCCTCCTCTGGGTTGGAGCGCGTCACCTGGACGCGCGCCGCGGCGACGGGCCGCCGCCGGGCCGCGCCGGGGAGCCTGATGCGGGTCGATCATAGGCGAGGGCGGTTCCCGGTCGCAATGGGCCCGGTGGCCGGGCGGGCGCCCCGACGGGTACTATGGCGGCGACGGAGGCGAGAGGATGGGTACGGTGATCGGGCTACAGTGTCCCCGCTGCGGCGCCGGGTACGGCGCCGAGCCGCTCTTCGACGGCTGCCCGGCCTGCCGGCGCGCCGGCCTCGGCGTCAACCTCTGGCCGCGCTACGACGAGGCCGCCGTGGCCCGGACCCTCACGCGCGCCAGCCTCGCCGGGCGCCCCTGGGACATGTGGCGCTACGGCGAGCTGCTGCCGGTCAACCCGGCCCGGCGCGTCACGCTCGGGGAGGGCGGCACGCCGCTGACCGAGCTGACGCGCCTGGCCGGGCGCCACGGCCTGGCCCGCCTGTACGCCAAGGACGAGACCCGCAACCCGACCTGGTCGTTCAAGGACCGGCTGGCCGCGGTCGCCGTCTCGAAAGCGGTGGAGGCCGGGGCGCACGTCGTGCTCGACTCCTCGACCGGCAACCAGGGTGCGGCCACCGCCGCCCACGCGGCCAAGGCGGGGCTGCCGGCGGTGGTCTTCACCTTCGGGCGGGTGCCCTGGACCATGAAGGTCTTCATGGCGGCCTACGGCGCGATGGTGCTCCAGGTCGACGACGACCGGGCTCGCCGGCGCACCCTCGAGGCCTGCGTCCGCGAGCTCGGCTGGTACCCCGTCTGCAACGTCAGCGACCCTCCCGTCGGCGCCAACCCCTATGGCGTGGAGGGGTACAAGACCATCGCGTTCGAGATCTGCGAGCAGCTCGACTGGCGGCCGCCGGACGTCATCGTGTTCCCGACCGACTACGGCGACGCCCTGGCCCGAGCGAGCAAGGGCCTCCAGGAGCTCCGGAGTCTCGGGCTGATCGACCGGCTTCCCCGGCTGGCGGCTGCCGAGCGCTTCGGCCCCCTCAGCCGGGCCCTGGCCGCCGGCCTCGATCGCGTCCCGCCCGTCCCGACCGGTCCGACGGTGGCCATCTCGATCGACACCGACCACAGCACGATCCAGGCGCTGGACGCGATCCGCGCCACCAGCGGCACCGCCATCGCGGTGCCCGAAGAGGCGATCATCGCCACCCAGCTCGAGGCTGCCCGGGCCGACGGCCTCTTCCCCGAGCCATCGTCGGCGTGCGCGCTGGCCGGCGCGCGCTTGCTGCGCGAGCAGGGCTGGATCAGCCCGGACGAGACCGTCGTCGCCTTCATCACCTCGATGGGGCTGAAGGACCCCGCCGCCACCCGCCCGCACCTCCCCGAGCCACCGTTCGTCGAGCCGACCGTCGAGGCGACGCTGCGGGCGCTGCGCGACGTGTACGGCTTCCGGGAGCCCGGAGGAGGTTAGGGCCTGCCGCGAAATAACTGTCCCAGGTCATCGGGCGGGCTGCTCAATGATTCCCTCCCACGCCGGCAGGAAACCGAATGAGATCTGGTCCACTTATTTCGCCGCAGGCCCTTAGCCGACGGGAGGAGGACGCCCAGAGCCCCTGACCGGCGGCTCTTGTCCCCCGCCGCTCATCGGCTTCTCGCAACGCGCTGGCGCCTGTCCTGGCGGCAATGGCGTTCCACTTCGAGCCGCGGCTTTGCCGCGGCCTCCGAGGGGGGGCCTCGGGGGGGTCTCCGAGACCCTCCCGAAGATCTTCAGATCAGGTCGCGCCAGCTCCCGGGCCGCGCGCTTGCCCTGCTCGGCGCCGCCCTCCATGAAGCCCTGGAAGTCGGTGGACGTGTGCTCGCCGGCGAAGAGCACGCCGCCCTGGCGCACCGCCTCGTAGCCGGCGAATGTCGTGTACTGACCAGGCTTGTAGAAGGAATACGACGCGCGGAAGAACGGGCTCTTGTGCGGGATCGACTGCGTGGCCTTGCCGTTCCAGTGGAGGCCGGGGAAGACGGGGGCGAGCTGGGCCAGGCCGGCCTCGGCGTCCTGCCGCACCCTGGCGTTCGACGCCGTCGCGAAGGGCTCGGTGGTGTGCATGGCGTCGGTCACCGAGCCGCCGGAGTAGAGGACCAGGATGCCGGGATCACCGCTCTGGGCGCGCGTAGCCTCCCAGGACGCCTGGTAGCCGGTGTCGCTGTAGCTCGATCCGTTGGCCTTGCCGGGCCAGGGGCCGGGGCCGAGCCAGCGACGCTGATTGAACTGCAGCTGCAGCTTGCCGTTGTGAGCCCGACCCTGCTCGGCGATTGCTTGGAGCTTGAGCGGGTCGAAGCCGGCCTGAACGTAATCGACCTTGGCGAGGACGGCGAAGGGCACGGCCAGAACGACCCAGTCGGCCACGACCTCGACCGTGCCCGAGCCGCGCTCGAACCATAGGCGGGAGCGGCCGGCGGCGGTCTCTCTGATCTTCACCAGCTTGTAGCCGGTCTTGACCGTTCCCGGCAACGCCGCGGCCATGGCCCTGGGGAGCTGCTGGTTGCCCCCGCGGATGTGGTACTTCTCGTCGGACTCGCCGAAGACCGCGAGCTCGTGGGGCGTGGGCTGGAAGGCGAGCAGGTACAGGAGGTTGAGGGCCGACTGGTTGACGCTGTCGGCGCCGTACTCGATAGCGTAGGCCGTGTCGAGGAGCTGGCCGAGCGGCGAGGAGTGGCCGTGCGGGACGCGCCGCTCGATGTAGTCGTGGACGCTCAGGCCGTCGAGAAATCGGCCGCGCGGGGTGGAAGAGTCCCAGGTGGTGGGGAACGGCGCGGCGGCTTCGTCGTCGGCGATGGCGTCGAAGATCGCCGAGAAGTCGGCGTCGGCCCGGCTCTTCGGGTAGTAGTGGCCGAAGAAGTGGTAGACGTCGTCGGAATGGTTGGGCTGGGCGGCGAGCAGGTTGTCCAGCGGCAGGCCGAAGCGCTGGGCCAGCTTCCGGATGGTCCGATGGCCCGAGTCGATGAGCTCGCCGCCCCACTCGGTGACCTGGCCGGCGTCCCAGTAGCCGCCGGTGTTCGAGAACATGCGGCCGCCCACGCGGCCGGAGGCCTCGTAGACGGTGGAGGCGATGCCCAGGTCGGCGAGCTCGAGCGCGCAGGTCAGGCCGGCGATGCCACCGCCCACGATGGCGACGACGGGATCACCGGCGCCACGCGCCCGGCGCGGCAGCGTGACGAGGGCCGCCGCGGCCGCGGCCCCGGTCAGGAACCGGCGGCGCGGGAGGCCGGGTGGCGCGGCCTCCTCGGCTGCGCGGGCGCGATGTTCGCGGAGCGCATCGACGGGCAGGCCGAGCCGTCGAGCAGCGCGGTGCTCGGCGAAGAGGGTGCGGAGCGCGCGCAAGAGTGGTGTCCTGGCCATGTCACACTCCCGGTTCCGATTCTCGGAGTTTCGATAGCGACCCCGTTCGCCCCACCGGGGGCATCGGTCATTCTATCGTGGTCCGCGCGTTCAGTTCAGGGAGTAGAACAGCCTGGCTTCGCGACCGCTCGCAAGTGCCGTCGGCCGGCCGAGCCACGTGGGACGCCAGGGGATCAGTCCAGCGTCTTGAAGTACGTCACCGCGCGCGGCATGGCCTGGATCCAGCTGCCGACGTGGTCGAAGCCCGGGAGCGTCTTGACGGTGACGTCAGCGCCTCGATTCCGCAGTCTGTTCACGGACACGAGAGCGTCTTCGAAGAAGACCTCCTCGTCGTCGGGGCTGTGATAGACGCGGATCGGCGCTTCGGGCCGCCACTGGTCGACCGCGTTCTGACGCAGACGGACGCGGAGGGGATCGTTCGGATTGTTGCTCACGTTCGCGTAGTACGATGGCCTGAGGAGCTCGCGCGAGGTCGGCGGCAGGCCCGCGAGCACGTCGTCGAAGAAGTGCTGCATGTCGAACAGGTCGGGTACCGTGGAGGCATGCGGCTGCCTGAAGACGTCGGACGGCAGTCCGTACACGTTGTAGACGTCGTCGTAGGCCAGCAAGATGTACGAGACGTAGAGCGTGAGCGTCACTGGCGTGTTGTCCGCGATCGACGACAGGAAGAAGCGCTCGACGTCGAAGACTCCGCCGACCGTGGCGGTGGCGGTCACGTCGACATGTTCCTTCTGCAACTCGCGGTGGAGAGCGAGGGCCGCGTGACCTCCCTGAGAGAAGCCGAACGTGAACAGATCGTCGGTCTGCTGCACGTGCAGGTGCGTCAGAACGTGGCGCGAGGACGCGAGCAAGTCGACCGCGGACGAAGCTTCCGTGGCGGCGTGGAAGTAGCGATGGCGCGGCACCGTCGAGTCACCGAGGCCGAGGTAGTCCGGAGCGATGTAAATGAAGCCGCCGCCCGCGAAGATCGCGCTGGACGGCGGTCCGTCGAAGCTCTCGCCGTTCTCGTTGAACCCGCCGAAGACGTTCGGGTTCGAAGGCGCGTCATAGAAGGAGACCGACGTGCCGTGCAGGTACACGACCGTCGAGAGCCGTCCGGATTTGCGCGGTATGGAGACGTTCCCCGTGGCGATGGTGGGCCGCGCGCTCGACTGACCGGGGAGCACTGCATCGACGGTGCAATACGTCACCTTGTAGGTGTCGAAGCCGTAGTCGATGTTGACGGGGAGGCTCGGAGGGAACCCGTAAAAGTCTCGGTAGAACTCGATCCACGAGTCGAAGTACGCGCGAGCGTCAGCGGCCGTCGCGTGCGACGCGACTCGCTCGAAGCGGAGCAGGCGACCGCGATCACCGTGCCGGCACGACCGGCTCGAGTCACCACCGAGCGCCGGCGTCGGCACGTACACGATCGTCAAGCCGAACGTCAGCAGTGCCAACCAAACCTGCGACCGTCGCGGGACCAGACTCATGGGGTTTCCCTCCTTGCCGACGACCCCGTCCACCCCTCCGGCGGCATCCGGGCTTCAGTTCAGGGAGTAGACGGCCGGGCACTTCTCGCCGGCGCTCTCGACGTCGTCCTCGTCGACCCAGCCGATCCGGCCGTCGAGCCGGGAGGCGCCCACGACCTCGACCCGCACCCGCTTCTCCGACGCGGCCAGCCGCTTCAGGTAGACGCCGAGCCGAGGGACGGAGCCCAGCGCGGCTCCTCCGGTCGCACCGGCGAACAGGGTGGTGACCCCGGCGGCGACCTGGACCTTCGCCCAGCCGCACTTCTGGGCGAACCTCGCGCTCGCCGGCTGCTGCTGCGTGATGCAGTTCATCCCGCCGCCGCCCCGGTTGACGTTCTCCGAGTAGACCTGCACGATCTCGCGGCCGGGAAACACCTCTCGCAGGAGGGAGCGCGCCTCCTCGTCTCTCTTCCTGGTCTCGAGCGAGCGCCCGGGCTTCCAGAAACTCGACACGAGGACCAGGCCGTTGGTGGGCACGTAGTTCACGTAGCTGGTGGGCCAGACTGCCAGCATGACCGGCGGCAGCGTCGAGCCGTCCTCCCAGCGATCGTAGGCCGCGTAGTAGTCGTAGATCCCGTCGCCCGGCTCGAACACCTCGAGGGTCAGAGCGGGCGTTGGGATGCGGACAACCCGGATCGGCTCGCCGGACTCCGTCGTCTCCCTGGAGATGATGTCGTAGACCCGCTCGAGTCGTTCATGGTTCTGCTCCTGGAGCCAGCGGATCAACTTCTCGACTGGAGTCCGCACCGGGGTTCTCGGGACCGTCTCCTCGGCCAACACCACTCTGTTGGGGGCGACGAACCGGAGGAGCTCGTCGGTGTGTCCGTTGGTAGTGAACAGCGTGTAGACGCCCGCGTGGGGGATGTCGATCCCCTCAAGCATCGGTACGTGGATGTGCGGCGCCAGCGCGCCCCGGAACGTTCCGTTGTCCTCGATGACGCCGGTGGGAATCCAGATGACCTTCTTGGCCCCCAGCATCCGCCGATACTCGTTCTCGACGAGGGCTTTGCACGCAGGCCAGTCCGGGTTCGGCGCGTACGTGTTCGGCTGGCTGTAGTCGGTCACCGGAGCCAGTCCACCGCAGAACCGACTGGGTCCCAGGTTTCGCTGCATCACGACCGATTCGACGGCGATCATCGTCCCGTGTCCGTTGTGCGTGAACCCTCCACCCTCGTGGATCATGCGCACGGCGCTGGCGGGCCCGGGCCGTGCGTCGAGTACCGGGACCTTGATGATGGAGGCGACGGTGCGGTCGAAGGGCTCGTCGAACATGCTGAATTCGCTGTCGGGCTCTTCGTTCCCCCACATGTTGAAATTCCAGTCGTTGATGCGCAGTTTCCCCGAACGGCTCCGGGTGAACTGAGGCCCCATGTCCCGAGCCCAGATGTCGCCGTGCTCGATCTGGAAGAAGTGGACGTGGTCGAGCGGGACTCCGTTCGCGGTCAGCAGGCTCCTGGCGGCGGCTTCGTCATCGGCGTCCTGCACCGCCAGGTTCACGTGGACGTGGCCGCTCATCGCGCGGATCATGTCGCTGATCGGCTCGGTGGAGGGGAACCCCGCCTTGTTCTCGTACGTCGGCCACAGCATCCACATGGCCTGGTGACTCTCGTACTCGCCGGGGAACACCCAGTCGCCGGCGCCTCCTCCGAGCGCTTCGGAGGCCGCCACCGCTCGGGGGTCGGTCCAGTCGCGGACCCCGTCCAGCGATCCCCGGGGGGCGGCGGAGAGGCCCACGCAGAGGAACAGAGCGAACCACACCATTCTATTCACGGCGTCACCTCCAGAGGCGATGCGGCCATCCAGGCCCGACGACTATCGCCGGCACCGCCTGGAGTGTCACCGGCGCGTCGTCACCGGTCGGACCCCTCTGGGACGGCACGATAGAAGCGGCGGCTGGCTCACGTCCAATGCTTCTTCCAACCTATAATCGATGCCGGGGAGGCATGAGGCCATGGAGCTCAGGCACCTGCGGTATTTCGTCGCGGTCGCCGACGCCCGAAGCGTGTCCCGGGCGGCTGGCCGTCTCGGCCTGACCCAGCCGGGCCTCTCCCGCCAGGTGCGCGACCTGGCGGCGGAGCTCGGTGTGAGGCTGTTCGATCGGATCGGCCGCCGGATCGAGCTGACGGCCGAGGGGGAGGACCTGCTCCATCGGAGCCGCGACCTCCTGGCCGGGGTGGAGTCGATCGGCGACCGCGCCCGGGCGCTCCAGGTGGGGGATGCGGGCATCCTCCGGGTGGGCGCCACGCCCCAGTCGCTGGAGAGCGTGCTCGTGGAGTTCGTGGCCCGCTACCGCCGCGGCCATCCCGTCGTCGAGATCCAGTTGACCGAGGACGGCGGTCGAGGCCTCCTCGCCCGGCTCAACCGAGGGGAGCTTCACCTGGCGGTGACGATCCCCGAGGCGGGGTTCAGGCATCGCCTCCTCTTCCCGGGACGGGTGATCGCCTTGATGCCACCATCCCACCGCCTGGCGCGGCGGGCCACTCTCGAGGTGAGGGAGCTGGCGCGGGAGCCCCTTCTGCTCCTCCGCCGGGACTTCGCCGTCCGCCAGTTGTTCGACGCCGCCTGCCAGGTCGCCCACGTACGGCCGAGGGTGCTGCTGGAGAGCGGGACACCGCACACGCTCCTGGCCTTCGTGCGGGCCGGATACGGGATCGGGGTGGCCCCCTCGACCCTGACCCTCGGAGCAAGGGTGCGCGCGGCGCCGCTTCTCCAGGACGGGCGTTCGCTCGGCGCATGGGTCGCGGTCAGCTGGGACCCGCGGCGCTTCCTGCCCGCCTACGCGCAGGCCTTCGTGGATGAGCTGGCGGCGTTCACCCGCCGCGTCCATCCCGGAAAGGCCTTCGGGCGTGTCGCCCCCCCGGTGCCTCGCCCTCGAGGCGAAACGGACGAGACTGCCGCGCTCCCGCGCCGCGGCGCCGACGGGCGGGACGCTAACCCTGGCGGCGGCGGAGCATCTGCTGGAGACTCTGGCGCGTGAGGCCCAGCCGCTCGGCCGCGCGCGTCTTCGACCCGCACTCCCTGAGCGCGTCCTCGATCATGCGCCGCTTGAGCTGCTCGATGGCCTCGTTCAGCGTCCGGGGGGGCGCCGTCTTCTCGGCGCCCTCGTGGAGCCGGTCGGAGAGGTGCTCGGGGCCGAGGGGCCGCCCGTCGTCGGCC
Organism: uncultured Candidatus Rokubacteria bacterium; assembly: GCA_963708025.1. Taxonomy (GTDB): domain Bacteria; phylum Methylomirabilota; class Methylomirabilia; order Rokubacteriales; family DASRDR01; genus CAVPSB01. The sequence continues at coordinate 6,934 of CAVPSB010000033.1, read as the reverse complement.
AGCGCCACCGCCCGCTCGATCTCGTTCTCCAGCTCCCGCACGTTGCCCGGGAACGGATAGGCCCGAAGACACCGCATCGCCTCCGGCGAGATGGAGGGGATGGCGCGGTGGGCGCGCTCACGGTACACGCGGAGGAAGTGCTCGGCGAGGGCTGGGATGTCCTCCGCCCGGTCACGCAGGGGGGGCAGCCGGATGGGGAACACGCTGAGCCGGTAGTAGAGGTCCTTCCTGAACCGGCCCGCGGCGACGTCGGCTTCGAGGTCGGAGTTCGTGGCGGCCAGCACCCGGACGTTCACCTTCCGCGCGGTCGATGCCCCGACGCGCCGGATCTCGCCCTCCTGGAGGACCCGCAGGAGCCGGAGCTGCATGGCGGGCGACATGTCCCCGACCTCGTCGAGGAAGATGGTGCCGCCGTCGGCCTCCTCGAAGAGCCCCTTGCGCTCGGCTAGGGCCCCGGTGAAAGCGCCCCGGGTGTGACCGAACAGCTCCGACTCCAGCAGGGACTCGGGGAGCGCGCCGCAGTTCTGGGCCACGAACCTGGCCGAGCGTCGCGGGCCGTTGTCGTGGATGAGCCGGGCGAACAGCTCCTTGCCGGTGCCGGTCTCGCCCAGCAGGAGCACGGTGGTGTCGGTGTCGAGCACCTTGCGGGCCAGCTCCACCGACTGGCGGAGGCCGGTCTGGGCGCCGATCAGCCGCTCGAAGGCGAGGGGACGCTCGCGGGCGGCGGCGGCCTCGCGACGGAGGGCATTGTAGGCCAGCTCCAGCTCGTCCTTGAGCCGCGCGTTCTCCCGGTCGAGCCCGTAGCGCTCGGCGGCGCGCCGCACGATCACCAGGAGCTCGTGCGGGTCCCACGGCTTCGCGATGAAGTGGTAGATGCCACCGGTGTTGATGGCCTCCATGAGGCTGTCCACGTCGGTGTAGGCGGTGAGGACGATGCGGATGGCGCCGGCCGCGACCTCCTGGCTCCGCCGGAGCAGCTCGACGCCGGTCATGCGCGGCATCCGGTAGTCGGTGAGGATGACGGCGACCTCCTCGCCGGCCAGGAGGTCGAGGGCCTCCTGGCCGCCCTCCGCCCGGAGGACGCGGAACTCGGCGGCGAGGATGACTTCGAGCGCGTCGAGGACGCGCGGCTCGTCGTTGACGACGAGCACGGTGGCGGGCTCCACTCACCCTCCTCTGTCGGGCTGGCGGCGCCTAGCGGACATCGGCGGGAGCGCCGTCCTTCAGGCCGAGGATCTCGTAGAGCGGCTGGCGGTCCTTGATGCCCTTGAGCTTCGGGGTGCCGAGCTCGCGGTACCGGACGAGATCGCCGACTTCGCGGAACGTGCCCTCGCCGGCGATTATATGCGCGTCGAAGAGCCGTGTCATGCGCTGGATGCGGGCGGCCGCGATCATCGGGCGACCCACCACGACCAGCTCGCGCCGCCGGTCCGAGCCGATGGTGGCGGCCCACACCGCCCCCGAGGTGAGGCCGACGCCGATGCCGAAGGTCGGCAGCCCGTCCGCCTTCCACCGGGTCGAGAGCGTCTCCACCGCGGCGACCATGTCGATGGCCGTGCGCACGGCGCGGGCGGCCGCATCCTGACCGCCCTCGGTGACGCCGAAGAGGGCCACGATCTCGTCGCCGATGAGCTGCTCGACGGTGCCCTGCTGGCGGAAGATCACGTCGATCATCTCGCTGAAGTACTCGTTGAGCAGGCGGATCACAACCGGGGCCGGTGCGGTCTCCACCAGACGGGTGAAGCCGCGGATGTCGGCGAAGAGCACCGTGGCCTCGCGCCATTCGCCCGCGAGCTCGAGCAAGGTCGGGTTCTGGACGGCCATGTCCACCAGCCGCGGAGAGACGTAGCGCTGGAGCTGGGCGCGGACGGAGACCTCCCGGACCACCCGCTCCTGCGCCGCCCGCAGGTCGGCCAGGGTGGCCTCGAGGTCCCGGTTCTTGGCGGCGAGGTCGCGGATGAGCTCGGCGCGCTCCCGCGCCAGGCGGTAGCGCTCGACGCCGCGGCGCACCGTGTGGGTCAGCTCCGTGGGATCCCAGGGCTTGAGGATGAAGTGGTAGATGTTGGCCGCATTGATGGACTCCATCAGCGCGTCGGCGTCGGTGAAGGCGGTGAGCAGCACGCGGACCGTCTCCGGGGAGACCTCGCGGCTCCGGGCCAGGAGCTCGGTGCCGGCCATCCCCGGCATCCGCTGGTCGCTGATGACCAGGGCCACCTCCTCGCGGGCGAGGGTGTCCAGCGCCGCCTCGGGTCGCTCGGCGCGGAGGACGCGATGGTCGATCGCCAGCAGGGCCTCCAGGGAGTCGAGCACCCGCCCCTCGTCGTTGACGATCAGGACCGTTGCCTCGTCGGTCACGACGCCGAGGCCCTCGTGATGGGGATGCGCACCGTGAAGACGGCCCCACCCCCCGGCGGGCTCTCGGCGCGGATGCCGCCCCCATGCTTCTTGACGATCTCGTAGCTGATCGAGAGCCCGAGCCCCGTGCCCTCACCCACCGGCTTGGTCGTGAAGAACGGGTCGAAGATGCGTCCGATGATGTCACGGGGAATGCCGGGGCCGGTGTCGCCGATGGCGAGGACGGCGAAGCCGTTCTCCCGCCGGGTCTCGATGGTGATGGCGCCCGGGCCCGTGATCGCCTGCGCGGCGTTGGCCAGGAGGTTGAGGAAGACCTGGTCGATCTGGGACCGGATGCACTCCACGGCCGGCAGGTCGCCGAGCTTCTTGTGGACGGCGACCCGGTCCTTGAGCAGGTGGTTGAGCAGCGTGAGGCTCGAGTCCAGCTCCTCGTGGAGGTCCACGGGCTGCCAGACGTCGTCCTGGCTCCGGGCGAAGACCCGCAGGTCGCGCACGATCTTGCGCGCGCGCTCGGCGCCCTCCTTGATGCCCTGGGTCATGGAGTCCAGGTACTTGAGGGCATAGTCGATCTTGCGGGCGTCCCACTCGGCCTGGACCCGCTCCCGTTCCGCCTCCAGAAGCGGCGTGGCACGGTACACGTCGAGCATGCCGCGGAGACGGCGGACGAAGTCCTCCAGGGTGGTGGCGTTGGAATAGACGAACCCGATGGGATTGTTGAGCTCGTGGGCCACGCCGGCCACGAGCTGGCCCACCGACGCCATCTTCTCGCGCTGGATGAGCTGCATCTGGGCGGCCTGGAGCTCCCGGTAGGCGGCCTGGAGCTCCTCGTTCGCCGAGCGGAGCTGCTCGGTCCGCACCCGCACCTTGTCCTCGAGCCCGCGGGACAGCTCCTCGATGGTCTGGAAGCTCTCCGCCCGGTCCACCGCCAGCGCCACGTGGTTGGCCACCGCCGAGAGCAGCTCGAGGTCGCCCTCTCCGACCTGGCCCGGCTCGCTGGAGGTGACGTTGAGCACCCCGAAGATCCGCTCCTTGACGCGGAGGGGGACCATCACCGCCGAGCGCACCCCGAACGAGCGGGCGGTTTGGAGATCCACGGGCACGGTCGTGGTCTCGACGTCGTCGATCGCGATCGGAAGGCCGGTGACGGCAACTCGAGACTGCCCGGAGTGGGGATCGTCGAGGCGGAACTCGACGCGCTCGAACTCGGCACTCCCCCCGGCACCGCCGGCCATCCTGTGGCCACGGACGGCCTGGCGGCTCTGATCCACGAGGAAGAGATAGGCGCCCTGGTAGCCCATGCGGTGGACCAGGCGCTGGAGCGCCTGCTCGTAGATCTTCTCGGGGTCGAGGGTGGCGTTGACGGCGGCGGCGAGATCGATCAGGAGCGAGAGCTGCTCGATCTTGGTGTCCAGGTCCCGGAACTTCTTCTCCAGCTCGTTGTTGGAGTAGAGGATCTCCTCGGACTGGAGGTCCAGCATCCGCTTGGTGTGCTGCCAGCGCGCGCGCTGCACCAGCCCGTAGCCCGCCGCGCCGCCGAAGAGCACGAGGAGCACGGCCACGACCACCTCGGCGGTCCAGGGCAGCGGCTGCCCGGTGGCGAGCGCGGCCAGGAGCGCGGCGGACGCAGCGCCACCGGCCAGGGTCGGTCCCCAGAAGCGGCGGCCGAGCGGGGGGTTCTTCCACGTGACCTCGAGCACGCACGCGTCGGCACCGAGGGCGGCGCAGCGGGACTCGGTGACGACGGCTCGCGGAAGCCCCCAGTTGGTTGGATAGCGCTCGTACTTGACGTTCTCCCAGACACAGAACCAGCGGGGAATGGTGAAACCCGGCGCCGGGGTTCGCCGGAAGGTGGCCCGATTGCGCATCACCCCGAGGCTGTCGAGGCGGTAGAAGCGCGCGCCCGCTGGCGCCATGCGGACGTTTCTCTCGAACAGCTCGCGTGGGTGGCCAATCCCCATGCTGTAGGTTCCGAGGTAATGGCGATACTCCCGGGACGGCTTCCAATCCATGGCGTCGTCGCCGTAGCGGCGGGCCCATCGCTCCACGTCCGTCTCGCCCACCAACTCCATCGCCACGCGGACCAGCTCGTCGGCGACAGCCAGGGGGAGCCAGTTGTGGTCCGCCATGAGGTACTCGCGCGACCGCCCGGCGGCGCGGCAGAGGGCCATGACCCCCTCGGGTCCGACCTCCTTCTCGACGAAGGGGATCAGAGCCTTGGTGAAGAGGCAGTTGACGTCGCCCGGCATCCGTCCGCGCTCAGCTCGGCTTGTAGACGAACTTCGACGTGATGTTGACCGGGTTGGCGAGGGTGTCCCGCACAGCCGACTTCCGGTCGATGGTTTCCTTGCAACGCCGCACCTTGTCCTCCGCGGCCGGGCTCTGGATCGTGATGGTGTAGCTGATGTCCGTGATGCCGTTGCGCACCGACTTGTCATGGCCGAGGAAGCCGCGCGCGTCCATGTGGGCTTCCAGCTCCATCTCGATGCCGTCGATCGGGACGTCGAAGAGACTGGCGTTGGTCGCGGTGGCGTTGGTGACGCAGCCGGCCAGCGCGGCGAGGACCACCTCGATCGGGAACGGCGCAGCGTCGCCGCCGCCGAGGTCGGGAGGCTCGTCCACCATGATGGTGAAGCGGCGGGGCCGGGGGGTCATCAGGTTGCCGCCCGCGTACCACTCGCTGAGCGTGACCTGGGTCATGGTCCCGCGGCACCACGTGGACCTGGCCTTGACCGTGATCTTCTCCAGGCCGGGGTTCTGGCGAACCGCGGTGTCGGTGGCCTTCAGCTTCTCGATGTTGACGTCGTTCAGTCCCAGCGCCATGTCGAGTCTCCCCTGGATCAGAGCAGGTTGGCGATCATCCGTGCCGCGCGCTCGGTGCCGCCCGACGGCGCCGCGCCGTGGTGCACGGGCTTGCCCAGGTGGTCGAGGATGGCGGCGCCCAGCTCCTCCACGCTGGTGCGGTCGTAGTCCATGCGGATCCCGGCGCCCAGCCGATCCAGGCGCCGCGCGACATGGAGGTTCTGCTCGAAGTGGTTGCGGAGCGGGAAGTAGAGGAACGGGGTCTGGAAGGCCGCCAGCTCCATCGTGGTGGTGAGGCCGCCCTGGACGATGGCGAGGTGAGCGGCCGCATGGTGGCGGAACAGGTGGGGGACGAAGGCCCGGACGTCGATCCGGGGGCCGCCGGGCAGCTCCTCCGGGACGAGGCGCGGCCCGGCCACCAGGAGCATCCGGGTGTCGGGGATCTTGTGGGCCACGAGCGAGAAGGCCTCGGCGCACTTCCCGAGCAGGCTCCGTCCCACCCGGGTGCCGCCCACCGAGACCAGGATCACCCGCTCCCCGTCGCGGAAGCCCAGCTCCTGCCGCAGGGTGTCCTTGTCCCGGTAGTCGGCGGGGTCGAAGTGGTACGTGTAGCCCGGGAACCGGAAGTGCTCGCGGGCCCACTGCCGCATGTTGGGCAGGTCGGGGCCGAACTCCCGGTCGAGCACGTCCTCCTCGTCACCCACCATGACGGACAGGTCCCGCACGTCCGGATGAAAGCGCAGGTGGTCGATGTTCTCCGCGTTCTTCTCCCAGGTGCGCTTGAACTCCGCGGAGGCCGGGTCGTCGCGCATGGGAAGGACGCCGATGAAGTCGGTCAGGAACACGTAGGGCGCCCGCTTCAGCTCGGGGTTCTCGTGGAGGAAGTAGTCGAGGTCCCAGCTCTCGTCGCCCACCCAGAGGTCGTAGTCCTCCCGCTCGACGACGTCGGCGAACGTCATGAAATTGGCCGCCATGATCTCGTCCATGTCCCAGAGCGCGTTGAAGGCGTGCAGCTCGTGATCCCGCGCCCAGCCCTCGAAGTGGGCGCTGTCGTTGAGGAGGAGCCGGGTGGCGGGATGCAGGCGCTCGCCGACGGCCTCGACGACCCGGTCGGCGGGGTTCGCGGCGAGGAAGTCCACCGTCACGTCCGGGTGGATCTCGCGCAGCTTGCGGGCGATGGCGATGTCGCGCTGGATGTGGCCGAGCCCGATGGGGCTCGAGAGCCACAGGATCCGCCGCCGGGCGGCCTTGCGCGGCTGGGCCGGCGGGGCCTTCCGCTCGATGGTCGGCGGGATCGCGGGCGGCCCGACGGCCCGGTCGAGGACGAAGTCGCGGATGAGCCGGTTCACCTTCGCCGGGTGGCGGCCATGGAGGCCGTGGCCGGCGCCCTCGAATGTGACGAGTCGGGCCCCCGGGATGGCCGCGACCAGCTTCTGGACATGGGTGTAGGGCACGATCTTGTCCTGGGTGCCGTGAAGCGCCAGCACCGGCACCCGGACCCAGCGCAGCAGGTCGTAGACGTTCGACCCGTCGATCATCCGCAGCGACTCCACGAGGACCTCGGGCGAGCTCTCACCGGCCCAGACGATCCCGTCCTCGACGCCCTTGAGCGAGTGGGGCTCGGGGAGGCACCGCCGGAAGAGCCGCTCGCGCCAGCCGTCGAAGTCGTTCCGGATCACGGGAGCGATCCGCTCGTCGAGGGGCTGGGGGACCGACTCCGCGTACTGGCCGCTGAGGAGGACCAGGTGCGACACGTGGTCCGGATGCTCGACCACGTAAC